>NZ_AXYZ01000004.1:0-618686 GCF_000483465.1 Pseudomonas sp. LAIL14HWK12:I7
ATATTAGACATCGAATGCGTACCTGTAAAGCGTTTTTTTCAGAAAAATCAAAAACTTTCAGCTTTGCTGCGCTACCGGGTTTTGTAGGAGCAGCCTTGTGCTGCGAAAGGGCCCGAGTGGTCACCGCAGATCAATGTCAGCGGGATTGTCCTCTTCGCAGCACAAGGCTGCTCCTACAGTAAAACGCGTGCGCAATAAAAAAGGGTGACCCTTGCGGATCACCCCTTTTCGATTTGGTAGGCACAATTGGACTCGAACCAACGACCCCCACCATGTCAAGGTGGTGCTCTAACCAACTGAGCTATGTGCCTGTCGTGTGGTGCGCATTCTACGCAATCCAAAAACCCTGTCAACACTTTTTTTCGTGCTAACTCACTGAATCTTAACCTCTTTATAGAAAGGCTTCGGCGACAGCCGGGTAAAGGATTTTTAACGGACGACTAGCGGGTGTTTATTATTATTGATAGCATCGCTACATTCGTTAAAAATATAAAACACGAGGTTCCTCGAGCATGGCCAACACCCCCTACCCCCAGTCCTACTACGCCGCCTCGGCTAACCCGGTGCCGCCACGTCCGGCGCTGCAGGGTGAGGTGGAAACCGATGTGTGCATCATCGGCGCCGGCTACACCGGCCTGTCCAGCGCCCTGTTCCTGCTGGAAAACGGCTTCAAGGTCAGCATCGTCGAAGCGGCCAAGGTCGGCTTCGGCGCATCCGGCCGCAACGGTGGCCAGATCGTCAACAGCTATAGCCGTGACATCGACGTGATCGAACGCACCGTCGGCCCCAAGCAGGCACAACTGCTGGGCCAGATGGCGTTCGAAGGTGGCCGCATCATTCGTGAGCGCGTCGCCAAGTACAACATCCAGTGCGACCTTAAAGACGGTGGCGTATTCGCTGCCCTCACTTCCAAGCAGATGGGCCACCTGGAGTCGCAAAAGCGCCTGTGGGAACGTTTTGGCCACAATCAGCTGGAGCTGATGGACCAGAAGCGCATCCGTGAAGTCGTCGCCTGCGACAGCTACATCGGCGGTATGCTGGACATGAGCGGCGGCCACATCCACCCGCTGAACCTGGCCCTGGGCGAAGCTGCCGCGGTCGAATCGCTGGGCGGCATCATTTATGAGCAGACCCCGGCCGTTCGCATCGAGCGTGGCGCCAACCCGGTCGTTCATACGCCACAGGGTAAAGTGCGCGCCAAGTTCATCATCGTCGCCGGTAACGCCTACCTGGGCAACCTGGTGCCAGAACTGGCCTCCAAGTCCATGCCGTGCGGTACTCAGGTGATCACCACCGAGCCCTTGGACGCAGACCTGGCACGTACCCTGCTGCCGCAGGACTACTGTGTCGAAGACTGCAACTACCTGCTCGACTACTACCGCCTGACCAGCGACAAGCGCCTGATCTTCGGTGGTGGCGTGGTCTACGGCGCACGCGACCCAGCAAACATCGAGGCGATCATCCGTCCGAAGATGCTCAAGGCCTTCCCGCAGCTGCAGAACGTGAAGATCGACTACGCCTGGACCGGCAACTTCCTGCTGACCCTGTCGCGCCTGCCTCAGGTCGGCCGCATTGGCGACAACATCTATTACTCCCAGGGCTGCTCGGGCCACGGTGTGACCTACACACACCTGGCAGGCAAGGTGCTGGCCGAGGCGCTGCGTGGTCAGGCCGAACGTTTCGACGCGTTCGCCGGCCTGCCGCACTACCCGTTCCCGGGTGGCCAGATGCTGCGTGTACCGTTCAGCGCCATTGGTGCCTGGTACTACAGCCTGCGCGACCGCCTGGGCTTCTGATACCTCTGTAACAACGCACCGGCCGCTTTGCGGGTAAGCCCGCGAAGCGGCCGGTGCGCGGCTTACCGCCCCAGGCTGTTCACCGCCTGTTTGGCGGCGACTTCCTGCCCTGCGCGGGCCAGCTCATCGGCAGCCTGCAACCAACGTTGCCGGTCAACCTGGGCGGGCAGTTGCCGCGGCGGTTGCAGCAGCACCGCCCAACTCCCCTGCTTGGCCCAGGCCGAGGCAAAGTCATCAAAGGCCATCAGTTGCCGACGGTGCATGCCAGAGCGCAACAGTACCCGTTGCTTGTAGCGGTCATAACCGATCAGCACGGCGTA
The DNA here is from genome assembly GCF_000483465.1 of Pseudomonas sp. LAIL14HWK12:I7. Lineage (NCBI taxonomy): Bacteria > Pseudomonadati > Pseudomonadota > Gammaproteobacteria > Pseudomonadales > Pseudomonadaceae > Pseudomonas > Pseudomonas sp. LAIL14HWK12:I7. The sequence goes on from NZ_AXYZ01000004.1 coordinate 2,117, forward strand.
GCGTGGCTCGCTCCACCAGGCCGAACCCTCCTCGTAACGCAGCAACACCGGGTTGCCCGCCGCCACTTGTGTGAGCAAGGCGTCCAGTTGTTTGTCCAGCGCATACACCACCATGCCGTAGTCCCGTGCGACACGGGGGATACTGGTATCCAGCGTTTCGGCGCCTTGGGGCAGGTTCAAAGGTTTATCCAGCAGCCCGGGGGTGATCGGCGCACCCTGTTGCGAAAGCAGCGCCGCCAGGGCCATGGCCCCGCTGTGGTTGGCGTTACCCCGGTAGAACGGCACGCTGCTGATTTCGACCCGCTGCGGCAGGCCTTTGAGGCTGGCGGGCGGTGCGCTGGCGCAACCGGCCAGGCTGACTGCCACCAAGCCAGCCAGCAGCAACCGGCGTGGGGCTGAAGCCAGCGATTTGAAGGAAACTTGCTCCATGGGCACTCGCTTGTTCCTATGCCAGGCAGGCAGCGCCCGGCTCTGGCCACCGATCATAGGGCCCACAGGTGCGCGGGTATAGTCCGACACCGGCTTGTAGCGAATCGGCCTCAGCAATAGACCTAAGGTCAATGGAACGTCACAAGGGGCAGGCTAGACTAATGAAGTGTCTGTAAGGCGAGCCCTGGCTGACAGCGCGCTGGCCCGAGAGAAGGAGGCACACATGAGCCTGACCCTGGCAATCCTCATGCTGGTAGGTATGTGGCTGAGCGTCGCAGCCGCCATGCTGTGGGGTGTACTGCGTATCGTACGGCGTCATTCCCATCATCACCTGCCACCGCAGGGTGTGGCCGAACCTCAGGCTGTGCGCGGGGCGCGGCGGCAGGTAGAGGCGCATTAAACGCACGTATTTGATGTATACCTGTGGGAGCGGGCTTGACCCGCGAATGGGGCCACGCGGTGGTTGGCACCGGCTTCGCCGGTGTTCGCGGGGCAAGCCCGCTCCCACATGGCCCCGCTTTTTCTAGATCAACCCTCAGCCGCTTCGCGCTTCATCCGCGCCCGGCGGGCCATGATGTTGAGGATCTCGATCAAGGTCGAGAACGCCATCGCCGCATACACATACCCTTTCGGCACGTGAGCGCCCATGCCTTCGGCAATCAGGGTCATGCCGATCATGATCAGGAAGCCCAGGGCCAGCATCACCACGGTCGGGTTGTCATTGATGAACTTGGCCAGCGGGTCGGCCGCCACCAACATCACGATCACAGCAGCGATCACGGCAATGATCATGATCGGCAGGTGTTCGGTCATGCCCACGGCGGTGATGATGCTGTCGATCGAGAAGACGATATCCAGCAACAGGATCTGGCCAATGGCCGCGGCGAAGCCCAAGGTGATGGTGGAACCGGCCTTGGATTCTTCCTTGGCGCCGTGCGGGTCGACGTTTTCGTGAATTTCCTTGGTCGCCTTCCACAGCAGGAACAGGCCACCGGCGATCAGGATCATGTCCTTCCACGAGAAGCTATGGCCGAACACATCGACCACCGGCTCGGTCAGCTGGACGATCCAGGCCACGGTGCTGAGCAGCGCCAGGCGCATGACCAAGGCCATGCTGATACCAATGCGCCGCGCCTTGGAGCGGTACTCCAGGGGCAGTTTGTTGGTGAGGATGGAGATGAAGATCAGGTTGTCGATACCCAGCACGATCTCCATGGCCACCAGCGTGGCGAGGGCGACCCAGGCGGTCGGGCTTGCGGCGAGTTCCAGCAAATATTCCATTTAATCAATCCTGCATCGGGTCTTGGGGTCAGATGTCCTGGGTCTTTTCTTGCTTTTCAACGTCTTTTGGCGGCTGGCCTTCGCTGCCGATGGCATCGCTCAGGGCCTGCTGCGCCGCTTCGTTGGTCTTGTCGATGGCCTGCTTGGCCGACTGGGCCGCCTGGTCCAGCATCTGCTGGGCGGATTTTTCGGCCTGATCGCAGCCGGCCAGGGTGAACAGGGCCAGGGCCAACACCAAAGGCGTGCCAATGGATTTAAGCTGCAACATGGGTTCCTCGCTTGTCGATATTCCGGCGGCGCACGCAGCGCCTGATGGAGTCGCATTCTAAAGAGGCCAATACATCAGGAAAATTCGTATTTTCAGCGGTTATACTTCGGTTTTTACGAATCGAGAAAACCCGATGCTCAACTACCGCCAATTGCACTACTTCTGGGCCGTGGCCAAGACCGGCAGCATTGCGCGGGCCAGTGAGCAATTGAACCTGACGCCCCAGACCATCAGCGGGCAGATCAGCCTGTTCGAGCAGACCTATGGCCTGGAGCTGTTTCAACGGGTCGGGCGGCAGCTGGAGTTGACCGAGACCGGCCGCCAGACGCTGGTGTATGCCGAGCAGATGTTCCAGATCGGCGGCGAGCTGGAAGCCCTGCTGCGTGCCGGCCCACAGGAACAGATCCTGTTCCGTGTGGGCGTGGCCGACGTGGTCCCCAAATCCATCGTCTATCGCCTGCTGGCGCCGACCATGGAACTGGACGAGGTGCTGCGCATCAACTGCCGCGAAGACAAGCTGGAGCGGCTGCTGGCAGACCTGGCGATCCAGCGCCTGGACCTGGTTATCTCCGACAGCCCGATGCCCAGCCACCTGGACATCAAGGGCTACAGCCAGAAGCTGGGCGAGTGCGGCCTGAGTTTCTTCGCCACCCAGGCCTTGGCACAACGCCATGGCGGCCCCTTCCCTGCTTGCCTGCAAGATGCGCCCCTGTTGATTCCAGGCCAGGAAACCGTGGTGCGCAGCCGCTTGCTGCGTTGGCTGGGCGAGCAACAGGTGCAGCCGCGCATCGTTGGCGAGTTCGACGACAGCGCCTTGATGCAGGCATTCGGGCAATCGGGCAGCGGCATTTTCGTCGCGCCCAGCGTCATCGCCGAGGAGGTGTGCCGCCAGTATGGCGTGCAGTTGATCGGGCAGACCGAGGCGGTGCATGAGTCGTTCTATGCCATCTCAGTGGAGCGCAAGGTCAAGCACCCGGGCATCGTGGCCATTACCGAGGGGGCACGGCGGGAGCTGTTTCACTGGTAATTTTTCCCACTTCATTGCCGGCAAGCCCTACAGCGGTCTGTGGTAAAGTCCCGCCCTTTCAAAAACCGAGACTGCGCTGCACATGACCCCTGTCTTCCGCCTCCTCAACCGCACCAGCCTGGTGACGCAGATCGTCATCGGCCTGCTCGCGGGCATCGCCCTGGCACTGCTGGCGCCCGACGTCGCCCGCAACCTGGCCTTCCTCGGCAAGGTGTTCGTCAGCGCCCTCAAAGCCGTGGCGCCGATCCTGGTGTTCATCCTGGTCATGGCCTCGATCGCCAACCACCGCCATGGCCAGGAAACCCACATCCGCCCGATCCTGTGGCTGTACCTGCTGGGTACCTTTGCCGCAGCCGTGGTGGCCGTGGTCGCCAGCATGCTGTTCCCGTCGCACCTGGCACTGAGCGCCGGCGACGCCGCCCTGAGTGCACCGGGCGGCATCACGGAAGTGCTGCAGAACCTGCTGCTGAGCGCCGTCGACAACCCGGTCAATGCCTTGCTCAACGCTAACTTCATCGGCGTGCTGACCTGGGCGATCGGCCTGGGCGTGGCCCTGCGCCATGCCGGCGAAACCACCCGCACTGTGGTCGAGGACCTGTCCAACGGCGTGACCCTGATCGTGCGCGTGGTCATCCGCTTCGCCCCGCTGGGCATCTTCGGCCTGGTCAGCGCGACCCTGGCCCAGTCAGGCTTGAACGCCCTGCTCGGCTACTTGCACCTGCTGGCCGTGCTGATTGGCTGCATGCTGTTCGTAGCCCTGGTGATGAACCCGCTGATCGTGTTCTGGAAGATTCGCCGCAACCCGTACCCACTGACGTTGTTGTGCCTGCGTGAAAGCGGTATCACGGCGTTCTTCACCCGCAGCTCGGCCGCCAACATTCCGGTCAACCTCGCGCTGTCGGAGCGCCTTGGCCTGCATGAAGACACCTATTCGGTGTCGATCCCCCTGGGCGCGACCATCAACATGGCCGGCGCCGCGATCACCATCACCGTGCTGACCCTGGCGGCCGTGCACACCCTGGGTATCCCGGTCGACTTGCCGACTGCGGTGTTGCTGAGTGTGGTGGCAGCGGTCTGCGCGTGCGGCGCTTCGGGCGTGGCGGGTGGTTCGCTGTTGTTGATTCCGCTGGCTTGCAGCCTGTTTGGCATCCCCAGCGAGATCGCCATGCAGGTGGTTGCCGTGGGCTTCATCATCGGCGTACTGCAGGACTCGGCCGAGACTGCGCTGAATTCTTCGACCGACGTGCTGTTCACGGCAGCGGCGTGCCAGGCTGAAGAGCGACGCGGGGCTTAAGCGTGTTGGGGCCGCTTTGCGGCCCTTTCCGACCAGCCCGGAGCCCCGGCAAGGCCGTTCAACAAGCGCTGCCAATTGCCTAATGCAGCGGCTTTACCTACGCTAGTGGCCTTTTCCTCGCAATGAGACTGGGCCATGTCAGAACACGAAACCGCAGGTGAAGGCCGTTTCAACAGCACCGAGATCCGCATTCTCGGCTCGCTGATCGAAAAACAGGCCACCAGCCCGGAAAGCTACCCACTGACTCTCAATGCCCTGGTCCTGGCCTGTAACCAGAAGACCAGCCGCGAGCCGGTGATGAACCTCACCCAAGGCCAGGTCGGCCAGGCCTTGCGCGCACTCGAAGGCCAGGGCATGACACGCTTGCAGATGGGCAGCCGCGCCGACCGCTGGGAGCAGCGCGTGGACAAGGCCCTGGAATTGGTGCCGGCGCAGCTGGTGCTGATGGGCCTGATGTTCCTGCGCGGGCCGCAAACCCTAAACGAGCTGCTCAGCCGCAGCAACCGCCTGCACGACTTCGACGACACTGAACAAATCCAGCACCAGCTGGAGCGCCTGATTTCACGGGATTTGGCTTTGCACCTGCCGCGCCAGGCAGGCCAACGCGAAGACCGCTATACCCATGCGCTGGGTGACCCGGCAGAAATCGAGGCGATTTTGGCCGCGCGCCAGCAGGAGGGGGGCGCCCGCAGCAGTGGCGGTAATGTTTCGGAGGAGCGCATAGAGGCCTTGGAAGCCCGGATTGCAGCGCTGGAGGCGCGCCTGGCCGAGCTCGAAGGCTGAGCCCTTCAGTGCTCGGGGTCGGGGAAGTTGCGGCAGCTTTTGCGCTCGGCCAGTTCTTTATCGCTGGGGCGCTGGTCGACGAACACAGTGCGGCCATCGGCGTAGATTTCCAGATAGCCCCAGTGCAGGTCCTGCTCCTTTTGCCCGGGCTTGGGTGGCACTAGCCACCAGGGTTCGCGGCTGATCAGGGTCATGGGTGAGATTCCTGAGGGTGTCTGGAGTAATCATAGACACCCTCAGGCTTGCGCTTGGCTTACGCCGGCGCCGAGGTGCGGATCAGGTGATCGAAGGCTGCCAGCGAAGCCTTGGCGCCCTCGCCTACTGCGATGACGATCTGCTTGTACGGCACGGTGGTCACGTCACCGGCGGCAAACACGCCTGGGATGTTGGTCGCGCCTTTGGCATCGACAATGATCTCGCCACGCGGCGACAGCTCGACCGTACCTTTCAGCCAGTCAGTGTTCGGCAGCAGACCGATCTGTACGAAGATGCCCTCCAGCGCCAGGTCATGCAGCTCATCGGTGGTGCGATCCTTGTAGCGCAAACCGGACACTTTCTCGCCATTGCCCAGCACTTCGGTGGTCAGCGCACTGGTGATCACCTTCACGTTCGGCAAGCTGTGCAGCTTGCGTTGCAACACGGCGTCAGCACGCAGTTGGCTGTCGAACTCGATCAGCGTCACCTGGGCGACAATGCCGGCCAGGTCGATGGCCGCTTCCACACCAGAGTTGCCGCCGCCGATCACCGCCACACGCTTGCCCTTGAACAGCGGGCCGTCACAGTGCGGGCAGTAGGCCACGCCGCGACCGCGGTATTCCTGTTCACCCGGCACGTTCATTTCGCGCCAGCGGGCACCGGTGGCCAGGATCACGGTCTTGGCCTTGAGCGAGGCACCACCGGCCAGGCGTACTTCGTGCAGGCCGCCGTCGGTGGCAGGGATCAACGCCTCGCCGCGCTGCAGGTTCATGATGTCGACGTCGTACTGCTTGACGTGTTCTTCCAGCGCGGTGGCCAGCTTCGGCCCTTCGGTTTCCTGCACTGAAATGAAGTTTTCGATGGCCAGGGTGTCGAGCACCTGCCCACCAAAGCGCTCGGCGGCAACACCGGTGCGGATGCCTTTACGCGCGGCATAGATCGCCGCCGCGGCGCCGGCTGGGCCACCACCGACCACCAATACATCGAATGCGTCCTTGGCGTTGATCTTCTCGGCCTGGCGGGTGCCGGCGCTGGTGTCGATCTTGCCCAGAATCTCTTCCAGGCCCATGCGGCCCTGGCCAAACACTTCGCCGTTCAGGTAAACGCTCGGCACCGCCATGATCTTGCGCGCTTCGACTTCGTCCTGGAACAGCGCGCCATCGATGGCCACATGGCGCACGTTGGGGTTGAGCACCGCCATCAGGTTCAGCGCCTGGACCACGTCCGGGCAGTTCTGGCACGACAGCGAGAAGTAGGTTTCGAAGGTGAATTCGCCTTGCAGCCCTTGGATCTGCTCGATCACGTCGGCGCTGGCCTTGGACGGGTGGCCGCCGACTTGCAGCAGCGCCAGCACCAGGGAGGTGAATTCGTGGCCCATGGGGATGCCGGCGAAACGCAGGCTGATGTCAGCCCCTGGGCGGTTGAGCGAGAACGAAGGACGACGGGCGTCGCTTCCGTCCGCGCGCAGGGTAATCAGGTTCGACAGGCCGGCGATTTCCACCAGCAGGTCGTGCAATTCGCGGGACTTCGCGCCGTCGTCGAGGGAGGCAACGATCTCGATCGGCTGGGTGACCCGCTCCAGGTAGGTTTTCAGTTGCGATTTAAGCGTGGCGTCCAACATACGGGCGATTCCTTTTTCAATCTTCAGATACAAAAACGCCCAGGCAGTAGCGCCCGGGCGTTTGGCGGGGCGGTAGGTATTTCAGCTTTGGCGGCTGCTTACCGCCCGCGACTGGCGCACGACCTTAGATCTTGCCAACCAGGTCCAGCGACGGTGCCAGGGTGGCTTCGCCTTCTTTCCACTTGGCCGGGCAGACTTCGCCTGGGTGGGCGGCAACGTACTGGGCAGCCTTGACCTTGCGCAGCAGCTCGCTGGCGTCACGGCCTACACCACCGTCGTTGAGTTCGACGATCTTGATTTGGCCTTCTGGGTTGATCACGAAGGTACCGCGATCGGCCAGGCCGGCTTCTTCGATCAGTACGTCGAAGTTGCGCGAGATGATGTGAGTCGGGTCACCGATCAGCGGGTATTCGATCTTGCCGATGGTGTCCGAAGTGTCGTGCCAGGCTTTGTGGGTGAAGTGGGTGTCGGTGGACACACCGTAGATCTCGACGCCCAGCTTCTGGAACTCGGCGTAGTTGTCAGCGAGGTCACCCAATTCGGTTGGGCAGACGAAGGTGAAGTCGGCCGGGTAGAAGAACACGACAGACCACTTGCCTTTCAGGTCGGCTTCGCTGACCTGGACGAACTCGCCTTTGTGGTAGGCAGTGGCGTTGAACGGTTTGACTTGGCTGTTGATGATAGGCATGAGAGACGCTCCTTCATGGGGTTGGAATCAGTTGATGGAGAGAATCCTAACCGTTCATCCCAATGAAGGCTCATTGGCAAAGCTGATGCTGCTGATTGGTTTTGGCTATAACCAAGGTTTATTAATAGAAGAGATTGCGCTGAACAACGCAGCTGCTGGTGTAGCAGAACCCTGTGGGAGCGGGTTTACCCGCGAACACCGGCAAAGCCGGTGCCATACACCGCGTTGCATTCTTCGCGGGTAAACCCGCTCCCACAGGATGGTGTCGTCACACGCGATTATCAGCGGGTAACGGTACGCATGGTCACGAACTCTTCGGCCGCCGTCGGGTGCACACCGATGGTCTCGTCGAACTGCTGCTTGGTCGCCCCGGCCTTCAGCGCAATCCCCAGGCCCTGGACGATCTCACCGGCATCCGGCCCAACCATGTGGCAACCCAGGACCTTGTCGGTCTCGGCATCGACCACCAGCTTCATCAGGGTCTTTTCCTGGATGTCGGTAAGGGTCAGCTTCATGGCCCGGAAACGGCTCTCGAAAATCTGCACCTTATGCCCGGCTTCCAGCGCCTGCTCTTCGGTCAGGCCGACGGTACCGATCGGCGGCTGGCTGAACACTGCGGTGGGGATGTTCTGGTAGTCCACCGGGCGGTACTGCTCGGGCTTGAACAACCGCCGTGCAACGGCCATGCCCTCGGCCAGGGCCACGGGGGTAAGCTGCACCCGGCCGATCACATCGCCGATGGCGAGGATCGATGGCGCAGTGGTCTGGTACTGGTCGTCGACGCGAATGTAGCCGCGGGCATCCAGCTCGACGCCGGTGTTTTCCAGGCCCAGGTTGTCCAGCATCGGCCGGCGACCGGTGGCGTAGAACACGCAGTCGGCAACCAGCTCGCGGCCGTCCTTGAGGGTGGCCTTGAGGCTGCCGTCATCCAGCTTGTCGATACGCTGGATGTCCGCATTGAACTGCAGATCGAGGCCGCGTTTTTCCAGCTCTTCTTTCAGGTGCGTGCGCACCGAGCCGTCGAAGCCACGCAGGAACAGGTCGCCGCGGTACAGCAAAGTGGTGTCGGCACCCAGGCCCTGGAAGATGCCGGCAAATTCGACGGCAATGTAGCCACCGCCCACCACCAGCACACGGCGTGGCAGTGCCTTGAGGTAGAACGCCTCGTTGGAGGTGATGGCCAGTTCCTTGCCTGGGATGTCTGGCACCTGCGGCCAGCCACCGGTTGCGATGAGGATGTGCTCGGCCGTGTAGCGCTGGCCGTCGACGTCCACTTCGTTGGCGCCGGTGAGCCGTGCATGGCCTTGCAACAAGGTCACCCCGCTGTTGACCAGCAGGTTGCGGTAGATGCCGTTGAGGCGCTCGATTTCCCGGTTCTTGTTGGCAATCAAGGTGCCCCAGTCGAAATGCCCTTCTTCCAGGGTCCAGCCGAAGCCTGCGGCTTGTTCCAGCTCGTCAGCGACGTGCGCGCCATACACCAGCAGCTTTTTCGGCACGCAGCCGACGTTGACGCAGGTACCGCCCAGGTAGCGGCTCTCGGCCACTGCCACTTTCGCGCCAAAGCCCGCGGCAAATCGCGCAGCGCGCACACCGCCGGACCCGGCACCAATCACGAACAGATCAAAATCGTAGGCCATTTATTCAGTCTCCTAGGCTGGCGCCCAGCATACCGCCGTTGGCCGCCGCAAACAAAAAAGCCACCCCGAAGGGTGGCTCTCAGACCTGCCAGGCTTATCAGTAAGCCTTGCCCGTCTTGTAGTAGTTCTCGAAGCAGAAGTTGGTCGCGTCGATGTAGCCTTCGGCGCCACCGCAGTCGAAACGCTTGCCCTTGAACTTGTAGGCGATCACGCAGCCATCTTTGGCCTGCTGCAGCAGGGCGTCGGTGATCTGGATTTCACCGCCTTTGCCCGGCTTGGTGTTGGCGATGATATCGAAGATATCCGGGGTCAGGATGTAGCGGCCAATGATCGCCAGGTTCGATGGCGCGTCTTCAGGGGCCGGTTTTTCGACCATGTCGGTGACGCGGAAGATGTCGTCGCGGATCATCTCGCCGGCGATCACACCGTACTTGTTGGTTTCCTGCGGGTCGACTTCCTGGATGGCAACGATCGAGCAGCGGTACTGCTTGTACAGTTTGACCATCTGGGTCAGTACACCGTCACCTTCCGGGTTGACGCACAGGTCGTCGGCCAGGACGACGGCGAACGGTTCGTCGCCGATCAGCGGGCGGCCGGTGAGGATCGCGTGGCCCAGGCCCTTCATTTCGGTCTGACGGGTGTAGGAGAAAGAGCACTCGTTGAGCAGACGACGGATGCCGACCAGGTATTTTTCCTTGTCGGTGCCCTTGATCTGGTTTTCCAGCTCGTAGCTGATGTCGAAGTGGTCTTCCAAGGCACGCTTGCCACGGCCAGTCACGATGGAGATCTCGTTCAGCCCGGCATCCAGCGCTTCTTCAACGCCATACTGGATCAGCGGCTTGTTGACCACCGGCAGCATTTCCTTGGGCATGGCTTTGGTAGCGGGCAGGAAGCGGGTGCCGTAGCCGGCGGCCGGGAACAAGCATTTTTTGATCATATACGTCCTTAACGAAGGCTAGGCCTGTGGAATTCGGCGCAGTCTAATCAGGCGGCAGTCACCTTACAATGCCCCACCTGAGGCCGACCGATGCCATGATAGAGATAACCCAGTGTAGATAGTTCCTGAGCATCGTAAATATTGCGACCATCGAATACCACTGGCATGCGCATAAGCCCCCGCACCCGCACGAAATCCGGCTGCCTGAACTGCTTCCATTCGGTCACCAGTACCAAGGCGTCCGCACCTTCGACGCAGGCGTAAGGGTCTTCGCTCAGGCGCAGTTGGCCAGTGGCCAAGGCGTGGGGGTAGCGCCCTGCCATGCCGCCCAGCGCCACCGGGTCGCAGGCCTGTACCCGCGCACCGGCCGCCAGCAAGGCGTCGATCAGTACCAGGCTGGGCGCCTCGCGCAGGTCGTCGGTACCGGGTTTGAAGGCCAACCCCCACAGCGCCACGCTACGCCCACGCATGAAGCCGCCAAAATGCTGGTGCAGCGCCTTGAACAGCAAGGTTTTCTGCGCTTCGTTACGGGCTTGCACCGCCTGCAGGATACCCGCCGGGTAGCCAAGCTGCTCGGCGGTGCGGATCAGCGCCCGGACATCCTTGGGGAAGCACGAGCCGCCATAGCCACACCCGGCATAAATGAAATGGCTGCCGATGCGCCGGTCGCTGCCAATGCCTCGTCGCACCTGCTCGATATCCACGTCCAGCTGCGCGCAAAGCCCGGCCAGTTCGTTGATGAAGGAGATCTTGGTGGCCAGAAAGGCATTGGCGGCGTATTTGCTGAATTCGGCGGCACGCGGCGCCATCAACAGGATGCGTTCACGGTTACGCACAAACGGCGCATACAGCCGCTGTAGGCACTGGCTGGCGGCTGCGCTGTCGGTGCCGATGATGATGCGGTCCGGGCGCATGAAGTCTTCGAGGGCGCTACCCTCCTTGAGAAACTCAGGGTTGCTCGCCACCTCGACAACGAAGCCTGCGCCACGCTCGCGCAGGCCAAGCGCAATGTGCCGGGCTACGCGTTCTGCGGTGCCTACGGGAACTGTCGACTTGTTCACCACCAGGCACGGGTGGGTCAGGTGTCGCCCCAGGCTGTCGGCCACGGCCAGCACATGCTGCAGGTCGGCCGAGCCGTCTTCCTGGCTCGGTGTGCCCACTGCGATGAACACCACCTCGGCGGCGGCCAGGGCTTGCTGCCAGTCATCGCTGAAGGCCAGCCGGGCCGCCTGCATGGCGCTGTGCAACAGCGCCTGCAGGCCTGGCTCGTGGATCGGGCAGTGGCCTTGGCGCAGTTGCATCAGGCGCTGCGGGTCGCGTTCCAGGCAGACCACGCGATTGCCCATTTCGGCAAAACAGGCCGCCGTCACCAAACCAACATACCCCGCCCCGATCACACAGAGTTCCATGGCCGCGCTCCTTCAGGATGATGGCGGCCATTGCAACCCGGCAGTGGTTGCAGGGCGGTGACGGGTAGATGACAAAAACGGTTGTTGCCTGTGCTGGCCCGCGAATAGGCCAGCACAGCAACCCCGTCAGCTACCGGTTCCCTGCCCGATCAGCACCCCCTCGACCTTCTGCCCATACAGGTTCACCCCGTCATTGGCATGAAACTTCAGCCGCGTCTTCTCGATAGAGCCCTCCACCAACCGCGGGTCCTGCGGGCGCTCATGGCGGTTGATCCATGCCGCCACATCCCAGGCCTGTTCATCGCTCAGGCTGCCAGGCTTGCCCAGCGGCATGTTGTATTTGATGAAGGACGCCGCCGTGTTGATACGGTGCATCCCGGCCCCCCAGTTGTAGGAATCCTTGCCCCACAACGGCGGCATCACATACTCGCCGGCCACCTGCTGCCCTTCGCCATTGTCGCCGTGGCAAATCGCACACTGGTCACGGTAGACCTGCTGGCCACGCTTGAAGTCGTAGCCACCCTGGGGTTGCGGTACGTCGGGGTAGCCGCGCCCGGCGATCTCCACGCCTGTCGGCGCCTTGGTCGACAACCAGTAGGCATACACCGACAACGCCGTCATCTGCGGGCTGTCAGCCGCCGGTGGTTTGCCATTCATGCTGAACTGGAAACACCCCTGAATGCGCTCGGCATAGGTGTTGACCTTGTCGTTTTTCTTGCGATACGCCGGGTACATCGGATACGCACCCCACATCGGCGCAGAGTGGGCCAGGCGCCCCTGATCAAGGTGGCAGTTGCTGCAGTTCATGCCGTTGCCCACGGCTTCAGGCATCAGCCGCCGGGTATCGACAAACAGCGCATGGCCCTGGCGGACCATCTTGCCAAAGGCATTGTCCGGCAACTCGCTCTCGGCAGGCGGCACGAACTGCGGCGCGGCCTGCACGCCCGGCACTTTCAACTGCGACTGGTCTTCCATGGCGATCGGGGCTGCCTGGGCACTGCCCATGGCCAACAGCAGCACGGCTGGAATCATCGGTTTCATGGCGTGACCTCCGGGTGGACGGGACGGGCGAAGAACGCGGCAATCGCCTTGACCTCGTCATCGGTCATGGCCTTGGCCACGCCGACCATCAGTTGGTTGGGGTCATTGCTGCGGCTGCCGTCGCGCCAGGCATTCAGTTGGGCTACCAGGTAAGCCGCAGGCTGGCCTGCCAGCGGAGGGAAATGCTCACCCACGCCGCTGCCGCCTGGGCCGTGGCATTGCACACACCCCGGAATCTGCCGCTCCCAGTCGCCATACAGTGCCAGGCGCGTGGTGGGGTCATCGGCGATCTGCTGGCGGCGCAGATCGGCTGCTGGCTCAGCCGGGAGGCTGGCCAGGTAGGCACTGACGGCTTTGATTTCGTCGTCGCTCAGGGCCTTGGCAAGCGGTTCCATGACCGGCTGCTTGCGGGTGCCATTGCGCCAATCCTGCAATTGCTTGCTGAGGTAACCGGCCGGCAGGCCGGCCAAGCGAGGGAACCCGGCAGCGGCAATGCCCTTGCCGTCTGGGCCATGGCAACCTATACAGGCCATGGCGGCGGGGTTCGCCCCGCCCTGGGTGAAGATCTTCTGGCCATCGGCGGCATGCGCCGTGGGCCAGGCCAGGATCAGCAGGCTGCCGATCACGACTCGACTCAACGGGGTCATCACGAATCTCCATTTCTTTTGTTATAAGCTTAGGCTTAAAAAACATAAGCAAATGGATACTAGACCCGTAGGGCAAGTCGCAACAACGCCAACACCTACCAGGTGACAGCTATTGGCCTTTTAACCGCGCATCCGTTGCGCCAGATCAATGGCCAGAAATGCACTGCGTCGCTGCGGTGCGCACATCACCCAGGCGCAACGGGAAGTTGTTCAACCGTTCATGCAATTTGATGCTGCTGCCGCTGCCACGCGAGTCGATATCGACCAGTGCCGCCGGCCCAGCCCCGGCCGTGAGCTTTTGCGGGACGATCAGGCGCAAGCCATCACCGCGTTGCTCCTCGACCAACGGATCACGGGTATCGGCCAGCTTCTGCTTGACGCAATCGGCGTATTCACGCGGTGTCTTGCCAGACATCACATCCAGCGTTTCGTGCGACTGCTCAAGCTCCGAAACGCTGACACAGCCCCCAAGCCCCAGGAACAACGCCGCCACCATCCACTTCATTTGCAGCACCTCTGCCATCAAGAATCCAGTTCGACCACAGCCAGGCCTGTTTGCTCCCTGCTTTGGCAGAATTATCTACGCCTGGCCATCGAGCGCGGCAGCTTAGCGTGACATCGTGGTATCTTTCGCCTTTGCAGATCCAAACCTTGCGGAGCATCACATGAAATTCGTACACCAGCGCGAGCACCTCAACGAGGACGATATCGTCGTCATCGAGTGCTCCCAGCGCTGCAACATCCGCCTGATGAACGACGCCAACTTCCGCAGCTTCAAAAATGGCGGTCGACACACCTACCATGGTGGTGCCTTCGACAAGTTCCCGGCCAAGATCACCGTTCCAAGTACCGGTTTCTGGAACATCACCCTCGATACCGTGACCACGCGCCCGATCTCGGTAACGCGCAAGCCGACCTTGACCCACAAGATCAAGATCATCCGTCGCTCGTCGTCGAAACTCAGATAAGACCGCCATGACCCAGACCATCAAGTACGTCATCAAATACAAACTCGACGGCGCGCGCCGTTGGGATTTCGCACTCATGACCGATGCCTCCCACGAGCAGGCGCTGCAAGCGCTGCGCAAGATCCACGGCGAAGATGCCGAAAAGATCAGCGACATCCAGGTCAGCAAGGCCCTGTAAACGCCCCGCAGGTACTGCCGCACCGATCACGCCGCCCGCAAGGAGACCCGCATGAGCCCTTGGCCCGACCGCCGTATTCTCGATCTGCTGGGCATTGAAGTGCCTATTCTGCAGGCGCCGATGGCAGGTGCGACGGGCTCGGCCATGGCCATTGCCGTGGGCGCTGCGGGCGGCCTTGGCGCACTGCCCTGCGCCATGTTGAGCAGTGACCAGGTACGTGATGAGATCGAAGCGTTCCGCGCCGGCTGCCCTGGGCGGCCGCTGAACCTGAACTTCTTCTGCCACCAACCACCACCGCCCGACGCGATCCGCGAGGCGCGCTGGAAGCAGGTACTCAAGCCTTACTACAGCGAGGTGGGTGCCGATTTCGACGCCCCTACGCCGGTCTCCAACCGCGCGCCGTTCGATGAGCAAAGCTGCCAACTGGTCGAGCAGTTGCGCCCTGAAGTGGTGAGCTTTCACTTCGGCCTGCCCGAGCCCCACCTGCTGCAACGGGTCAAGGCCAGTGGCGCCAAGGTGCTGTCCAGTGCTACCACGGTGGAAGAAGCGCTGTGGCTGGAGCGCAACGGCTGTGACGCGATCATCGCCATGGGCTATGAAGCGGGCGGCCATCGCGGCATGTTCCTCAGCGAAGACATCACCAGCCAGATTGGCACCTTCGCCCTGGTGCCACAGATCGTCGACGCGGTCACGGTGCCGGTGATTGCAGCCGGGGGCATCGCCGACCACCGTGGCCTGGTCGCGGCCCTTGCGTTGGGCGCATCGGCTGTGCAGATCGGCACAGCCTACCTGTTCTGCCCCGAGGCCAAGGTGTCTGCGGCCCACCGCCGCGCGCTGGACACCGCGCCCGCCAGCGACACGGCCCTGACCAACCTGTTCACCGGCCGCCCAGCGCGGGGCATCAACAACCGCATCATGCGTGAGCTGGGGCCGATGAGCGACCTGGCACCGCGCTTCCCGCTGGCAGGTGGCGCGCTGATGCCACTGCGTGCAATCACCGACCCGCAAGGCAACAGCGACTTCAGCAACCTGTGGTCGGGCCAGGCGCTGCGCTTAGGCAGGCACATGCCGGCAGCTGAGCTGACCCAGGAAATTGCCAGCAAGGCACTGCAAAAGCTATCGCGCTGAACAGCACTTGCAGGCCATTACCGCCGTCGTCGTCCAGCCCCCTTCCCGGCCAATGGCCTATCGCTATATAGTTCACGCTATAACGATAACCCAAGGAGCTGTCTTCATGCGTATCCGCCCATTCCACCTGGCCGCCACTGCACTGGCCAGCCTGATCTGCCTTAACACTGCCTGGGCCGACGAAGTCCAGGTCGCGGTCGCAGCGAACTTCACAGCCCCCATCCAGGCCATAGCCAAAGACTTTGAAAAGGACACCGGCCATACGCTGGTCGCCGCCTATGGTGCTACCGGGCAGTTCTACGCCCAGATCAAGAATGGCGCGCCGTTCGAAGTGTTCCTCGCCGCCGACGACAGCACCCCGGCCAAGCTCGAGCAGGAAAAGGAAATCGTCCCAGGCTCGCGTTTCACCTACGCCATCGGCACCCTGGCCCTGTGGTCGGCGAAAGAAGGTTACGTGGATGCCAAGGGGGACGTGCTGAAGCAGAACACGTACAAGCACTTGTCCATCGCCAACCCTAAAGCCGCCCCCTACGGCCTGGCCGCGACCCAGGTGCTCGACAAGCTGAAACTGACCGAGGCCACCAAGGGCAAGATCGTCGAAGGGCAGAACATCACCCAGGCCTTCCAGTTCGTGTCCACCGGCAATGCCGAGCTCGGCTTCGTCGCGCTGTCGCAGATCTACAAGGACGGCAAAGTCACCAGCGGCTCAGCCTGGATCGTGCCATCCAACCTGCACGACCCGATCCGCCAGGACGCCGTGATCCTTAACAAAGGCAAGGACAGTGCCGCTGCCAAGGCGCTGGTCGAGTACCTGAAAGGCCCGAAAGCCGCCGAGGTAATCAAATCCTACGGTTATGAGCTCTGATGCCACTAGACGCCAGTGACCTGGGTGCCATCTGGCTGACCATCAAACTGGCCAGCCTGACCACCTTGATCCTGCTGATCGTCGGCACACCCATCGCCTGGTGGCTGGCGCGCACGCGCTCTTGGCTGCGTGGGCCGGTGGGCGCGGTGGTGGCCCTGCCGCTGGTGCTGCCACCGACGGTCATCGGCTTTTACCTGCTGATCGCCCTCGGGCCCCATGGCTGGCTTGGCCAGGCCACCCAGGCATTGGGCCTGGGCAGCGTGGTATTCAGCTTCAGCGGGTTGGTGATCGGCTCCGTGATTTACTCCATGCCCTTTGTGGTGCAGCCCTTGCAAAACGCCTTTGGCGCGATCGGCCAACGGCCGCTGGAAGTGGCTGCCACCCTGCGCGCCAGCCCATGGGACACCTTCGTCCATGTGGTGCTGCCGCTGGCCCGCCCTGGCTTCATCACCGCCAGCATTCTGGGCTTTGCCCATACCGTGGGCGAGTTTGGCGTGGTGCTGATGATCGGTGGCAACATCCCCGACAAAACCCGCGTGGTCTCGGTGCAGATCTTCGATCACGTCGAGGCCATGGAATATGCGCAAGCCCACTGGCTGGCCGGTGCCATGCTGGTGTTCTCGTTCCTGGTGCTGCTCCTGCTGTACGCGGGGCGCCGCGGCAAAGCTGGCTGGAGCTGAAATGACTGCATCGATTGTGGCGCGCCTGAAGCTGGCACGCGACGACTTTACCCTGGATGTCGACCTGCAACTGCCAGGGCGCGGGATCAGCGCGTTGTTCGGCCATTCCGGGTCTGGCAAAACCTCCTGCCTGCGCTGCCTGGCAGGGCTGGAGCGCGCCGCCAGCGCCTACATCGAAGTAAACGGCGAGGTCTGGGAAGACAGCAGCCGCGGCTATTTTCAAGCGCCTCACCTGCGCCCGGTGGGCTATGTATTCCAGGAAGCCAGCCTGTTCCCGCACGTGTCGGTGCGCGGCAACCTGGAGTTTGGCTGGCGCCGGGTTGCGCCCAGCGAGCGCAAGGTCAGCCTCGAACAGGCGTGCCAGTTGCTGGGCATCGGCCACCTGCTCGCACGTCGGCCCGCCACATTGTCCGGCGGTGAGGCGCAGCGCGTCGGTATCGCCCGCGCGCTGCTGAGCAGCCCACGGCTGTTGTTGATGGACGAGCCGTTGGCTGCCCTCGATGGGCCGCGCAAGCGCGAAATCCTGCCGTACCTGGAGCGCCTGCATGACGAGCTGGATATCCCGCTGGTGTATGTCAGCCATGCCCAGGACGAAGTAGCGCGCCTTGCCGACCACCTGGTGCTGCTGGAGCAAGGCCAGGCCGTGGCCAGCGGCCCGATTGGCGAAACGCTTGCACGCCTGGACCTGTCGCTGGCCCAGGGCGAAGATGCCGGGGTGGTGTTCGAAGGCTTGGTAGTCGGGCATGACCCCAACTACGACCTGCTCGACCTTCGCCTGCCCGGCAGCGGCGCGCCGATACTGCGCATCGCCCACCCCGCTCACGTCATGGGCAGCCCCCTGCGGGTAAAGGTTCAGGCGCGCGACGTGAGCCTGGCCCTGACGGCGGACGGCGCCTCCAGCATTCTCAACCGGCTGCCGGTGCAGGTGCGCGAAACCCGCCCGGCAGACAACCCGGCCCATGTACTGGTGAGCCTGGATGCCGGGGGCAATGCCTTGCTGGCGCGCATCACCCGCTTCTCGGCCGACCAGCTCGGCCTGCACCCAGGCCAGGCCCTGATCGCCCAGATCAAGTCGGTGGCTTTATTGGGCTGAGCAACCCTGACGCGGCCGTTGTCCATTGATCAGAGACCTGATCGAGGCCTGCCGCCAATGCTCGACTGCCCCCTGCCCCGCACCCTGCATTACGTTGACGACAGCCAACCTGGCTTGAGCCGACGGCGCTGGCGCGACCGCTTCATCTACCTGGACACCGAGGGGCAGCGGGTTCGCGACGCCGACACCCTCGCACGCATTGCC
Source organism: Pseudomonas sp. LAIL14HWK12:I7 (assembly GCF_000483465.1). Taxonomy (NCBI): domain Bacteria; kingdom Pseudomonadati; phylum Pseudomonadota; class Gammaproteobacteria; order Pseudomonadales; family Pseudomonadaceae; genus Pseudomonas; species Pseudomonas sp. LAIL14HWK12:I7. The sequence goes on from NZ_AXYZ01000004.1 coordinate 20,490, forward strand.
GCACTGGTGATCCCTCCGGCCTATAGCGATGTGTGGATCTGCGCTGACCCGCAAGGCCATCTGCAAGCCACCGGCCGCGACGCCCGTGGCCGCAAGCAGTACCGCTACCATGAGCAATGGCGCGAACTGCGCGACCAGCACAAATACGGGCGCATGTTGGCATTTGCCCAGGCACTGCCGAAATTGCGCTCGCAACTGGAGACCCACCTGGCCAGACCGGGCCTGGACCGGGAAAAGGTGATGGCACTGGTCGTCAGCCTGCTGGACCACACCCTGATCCGCATCGGCAACCAGCGTTACCTGCGTGACAACCAGTCATACGGGTTGACCACGCTGCGCAACCGTCACGTCAAGGTGCAAGGCGGCACCATCCGCTTCCAGTTCCGTGGCAAGCGCGGCGTCGAGCACGATGTCACCTTGCACGACAGGCGCCTGGCCAACCTACTCAAGCGCTGCATGGAGCTGCCGGGCCAAGCGCTGTTCCAGTACCTCGACGAAGAGGGGCAACGCCACAGCATCGGTTCCAGCGATATCAACCAGTTCTTGCAGGCGCTTACTGGCGCTGACTTTACCGCCAAAGACTACCGCACCTGGGCTGGCAGCAGCCTTGCGCTGAACCTGCTAAGGCCGCTGGCCTGGGAGCCGGAAACCGAAGCGAAACGCCAGGTCGCTGCCATCGTCAAGCAGGTCGCCACGCGCCTGGGCAATACCCCGGCGGTATGCCGGCGCTGCTACATCCACCCAGCCGTGCTGGAACACTTTGCCCTCGGCCGCCTGGCCAGCTTGCCCCGCAAACGTAATCGCAAAGGCCTGGATCCAGAAGAAGTGGCGCTGTTGTTATTTCTACAGGCGCTGGAGGAACAGGACGATCATTGACACTGTCTATTTAGGCCATGATGCAGAGAAATTTCCCATCCGGGCTGAACCCCCCTATTCTTGCCACCGAGCACCTTCGCCGGGACACCGCTTGCGGCAGTTACCGGCGCCTGCACCTGAAGATACGCAACAGAATTTGTCTGTCGGGGAATTCCTATCCGCCGAAAGCGTCTTTAATGAGAAGGAAGAGGGACTGGCTCCCACCGCCGCGGCAATTAGCCCGACGGATTTCAACATTACCAAGGAGAACTACATGCTGATACTCACCCGTAAGGTTGGCGAAAGCATCGTCATCAACGATGACATCAAAGTCACCATTCTGGGCGTCAAAGGGATGCAGGTGAGGATTGGCATCGATGCACCGAAAGATGTTCAGGTGCACCGCGAAGAGATCTTCAAGCGTATCCAGGCTGGCAACCCAGCCCCGGAAAAACACGACGACTCGCACTGAGCAGCACTGCCTCAAGCCGCACGGACGCGCTTGATCGACCTGCGCCTCAGGTGCCCAGCAGTTCGCGCACCTTGGCGATCATCCTGTCCATATCGAAGGGCTTGTCGAACACCGCGGCGAACAGCTCCGGGCATCCTTGGCTGGCCTGCGCGCCGCTCATGAGGATGACCGGCAAGTCGCTTAGCTGCAGCTCATCGCGCATCCTGCGTGCCAGCTCTTCACCATTGAGCAATGGCATCATGTAGTCGGTGATCACCAGCTCGACGCGTTTTTCCTTCAGTGCTTCCAGCGCCTTCAGGCCATTGCTCGCCTTTTCCACCAGATAACCTTCATCCTCCAGGGCAAAGCCGAGGATGTCGGCGATCAGGTATTCGTCATCGACGATCAGAATGGTGTTCATCAGCCGCCCCGTCACCCGCCGCCTTGCTGCACCGGCGTCCCGGAGAGCACGCCGCTGGCGCCCTCGAAGGCCTTGCGCAAGGTAATGCCCTGCGGGCCGAGCAACAGCTCGTGCAGCGCGGGGTCATGGTGGCTGTCACGCACCTTGAGAATCGACAGCATGCGCCGCAGCTGGGAATCCAGTTCGACGAAACGCATCAGCATCAAGTTGTCGACGATGCTCGACAGGTCCGGTGCCGGGGCCATGATTTCCGACCCGAACATGTCACGCATCTCCCAGGTCAGCAGCACACTGACGTCTCGTGCCCGCAACTCGCCGGTCAATGCGCGGAAAAACGCGTTGAGCCGAGTCGGGTCGATTGCCAGGCGGCTGAAGGCGCCCAGGCTGTCGATCACCACACGCTTGCTGCCTAGTGCCTCGATACGCTCAAGCAAGCGCGCACCAACCTGGTCCAGCAAACCCTCCGTGGTGGGCTGCCAGCACAGCTGCAGCGCACCTTCGCGTTCCAGAGCGGCAAAATCGTAGCCAAGCGATAGCGCCTTGAGGCGCAGGCGTTCGGGCGTTTCGTAGAAGCCAAAATGCACACCAGGGGCTTCTTTCGTGCACGCGCTAAGGAAGGCCAGGCCCAGGGACGTCTTGCCGATACCGGAGGGCCCCATGATGAGGCTGACCGAGCCTGTGGCCAGCCCGCCGTCGAGCATTTCATCCAGGCTCGGAATGCCCGAAGAAACACGGCTCAGGCTGGCGTTGCCCAGGTGGCTGGGGTGGCTGAACAGCGATTCCAGACGTGGAAAAACATGCATGCCCGCTTCATCGATCAAGCATTCATGGCGCCCCGACAGGGCTGCGCTACCACGCGTCTTGCGCAGTTGAATATGGCGCACGGCACGGCTGCCCACCAACTGCTCGCCCAGTTCGAGCACACCATCGACCATGGTGTGCTCCGGGCTACCCTCGTCCAGCCGGGCGCTGGTCAACAACAGCAGGGTGCAGCCGGCAAAGGCCGCGTGGCCTTGCAGTTCCGACACGAATTTCTTGGTGTCCAGGGTCGTTTCGGCGCGCACGCGGGCATTGAGCACCCCATCGACGATCAGCAAGCTGGCCTGCTGCCGGTTGATTTCCTGGCGCAGCAGCTTGACCACGGCATCGAGCCCTTCCTGCTCCAAGGTATCGAAGGCACTGACAAATTGAATCTGGTCACCCACCAGCGTCGGATCAAAAAACGCCAGCGTCCCAAGGTACTGGAACAGCCGCTCGTGCGATTCACTGAGCAACGTCGCTACCAATACTCTGCCGCCACCCTGTACGTGGCCACAGGCCAACTGATTGGCGAGGATGGTTTTGCCCGCGCCAGGCGGGCCTTGAATGATGTAGGACGCGCCCGTGACCAGTCCGCCCTTGAGCAGGGCATCGAGCCCTTCGATCCCCGTCACCAGCCGCTTGAGTGCTTGTGCCATGGTGTGTACCTGTAGAATTGGCGATCCGCTTATGGGTCACACGCGGGCAAATAGAGACGCATGCACGTGCCTTGGCCAGGCACGCTGTCGACGCTGATGGCGCCATTGCTCTGCTTGGCAAAGCCATAAACCTGGCTCAGGCCAAGGCCGGTGCCCTTGCCGAAGGCCTTGGTGGTGAAAAACGGCTCGAAGATACGTGGCAGTACGTCGGGAGCAATCCCGCTACCGCTGTCCTGCACCTCGAAGCACACATAACGGCCCTGCAACCCTTCCACATCCCCAACCAATTCGACAACATCGACCGCCAGGCCAATGCTGCCTTTACCCTCGATGGCGTCACGGGCATTGAACAGCAAATTGAGCAGCACCATCTGCAACTGCCCGGCATCGACTTCGATGGCGGGCAGACTCGCGGGCAAATGGTGTTGCAGGTCGATTTCACTTGTCAGCGAATGCTCGAGCAAGCCACGCGTGGCAGCGATCAATTCCAGGGGCGCGATGCGCGTGACATCCAGTTTGCGGTGGCGGGCAAAGCTGAGCAGTTGTTGGGTCAGCTCGGTGCCCCGTTCGCCGGCCTCGACGATGTGATGCAACATGCGCTGGATGCGCTCCGGGTCGTGGGAGGCCAGGGCCAGCCGGGCGGAACTCAGGATGATCGTGAGCATGTTGTTGAAATCATGCGCCAGCCCACCGGTCAGCTGGCCGAGCGCTTCGAGCTTCTGCGCCTGGAACAGCTGCGCACGCACAGCGTCGAGCTGCAGTGCCGATTCGCGCCGGTCGGTAATGTCCCGGGTGACCTTGGCCAGCCCAATGATCTGCCCAAGGTCATCGCGAATCACATCTAGCGCGGCCAGCGCCCAGAATTGCGAGCCGTCCTTGCGCACGCGCCACCCCTCATCCTGCGCCACGCCTTGCTCGAGCGCCTGGCGCAGCAAGCGCTCGGGGCGCCCTTGCGCGCAATCCTGGGGGGTGAAGAATAACGAGAAATGCTGGCCGATCACTTCATCGGCCCGGTAGCCCTTGATGCGTTCGGCGCCAGCGTTCCACGACACCACATGCCCCGTCGGGTCGAGCATGTAGATGGCGTAGTCCACCACCGACTGAACCAGCTGTTCGTAGCGGTGCGCGGGCATGACAGGGTGTTCGAGACAGTCAGCTGAAACCATGCAAACTCCACAGGCACAGCGGGGAGGAATTGGGCGTGATCAGGAGTGTCCTCTGCAGCCGCCCTTGTGGCAACTGATTGTCAGCGTTCTCGGTCGACGAGTACAGGCATTGCGGCCACGGATGAGGGCTGTCTTCCCTTGATCATAGGTGCTGCGGTTGACGCAACTATAACAATGGGTTATAAAGCGCGCTTGAATGCAACGCGCTTTCTACTTAGATACATCTGCTTAGAAGCCCGTCGGTCGTCAAGGCCCATTCAAGTGCGAGTGTGGTGGAATTGGTATACACAGCAGACTTAAAATCTGTCGGCGTGAGCCTTGCGGGTTCGAGTCCCGCCACTCGCACCAAATTCCTTCTAAAAAGGCGCCCTGGTGGCGCCTTTTTGCTGCCCAGCGGAAATCCCCGGTGCAACTGCTAGAGTGGAGCTTGTCCCCGTCCACTGGTATGCCGCCATGCGCTACTCCCTGTTCGATGGTCAACGCGACGTCATCATCCTGGTTGCCCGCATTCTGCTGATGATTCTGTTTGTTGTGTCCGGGTGGGCCAAGTTGACCGGCTTTGAAGGCACGGTCAGCTACATGACCTCCCTCGGCGCCCCCGCCCCTTCAGTTGCCGCGGCCGTTGCGGTGATCATGGAGTTTTTCGTCGGCATCGTGCTGATTCTGGGGTTCTACACGCGCCCGCTGGCCTTCCTGTTTGCACTGTTCGTGCTGGGCACCGCATTGATCGGCCACCCGTTCTGGAACATGGTCGACCCCGAGCGCAGCGCCAACATGACCCAGTTCCTGAAAAACCTGAGCATCATTGGCGGCTTGCTGTTGCTGGCCGTGAGTGGCCCCGGCCGCTTCTCGCTGGACCGTCGCTGACTCACGCGTCTTCGCAGTCGTCGAACCAGGCCGGGTGATCACGCTCCTCATCATCGAGGTCATCCAGCGTTTCCTCATCCTCCTCGACAGGGTCTTCGGCGCCTTGGGCGTCTGCCTCGAGGTCGATGCCGTCGTAAAGGAATTCGTGGTCGAGCAGGTGGTCATGCTCGGGCTCGTGCAGATCGTCTTCGTCGCGCATGCGGGGCGGGCTCCTGGAATGGCGGGAGGCTTGTATAGGCTGAACAGGGGGCGAGGTCAATGGGTTGCGGCTTAATGCTGAGTTAACGGAGCGGGCGCAATCTGCAGGCTCTCCCTTCAAACGTTATTTGCCCGCCTGTTCATGGCGGGCTTTTTTTGGGCGGTGATTTTTTGATAGCAGGGCGAAGGGCCTGGCTTGAGATTTTTAGCGCGTTTGAGATCGAGCGCCGCGCGGGCGGCGCTCGATCTTATAAGCGCAGAAGCTCCAACGCCTTACACTTCGCAGCCCATATACCCCCCAGAATTGAACCCTACCCACACCAAAACGACAGCTTAATGACCCCCGCTTCACGTATTACCGACAATAGGGGCGGCACACTGGCCTTGCTCCGTACGTTCTTTTAGCCCGCCCCTTGTAGGCGGGCTTTTCTTTTCTATTGCATCGCCCGACCGGCTGACCAACGAGCGCCCCCTTCAAAACGCACTAAGCTCCACTATCCGATACTCGGGTATTCGGCTTTTCCACACATTGCCCATCGTCGCTCTGGCGATTCACACCGACGTGCCGATTTTCGGCACAAAGAGGGTGCTCCAATGGCGACAATCGAGACAAAAGCGTTCGCTCGCGGGTTGCTCAAAGTAGAGAACTGCTGGCAGGCCTACATCCTGTCACGCCAATCCACCCAGGGGCTTGCCGGCCACGAACTCACGGCTGCGCAAGAAGCGTGCGACCGCGACTACATTCGGTTTCAGAACCAAAGCCAGCAGTTTTACGCCGAAGTGCGCAAGCGGGTAGGCGACGCTGAAAAGCTGGAAGCGGACTTGGCACGCTACCCACCTCAATAACGCTTCTTCAGCCGTCATTGGGGTCGCTGTGCGACCCCATTCGCCTTATCTGACGACTTTGGAGCTGGGCCACCTCGCCGATGGCAGCTTGGGGCCGACACGATCGGATGCACCAATGCCAGACGCCACTTCCTGGATGGCTCCGCCCTTAGAAAGGAATGCTTTGATCTGCTCGTCTAGCCGCAGATGGGCTTTGTGCGTGGGGGACTGATGGGAGGCATTCATGACTGAACCTCGATAGAGGAGTCACTGAAATGCAGCAACTCGTTTGTCACTATACGCTGCATCGGCCACAGAATGGGCGAAATCCCCTGCCCTTGCCACCAGAGACTACCTTTACAGGGCCTCCACTCGCCGGTCACCGGCCGGCGGCGCCGCTTTCAAGATGTGGGTAAAGCTCCCGGTCAGGCCGAACCGAAGCTCTTTGGGCATCAAGAATGTGAAGTGGATGAGCCATGACCCATCGCCGAGCAACAACGTCTCGCTTCTGTACCGAATGACTTCCGCTTCGCTAATGCCGATCGCCACAGCGACTTCCTGATTGCTTGGCTTGCGATCCATTGAGGTGACTCCCTCCGACATTGCGCCGGGAAGCCATCAATACTCCTCCAGGGTCGGAAGCGCTACTTATAAATTTGTACCCTGACATACCGCTTCATGCTGCTGTAGCCCGATCAGTATGAAACGCCATCAAAAGGCAATGAGGTAAGCAGCAACGCCCTTAGCTAAACGCCAGGGTTTCCACAAGGAAAGGTGGTCGAACAATCGGCTGGAATGACCCGCGACACCTGCAACAGCGAGGTAGACGAACCACTTTCGCAGCGCTCTGGAGAGTTTCTTTTTTGTGAATCGCAACAGTCGGTACACCTTGAAAATAACCCTGTCGCTAAAAACGGAAAAGCCCAAGACCATGCTGAGCTTAGGCGTCACGCCCCAAGGGGATTCTGTATTTTCCGCCCCACAAAGAAAAACCCCGCAGACGTTAATCTGCGGGGCTTTCGAATAATGGAGGCCGAGGTCGGAATCGAACCGGCGTAGACGGATTTGCAATCCGGAGCATAACCACTTTGCTACTCGGCCTCAAAGTCGGATCTAGCTGCTTGCGCTTTGCTATCTCCTTGAAACACTGAACCTTTTTCAAAGTTCGCTGCGTTTCGATGGGCGCCATTATGTCTTCAATCATCAAACCTTGCAACCCCCTGAACATAAAAAAATTTCAAGGGGTTCAAGGTGTTAGCGCAAGCGGCCGAGTTTGCTCCAAAGCCCCACCACGGTGTTCTCCACCGTGCCGCTGGCAGCCATGCCGATACGCTCCTGCAGGCTCTTGCGTTCGGCGTAGTGCAGGTGGAACAGGTTGGCGTTGCGGGCGCGGTCACTGAGGTACTCGTCGCTGGTCTGCAGCTCGTCAACCAGCTTGCGGTTGAGAGCCGCCACGCCCAGCCAGACTTCGCCGGTGGCCACTTCGTCGATGTGCAACTGCGGGCGATAGCGCGAGACAAAGTCTTTGAACAGCTGGTGGGTGATGTCCAGGTCTTCCTGGAATTTCTCCCTGCCCTTTTCGGTGTTTTCGCCGAACACGGTGAGGGTGCGCTTGTATTCGCCCGCCGTGAGCACTTCGAAATCGATGTCATGCTTCTTCAACAGGCGATTGACGTTAGGCAGTTGCGCCACCACACCAATCGAACCCAGCACGGCAAATGGCGCGCTGACGATCTTCTCGCCAATGCAGGCCATCATGTAGCCGCCGCTGGCCGCCACCTTGTCGATGCACACGGTCAACGGGATGCCCGCCTGGCGAATACGCGCCAGCTGCGAAGCCGCTAGGCCGTAGCTGTGTACCAGGCCGCCGCCACTCTCCAGGCGCAGCACCACTTCGTCCTGCGGGGTGGCGAGGGTCAGCAGCGCGGTGATTTCGTTGCGCAGGCTCTCAGTGGCCGAGGCCTTGATGTCGCCATCGAAATCGAGCACGAAAACTCGGCCCTTTTCTTCGGCCTTGCCTTTTTTCTGCTGTTTTTCCGCCTTGGCCTGCTGTTTGCGCAGGGACTTGAGCTGGGCCTTGTCGAGCAGGCCCGACTCCAAGCGCTCACGCAGCTCTTTATAGAACTCATTGAGGCGGGTGACCTGCAATTGCCCGCCCGGTTTGCGCCGCCCTTTACCGCGCAAACCGGCGATGGCCGACAGCACTACCAGGATGGCAATCACCAAGGTGGCGGTTTTGGCGAGAAAGCTTGCGTATTCGGCAAGAAACTCCACGTTGACTCCTTCATAGACCAGCGCCAGTTCGGCGCGTAACTGCTGCAAGCATACCGGTGCGCCTGAGGCGCTGCCAGCCGGTGTAAACGCTGGCAACACAGTTCAAACAACCTTTTCAAACGCTTGTATGTTTTTTCGTTGACAGCCTGTGTGGCACATCCTAACCTCGCAGCAACCTCCAACAGGCCGGATACCTCCGTGGGCAACCTCTACCTGATCCGACATGGCCAAGCCTCCTTCGGTGCCGAGGACTACGACGTCCTCTCGACCATCGGTGTGCGTCAGAGCCAAGCCCTGGGTGAACACCTGGCCCTGCTCGGCGTGCAGCTGGATCGTTGCGTGGCCGGCGACCTGCGCCGCCAGCAGGACACCGCACGCCTGGCCCTGGAGGCCTTGCACGCCACAGGCTGCCCGGTTCCGGCTGTTGAGACCGATGCGGCATTCAATGAGTTCGATGCCGATGGCGTGATCCGTGCCCTGCTGCCCGGCCTGCTGGCGCAAGAACCCGATGCCCTGCACATCCTGCGCAATGGCGCGCAGCATCGCAGCGAATTCCAGCGCCTGTTCGCGCTGATGGTGCAGCGCTGGCACGCGGGCGATCATCCTGCCGACGATGGCCTGGAGACCTGGCAGGCCTTCACCGCGCGCGTCCAGCGTGGCCTGCAACGTGTGCTCGAAGGCGCGGGCAGTGGCGACAACATCGCCATCTTCACCTCCGGCGGCACCATTGCGGCCCTGCTCCATCTGGTTACCGGCATTACCCCCAGCCAAGCCTTCGCGCTGAACTGGCAGATCATCAACACGTCGCTCAGCCAACTGAAGTTTCGGGGCCGCGACGTGGCACTGGCCTCCTTCAACAGCCAAGCCCACGTGCAGCTGTTGAGGGCGCCGGAGCTTGTCACCTACCGATGAGCCCGGCTTGTTGTGTCCCTGCGGACGCGAATATAACTTAATAAGGATTACGCCATGAGCGATGTAGCTAAAGCCGTCGAAGCGATGAAAGCAAAGTTCAATCCAGCCGCTGCCGCAGGCCTGGACCTGGTGTTCAGCTTCGACATCACCGACGAAGACAAAAAGTACGCCCTGATCATCAAGGACGGTACGTGTGACATCCAAGAAGGCGAAAACCCAGACGCCAACTGCACCCTGGTGCTGGACAGCGAGACCCTCAAGGGTATCGTCAGTGGCGAGACCGACGGCATGCAGGCCTTCATGGGTGGCAAGCTGCGCGTCGAAGGCGACATGATGCTGTCGATGAAACTCAGCGAGCTGTTCCCGTCCTGAGTGATGGGCACGCCGATTGATCAAAAAACCGAAGCCTGACCGGCTTCGGTTTTTTTTTGCCCGATCACATCAAGGCGATTGATCCATCAGCAACACCCTCACCTATATGACGGCTGGCACGCTTGTTCCAACGCCGGCAGGCCATTAGATTAGCCAATAGTTGTTGCGAACGAAAATAAGGAAAACGCATGACGCTCACCGATCAGTCCACCCAGGTCCGCCCCGGCGAAGAACTCGACGCGGCCGTCATCGACCCTTATCTCAAGGCCCATATTCCCGGCCTCGAAGGCTCGCCGAGCATCAGCCAGTTCCCCGGCGGGGCCTCCAACCTCACCTACCTGGTCACCTACCCCGGCCGAGATTTTGTGCTGCGCCGCCCGCCATTCGGGCAGAAGGCCAAGTCGGCCCACGACATGGGCCGTGAATTTCGCATCCTTAATCAGCTCAACAGTGGCTTCCCTTACTGCCCCAAGGCGTACGTGCACTGCACCGACGAGACCCTGATCGGCGGCGAGTTCTATGTGATGGAGCGGGTCAACGGCATCATCCTGCGCTCGGACATCCCGGCTGAACTCAAGCTCGACGCAGCCAGTACCGAAGCCCTGTGCAAAAGCTTCATCGACCGCCTGGTCGAGCTGCATCAGGTCGACTACCAAGCCTGCGGCCTGGCCGACCTGGGCAAGCCGGAAGGCTATGTGCAACGCCAGATCGAGGGGTGGACCAGCCGCTACGCTAAAGCCATCACCGAGGATGCCCCGCGCTGGGAGCACGTGATTGCCTGGCTGCACGACAAGATGCCCGCCGACCACCCACGCCCCGGCATCGTCCACAACGACTACCGCTTCGATAACGTGATACTCGATGCCGACAACCCGATGCGCATCATCGGTGTGCTGGATTGGGAGATGGCCACCCTCGGTGACCCACTGATGGACCTGGGCAACAGCCTGGCCTACTGGATCGAGGCAGCAGACCCGGCGCCCGTGCAACTGATGCGCCGCCAACCCAGTAACGCGCCCGGCATGCTCACCCGCCGACAGTTCGTCGACTACTACGCCGAGCGCGCCGGCATTCGCCTCGACAACTTCGATTACTACTATTGCTATGGCCTGTTCCGCCTCGCCGGCATCGTCCAGCAGATCTACTACCGCTACTACCACGGCCAAACCCAGGACAAACGCTTCGCCCAGTTCATCCACATGAACCGGCTGCTGGAGCAGATGGCCTTGCAGGTGACCCGCACCTCCACGCTCTGACGACAGATAACAAGGAAAACAGCATGTCCAAGACCCACTTGTTCGACCTTGACGGCAAGATCGCCTTCGTTTCCGGCGCCAGCCGCGGCATCGGCGAGGCCATTGCCCATCTGCTGGCGCAGCAGGGCGCCCATGTCATTGTCTCCAGCCGCAAACTGGACGGCTGCCAGCACGTTGCCGACGCGATCATCGCCGCCGGGGGCAAGGCCACCGCAGTGGCCTGCCATATCGGCGAAATGGAGCAGATCCAGCAGGTGTTCGCGGGGATACGCGAACAGTTCGGGCGCCTGGATATCCTGGTCAACAACGCGGCCACCAACCCGCAGTTCGGCAACGTGCTGGACACCGACCTGCTCGCCTTCCAGAAGACCGTCGACGTCAATATCCGCGGCTACTTTTTCATGTCGGTGGAAGCCGGCAAGCTGATGCGCGAACACGGCGGCGGCAGCATCATCAACGTGGCGTCGATCAACGGTGTTTCGCCTGGGCACTTCCAAGGCATCTATTCGGTGACCAAGGCTGCGGTGATCAACATGACCAAGGTCTTCGCCAAGGAATGCGCGCCATTCGGCATCCGCTGCAACGCCCTGCTACCCGGCCTGACCGATACCAAGTTCGCCTCGGCACTGGTGAAGAACGAGGCCATCCTCAACGCCGCCCTGCAGCAAATCCCGCTCAAGCGCGTGGCCGACCCCAAGGAAATGGCCGGCGCGGTGCTGTACCTGGCCAGCGACGCCTCCAGCTACACCACCGGCACCGCACTCAACGTCGACGGTGGTTACTTGTCCTGATCAGGCCTTGATCGCCTGCAAGGTGTAGCTCAAGGGCAGGCGTGACGGCTGGTGGCGCAAACGCCACTCGCCGTCGGCGCCCTTGTCCATCTGCCCAGGCAGCGCTTCCCAAGGGATGCTCGGGTGCTCGACCAGGCCGGTCAGTTGCAGCCCGTGCGCCAGCAAGGCACTGATAACCTCGCCCAGGCCGTGGTTCCACTCATGGGTCTCGGTATGGACGAGGCGCTGGTCGGTTTCGACGTACGTCTGGTCGGTGTGCCACACCGTCGGGGTTTCGTGCTCGAAGTACGGATACTCGATCAACAGGCGGTCCTGGTGGTCTTCGTTGACGGCCATCAGCATCGGGTGGCCATCGCGCAGGAACAGCCGCCCACCCGGTCTCAACAAGGCCGCCACAGCGCGCGCCCACGGCTCGATGCGAGGCAGCCAGCAGAGCGCGCCGATGCCGGTGTAGACCAGGTCGAACGTCCCCGCTGGCAGCACCTGGTCGGCGGCGTAGACATCTGACTCCACATACGCGATTGGCGCTGCGCAGCGTTCGGCCAACGCCCGCGCCTGCGCCAGCGAAGCCGCGGAAAAATCCAGACCACAAACCTGCGCGCCAAGGCGCGCGAGCGACAGGGTATCGGTGCCGATGTGGCACTGCAGGTGGACGGCCTTGAGCCCGTGGATATCGCCCAGCAGCGGCAAGTCGAAACGAACGGTTTCGGAAAGATGCGCGGGGCGTTCGACCAGCAGCTCGACCTCATAGTCTTTCGAGGCAGCGTGCAAGGGGGCGCGTTCGTCCCAGCTGGTGCGGTTGAGTTGCAGCGATCGGTCCATGGTTGACGTCCTTGTCTGCTCGTACTGTTTTATTACAGGCACGTCGCCGCAGCAGCACGCCGCTGCAGCGCCACGCCGTCATTTTTTTGCGCGTAGTAATCGACCCGCGCCCCACCCGCCTGCGGATAAACGTCCACGAACGCCTCGGCCTCGCGGGTATACACGGTGAAACCACCCTGTTTGCGCGGCTCCAGGTAGCCACTGGCATCGTCCCCGAACACCGCCTCTTCCTGCCAGCTGAACTGAATGCATTGGGCGACCAGCTCTGGCGCCTTGTGCGAATCGAGCTGCGCGGTCGGCTTGCCGCCACGTGCCGTTTCCATGGTCGCGGAAGCGCAACCGACCAGCATCAGTACTGCGGCCATCGGCAGAATCGCTCGCATGTTCAATCCTCAGGGCAAAAAAGAAGGCGACTCTAGCATTGGCGGGCACCGCGAGTGAATTGTCGGGCGCATGCTGCTGTCGCAGTAGGAACATGCCGTCACAAGGAAACCGCGATGAAAAAGCATCACCTGATACCCGCCCTGCTGCTCGCCGCCCTGCCCTGCCTGCCGTTGGCCGCTTCTGCCGCCCCGTCCGCCGAAGAAAGCATTACGGGGCCAGAAACCCACAACCGTGAACTCAAGGTGGGTGACAAGGCCCCCGACCAATACAAGCGCGATGATCAGACGGTAAAAGACTGGAAGGCCAAAGGCCTGCCCACCCCAGAAAAGGAAAGCCATTGGGTACGCATGGGCGAGCACTACGTGCTGGTGCAGATCACCAATGGGGTTGTGTTGGCGATCCACCCGGCCAGCTGAATCAACTGACCTGCACCAAGGCCGCCATGTGCACGGTGTTGCGCCCGGCGGCCTTGGCCTGATAAAGCGCTGCATCCGCCTGCGCCAGCAGGCTTGATGTGCTGTCCCTGGGCCCCGGCACACCGCACCACAGCCCGACACTGAAACGCAGCTCGATCTCATCACCGGCAAAACGCGCGGGGCTGTTGGCAATCGCTTCCCGCAAACCCTGCAGCGCGGCCATCGCCCCGCTTCTGTCGGTACCTGGCAACAGCAGCAGGAATTCTTCACCGCCATAGCGCCCGAGGCTGTCCCCCTGGCGCAAACGCTGCTGCAACTGACGCACGCAATGGCACAACACCTCGTCACCCGCCAAGTGCCCATACAGGTCGTTGATCCGCTTGAAATGATCGATATCGATCATGGCCACGGCCAGGCTGCTCTGCGCCTCGCGGGCGCGGTCCAACTCGACGCCGAAGCGTTCAAGGATCGCCCGGCGGTTGTAGGTGCCGGTCAACACATCGCGCAAGGCCAGGTGCTGCAAGCGCGATTCGCTACGCTCCTTGGCCATCAAGACCAGGCCAATGGAATACATCATCACCGTGACTGTGCCGATCGCCACCGAAATGCTCTGTTTGAGGTTGCTGGTGTCATAGCGCATTTCCACCGCCGTGCCATTGGCCACCGCCACGGCGCGCATGCCCAACCCGACCAGGCTGATCAGCGCACCGATCTGCAGCAGCAGGTGCGCCCTGCCTGGCCGCTCGACGTACCGCCTGGCCCAGTACAGGATCATCGAGCACTGCAGCATCAGCACCAGCGTCGCCAGCAACATGCGTGGTTCGAGGGTGTCGAGCAGCAGCATCAGCCCGACCAGCATGCACGCCGGGATGATGAAGATCAGCCGCCACGGGATCACTTGCTCACGCACCCGGAACAAGCTGGCCGAATAAAACGCCAGGGCCAGTGACAGCAAGCTGTTGCCCAGGCCATAGCTGAGCCACAGCGGCGCTTGCGTGTAAACGGTGTAGCAGACATACGCCAAGGCATGCACCAGCAGCCCGCAGCCGGTAAGCAGCAGGTTGTCGCGGCGGTTGCTGCGGCCGACCAGCAGCAGGCAGAAAGCCAGAATGGTCGCTACCAGGGCGACCGCGGCGAACAGCGTGGGGGTGTGGGCGATCATCGTGATTCACCGTGTGGCAGTTTGCCGTCTTGGCTGCGGCTTACCGTGCAGTCTAGGTGCCGACGGCCGGCTCGGCCATGACCGAGCGAGACAGAACAGCAGCCGGCAAGCACGCCACTCATCGCTGGCAGGACAATTTTTTGCCCGCCCAGGAAACCAAATGGATCGATCCCAGTCTGAGGAAGTGTCCCGTAAACCTTTGCGGATCAAGGACCTATATCGTGATGACCCGCCTTGCAAGCTTTTCGCTGATTGCCGCCATCCTGCTGACTGCTGGCTGCCACAGCCATCGCTACCATGACGACGACGATGGCTGGCGTGATCGCGACCGTGGCCATGGCCACCATCATCGGCATGACCGTGACGATGACGACGACCGTCAATACCGCGGTGACCGCTACTACCGCTGAAGCGTCTTTGCAACCCTGACCCGCCGCCCGCTGCGCGGCACCTTAACCTGATGATTCCTTTTGAGGTTCGTACCATGCGTCTGACTCTGCCTTCCCTTGCCCTCGGCCTGCTGCTGTGCCAGGGCGCTTTCGCCGGTGACGGTACCGCCGCCATTGGCGGTGGCCTGGGTGGTGTACTGGGTAACGTTGTCGGCCAACAGATCGGCGGCAGCACAGGTGCTGCCATCGGCGCCGGTGTCGGCGGCGCTGCCGGCAGTGCGGTAGGCGCTCGCAAGGGCAACCGCACCGAGGCTGCCATCGGCGGTGGCCTGGGCTCTGCGGGCGGTTCGCTGCTCGGTGGCAAAGTCGGCGGTTCTGCCGGCTCCACCATTGGTGCCGGCCTGGGTGGCGCGGCCGGTGGTGCCATCGGTAACCACATGGGCGACAACAACGGCAAGAAGCACCACCGTCACCGTCACTGATCCAGGCGATAAACAGGGGCCGCATAGCGGCCCCTTTTGCGTCTTAAACCCTGCAACACATCAACACACCCTTCATCCCAAGCTGGCACACTGGCTGCTAATGTCTACCGTGCCCCTGTGTGAAGGAACACCCCCTCCCCATGAACCACGAGCTGCTCTGGGTCCTCGGCCTGCTGGCCATCGTCGTCGTCCTCTTCATCATCAACCGCCCGCGCATGGACGTGGTCGCCCTCATGGTGATCCTCGCCCTGCCGTTATCGGGCATCCTCACGGTGGAGCAGGCACTGGCCGGTTTCAGCGACCCCAACGTGGTACTGATCGCTGCCCTGTTCGTGATCGGCGAAGGCCTGGTACGCACCGGCATTGCCTACCGCATCGGCGAATGGATGAGCGAACGCGCGGGCAACAGTGAAGCGCGCTTGCTGATACTGCTGATGGTGGCGGTGGCGGGCCTGGGGTCGGTGATGAGTTCTACGGGAGTGGTGGCGATCTTCATCCCGGTGGTGCTGAGCATCGCCGCACGCCTCAAGCTCTCGCCCAGCCGCCTGATGATGCCGCTGAGCTTTGCCGGCCTGATCAGCGGCATGCTCAGCCTGGTGGCCACGCCGCCCAACGTGGTGGTGCACAGCGAACTGGTGCGCCATGGCGAACAGGGCTTCAATTTCTTCAGCTTTACCCCGTTCGGCCTGGTGGTGCTGGTGCTGGGCATCGGCTACATGCTGCTCACCCGCCACTGGCTCAACGGCGAAGTGCGCAAGGACGGCCGGGTAGAAACCCGCCGCACGTTGCTTGACCTGGTACTGGACTACAAGCTCAGCGGCCGCGAGCGGCGCCTGCGCATCCGCCCGCATTCACCGCTGATTGGCCACACCCTGGGCGAGCTGGAGCTGCGTACAAAGCATGGCGCCAACGTGATCGGCATCGAGCGCCAGCACAAATTCACCACACGGGTGATCACCGCCGACTCCAATACCGTGTTGCACCAGGGCGACGTGCTGCTGCTCGACTTGTTCGCCAACCGCGACGACCTGCGCAGCCTGTGCCAGACCATGCAACTGGAGCCCCTGCATTTCAAGGCAGCCTACTTCATCGATCAGTCGCAGGAACTGGGCATGGCCGAAGTGTCGCTGCCACCCGGCTCGCAGCTGATCGGCAAGAGCGTCCTCGAGCTGGCGTTCCGTACCCGCTTCGACCTTAACGTGGTCGGCTTGCGCCGCGATCAGGTGGCCATCGAAGAGCAACTGGTGGAAGAAAAGCTGCGCCTGGGCGATACCCTGCTGGTGGTCGGCCCCTGGAAAGCCGTGCGTCAACTGCAGAGCAAACCGCACGACTTTCTGGTGCTGAGCTTGCCCGCCGAGATCGACCAGGTCGCCCCGGCCCGCACGCGTGCGCCGCAGGCCTTGTTGAGCCTGGCGGTGATGGTCGGGCTGATGGTCAGCGGCGCGGTGCCCAATGTGATCGCCGCGCTGATCGGCTGCCTGCTGATGGGCGCAGGCCGGTGCATCGACATGAACAGCGCCTACCGGGCAATCCATTGGCAGAGCCTGGTACTGATCGTCGGCATGCTGCCGTTCGCCCAGGCCCTGCAAAAAACCGGCGGCATCGACTTGGCCGTGACCGGGCTGGTCAGTGTGCTGGGCGGGGCCGGCCCCAGTGCCATTCTTGCCTGCCTGTTTGCCGTGACGGCGGTGATCGGCCTGTTCATTTCCAACACCGCCACTGCCGTGCTGATGGCGCCGGTGGCAATCAGCACGGCCACGCAACTGGGCATGTCGCCCTACCCCTTCGCCATGACCGTGGCCCTCGCCGCATCGGCTGCGTTCATGACGCCCGTTTCGTCACCGGTCAACACCCTGGTGCTGGGCCCGGGGCAATACCGGTTCGGTGATTTCGTCAAAGTCGGCGTGCCATTCACCTTGCTGGTGATGCTGGTGACTGTGGTGATGGTCCCGTGGTTCTTCGGCTTGTAAGGAAATCGACTGGGGATACCGGCAATTTGGCATTATCTTGCAGGATCGCGGCAGATTGACATCAAGTACCCTGTCGAAACACACTGACACGTAATTGCCCCAGGTGCTTCAAGCCGTTGTCCTGGATTTCGTTTCCGCTTGCCGGTCGAGTTCATGGTTTTTCCAGCCCAATCGCGCTTGTTGCCCTATGTCGCGCTGCTTTGCCTCACGTTTGCCCTGACCCTCGGCGGCATCCTGGCACGCCCCATCGAGTCCCTCTCCCTGTTCTGGCCGGTGAATGCGGTATTGGTCGGCGTGCTGTTGCGCTACCCCCGCCAGGCCAACGCCCTCGGCTTCATGCTGGTGTGGCTGGCCATGGTGCTGGCCGACCTGCTGTGCGGCAGCGCCTGGAAGCCGGCGTTGTGGTTCAACCTGTGCAACCTCGGCATGGTGTTCACCGTGTGGCAGTTGTTGTCACGCGTGCCGCGCCTGCACCGACGCATGCGCAGCCCGCATGGCGTACTCAGTGTGTTTGCCGCGTGCGCCGCTGGCGCAATGGTTGCCGCGAGCCTGGCCTCGGTGATGGCCGCACCGTGGTTCGAGCAATCGCTGCAGGCCACCTGGCTGGCCTGGTTCAGTGAACAGTTCTCGACCGGCGTACTGGTGCTACCGGTGCTGCTGTCGGCGCCCTCGGTGCGGGCAATGGTGCGCAGTGGCGCCCAAGCAGTGCGTTTGCCGCCGCTGCTGGTGCTGCTTGGCTCGCTGGCCTTCAGCATCGCCTTCGGTGGGCCAGGGGCGATTGCCTTCCCGATCGCCGCCCTGCTGTGGTGTGCCTGGACCTACCCGCCGTTTCTGGTCTCGATGCTGACGCTCACCGCCGGCAGCACCCTCATCGTCGCAGTCGCGCAAAACCTCATGCACTTCAGCGTGCCGCAGAGCGAACCCGGGGTCACCACCCTGATGTCGGCGCGCCTAGGTATCGCCATGCTGGTGCTCGGGCCGCTGGTGGTGGCCTGCGTCAGCCAGGCCAACCGCAGCCTGATGGCACGCCTGGCGCACCAGGCCACCATCGACCACCTGACCGGGGTACTGACCCGCAGCGCGTTCACCCGCCGCGCCAATGCACTGCTCGACAGCCGCCAGCAACATGCCCAAGCATTGCCGCTGACGTTGATGATGCTGGATATCGATCACTTCAAGGCGATCAACGACGCGCATGGCCACGCTATCGGTGATCAGGTACTGCGCCAGTTCGCCCGCACCCTACAAGACCAGTTGCACGAAGGCGAACTGTTCGCGCGCATGGGCGGCGAGGAGTTCGTCGTGATCCTCCCAGGCCTTGCGCCAGATCGCGCCAAATTCACTGCCGAACGCCTGCGCCGGGCCGTACAGGACCTGCACGTGGTGCACGCCGACCATCGCCTGCAGATCACCGTGAGCATCGGCCTGGACGGCTGCGCCGCCGACACCCCGGCGCCGAGCCTGGACGAGCTACTGGCGCGCGCTGACCAGGCGCTGTACCGGGCCAAGGCGCATGGCCGCAATTGTGTTGAACAGGCCGAGGCACAGCGCCAGGTGGTCTGACTCAACCGGCCAGCAAATCCCAGGACAGCTTGGCAATCAGTACGCACAGCAAAATCAGAAACAACCCACGCACGAAACCTGCGCCCTTGCGCACCGCCAGCCAAGTGCCGGTCAATGCACCGAGGATGTTGCAGGCCGCCATGGGCAAGGCGATGGCATACAGTACGTTGCCCGACGGCACGAAGAACACCAGCGCCGCCAAGTTAGTGGCGATATTCACCACTTTGGCCGAAGCCGAAGCGTGCAGGAAGTCCAGGGCAAAAAAACGAATGAACAGAAAGATCAGGAAGCTGCCGGTCCCTGGCCCGAACAGGCCATCGTAAAAACCAATGGCCCCACCGATCAACACCGCCAGGCATTGCTCCTTGCGGCCGATCTGCGTGGGCTTGTGCAACGTGCCGAAGTCCTTTTTGCAGAACGTGTAGATCGCCATCAGCACGATCATCACCAGCACGGCCGGGCGCATCACGCTGGGCGGCACCAGCGATACCGTGGCGGCGCCGGCAAACGACATGACAAAGGCACTGAGCGCCGCGGGCACGATCAGCCCCCAGTCCAATGTGACCTTGCGGATGAACGAGCGAGCCGCAAAGGCAGTGCCGCACACCGAGGCCAGTTTGTTGGTGCCCAGCAAGGCCGCCGGTTGCGCGGTGGGCAGCACGTTGAACAGCGCCGGGATCTGAATAAGCCCGCCACCGCCTACGGCGGCATCGATCAAACCGGCGGCAAAGGCGAACACAGAAAGTACAGCGATATCCATCATGACGCGGCTCCAGGCAGTAAGACAGGCTGCAAGGCTAATCAAAGTGCCGCGCTTGTGTTGAAATGCCACATTGCGAAAACTGCAATGAGGAGCAGGCAATGGCCTTGGACATGCTGCGGGAGATTCAGGCGTTCGTCAGTGTTGCCCACAAGCGCAGCTTCGTCGCTGCGGCACGCGCCCTAGGGCGTTCACCCAGCGCAGTAACCCGAGCGGTGCAAACGTTGGAGGACAACGCCGGCAGTAAACTGCTCAACCGCAACGCCAACGCGGTGACCCTGACCGAAGCTGGCGAGCGCCTGCTCCCCCATGCCGAACGCTTGCTGGATGTGCAACGTGATGCAGTCGACGAGTTGGCCGCGCTAAGCGGTAGCGCCCAAGGCTGGATCCGTTTCGCCGTGCCGCAATTGCTCGGTGAGCATGTGTTGCCCCGGGTACTCGCTGAGTTTTCCCAGCGTCATCCACAGGTGACCCTGGACGTGCAGTACAGCGATGCCGCCCTGGACCCGCTGCTGGACAAGTTCGACTTCGTGGTGCGCGGCGCCTTTCCGCAATCCAGCGAACTGATCGGCTATCCGCTGTGGGGTTACCAACGCCATCTGTATGCAAGCCCTGCTTACCTGGCCAGCACCGGCAACCCGCAACACCCAGAAGACCTGGAGCGCCATGCACTGATTCTGCATACCGCCCCACGCATACTCAAAGCCTGGCATTTCTGCCGAGATGGCCAGATCACCAGCCTGCGCCCAACGCCACGGCTTCGGCTGGGTTCTGGCGATGCGGTGTACCACAGCACACTGGCCGGGGCCGGTATCGCCCGCCTGGCGGCCTGGGTGGGCGAAACTCAGGTCAAGGCCGGGCGCCTGGTGCGGGTGTGCCCGCAATACCGCTTGACCTCAAGCACCGGCCAAGACCCGCAAATGCACGCGCTGTACCCGGCCGGCGAGTTGCCCGCGCGGGTTCGTGAACTGCTGCAGGCCCTGCGCCGCGCCGGCCTGTCGGCGTGACGGCGAGGACTCAAAAGGACTGTTCAAATTCTGCTCAATTTAACAGAGCCCGCTTCCGGCTTGGCTTGCAGCATTTTATCCACAGACCTACCCACGTTTTTTGTGGACAGATTTCCCAGCGCAAAGAACGACTTATCGCACATGCAGCAACGCTGTATTGGCCAGCCTGACCAACTCGATCCACTCAAGCGTGCTGATCTCACCCGCCTGTTCCAATACGCCTGCGCTTCGCAGTGCCTCGTCGTACGCGTCCTCATCGAGCGTGCCTTCAGCGAGAAAACGGCTACGCCACTCCAGCATGGCTGAAGTGCCTTTCTTGCATTCCATGTGTGTTTCGACTCCAAGGCAAAAGACCGGCCCATCAACGTGGGCCGCAGGACGGCGGCGGGAGATTACACGAGCCATTCGCACTTGAGAATTACTTGCAGGTACCACTGATCAGTCATGGTGAATGAACGGGGTAGCCGGGGGCGCAGGCGGGTGGGCCCATCTGGCGAATCAGACGGGCCGCGAAGGGAGGAGTCGGGTGAAAGTCAGCTTGGCGGAATGGTGCCCAAAATACCTATCAGAATGGTCAGGAGCAGAAAACCACCCAGGAACAGCGTCAGCTTGCCCATCGGAACCTCTACAGTGTGATGCGGGGATGGGCCTATTGTCGGTCCATGGCTGATACGGTTACAGATGCAGGTTTGTAGAAAAAAAGCGGATCAGATGCCAGTGATCAGCACCGTGGTGCGCCCCACCTCAACTCAGTTGCTCCAGTTTTGTCAGCGGCAACCAACCGAACTCATCATCGTCATGGCGCCGGCACCACATCCAGCCATTGAGCGAGCGCACCTTCTGCACCAGTTGCCCGGGGTCGGCATCCAGCTCATGGGCCGAGTAGTGATCAAGCGCCCTGCCTTTCTCCACACTGAACCGCTCGATCAATTGCGCCGGCACCCACCCCGGCTCCTGCCCAGGGCATGAACACAAGTACCAGTCCTGCCAGCCCGGCTCCCCTTCATAGCGCGGGCCGATATCCAGCAGCGTGCCCTTGGCAAAACGAATCGGCCTTGGGTATTCGCTGCGGTGGCGCTCAATCACGACGTAATGCATAGGGCCTCTCCTTGGCCTGGGGAAATTATCGATCGTAGCAGAAGCGGTCTGACACGCTGCGACGGCATGGTTGTATCTTTATGTGTACAAACTGAGACCTGATACACAAGAACGTTTCCTACAGCTAAATCGGACATACCCTTGATACAGAGGTCCTCTTTACTGGCTTGCATCAACCCATACCTGCGGCCTTGCCAAGGAGATGCATGATGCTTGCCCACCCCTCGACACCTTCAAGCCACCCAACACGCCGCATCCGCCACCTCCTCGCCTGTGCCCTTCTTCCCCTTGGCCTGATGGCGACTGCCGCCTGTTCGGCTGCGTCAGCACCGGCTCAGGCAACGGCCACCCCAGCGGAGCGCTTCGGCCCACTCAAGCACGTTGAAGCTGGCGTTCTCGATGTGGCCTATGTCGAGCAAGGCCCAGCCGATGGCCCTGTGGTCATCTTGCTGCATGGGTGGCCCTACGACATTCACAGTTTCGAGGCGGTGGCACCGAAGCTCGCCGCAAAAGGCTACCGCGTGCTCGTGCCGTACGTACGGGGCTATGGGCAGACCCGCTTCCTTTCAGCGCAGACCCTACGCAATGCCCAGCCCTCGGCCCTGGCCAGCGACGTCATCGCCTTCATGGATGCCCTTCACATCCAGCACGCCGTACTCGCCGGTTTCGACTGGGGCGCCCGTACTGCCGACATCGTCTCGGCCCTGTGGCCCGAGCGGGTCAAAGCACTGGTGTCAGTCAGTGGCTACCTGATCAGCAGCCAGGAAGCCGCCAAGGCGCCGCTCCCGCCCAGTGCCGAACTGCAATGGTGGTACCAGTACTACTTCGCCACCGAGCGCGGCCAAGCCGGTTATGACAAGAACCGCCATGCGTTCGCCAAGCTGATCTGGCAAACCGCCTCACCCAAGTGGGCCTTCGATGACACCACCTTCGAGCGCAGTGCCAAGGCGCTGGACAACCCCGATCAGGTTGCCATCACCGTGCACAACTACCGCTGGCGCTTGGGGCTGGCACAAGGCGAGGCCCGCTACGCCCCACTGGAAGCGAAACTGGCCACCTTCCCCAGCATCAGTGTGCCGACCATCGCCTTGGAAGGTGATGCCAACGGAGCACCGCACCCACCGGCAGAAAGCTATGCACAACGCTTTACCGGCAAGTACGCGTACCGCCTGATCAGTGGCGGCATTGGCCACAACCTGCCCCAAGAAGCCCCCGATGCGTTCGCTCAAGCAGTGATCGACGCGGACCACCTGTAGTCACCGACGTGTTTCCCGCGTCAGCAGCCCCTACTTCAGGGGCTGTAATTGCTACATAAGGTTTCACAACGTTCGGTGACCCTGCTTTACACCGCTGCTGGCGACGGCGCGACCTAAATTGCTCGAAACCCTTGAGCCTGGGGCGTTGAGAACCTTATGCAGCACACGATTTGAAACGGTCAGATGCGAAGTTTGTAGGATCTTTACCCGTACATCGTAGGAGAAATCCAAGCAGTGGCATTTCCCTGTATGAAACATCAGTTTCATCGGCAAAATCGAGCTGCTACGGTCCCATTTTCCTACAACGGCACGGATGCCCACCGCATGAGAAAAGCATGGACCCGTTCGACGCCTCGGCCCTGAAACTGCAAAAGAACCTGCTCAACCTGCGACAGTCGCGTGATCGATTTAGAAAGGAGGGCTATGACAAGGAAGCCGATGACCTTGATAAGTCGATCGCGCGAATAGAGGCGGTGTTGAGCAAGATGTCGGGCACCGTCAAACCACCGACCTTGCAGTAGCCCCTGTTCAGCCAGCGGCCAGCGCATGAGTGATTTGTAGCGTCTGCGCGGGTAAGCTCTTTGCTCATGCCTTCATACAGGAATAAGGAAATGAGCGTTGACTGGCACGCAGGGCCGATCACCAGAAGCACCCCACTGGACAAACACTACCGGAGCACGCAAAAAGTTCGACGGTTCCTAACGGATGAGTGCGGAAGCGCATTCAAGTTTGATCGCGCCTTCATGGCCTGGATCAAGAGCGGCGAGCCGTTGACGATGGGCGACGTGGCTGACGGGTGGATACGTACCCATCTTTGAAGCTGGCGCGCTGAGGGTGAGGGGTTAACTCAAGCTAGATGTACTCGGTAACGTGCGGTAATACACCGAACCCAGGCGGGGTGAGTTACCGAGATAATATCCATCGATGATGCAGGGCCACTCCCTCAATGGCCTGATGAACAATGGACTGGTCAGGACGCTTTATCGATGACGAGCTGGAACGCTTTCTATAAGCGCACGGACAAACGTGCCCCCTCCCCACTGCTCAGTTACGCGATTGACCACGTCAAAGATCAATACCCCCGTCACGCAGTCGACCTGGGGTGCGGCGCCGGTAATGAGGCTTGGCAACTCATCCAGGCAGGCTGGCAGGTTCTGGCTATAGACAAAGAACCTGAAGCCATCGCCAGGACGATCCGCAAGTGCTCATTGAGCGACGCCCGCATGCTCGACGCGAAAGTCGCAGACTTTGAGCACCTCACCGAGTTGCCTGCCTCGAACTTGATCCACGCCGGCCTTTCACTGCCTTTTTGCCACCCTGGCCGATTCGATTACCTCTGGAGCCAGGTGCGCGATGCACTACTGCCAGGTGGCGTCTTCGTGGGCCATTTCTTCGGCCTGAGGCACAGCTGGGCGAGCCAAGTGCAGATGTCATTTCAAAGCGTGGAAGACGTTCGGCGGCTTTCAGAAGGGCTTGAGGTTATCCTGTTGCGTGAAACCGAATGCCCTATGATCATCGACTCTGAATCAGTGAATTGGCATCGGATCGATGTGATCGTGCGCAAGGTGCATTCCGCCAAGGCTGACCAAGCCTAATGACCCGAACCGTATCCCCTTTACGCCTTTTGTCGTTCTCTGCTGGAAGCCCTAATGAACAAATTGATCCTGCCTATCGCCATCTTCTTTAGCGTACTCATCGCTGGGAAGGCATCCGAACATTTCGGGCTGGAAGGCAGCTGGAAAATCGGCCTGCTTTGCGTCGTAGCGGCTGCCGTGCAGATCGCCGTGACCCGTTTCCAGCGCCTGCAACAGCAAAAAGTGCAACGCTGACCCTGCGACGGAACCGCCTTAGCCCGCCTTGGCGGGCTTTGTTTTGCCCGTTGAAATCAGAATCGATATCCCCGGTTCGCGAGAGCAAACAAAAGGGAATTGGCCTCACCATCAACCCAACTGTCTGCCTCAGCACCCGCACAGCCAGATGATCGCGGATCCGTTTTGTACGTTCATTTCTCGAATGACGCCCACTGCTTTACGCAAATCAAAACAACGAAAGCGGGTAGTTAATGATTAGGCGGTTTTCATTGAAACTGGTATTAGTCCCCCACGCTCGACGCAGTGTCGAATTTCGCCATTTGACGTTCAGGTCTTTAAGTGCGCCAGATTGAAAAACATAAGCCAGTTCACTCTCCCTGCCCCACTCCTTGGCGTCAGTCTCAGTACCCACATGGATACCGCTTCCCTTGATGTACCGGTTCATAAGGGTCAGCCCGGGCACACCCAGCGCCGTGAAATTATAATCATGTCGCAACTGCCAAGAGCGCTCATTAGCATTTTCGTAGCTAGAGTTAAAGCTGTCATTGGCCAGTGAGCCACCCGACGTGCCGTTAACTTTCATCCAACCGTCCTGACCAGAGACCTTTTGCAACCCGATATAAAATGTGTTTGCACCATACTTGGCGAAAAACAAACCAGATCCTGTACGGTTATCAAGATCTCCCGCCAGAGATCGCCCCTCATCCTTACCAGTGAACCATTGTAAATTGGCACCCAGCGTCCAGTCGCCAACGGATTGGCTATGGGTGAGCTGCACCATCTGCTGACTATAGATATCTTTCAACTCAGCCCCCCACACGCCGAGCATCGTCCGCTTGTCATTGAACGTATACTCGCCACCCAGGAAGTTGAACCGATCAGAGGTGACGCCCGGTTTCTGCGCGAGGAACATATCCTCCATGCTGGCATCATTTCGCGGGCTGTTAGCACGGAATTGCCCGCCGTAGAGGGTAACATTTTCGATTTCTCGAGAAGTAATCTGTGCACCGCGGAACGTCTGGGGTAACGACCGGCCGTCATCTGAACGCAAGATTGGCAGCGTGGGCATCCATTCGCCGACCTTGAGCTCTGTAGAAGAGAACCGCGCTTTACCTGCAATTGCCAAACGCCCGTAATCATCGGCCGCGCGGCCATCGTCATGAATGGGCAGCAATTGTGTTCCTCGGGTGCCACGCCCACTGTCTAACTTCACGGCGAACAGCCCCAGGGCGTCAACGCCAAAGCCCACCGGCCCCTGGGTAAAGCCCGACTTATAACTCATGATAAAAGCTTGACTCCACTCTTCTGCTTTGCCTTGAGTGGCAGAGTCGCTTACAAAGTTACGGTTAATGTAAAAATTACGTAGCGCCAGCGCAGCTGTTGAATCCCCTATAAATCCAGCCTCGGTTGCCTGCACGCAGGCTGCCGTACTGAAAAGCGGCAGAACAAAAAATATCTTTGCGTTATTGTAAATATATTCGGATGCGCGGATTTTCATTTTTTATTATTTCCATCACAGACATTTAATATAAACGCAGCTTGTCACGCCGAGCATTCATTCAACGAGGTTTTGTACAACGCTTTCTATTAATTGACGCCCCCCTTTAAGCAGAGGGTTCTTCCGTTTCTATGAATAGCGCAAGCCTGCATGACCTCAGGCTTATTACTGCGCCTCCGTGGCGCAGCGCGGCGCGCTATTGTTGCGACATCCAGCAGACGGCGACGGCCGAGCCCGTCAATTCGTGAGCGCAGGCCAAACTCCCACTACCCTCTATAAAGTCAAAAAATGAGCACGCCAAAGACAAAGCGCATGGCACTTGGCGAGGCGCGCCCAGAAGAGGAAAACGATCAAGCACTACCTGCAGTGTCGCTGCAGGTCAGCAAATCTCAACCCGCGCTGGAAGGTGTCTTGCAGCGGGTGTATTCCAGTTGGTAAAGCGTGGTGGCGAGCTGCTGCTCAGGGTCGTCCAGCAGGTTGCTCAACTCCGCGACCAGTCGCTCTCTGATATGTCCGACATAGTCAGCGGCGCAACCTTCGATCATGATGATCCAGGATGGAATTTCAGTGCCCTCTGATCGGGCCTTCTTCTCCGCAGTCTCAACCTTGCTGACGGCTTCATCAGCGGTGCAGAAGTGGACACCGGTGATCCCTTGTGCGTCGACCAGCGGGGGCAACATTCGATCGCGCAATGCTTGCAGAACGTCCGTGTAGCGCTCGACGGCGACATTGAAGCGCAGGGTCACCAAATAAGCGCCATTACCCACACCGGCCGTGTAATGAACGTCGCAAATCGATCGGGCGACATTACGGTATGACTGCACGACTTTCTGTGTCCATGGCGTCGGCGCATTTAGGCGAGCCAGGTAATCTGGCCCCCCCAGCACCTCGACAGAATCAGCCTCGTACAGATTGAAATAAGCAGGCCCAGCATCGAGCGCGATGTATCGTCGCCCCCGCTGAAATCCCGGAATCGCCGCGCGCTCTGGCATGTGTTCACGGTTATGCCATTCGTAGAACTCATCCCGCGCGTCGGGCACAAGATCATGCCAAATTGCAACCACACCTGTTCCTGCAAAGCTCATGTCTCATTCTCCGGCATTAATCAACGTTAGGATGACGGCCCGCAACCCAGGCAGCTCCCATTTCCGCTACATACGGCACTACCGCCTGAGACTGTTCGCCCAGCCCTGTGCCCCCTACGCGCATGACGTCACCCGCCTTGAGAAACACATTTGGTTTCTGTCCAAGCCCAACACCTGGTGGTGTCCCGGTGATAATCACATCACCCGGCATGAGCGGCATGAAACGGCTCAGGTAAGAAACGATGTGCGCGACACTGAAAATCATGGTCCGAGTGTTACCGTTCTGATAACGCTTGCCGTTCACTTCCAGCCAGAGGTCGAGGTTCTGCGGATCGGCGATTTCATCGCGAGTCACCAACCAAGGGCCAAGTGGCGCGAAGGAAAAGCTGCTCTTACCCTTGGTCCATTGCCCTTCGTACTCAAGCTGATAGGCACGTTCGGAGACATCGTTAGCCAGGCAGTATCCGGCCACATGATCCAGCGCCTTGCTTTCTTCTATGTGCCAGGCGGGTGAACCAATCACGATGGCCAGTTCAACTTCCCAGTCGAGCTTCTTAGAATCACCCGGCAGAATCACAGGGTCGTTTGCACCGCTGATAGAGCCTGTGTGTTTATTGAATACAACAGGCTGGCTCGGAATAGGCGTGTTGGTCTCGGCGGCGTGGTCAGAATAATTGAGGCCGATGCAGATCAGGTTCGGCACACTGCCCACACACGGCCCTAGACGCGATCCCGCAGGCGCGAACGGCAGACGCTCAATGTCGACACCGCGCAGCTTCTCGATGCTGGACGGCGACAGCGCCGCTGCATCGATATCATCGACGATGCCAGTGAGATCCCTGACCTGTCCTTGAGCATCCAAAATTCCAGGCAGTTCTTGTCCAGGCAAACCGAAACGAACCAAGCGCATACGTTACTCCTCAAGCGTTGAAAAAAAGACAGACAGTGAACCTGCCTCGCCGAACTGGATGTCCAGCGGCTGGTGAGTGGGAACTTCGAGTACCCCTGCATAGGAGCCGGTGATCACGACCTGACCCGCTTGCAGATCAATGCCCCGTGCAGAAAGAAAATTGGCAAGCCAGACGATCGGCGAGACGGGGTCTTGATCCGGGTGAGTGCCGGCAACGCTCACAGGCTCGACACCCGGATGACTAAGCGTTACATCAAGGTGAGTGGGCAAATTGTTCGAGGTTAGTGAAACGGCACGTGCCCCCAGGACTAGCCCCTGGTTGAACAACCCGTCAGCCAGCAACTGCTCAAACGTAACTTTTTGCGGATCGGTGTACCGACTGTCGATCACCTCCAGCGCAAGGTGTACCTGGCTGATAGAGCGCGTTATATCGTCGGCCGTGTAAGGCGCCGCGCGGGCAGGAAGGCCGGCCCCTAACACGCATGCAAGCTCAGGTTCGATTCGCACCTTGGAAGTTGCGAAGCCCAGGGAGTATTGGTCGCAGCTCACGATGCTATCGGTGTAGATAGGCGCGACTATCCACTTGCCGGGCTTGGGCAATGCGCATTTCCATCCGCCCACTTTTTTCCCGGCCAGCACACCGACATGCTGCTGTATCTCGAAGCCTTGCTCTAGGCTCAGTGAAATCTCATTGCATGGCAGGGCATCTAATTTATTACCCGTTTGGCGTGCGTTCACGAGGTGCGCGGCGGCTTGCAGAAGGATGGATTCAGGCGCATCGGCTGATTGACTGAACTTATCCATGCACTTCATCCCTGCACACTGGATTGCCGAGGCCATACCGTACCGAGCTTGTTCGCAGCATCCTCGAGCAATGCATGCAAATCCTCGTAGCGGTCTGGATGCATGCGCAACACCGGACCGGCGATACTCATGGTCCCGACCACAATTCCAGATGGAATGAGCCTCACCGGAACCGCGATTGCCCACACGCCGGCCTCAGCCTCTTCCACAACGAGTCCGTAGCCCCGTGCTCTGGTCGCCGCCAAGTCGGAAAGTAAGCGTTCGACAGTATTGATAGCCCGAGGACCCTTGCCTGTACCCTGGTCTTTGCCCAAACCGTCGCGGATAGCAATCTCGACAGCTTGCTCGTCAGGCATAGATGCAAGCCAGGCTTTGCCATTAGCGGTGGTGTACAGATTGATAGGCTGATCCATGGCGGGCGAGTACATCAACCCAGGTGCAGCGCCTTGAGCCGAGGCCAGCCAGGACAAACCGCCCTCGCATACGACAGTTAGGCGTACCAGCTCATGGGATAAAGACGCTACATTTTCAATGATCGGCTGAACAAGCTCCGGCAAGCCGATGCCGTTCAGATAACGCTGCCCCAAAAGCGCCAATTTGAGTGTCAGACGGTATTGGGATGTCGCCTCATCCTGCTCGGCCCACCCTTGCTCCACCAATTGTGCAAGCACACGGTGCGCAGGCCCCTTTTCCATCCCCAATTCACCTGCAATATCGGACATTCGCATCCAGCGGGCCTCACGAGCCAGCAGCTCGATAGCCTCAAGGCAACGATCAACAGCACCTTTAACGACTCTCATGGAATTATTCTCAGCTGGTTTTGAGCAGCGCCGACGAAAATGTCACGCCGTTCTATCTGGAACACAGTTACAATAGTAATCATCACGCGATCGTCAAGTCAACGCAAATACGTTCAGTCGCTTGCCCCCTCCCCAACTGCTTATCTATACCCGACTCACTAGAAGTACAGCGATGAGGCTGCATTCACGCTGGCGGGCCTTCCACTCCCTCAAACCATGAATGGCTCGTGAACAGCCGGCCTAAGGGCGGCCGACTCATGAACCTGAACCGTGCCAGCACGCTTGACAAAGGCAATGCTCGGGAACAACATTACAAATGGAACGACGTTACAATAACAAAATTACGGTACCGGAGACACTTCATGAGCCATGGCATCCCGAGCGATCCACACTCCAAGCGTCAGTCAAGGAAGGCCGCAGCTAGCGGCTGGATCGGCTCGGCGTTGGAGTACTACGACTTTTTCATTTATGCGACTGCCGCTGCCCTGCTTTTCCCGCAACTGTTTTTTCCAACGGACGATCCAACCGTAGGAATCATCGTTTCACTCGCTAGCTTCGGCGTTGGGTATATCGCACGACCTATAGGAGCAGTGGTGCTAGGGCACTTGGGTGACCGCCATGGCCGCAAGACAGTATTGGTCTACTGCATGTTCTTGATGGGCTTCTCGACCATGTGCATTGGCTTACTCCCGACCTACCAGCAGATCGGCGTGTGGGCTCCCGCAATACTGATTATCTTGCGTCTGATCCAAGGGTTCGCGGTTGCCGGTGAAGTGTCTTGCGCAAGCTCTATGACCATGGAGCATGCACCTGACGGGCGCCGTGGTTACTTCGCAAGCTTTACCCTTCAAGGGGTGCAAGCCGGGCAACTGCTCGCGGCGGCGGTTTTCCTGCCGCTCGCCCAATTCATGCCTGCGGATGACTTTGCGTCATGGGGCTGGCGAATTCCCTTCTTGCTTAGTGCTGTGGTGCTTGTGGTCGGATGGATCATCCGCCGCGAAGTACATGAGGCCCCAGTCTTCGCGGAGGCGCGAGCACAGGACAAGCCTCGTAAATTGCCAGTAGTCGAGGTACTCACTGAAAGCTGGAAGGATGTATTGCGTGTCATCTGCATGGCACTCTCTGCAGTACTTGCAATCCTCGCCTCCGTGTTCGGCGCCACCTATGCAGTCCAGCCAGCTTACGGTATTGGTTTTCCCTCCGGCTTGTTCATGTGGATTCCTGTCCTGGGCAATTTGTGCGCTGTGATACTTATCCCATTCGTCGGTAAACTCTCTGACAAAATTGGCCGTCGCCCCCCGGTGATCGTGGGCGTGCTCTGCGGCGGTCTCTTGTCGTTTGGGTACCTCTATGCAATCAGTATCCACAATCTCTGGCTGTCTTTGATTCTCTCGCTTCTCATGTGGGGCGTGGCCTACCAAGGTTTCAATGGTGTTTTCCCAAGCATGTTCCCTGAGTTGTTCCGCACACGGGTACGCGTCACTGGTATGGCCATCGGTCAAAACATCGGCGTGGCATGCACTGCGTTTCTACCAGCCCTGTTCGTATCGGTTGCGCCGCCTGGCACCGAAAATATCCCTCTGAAAATTGGAGCGCTGACTTTCGGTATCTGTGCCATCTGCGCCATTGCGGCGTTTACTACCCGCGAAACGTTCCGTATTCGTCTGAGCGAACTGGGTGACCCCAACGCTGTGCCAATGTCGAAGGAGGAGTACGAACTGCTGCGGGAAAAATCCAATCCCAGATCGAGCACTAGCACCCCCAATCAAGCACTCAAAAATCAACTCCAGTGATGCCCGACTGACAACCAGACCCATCACTCTCAACGTGTTGCGCAGTTGCTCTGCGCAGCACGTTAAGCACCCCGGCGATAAACGTGTGCGCCGCCAGCAAGAAAGTCCAACAGCTGCGAGCTGGCAATTGGCGTGCCCCCGTCAACTACAGTAGGTTCACATGCATCCACTCATCACCGGCACAACGCGCATCTATGGATTGATAGGTGATCCGCTCAAGAGCGCCAAATCCCCGATGCTGCTGAATAGGCTATTCGCCGAAGCACAGTCTGACGCCGTCTGCATTCCATTCGAGGTCGGTACGCAGGGCCTGGCCGAGTTCGTAAAAGGCGCGCGCGCAATCCGCAACCTCGCTGGACTGCTGATTACCATGCCGCACAAGCAAACCATGCTTGAAGTCGTAGACATTCTTCACCCTACCGCGCGCCAGATCGGCGCAATCAATGTGGTTCGCTGCGACAAGGACGGTCGCTGGGAGGGAGCTGTGTTCGATGGGCTCGGCTGCGTACTGGGCATGCAGCGTCAGGGTGTTTCTCTACACGGGAAATCAGTTCTCCTGGTCGGAGCAGGGGGCTCGGGAAGGGCCATCGCTTTCGCCGTTGCCGCTGCTGGCGCTCGCTCACTGACCATTTCAGATTTGGATCCGCTCCGCGCCGCTGACTTGGCGCAAAACGCTGGCAAAGAAGGGGCGTGCAACGTACAAGCAGGGCCTCCAGACCCTACAGGTCATGACATCGTTATCAATGCTACCCCGCTTGGCATGAACCCTGATGATCCGATGCCAATAGAAGCAGCGCGGCTGAACCCAGCCACGGTGGTGGTCGACATCATCACTCGAGCCGAGCCGACCGCTTTATTAATTGAGGCACAAACACGCGGATGCAAAACCCTTGACGGCCAGCCCATGCACGTAGGCCAGGCCTTGCTGGCTCTTAGTTTCTTGGGTTTTGAAGACATCGAGCGCCGTTACTCGACGGGATTGTAGCCTCCCATACCCTTCCCCTGACTGCCAGCCCGCACCCTCCTCATCACTCCAATCAGAACATTCCACGATGCGCATGCTTTCGGCATGCGCGCACCCCTCACGCCGACTGCTATTGCTCCACAGCGCCGGCGCAGCGCTCAGCGCCAGATCAAAACGTAACTTACTTCCGTTCATAACAGGGTCGTGATAGTCTGTTTTGCAACCTCAAAAATGTAGCTTGCGCGCTATTCTTTCGCGGTTCGATCCGTAACCTCCATGGCACCGCAGGTTTGTCAAACATACTTATTTATAAAGGTGGATGTTTGAAAGTCGTTCTCCTAGAAGTCAGCCACTGGCACACCCCGCTCTATCTCGATGCGCTTGAGCGCTTGCCTGATGTAACGGTCACGGCGGTGTCCGACGCAACGGGGTCGCGGGGCCCCGCTCTCGCCCAGCGTTTCGGAGCGCAACTTTACGATCACTGGGAAACCCTGCTGGAAAACGAGGAAGCCGATTTTGCCTTCGCCTTTGGCCCGCATGATGAGCTGTATGCCATGGGCGAGGCATTGATCGAGCAAAAGGTCCCCTTCGCGATGGAAAAGCCTTGCGGGCTAACCCAGCATGAGGTGCTGGACCTTTACCAACGCACCGAAGCCAACGGTCTGTTCGTGGCGGTGCCGTTGATATGGAGGCACAGTGAATTACTGAACCGCCTAAAACAAGAAGCCAGGCAGAGTGAAGCCAAGTGGAGAACCCTGGCGTTTCGGTTCAACGCTGGCCCGCCTGGACGTTACCTGGCTAACAGTTGCTCTTGGATGCTTGAGCCGAAACGATCGGGGGGCGGATGCACGATCAATCTCGCCCCTCATTTCGTCGATCTGGTTGAGGAAATCTCCGGAGAGGCGATTCGCAGCGTGTCGGCAGTGATGTATCGCGATTCGCTACTGACAGCAGTAGAGATCGGCTCGTTGATGACCCTGGTGACCGAGAGTGGCTGCATCTGCACTATCGAAACGGGGTACAATTATCCCGCCAATACACCCGAGCAACGGGAGTATTCATTTTCAATGTCAACTGATCAGTTCTATGCGCGCTCTACCGCTGACGGCTTGCGACTGGTCGACGCGGCCGGGCAGGCAAGTGACCTGCACATGAGCTTGAACTCTGACGTGTATTACGACAACTTCGTAACCGACATCCTCGCGCCTGACCGAGACGTTGCTTATACAGGCGCCGGGCTAGCAACCATGCACCGCGTCATGCGTATCATCGAGGCGGCCTATGAGTCAGATCGCCTGGGTGGCGCCCCCATCACCCTATAATGCCCTGACGCGAAACAAAGGACTAAAAATTGTCACATATAGGCCGCTACTTCAATACTCTGGAACTGCTCCTTTCCCATCCAGGCGGCCTCGCCCTGTCTGAAATCAGTGAACAGACTCAAGTGGCGATGGCCACGGCTCACCGTATATTGAGCGCCCTGCGGGAAAGAGGCTACGTTTACCAGGACGAGCAGGACCATTACTGCCTGACGCTGAAAATTCCCAGCATGGGCGTGAACTACATCACTGAAACTGGGTTTGCCAGGATCATGCAACCTTTGCTCAACGAACTAGCCAGCGAAACCGGCGAGCATGTTCGCCTGGCGGAAGTTGCAGAGGATCATCTGACTTGGGTACTGCAGGCCACGAAAAATACCAGGGGCCTTCAATACCGCCGCGCCCTAGACGAAAAAATCATTCCCCATACCACTGCGGCAGGCAAAGCATGGCTCTCCACTATGCGTGATGAGCGCGCCATGCGCATTCTCGCCGCCTGGGATATCGAGAATAGCCGAGAATATGCAGGGCCCAACGCACGCGTTTCGATTCGCGACATTTTTGATGACATCGCACTGATCCGCAAAGAGGGGCATGCGGTAGTACGAGAAGAAGGCGAAGTGGGCGTGTGCGTCGTGGCAGTGCCTGTATTCGACCCCTCACGATCAAGCAACTCGGCCCCGGTGGCAACCCTAAGCATCGCCGGCCCCATTGCACGCATGCGCGAGGAAACCTTGGATGCTCATATCGAACACTTGAAACGATCGGCCACAAGGGTGGGAGAGTGCTGGTCCCTGTGGACTTCTGTCAGCGAGGGAGACTTGTAAGCTGCGCGCTAACGCTCTAACTTGCACCTGGGCCCATTGCGGGCCTCAGGGCTACGGAGACGACGAGCGATAGGAGGCAACTACGAAATATTCCAACCCTTCTCACGCAGGTCCTGGACACCTTTATTCAGTTCATATAAGGCGTTTTCTTCGCGGATGATTTCGAGCACGCAGTTTTCAATACCGCAGGTCGCGTGAACGGCCTCACCCAATCCGATGAAGTCTACGACTCCGGTGCCAACTGGGTCATGCCCCCACACATCCGTGCCGGTGTCGGATACATGCACAAAGTCGATAGCACTGTGGTAGGCCAGCAAACTCGCTACTGGGTCCTCACCTATGTAAGCAGCGTTGGCGATGTCATAAACGACTCTGACGACATCATCATTGACAGTATCAACAACCTCAGCCAGCTCCCGCATTGTAGGGGTGAAGCAATACGGGGTATTTTCTAGCAGCAAGCGCACACCAGCCTGTTTCGCCAGCGGCGTCAGAGCCGCCAGGCTCTCGTACATCCAATCAAAAGTCTTTTCGAGCGGTGGAGAAATCATCGGGCGCCGCGTGCCAGGAGATATCACCACCTCCTGGGTATCCCAAGCGACAGCCAGGTCAATCACCGCCTTAATGTGATCAATGCTCTTCTGACGCATGTTGGCGGCGGGACTAGCCAAGTTGACGTCATAGCCGCCGGCATTGAGCGACCTGATCTTGGCATCGTACTGACGCAGACGCACGCTTGCAGCAGAACGCTCTGCAGTCGACATTTCCACCGGCCAGCAATGTGGCGAACTTACGGGCACCTCGAACACACGGTGCCCATGCTCAGAGAGCTGCGCAATTGCATCGATTGCCGTGGATGACCACAGATAAGAAAACGTGCTGATGATCAAAGGCTGCGCTTGCCCGGGGCTCGCAGCCGAAAATTGCCGTTTGTGGGCAAGCCCCAAACGCAACCCAGGATGAAATCGTTCGAAAAATCATGGCCATGGGTGGCGTCGCGATCTCATTGTCTGGTGATCTCGGCGATCCTGCGGTGCCTGACCAACTGGTAGCAGCTGCAGTAGCCGAATTCGGCGGGCTTGACACGCTGGTTGCGAATGCTGGCGTCGCCAGCCCCGGCGCGATCTGCAATTTGTCCATTGAGGATTGGGACGACATGTTCGCCGTCAATCTTCGCGGCGCCTGGTTGCTTGCCAAAGCAAGCTACCCGCATCTTCGCGAGAGCCGAGGCTCAGCGTGCTTTACCTCGTCGATGTCTGGCCAGCTTCCGCACGCCGGCTCTGGCGCCTACAGCCCCACCAAGGCAGCATTAACAATGCTGGCGCAAACTCTCGCTCTGGAGTGGGCACCTGAAGGCATTCGGGTCAATATCGTGTCGCCAGGCATGACACATACACCCATGTCTGAAAAAATGTACGCTGATCCGCAGATCAAGAAAGCACGAGAAGCGATCATTCCACTGGCCAGAATCGGCGAACCGCTAGACATCGCAAACGTGATCGAATTTCTCATTAGCCCGCTAGCCGGCTATGTCACGGGGCAGGATATCTGTGTCGATGGCGGGTTCTCCAAATCGATCCTTAGCCATATTCCAGGTCGCCCAAGCTCCAAATGATTATCACGGCTGCGGATTGAGCCCTATACAGAAAGAGTTAAATCCAAACCCTCTACAAGATACTAAAATGGGGCCGTCCGACCTTGCGTTGTGTCGTGCGGCTTCGACCGAAGCTGTATCCTCGCGAGCTTCTACTCGCACTTACCTGCGCCTCCTGGCCTTTTAAACCCCTCCCCCTAAAACTCAAGCCCGCCGACCTACTCGGGCGGGGCGGCCTTAGCATCGATGGCGACAACATTTACAAGCAGTTGATCTGCGACGCAGCAGTGGGGGATGGCGGTCGGCAAACAAAGCATCAACCGACCGTCGAGGGGCGCGGGGTCAGCACCTCTGAGCTATTGGCCAGGCCGAGGGCGAGCCACAAAACGAGCTCATCGACTCGCTGAAAAGGTCACCTACTACCGGCGCAAGCGCACCAGCAAGCGCAGGAAGAACCGCGGCAAGGAATGAATCAGATATTTCTTCCTGGACAAGTCAGCAAGCCGAGACCCTTAGGCAGCGATCTGAGCTTGGCTCGACTGAAGTGGGGCGAACTCGAAGCGAAGGCGAGCAGCTAAGGACTTAGTCATGCTGGGGCCGAGGTAGGCAGTTGCTCGACATCTTCGAGAAGGCGCCAATCGACGGGCTCAGACCTACGGACGTATCAGAAGCGCTTCCGAGATCAACCATTCCCAAGAGTGTTCCCACGGGTAGTTTTTCTGTGCCCTAAAAACGCAAAAAGCCCTGAATAATCAGGGCTTTGAATATGGCGGAAGCGTAGAGATTCGAACTCTAGGATAGTTGCCCATCGACGGTTTTCAAGACCGTTGCCTTAAACCACTCGGCCACGCTTCCAGCTCGTTTTGCGGCCGCCATAATACCGT
Source organism: Pseudomonas sp. LAIL14HWK12:I7 (assembly GCF_000483465.1). NCBI lineage: Bacteria > Pseudomonadati > Pseudomonadota > Gammaproteobacteria > Pseudomonadales > Pseudomonadaceae > Pseudomonas > Pseudomonas sp. LAIL14HWK12:I7. The sequence goes on from NZ_AXYZ01000004.1 coordinate 57,933, forward strand.
AATGAAACACGCTGTCAAACTCTCTGTGTCGCGGGTTGCAGGACGTCTGATAGACTCCTAGCATCTGAACGTCTGAAACCACAGGTTTACCAAGGAGCCTCGCCATGCGCGAACAGGATTACGCCGTACACCACGGCCAGCAGGTCGAGCAGCAGGAGATCAGCAAAGTCCTGCGCAACACGTACAGCCTGCTGGCACTCACCCTCGCCTTCAGCGGTGTCATGGCCTTTGTGGCCCAGCAGATGCGCGTCGGCTACCCGAACGTGTTCGTGGTGCTGATCGGCTTCTACGGGTTGTTCTTCCTCACCAACAAACTGCGTGATTCGGCCTGGGGCCTGGTGTCCACCTTCGCCCTCACTGGCTTCATGGGCTTCATCCTCGGCCCTATCCTCAACCGTTACCTGGGCATGGCCGGTGGCGCTGAAGTGGTCAGCTCGGCATTCGCCATGACCGCACTGGTGTTCGGTGGCCTGTCGGCCTATGTGCTGATCACCCGCAAGGACATGAGCTTCCTCAGCGGCTTCATCACGGCAGGCTTCTTCGTGCTGCTGGGTGCGGTGGTTGCCAGCTTCTTCTTCCAGATCAGCGGCCTGCAACTGGCGATCAGCGCTGGCTTCGTGCTGTTCTCGTCGGTCTGCATTCTGTTCCAGACCAGCGCGATCATCCATGGCGGCGAGCGTAACTACATCATGGCGACCATCAGCCTGTATGTATCGATCTACAACCTGTTCGTCAGCCTGCTGCAGCTGTTCGGCATCATGGGCCGCGACGACTGATACCGCGCCTCATGACAAAAAGCCCGCTTCGGCGGGCTTTTTTGTGCGCCAAAGACTGACTTAAAAGTCAGCTTATTGAGCGAACAGACACCGATCATGCCGCCATCGTGCTTGCCCCTACCCCAATTGCGCTTCAGCCCGTAGAATGCGCTCCTTTTTTCTTCCGGGGCGGCTTTCTGCAATGAGCTCACACGAACACAGCCCAGGCGCATCGGCGCCTGCCAATGAACTGGTGCTGGGTCTTGAGGACAAGCCACGGCTGCTGATCGGCCTGCTGGCGGCGCTGCAGCACCTGCTGGCGATCATCGTGCCGATCGTGACACCTGGCCTGCTTATTTGCCAGGCGCTGGGTGTTTCGGCGCGGGACACCAACCTGATCGTATCCATGTCGCTGGTGATCTCCGGCATTGCCACCTTCGTTCAGTGCAAGCGCTTCGGGCCGTTTGGCGCGGGGTTGCTGATCGTTCAGGGCACCAGCTTCAACTTCGTCGGGCCGTTGATTGCTGGCGGCGCGCTAATGGTGAAGCAAGGCACGCCGGTGGAAGGCGTGATGGCGGCCATTTTTGGCGTGGTGATCGCAGGTTCGTTCGTGGAGATGGGTGTGTCGCGCATCCTGCCGTTCGTCAAACGCCTGATCACGCCACTGGTGACCGGCATCGTCGTGCTGATGATTGGCCTGACCCTGATCAAGGTCGGCCTGATCAGCATGGGCGGCGGCTTTGGCGCGATGGCCAACGGCACCTTCGCCAATGGCGAAAACCTGCTGCTGTCGGGCGTGGTGCTGGCGATCATCGTCATTCTCAACCGCATCCCGGTGGTATGGATGCGCAGCTGCGCTATCGTCATCGCCTTGGCGGTGGGCTATGCGCTGGCGGGCTACCTCGGCCGCCTGGACTTCACCGGCATGCACGAGGCTGCGCTGTTCCAGGTGCCCACGCCGCTGCACTTTGGCCTTAGCTTCTCGTGGGCGCTGTTCATTCCGATGCTGGTGATCTACCTGGTGACATCGCTGGAAGCCATTGGTGACGTTACCGCCACCAGCAAGGTCTCGCGCCAACCGGTCGAAGGCCCGGTGTGGATGCAGCGGATCAAAGGCGGCGTGCTGGTCAACGGCGCCAACTCGCTGCTGGCCGGCTTGTTCAACACCTTCCCCAGCTCAATCTTCGCCCAGAACAACGGCGTTATTCAGCTGACCGGCATCGCCAGCCGCCATATCGGCATCTGGATCGCCGTGATGCTGGTGCTGTTGGGCCTGTTCCCGTCGGTTGCCGGAGTAATCCAGGCGGTACCAGAGCCAGTACTGGGTGGCGCGGCCATGGTGATGTTCGGCGCGGTAGCGGCCTCGGGTATCAACATCCTGGCCAGCACGCAGCTGGACCGTCGCGCCCTGCTGATCATTTCCGTGTCGCTGGCCTTGGGCCTGGGCGTGGCCCAGGTACCTGAGTTCCTGGCCCACATGCCGGCGGCAATCCGCAATGTGCTGGAGTCGGGCGTCGCCACCGGCGGTATTTGCGCCCTGGTGCTGAACTGGTTCCTGCCAGAGAGCAAAGAGCGCGCCTGACCCTTCAGCACCTCGCTGAAAAGCCCACCCCCTCTGCACAAGGCCACGAGGTCCTTGTATGAGCGGGGTTGGGCTTTTTTGCTTTATCATGGCGGCATTCCTTTGCATGAGTTGTCCATGAAATTCGCTATCGCGGTTTTTTCCCCGGCCCATGCGCCCTCCTCGCGCCGCGCCCTGCGCTTTGCCGAGGCGGTGCTGGCCGGCGGGCATGAGGTTGCCCGGTTGTTCTTCTATCAGGACGGGGTGCACAGTGCCTCGGCCAACGTGGTAACGCCCCAGGACGAGTTGGATGTCGCCGCTCAATGGCGCACCTTCATCGACCTCCACCAGTTGGACGCGGTGGTGTGCATTGCCGCTGCGTTGCGCCGTGGCGTGCTCGACGAGGCCGAAGCCAGCCGCTATCAACGGCCGGCCGCGAACCTGCCCAAGCCCTGGGAGCTGTCCGGGCTCGGCCAACTTCACGAGGCGGCGCAGAGTGCCGATCGGCTGATCTGCTTCGGAGGCGATTGAAATGGCCAAGTCCTTGTTGATCATCAGCCGCCAGGCACCCTGGAACGGCCCATCGGCCCGTGAGGCACTGGACATCGCACTGGCCGGTGGCGCGTTCGACCTGCCACTGGGCATGCTGTTCCTGGACGATGGCGTGTTCCAGCTCGCCCCGGGCCAGCAACCCGCAGCCTTGCAACAGAAGAACCTGGCGGCCAACCTGCAGGCTTTGCCGATGTTCGGCGTCGAAGCGCTCTTCGCCTGCAGCCATAGCCTGCGCCAGCGCGGCCTTGCCGCCGACACCCTGGCGCTACCGGTGCAGGTGCTAGACGACGCGGCACTGACCGCATTGATCGCCCGTTTTGACCAGGTGGTAACGCTGTGATGACAACCCTGCATGTAATTGCCCACTCGCCCTTCGCCGACGACCGCCTGGCCAGTTGCCTGCGCCTGCTCGGCGCCGACGATGCACTGCTGCTGTGCGGTGACGCGGTCTATGCACTGCACGCCGACAGCGAGCCCCAGCGCCTGCTGCAAGCCGCCGCGCTCGAGCAGCGCTTGTTCGCCCTCGAAGAAGACCTGCACGCCCGCGCGGTCGCCAACGACCTGGCCACGCCTGTGGACTATGCGGCATTCGTCGAGCTGTCGCTGCATTACGACAAGGTCAACAGCTGGCTATGAGTACGCTGAACGTTGGCGATCAAACGATTGCCCTGGACAAGGACGGCTTCCTGGTCGACCTGCACGACTGGTCCCCTGCCGTCGCCGATGCCCTCGCCACGCGTGAAGGCATCCCGCTGACCGCTGACCACTGGGAAATCCTCGAGCTGCTGCGCCAGTTCTACCAGGAATTCCAGCTTTCGCCGGCCACACGCCCGCTAATCAAGTACACCGCGCTGAAGCTGGGCCCTGAAAAGGGCAACAGCCCGCACCTGAACCGCCTGTTCAACGGCACTCCTGCCAAACTTGCCGCCAAGCTGGCGGGCCTGCCCAAGCCGACCAACTGCATATGATCGAACCACGCCCGCTCACCCTGGAAACACCCGCCGAACACCCGTTCGCCGAATTCGTGCGCATCCTTGGCAAAGGCAAGCGCGGCGCGCGCGGCCTGACCCGCGAAGAAGCCCGCGCGGCCATGACCTTGCTGCTGGAAGGCAAAGTCGAGGACACCCAGCTCGGTGCCTTCCTCATGCTGCTGCGGCACAAGGAAGAAAGCGCCGATGAACTGGCCGGTTTCACCGAGGCCCTGCGCGCGCACTTGCAAGCGCCGCACATTGCCGTGGACCTGGACTGGCCCACGTACGCGGGCAAGAAGCGCCACCTGCCCTGGTACCTGCTGGCGGCCAAGTGCCTGGCCAACAACGGGGTGCGCATCCTGATGCATGGCGGCGGCGCCCACACCGCCGGGCGCATGTTCACTGAACAACTGCTCGAACAGCTGCAGATTCCGCTGAGCCGCGACTGGACGGCCGTCAGCACCGCGCTCGACCAGCAGCGGCTGGCGTTTTTCCCGCTGCAGGACTGGGCACCCCAATTGCAACGCATGATTGACCTGCGCAACACCTTGGGCCTGCGCTCGCCAATTCACTCCTTGGTTCGGGTACTGAACCCGCTGGGTGCACGCTGCGGCCTGCAGAGCATCTTCCACCCTGGCTACCAGGCGGTGCACCGTGAAGCTAGCCGCCTGCTCGGCGACCATGCCGTGGTGATCAAGGGCGATGGCGGCGAGATCGAGGTCAATCCCGATGTCATCAGCCATCTCTATGGCACTACAGCGGGCGAGGCCTGGGATGAAGAGTGGCCAGCCCTGAGCGAACGCCGCCATGTCAAACCATCGAGCCTGCAGCCGCAGCAACTGCTCGCCGTGTGGCAGGGCGAAGCCGAAGACAGCTACGGCGAAATGGCCGTGGTCGCCACCATGGCCCTGGCCTTGCGCGGGCTGGGGCAGAACCGTGACGACGCCTTCGCCACAGCGCGTCGCTACTGGAGCGAACGCAACGCATCGATTTAATCGATTAAAGACCCCGAGTCTTTGCGCTATTTATTCGAACGATATTCCCTAGACTGGGCTCCAACGACAAACAACTTTGTTCCAGGAGCTCAACATGGGCCTTTTGATCGACGGCCGCTGGCACGACCAGTGGTATGAAACCGGCAAAGACGGGGCCTTCAAACGCGAAAACGCCCAGCGCCGCAACGCGTTGCCCGCACCCGAGGCCGGCCGTTATCACCTGTACGTGTCGCTGGCTTGCCCATGGGCGCACCGCACCCTGATTTTCCGTGCCCTCAAGGGCCTGTCGCCGCTCATCGATGTGTCGGTGGTGAGCTGGCTGATGCAAGAGAATGGCTGGACCTTCGACCAGCAGCAGGGCTCCACCGGCGACCACCTCGACGCACTCGAATTCCTGCACCAACGCTACACCCAGGATGACCCGCACTACACTGGGCGCGTTACCGTGCCGGTGCTGTGGGACAAAAAAGAGAAGCGTATCGTCAACAACGAATCGGCCGAGATCATCCGCATCTTCAACAGCGCCTTCGACGAGCTGACCGGCAACCGCCTGGACCTCTACCCCGAGCCCTTGCGCCCGGCGATCGAAGCGCTGAACGAACGGATCTACCCCGCGGTGAACAATGGTGTCTACCGCGCAGGCTTCGCCACCACGCAAGAGGCCTACGAGGCCGCGTTTGACGAGGTGTTCAATGAGCTGGATTACCTGGAAGACGTGCTGAGCCGCAATCGCTACCTTGCTGGCGAGTACCTCACCGAGGCGGATGTACGACTGTTCACTACGTTGGTGCGCTTTGATGCGGTGTACCACGGGCACTTCAAGTGCAACCTGCGACGCCTGAGCGACTACCACAACCTGTCAAACTGGCTGCGCGAAGTGTACCAGTGGCCGGGGGTGGCGCAGACGGTGGATATGGAGCATATCCAGAAGCATTACTACATGAGCCACAAGACCATCAACCCGAATGGGATCGTGCCTAAAGGGCCATTGCAGGACTTTGGTCTGGCGCATGATCGGGAGCGGTTGGTGGGCCAGGGAATCTGGGTTAACCGGTGACACAGCGGGGCTGCTTTGCAGCCCTTCGCAGCACAAGGCTGCTCCTACAGCTCCGGCGCACGCCTGTGTAGGAGCAGCCTTGTGCTGCGAAGGGCCGCAAACGGCCCCACCCGTTTCAGCTATGTTGCGAACCTTCAAACCACGCCAGCTTCTCACGCAACTGCACCACTTCCCCCACAATCACCAGGGTCGGCGCATGCACTTCATGCTGGGCGACAAGCGCCGGCAAATCCGCCAGGGTACCCGTAAACACCCGTTGATTGCGCGTAGTGCCTTGCTGCACCAGCGCCGCTGGCGTACTGGCCGCACGCCCATGACGAATCAGTTCGGCGCAAATGGTCGGCAAGCCTACCAACCCCATGTAGAACACCAGGGTTTGCGCCGGTGCCACCAGGTCATCCCAAGGCAAATTGCTGGTGCCATCCTTGAGGTGCCCGGTCACGAAGCGCACCGATTGGGCGTAGTCGCGATGGGTCAGCGGGATGCCGCCATAGGCTGAACAACCACTGGCCGCGGTAATGCCGGGCACCACCTGGAAGGGGATGCCCTGCTCGGCCAGCTGTTCGATCTCCTCGCCACCACGGCCAAAGATGAACGGATCGCCACCCTTGAGCCGCAGCACGCGTTTGCCCTGCTTGGCCAAGTCGACCAGCAGGCGGTTGATCTGGTCCTGCGGCACGGCATGGTCAGCGCGGCGCTTGCCGACGTAGATACGCTCGGCATCACGCCGGCACATGTCGATGATGGCCGGGGCCACCAGGCGGTCGTACAGCACCACATCGGCCTGCTGCATCAGGCGCAAGGCGCGGAAGGTCAACAAGTCCGGATCGCCCGGCCCTGCCCCCACCAGATACACCTCACCGCCCTGCTGCACCGGCGCGCCATCGACCATGGCCTGCAACAGGCGTTCGGCCTCAGCACCCTGCCCGGCCAGCTGACGCTCGGCAATCGGGCCCTGGAAGACATTTTCCCAAAAGCCGCGACGCTGGTTGACGTCTGGGTACAGGCGTTTGACCTGGTGCCGGAACCGCGCCGCCAGCCCGGCCAGTTCGCCGTAGGCCGAAGGGATCCACGCTTCCAGCTTGGCGCGAATCAAACGCGCCAGCACGGGCGCATCACCCCCACTGGAGACTGCCACCACCAACGGCGAGCGGTCGACGATGGCCGGGAAGATCACCGTGCACAGGGCCGGCGCGTCCACCACGTTGACCGGCAGGTTGAGCGCCTGGGCATCGGCCGACACCTGGGCGTTCAGCCCAGCGTCATCAGTGGCCGCGATCACCAGCCGGCAACCGACCAGGTCGGGCGCCTGATAGCCGCGCACCAAGACCTCACCGCCACCTTCCCGGGCCAGTGCGGCCAGTTGGCCGTCAACCTCGGGCGCCACCACGCGCAGCGCGGCGCCGGCATCCGCCAGCAGGCGCGCTTTGCGCAAGGCAATTTCACCGCCGCCGACGACCAGTACCCGGCCGCCCTGCAGCTTGTGGAACAGTGGCAGGTAATCCATTTAGCGGATGACCTCGACACCACCCATGTACGGCTTGAGCACCTCAGGCACACGGATCGAACCGTCGGCCTGCTGGTAGTTCTCCAATACCGCCACCAGGGTGCGGCCTACTGCCAGGCCGGAACCGTTGAGGGTATGCACCAGCTCTGGTTTGCCGGTTTCCGGGTTGCGCCAGCGGGCTTGCATGCGACGCGCCTGGAAATCACCGCAGTTGGAGCAGGAGCTGATCTCGCGGTACTTGTCCTGGCTCGGTACCCACACTTCCAGGTCGTAGGTTTTCACCGCACCGAAGCCCATGTCGCCGGTGCACAGCGCCAGTACCCGGTAGGGCAGTTCCAACAGCTGCAGCACGCGCTCGGCATTGCCGGTCAGGCCTTCGAGGGCTTCCATCGACTTGGATGGCTCGACTACCTGGACCATTTCGACCTTGTCGAACTGGTGCTGGCGGATCATGCCACGGGTGTCACGGCCCGATGCGCCGGCTTCACTGCGGAAGCAAGGCGTGTGGGCGACCAGCTTGAGCGGCAGTTGCTTGGCATCAAGGATTTCACCGGCAACCAAGTTGGTCAGCGAAACCTCGGCGGTTGGGATCAGGTAGAAGTCAGCTTCGCCTTCGCGGCTGATCTTGAACAGGTCTTCCTCGAACTTCGGCAGCTGGCCGGTGCCCTGCAGGGCCGGCGCTTGTACCAGGTACGGGGTGTAGTGCTCTTCGTAGCCGTGCTCGCCGGTGTGCAGGTTGATCATGAACTGCGCCAGGGCGCGGTGCAGACGGGCAATCGGGCCACGCAGCACGGCAAAGCGGGCGCCAGACAGCTTGGCTGCCGCTTCGAAGTCCAGGCCACCGCTGATTTCGCCCAGGGCGACGTGGTCTTTGATTTCAAAGTCGAAGGCCTTAGGGGTGCCCCAGCGGCGTACTTCAACGTTGTCGTCTTCGCTGGCACCAACCGGCACGCTGGCGTCCGGCAGGTTAGGAATGGTCAGCAGGATGCTATCCAGCTCAGCCTGGATGCCGTCCAGCTCGACTTTGCCTGCGGCCAGCTCATTGGCCATGCGCTCGACGTCGGCCATCAGCGGCGCGATATCTTCGCCCTTGGCCTTGGCCTGGCCGATGGACTTGGAACGGGCGTTACGCTCGGCCTGCAGTTGCTCGGTGCGCGTCTGCACGGCCTTGCGGCGCTCTTCCAGTGATTCGATGCGCGCGACATCCAGGCTGAAGCCACGGGAGGCCAGGCGATCCGCCACTTCCTGAAGTTGGCCGCGTAACAGTTTGGAATCGAGCATATCGTTCTCTCGTTATGTGTAGGTGTTGGTTCAGAATCGGGTCAAGGACAGGCCAGCCCAGGTCGCGAGCAGCCCGCCCACCACGCTGATACCGGTATAGCCCAAAGCCAGGGGCATCTGCCCGCTTTCCATGAGGCGTACGGTATCGAGCGAAAAGGAGGAAAACGTGGTTAAGCCGCCCAGGAAGCCGACGATCAGGCCCGCGCGCAGCTCGACCGGCACCAGGGGCTTGTGCAAAAACAGGCCATACAGCAGGCCGATCAACAGGCAGCCGATCAAATTGACCGCCAGCGTACCGAGATAGAAGTGCCGTGGCCAGTGGGCAACCACCCAGTTCGTGGTGGCGAAGCGCAGTAACGTGCCGGCGATGCCGCCTGCACTGACGGCGGCGATCAATGCAATCACGGTTTTCTCCGTTGCCGGGGGCTGCTGCGATCCAGCTCGGCCAGGTGCCGCAGCTTCTCGCCGATCTTCAGCTCCAGGCCGCGGGGCACGGGTTGGTAATACTGGCGAGGCTCGAGTTGGTCAGGGAAGTAGTCTTCACCTGCCGCGTAGGCATCGGGCTCGTCATGGGCATAGCGGTATTCGTCGCCGTAGCCCAATTGCTTCATCAACTTGGTCGGGGCGTTGCGCAGGTGCAGCGGCACTTCCAGCGAACCATGCTCGGTCGCCTCACGCAGGGCAGTCTTGAAGCCCATGTATACCGCATTGCTCTTTGGCGCACAGGCGATGTAGGTGATGGCCTGGGCCACGGCCAGCTCACCCTCGGGGCTGCCCAGGCGCTCTTGCACGTCCCACGCCGACAGGCAAAGGCTCAGAGCACGAGGGTCGGCGTTGCCGATGTCTTCGCTGGCCATGCGCACCACGCGGCGGGCGATGTACAGCGGGTCGCACCCCCCATCGAGCATGCGCGCGAACCAATACAGCGCGGCATCGGGGTTGGAGCCACGCACCGATTTGTGCAACGCTGAGATCTGGTCATAGAACGCCTCGCCGCCCTTATCGAAGCGCCGACGGCTGTCCCCGAGCAGGCTTTGCAGCAGCTCCACGCCAATTTCGCTGCCATCTTCAGCCAGGTCCGAGGCGTTTTCGAGAAAGTTGAGCATGCGCCGGCCATCGCCGTCGGCGGCAGCCATGAGCATCTTGAAGGCCTCGTCGCCCACCTGCAGGTTGTGCTTGCCCAGGCCGCGCTCTTCGCTCAAGGCACGGTCGACGAGCTTGCGCAGCGCCGGCTCGTCCAAGCTCTTGAGCACGTACACCCGCGCGCGCGAAAGCAACGCATTGTTGAGCTCGAAGGACGGGTTTTCGGTGGTGGCGCCAATGAAGATCAGCGTGCCATCTTCCACGTAGGGCAAAAAGGCGTCCTGCTGCGACTTGTTGAAGCGGTGCACTTCGTCGACGAACAGGATGGTGCGACGGCCATACTGGGCCGCCTGCTGCTTGGCCACCTCGACCGCCTGGCGAATCTCCTTGACCCCTGCCAGTACCGCCGAGACCGTTTCGAAGTGCGCGTCACAGAACTGCGCCAGCAGCCGCGCCAAGGTGGTCTTGCCCACCCCGGGCGGCCCCCAGAAGATCATCGAGTGCAACGCCCCCTGCTCCAGCGCTTCGCGCAGCGGCTTGCCGCGCGCCAGCAGGTGCTCCTGGCCAACGTACTCGTCCAGGTTGGACGGGCGCAGGCGAGCAGCCAGGGGCTGGGCGACGGGTTCGCTTCGAAACAGGTCCATCACGGGCTCCGGTTACTCCTGGATGATATCCGCGCCTTTCGGGACATCGAACTTGAACTTGCTGTCAGGCACCGCCTGGTTGGCCTTCACCCCACTGAACAGGATGTTTGTCCGCTGGCCGACGCTGTCGATCAGCTGCATGTCATTGATCAGGCCCTTGCGGAACGACACGCGCAGGGAGTCGAACAAGGTGTCCTTGGTTTTCGGCTTCAAGGTGAAATCCATGACTTCGCCCTGCTCCTTGGACGCGATGTCGAAGCTTTGGCTGATCTTCGACACGTCACCGGACAGCAGCAGCGCCGGGGTCTGGTTCAGGCGTACATCAAGCTTCTTGATGGTGGCCTGCTCAAGGTCCGGGTCCCACAGGGTGACCATCTTGCCATCAGACACCACCACCTGCTCCTGCGGGGCATCGGTGTGCCAGTAGAAAAGGCCCGGGCGCTTGACGGTCATCTGGCCCTTGGTCTCCTGCAAGCTGGTGCCGTCGGCACCCAGCGTCAGCTGAGAGAAATTGGCATCGATCGTCTGCGACTTTTCCAGCAACTGGGTCAGGCGCTTCACGTCCAACTCGCCGGCATGGGCCGACACAGAGCCCATGGCCAGGGCAGAAACCAACAGCATGCGAATCGCGCGCATGGAAATCCTCGTAGGACAGTAAATGAGCCAGGCGCCGATCAGGCGCCCGGCAAGGTGTTCATCAATCGCGCGGGCCGCCTGGGGCTATCACTTCCCGCGAGCCGTTGCTGTTCATCGGGGTGACCACGCCGGCCATCTCCATTGCCTCGATCATGCGTGCGGCACGGTTGTAGCCGATCTTCAGCTTGCGCTGCACAGCAGAAATGGAGGCACGGCGGCTCTCGAGCACGAACTGCACGGCTTCATCATACAGTGCATCGCTTTCCGAATCGTCGCCGTCACCACCACCGCCGCCGCCTTCGAAGCCGCTGCCGGCCTCTTCGACGCCGTTGAGGATGTCGTCGTTGTAGTCCGGCGCGCCACGCAGCTTCCAGGCTTCCACCACGCGGTGCACTTCGTCATCGGAAACGAACGCGCCGTGCACGCGGATCGGCAAGCTGGTGCCGGGTGGCATGTACAGCATGTCACCGTGACCGAGCAACTGCTCGGCGCCACCCTGGTCGATGATGGTGCGGGAGTCGATCTTGCTCGACACCTGGAACGCCATGCGCGTCGGGATGTTGGCCTTGATCAGGCCGGTGATCACGTCAACCGACGGGCGCTGGGTGGCGAGGATCAGGTGAATACCGGCGGCCCGCGCTTTCTGGGCGATACGGGCGATCAGTTCTTCGACCTTTTTGCCGACGATCATCATCATGTCGGCGAATTCGTCGACCACCACCACGATGGTCGGCAGGGTCTTCAGCGCGGGTGGCTCGTCGTCCATGCTCTCGCGACGGTACAGCGGGTCGTGGATGACCTCGCCGGCCTCCTGAGCGTCCTTGATCTTGCGGTTGAAGCCGCCCAGGTTACGCACGCCCATCGCGGCCATCAGCTTGTAGCGCCGCTCCATCTCGGCGACGCTCCAGCGCAGCGCGTTGGCGGCGTCCTTCATGTCGGTGACCACCGGGCACAACAGGTGCGGGATGCCTTCGTAGATCGACAGTTCGAGCATCTTCGGGTCGATCATGATCAGCCGCGCGTCTTCCGGGCCGGACTTGAACAGGATCGACAGGATCATCGCGTTCACACCCACCGACTTACCAGAACCGGTAGTACCGGCCACCAGCAGGTGCGGCATCTTGGCCAGGTCGGTGATCACCGGTTTGCCACCGATGTCATGGCCCAAGGCCAACGCAACCGGCGACTTGGACTCGTCGAACTGCGGCGACGACAGCACTTCAGAGAAGCGCACCATCTGCCGGTTTTCGTTAGGGATCTCGATACCCACGGTGGTCTTGCCCGGGATCACCTCGACCACGCGCACGCTGGTCACCGCCAGCGAGCGCGCCAGGTCCTTGGCCAGGTTGGCGATACGGCTGACCTTGACCCCTGCCGCGGGCTGGATTTCGTAGCGGGTAATGACCGGGCCTGGGTGGATGGAGTCCACCGAGACTTCCACGCCGAATTCCTTGAGCTTGATTTCCAGCAGCTGGCCAACACCGGCCAGGGATTCTGGCGAGTACTCGATCTTTTTCTGCTCGGCCGGATCGAGAATGGAGATCGACGGCAACGTGCCTTCCACAGCGCTGTCGACGAACAGCGGGGTCTGTTTTTCCTTCATCACCCGCTTGCTCGGCTCTGGCGCCTTGGCCGGGGCTGGCGGGATGATCACTGGCGCCGCAGGTTGCTCGCGGGGCACCACTGTCTCGCGCGCCACCACGGGTTCGCGCGGTGGGGCAGGCCGGGCGGGCGCCTCTTCGCGCTCGACGCTACGCTCACGCAGCTGAGGCTTGACCGGCTCGCGCTTCTGCGCAGCCGCTGGCGCGGTGTTGAAACTCGGTTCATCCACCTCACGCAACTGCGCCTCCAGGCGCTTGCGCTCGTTGCGGGCTTCCCACCAGCGGTTGGCGGCGCCTTGCACCAGCTCGAACAGGTCGAGGGTGATCTTGCCGGTAAGGTCCATCACTTTGAACCAGGACAGGTCGGTGAACACCGTCAGGCCAAACAGGAACAGGGCAATGAACATCAACGTGCTGCCCTGCACGTTCAACAGGCTGCGCGCCAGTTCGCCCAGGCTTTCGCCGAGGGCACCGCCCGCGGAGAACGGAATGCTCGCCGGCGGGTGGAAATGGATATGCGCCAGGGCTGCGCCCGACAGCACCAGGAACACCAGCCCGATCAGGCGCCAGGAGAACAGCCAGCCGCTCCACTCCCAGGGTTGGTGGCGCTCGCGGAAGATCTGCCAGGTCTTGATCGCCAGCAACAGCGGGAAGATGTAGGCGAAATAGCCCAGCACCATGAACAGGATGTCGGCGAAGTAGGCCCCTGCTCGCCCGGCGGCGTTTTGCACCTGGTCAATGTTGCTGGTGTGGCTGAAGCCAGGGTCGGAAGTGTCGTAGGTCAGCAGCGCCATCCACAGGTACAGGCACAGGGCGCCGACAGCGATCAACGCACCTTCCTTGAGACGATAGTGCAGCTGCTGCCGCCACATAGGCACTGGCAAGGGAGCTGGAGTTGCGGTGGATTTCTTCAAAACGCGTCTATTCCTGCGCGTGCTGCGCGTCCAATAGTGATCGGCCGGTGTCTGGCCAATGAACCACTACTTTTAACATTACTGCCCGCCAGCCGCCATGGCGGCGCGCCGCACATGGGCTTGAGGGGGCTGCTTTCACTTAGCTGCAATTTGAGCATGCATTTTCTTTTGTGACAAAGGCTTATGCTGTGTTTTTGCACAGGTGTGACAGCAAATGTCCCGGATGGTGCCTGAGGCCTCATGAATGTGTAGGAAAATGCCTAAGGGCTGCCTGCGCTACGGCGAATGAACCGCAGTGATTGACCCTGCTTTTCAGCCACGCCATGCTGACCACTCCCCTCCCCCACCGCACGATAGACCATGCTTACCTGGCTGACCCGCGACTCGCTGACCTTTCCGCCACTGGAAAAGGCCCTGCACGAACCCAACGGCTTGCTCGCCGCCGGCGGCGACCTGAGCCCCGAGCGCCTGGTGCAGGCCTATCGCCACGGCTGCTTCCCCTGGTACCAGGACGGCCAGCCGATCCTCTGGTGGTCACCCAACCCTCGCACCGTGCTGCTGCCAGACGAACTGCACATCTCGCGCTCGCTGGCGAAGTTCATGCGCCAGGGCCACTACCAGGTCAGTTTCGACACCGACTTCTCCAGCGTGATCGCCGCCTGCGCCGCGCCGCGTGACTACGCCGACGGCACCTGGATCACCGACACCCTGCGCGCGGCCTACTGCGAGCTGCACCGGCTCGGCTACGCCCATTCGGTGGAGGTGCGCCAGGACGGTGAGCTGGTCGGCGGCCTGTACGGCCTGGCCATGGGCCGCCTGTTCTTCGGCGAATCGATGTTCAGCCGCGCCGACAATGCCTCCAAGGTCGGCTTCGTGACCCTAGTCACACACCTGCGCCAGGCCGGTTTTGTGCTGATCGACTGCCAGATGCCGACCAACCACCTGCACAGCCTTGGCGCGCGCGCCATCAGCCGCGCCGACTTTGCCGACTACCTCGCGCGCTACCTCGACCAGCCCAACAGCGCCACCTGGGTTCCCTAGGCGAGTTCTCAGAGCTGGCTTACACTTAAGGCAAAGTCTCACCGAAGGGGTTGATCATGACAGAGTTGGCGCGGTTGAAGTTTTATGCCACTCAACCCCACTCCTGCAGCTACCTGCCCGAGGAGCAGGCAACCACGCTGTTTCTCGACCCCAGCCAGCCAATGGACGTGAACGTGTACGCCGACCTGTCGGAGATGGGTTTTCGGCGCAGTGGCGATCACCTGTACCGCCCCCATTGCCAAAACTGCAACGCCTGTGTGCCAGCACGCATTCCGGCGGCGCGCTTCATCCCCAACCGCCAGCAACGGCGCATTCTAAAGCGCAACGCCGACTTGACCGTGACCGCCGCACGCCCGGCGTTCAAGGAAGAGTATTTCGACCTGTACCGGCGCTACATCGAAACCCGTCATGCCGACGGCGACATGTACCCGCCCAGCCGTGATCAGTTTTCCACCTTCCTGGTACGTGACCTGCCCTTCTGCTGGTTCTACGAGTTCCGCCTGGCAGGGCGCCTGCTGGCGGTGGCGGTATGCGACCTGCTGCCCAACGGCTTGTCGGCGGTCTACACCTTCTACGAGCCCGACGAAGAGCGCCGCAGCCTGGGCCGTTTCGCCATCCTCTGGCAGATCACCGAAGCCCTTCGGCAGAACCTGGAGGCGGTTTACCTCGGGTACTGGATCAAGAACTGCAAGAAGATGAACTACAAGACCCAGTATCGCCCCATCGAGCTGCTGATCAACCAACGCTGGGTCACCCTCAACTGAAAGCATTGGCTTGAAATACTATTTTCCGGCATAATCCACGCCACTTTTTTGCCCGGTGCGGTTATGCGTCGGGCCAACACTGGACACCGAGGGCTCAACTGCATGTCGAAAGAAGACAGCTTCGAAATGGAAGGTACTGTCGTCGACACCCTGCCCAACACCATGTTCCGCGTGGAGTTGGAAAACGGGCACGTCGTAACCGCGCACATCTCCGGAAAGATGCGCAAGAACTACATCCGTATTCTCACTGGCGACAAGGTCCGCGTCGAACTGACACCTTACGACCTGAGCAAAGGCCGCATCACGTATCGTGCGCGCTAAGCCCAAGCCATGAAAAAGCCCGGCCAAGTGCCGGGCTTTTTTGTGCCTGCAAGAGTGGCTGGGCTGCTTTGCAGCCCATTCGCAGCGCAAGGCTGCTCCTACCTGGGAATGTGACACCCTGTAGGAGCAGCCTTGCGCTGCGAATGGGCCGCAAAGCGGCCCCCGCTATCACGCCACCTCAGCCGTGGTTTCGAAGTCGAACACCAACTCGCCATCGCGCAAGTCGACGTGCACCACGCCGCCATGCTCGGCCAGCTCACCGAACAGGATCTCTTCAGCCAGCGGCCGCTTGATCTTGTCCTGGATCAGCCGCGCCATCGGCCGTGCACCCATCTGCACGTCGTAGCCCGACGCCGCCAGCCAGCCGCGCGCTTCATCACTGACCTCCAACAGCACACGTTTATCTTCCAGCTGCGCCTGCAGTTCGATAAGGAACTTGTCGACGATGCTCTTGATGGTTTCGTGGCTCAGGCGGCCAAACTGGATGATGGTGTCCAGGCGGTTGCGGAACTCCGGCGTGAAGCTCTTGCGAATGACTTCCATGGCATCGGACGCATGGTCCTGATGGGTAAACCCGATCGAAGCCCGCGCCGCAGTCTCAGCCCCGGCGTTGGTGGTCATGATCAGGATCACGTTACGGAAGTCTGCCTTACGCCCGTTGTTGTCGGTCAGCGTGCCGTGGTCCATCACCTGCAGCAGCAGGTTGAAGACTTCAGGGTGCGCCTTCTCGATTTCGTCCAGCAACAACACGCAATGCGGCTGCTTGGTGATCGCCTCGGTCAACAGGCCACCTTGGTCGAACCCGACATAGCCAGGCGGTGCACCGATCAAGCGCGAAACGGTATGCCGCTCCATGTACTCAGACATGTCGAAGCGCACCAGCTCCACACCCAGCGCCTTGGCCAACTGCCGCGCCGCTTCGGTCTTGCCGACACCGGTAGGCCCGGCGAACAGGAACGAACCCACCGGCTTGTCGGGCGCCTTGAGCCCCGCACGGGACAGCTTGATCGCCGTCGCCAGCGAGTCGATGGCAGCGTCCTGCCCGAACACGGTCAGCTTCAGGTCACGCTCAAGGTTGCGCAGCAGCTCCTTGTCGGAACTGGTGACATGCTTCGGCGGAATCCGCGCGATCTTGGCGACAATGTCTTCGACTTGTGGCACTTCGATACGCTTGACTCGGTTTGCCTCAGGCTGCAGGCGCTGATAGGCACCCGCCTCGTCGATCACGTCGATGGCCTTGTCCGGCATGTGCCGGTCGTTGATGTAGCGCGAGGCCAGCTCTGCAGCGGCGCGCAGGGCTTCGTCGCTGTACTCGATGTTGTGGTGGCTCTCGAACCGGCCCTTGAGCCCGCGCAGGATCCCCACGGTGTCTTCCACCGAAGGCTCGCTGACATCGACCTTCTGGAAACGCCGTGCCAGTGCACGGTCCTTCTCGAAGATGCCGCGGAATTCCTGGAAGGTGGTCGAACCGATGCAGCGAATGTCGCCAGACGACAGCAGCGGCTTGAGCAGGTTGGACGCATCCATGACCCCACCGGAAGCCGCACCGGCGCCGATGATGGTGTGGATCTCGTCAATGAACAGGATCGCCTGCGGGCGTTTGCGCAGTTCGCCGAGCAGCGCCTTGAAGCGCTTCTCGAAGTCGCCGCGGTACTTGGTACCGGCCAGCAGTGCACCCAGGTCGAGGGAATACACCACGCTCTGGGCCAGCAGGTCAGGCACCTGGCCGTCGACGATACGCTTGGCCAGGCCTTCGGCGATGGCCGTCTTGCCCACCCCGGCCTCACCGACCAGCAGCGGGTTGTTTTTGCGCCGGCGCGCCAGGATCTGCGCAACACGCTCGACTTCCTGCTCACGCCCCACCAGCGGGTCGATGCGACCGGCACGTGCCAGTTCGTTCAGGTTGCTGGCATAGGCATCCAGCGGGTTGCTCGACGATGACGTTTCGCCACCGTCCTCGTCCTGCATCTCCTGGTCGCCTTCGGTGTTGGGGCCATGGCCCGGCACCTTGGAAATACCGTGAGCGATGTAGTTGACCACGTCGATACGGGCCACGCTCTGCTGCTTGAGCAGGAACACGGCCTGGCTTTCCTGTTCGCTGAAGATCGCCACCAGCACATTGGCGCCGGTCACTTCGCGCTTGCCGGAGCTCTGCACATGGAACACGGCACGCTGCAGCACACGCTGGAAGCCCAGGGTAGGCTGGGTTTCGCGGTCTTCGTCGTTAACCGGAATCAGGGGTGTGGTGGAATCGATGAACTCTTGCAGGTCGTGCTTGAGTTTGTCGAGATTGGCGCCACAGGCGCGCAGAACGGTCGCAGCAGCCTCATTGTCAAGGAGTGCCAGCAGCAGATGTTCGACGGTCATGAACTCATGACGCTTCGAACGAGCCTCCTTGAAGGCCAGATTGAGGGTGACTTCGAGCTCGCGGTTTAACATAGCTTCACCTCATACCCAAGTGGTCGGCGATTAACCGTCCTTCTCGATTTCACAGAGTAGCGGATGCTGGCTTTCCCTGGCGTATTGGTTGACCTGCATGGCCTTTGTTTCGGCGATGTCACGGGTAAACAATCCGCACACTGCCCGCCCCTCGGTATGGACGGTCAGCATGATCTTGGTCGCCAGCTCGCGGTTCAGACTGAAGAACGTCTCGAGCACTTCGACGACGAAATCCATTGGTGTGTAGTCATCGTTGAACAAAACCACCTTGTACATCGGTGGCGCCTGCAGGATCGGCTTGGCTTCCTGGACAGCAAGACCTGAGCCGTCGTCCTCATTCGATTGCGGGCGATCCTGATTGAATGTTAGTCGAATCTCACTAGGTGCATGCATGGAAAGAATTTCATCATGATCGACAGGTTAAAGTTGTGGGTTGAGCGCAAAGTCAGCCTCCGGCGCACGCGCCGCATGACCTTGACTATCGGCAAAACGGTGTTACAACCAATAAGAACCCACCGTGGTCGATAAAGATCCGCGCAGTCAACCAGATTTTTCGCATGGTTCGTATGCGGATGAAGTGGATGATACTCCAGTGATGGAGTCCTTTGCAGAGGGACATAGGGATGGCAAGCGGTAAAGTCAAGTGGTTCAACAATGCCAAGGGCTACGGATTCATCAACGAGGAAGGTAAATCCGATGACCTTTTCGCTCATTACTCGGCCATCCAGATGGACGGATACAAGACGCTGAAGGCTGGCCAGTCCGTGGAGTTCGACATCATCCAGGGCCCCAAAGGCCTGCACGCGGTCAACATAAAGGACGCCGCTGCCGCTGCGGCTGCCAAGGCCCAAGGCCAGACCGCAAGCGAAACCGCCAGAGCCTGACCACTGCTCCGTGTGGGTATACGAAAAAACCGGTCGCCTCTTTAGCCAGGCGACCGGTTTTCTCTTGCCTCACATATGCTTGATCATCTCATCGCCAAAGCCCGAGCTGCCCACCAACGTCGCCCCGTCCATCAGGCGTTCGAAGTCATAGGTCACGGTCTTGGCGGCAATCGCGCCATTGGTGCCCTTGATGATCAGGTCGGCCGCCTCGGTCCAGCCCATGTGGCGCAGCATCATCTCTGCAGACAGAATCACTGACCCCGGGTTGACCTTGTCCTGCCCGGCGTACTTGGGCGCGGTGCCGTGGGTGGCCTCGAACATGGCCACGGTATCCGACAGGTTGGCACCCGGCGCAATGCCAATACCACCCACCTCTGCCGCCAGGGCGTCGGACAGGTAGTCGCCATTGAGGTTGAGGGTGGCGATCACGTCGTATTCAGCTGGGCGCAGCAGGATCTGCTGGAGCATGGCGTCGGCGATGGCATCCTTGACGATGACCTCACGCCCAGTCTTGGGGTTTTTGAACGTCATCCAGGGGCCGCCGTCGAGCAGCTCGGCAGCAAACTCGTCGCGGGCCACCTCGTAGCCCCAATCCTTGAAGGCCCCTTCGGTGAACTTCATGATGTTGCCCTTGTGCACCAGGGTCAGCGACTCGCGGTCGTTGTCCACCACGTATTGCAGAGCCTTGCGCACCAAGCGCTTGGTACCCTCGCGGGAAACCGGTTTGACGCCGATACCGCAGTCCTGGTCGAAACGGATCTTGGTGACGCCCATTTCCTCCTTGAGGAACTTGATCACCTTGTTCGCCTCAGGCGAGCCGGCTTTCCATTCGATGCCGGCGTAGATGTCTTCGGAGTTTTCGCGGAAGATCACCATGTCGACATCGCCCGGTTTTTTCACCGGGCTCGGCACGCCCTGGAACCACACCACCGGGCGCAGGCACACGTACAGGTCAAGCTGCTGGCGCAACGCCACGTTCAGCGAGCGGATACCGCCCCCAACCGGCGTGGTCAGCGGGCCCTTGATCGACACCACGTACTCGCGCACCGCATCGAGGGTTTCCTGCGGCAGCCAGGTGTCCTGGTCATAGACCTGGGTGGCCTTCTCGCCCGCGTACACCTCCATCCAGGCAATCTTGCGCTTGCCGCCGTAGGCCTTCTGCACGGCGGCGTCCACGACCTTGATCATCACCGGCGAGACATCGACGCCAATCCCATCGCCTTCGATATAAGGAATGATGGGGTTATCGGGCACATTGAGCGAATGGTCTGCATTGACGGTGATCTTGGTGCCGTCGGTCGGAACCTTGATTTTCTGGTATCCCATGCTTGCACTACTCCGCTTTCGGGTGTGATTGGACATCCTGCAATCCAATGAGCCTAAACCACATCTGCTGACCTGCAAGGGCTGCGACATCGCGCCACATTGCCCCTACGTCTTTGGTCTTATAAATGGCGCCGATGTCACTTGGCCTTGCTGATTAGCCCAAAGGGTTTGATATACTCCGCCGCGACCGAAGGGTCATTGGGGCGATCCCTAGGAAAATGCGGCTCGCCCTTGGCCAAGAACGGCCACAAAGCCTGGGCTGTTACCGCAGCTCAGCACTTGACGCTCGACTGATGCATCCACCATCACCGCTCGCAGCCTCTCGACTTTCCGCTCATGGCGTCGCCAGGGCGAAGCGCCTACCCTGCGCACCTCGAGACTCGAGTACGCTCAGCACATAGAGAGTTAACCCGCATGCCCACCCGTTCCAAGATCATCTATACCTTCACCGACGAAGCCCCCGCCCTCGCCACCTACTCGCTGCTGCCGATCGTCGAAGCCTTCACCGCTTCCGCTGACATCGCCGTCGAAACTCGCGACATCTCCCTGGCCGGCCGTATCCTCGCGGCATTCCCGGAGCAACTGGGCGCCGAGAAGCAAGTAGGCGATCACCTGGCGGAACTGGGCCAACTGGCTACTACGCCTGAAGCGAACATCATCAAGCTGCCGAACATCAGCGCCTCGGTACCGCAGCTCAAGGCCGCGATCAAGGAACTGCAAGGCAAGGGCTTCAACATCCCTGACTACGCCGATGAGCCGTCCACCGAGGCCGAAAAAGAATCTCGCGCCCGTTACGACCGCATCAAAGGCAGCGCCGTTAACCCGGTACTGCGCGAAGGCAACTCTGACCGCCGCGCGCCGCTGTCGGTCAAGAACTACGCACGCAAGCACCCGCACAAGATGGGCGCCTGGGCTGCCGACTCGCAGTCGCACGTTGCCCACATGACCCAAGGCGACTTCTACGGCAGCGAAAAGGCCGCCCTGATCGAGGCTGACGACAGCCTGCGCATCGAGCTGGTCGCCAAAGACGGCACCACCACCGTCCTGAAAGCCAAGACCGCGGTCAAGGCTGCCGAAATCGTCGACTGCGCGACCATGAGCCGCAAAGCCCTGAAAGCCTTCATCGCCGAGCAGATCGCCGATGCCAAGGCCTCCGGCGTGCTGCTGTCGGTGCACCTGAAAGCCACCATGATGAAGGTCTCCGACCCGATCATGTTCGGCGTCATCGTCGAAGAGTTTTATAACGACGTGCTGGCCAAGCACGCCGCTGCACTGGCTGAAGTAGGCTTCAACGCCAACAACGGCATCGGCGACCTGTACGCCCGCATCAAGGACCTGCCAGCTGACAAGCAGGCCGAGATCGAAGCCGACATCCAGGCTCTGTACGCCGTTCGCCCGGCCCTGGCCATGGTCAACTCCGACAAAGGCATCACCAACCTGCACGTACCGAGCGACGTCATCGTCGACGCCTCGATGCCGGCCATGATCCGTGACTCGGGCAAGATGTGGAACACCGCCGGCGAGCTGCAAGACGCCAAGGCGATCATCCCGGACCGCTGCTACGCCGGCATCTACCAGGCCACCATCGAAGACTGCAAAGTCAACGGTGCCTTCGACCCGACCACCATGGGCAGCGTGCCGAACGTTGGCCTGATGGCGCAGAAAGCCGAAGAGTACGGCTCCCACGACAAGACCTTCCAGATCCAGGCCGATGGCGTGGTACGTGTGGTCGATGGCAAAGGCCAGGTCGTGCTGCAGCAGAACGTCGAAGCCGGTGACATCTTCCGCATGTGCCAGACCAAAGACGCGCCGATCCAAGACTGGGTCAAGCTGGCCGTCAACCGTGCCCGCCTGAGCAACACCCCGGCGGTGTTCTGGCTGGACCCGGCTCGCGCCCACGACGGCGTGATGATCGAGAAAGTCCAGAAGTACCTGAAGGATCACGACACCGCTGGCCTGGACATCCGTGTCCTGGCACCGGTCGATGCCATCAAGTTCTCCCTGGCTCGCATCCGCGAAGGCAAGGACACCATCTCGGTGACCGGCAACGTGCTGCGCGACTACCTGACCGACCTGTTCCCGATCATGGAGCTGGGCACCAGCGCCAAGATGCTGTCGATCGTCCCGCTGATGAACGGCGGTGGCCTGTTCGAAACCGGCGCTGGCGGTTCGGCACCGAAGCACGTGCAGCAGCTGGTTGAAGAGAACTTCCTGCGTTGGGACTCGCTGGGTGAATTCCTGGCCCTGGCCGCTTCCCTGGAGCACCTGGGCAACACCTACGACAACCCGCGCGCCAAAGTCCTGGCCAACACCCTGGACCAGGCCACCGGCAAGTTCCTCGACACCAACAAGTCGCCTTCGCGCAAAGTCGGTGGTATCGACAACCGCGGCAGCCACTTCTACCTGACCCTGTACTGGGCCGAGGCCCTGGCTGCTCAAGCTGACGACGCCGCCCTGCAGGCGCGTTTCGCACCGCTGGCAAAAGCCCTGGCCGAGAACGAAGCGACCATCGTCGCCGAGCTCAACGCCGTTCAAGGCAAGCCGGCCGACATCGGTGGCTACTACGCCCCGAATGCCGAGCTGACCGCCAAGGTGATGCGCCCAAGCCAGACCTTCAACAGCGCCATTGCCGCCCTGTAAGGTCCGCTTGAAGTAACCCCACAAACCCCGGCCACGCACCGGGGTTTGTGCTTTCTGGATCTTGGGGGCTGCTTTGCAGCCCATCGCCGGCAAGCCAGCTCCCACAGGTGATGCATACCCTGAGATGTATGCATCACCTGTGGGAGCTGGCTTGCCGGCGATGGACCGCAACGCGGTCCCGGCAATCGACAAGGACACTTCAATGACCTGGCAACCCCACATCACCGTCGCCACCCTCGTCGAGCACGAAGGTAAATTCCTGTTCGTCGAAGAATTCAAAGCCGGCCAGCACGTCTTCAACCAACCCGCCGGCCACCTCGAACCCAACGAAACCCTGCCCCAGGCCGCCCTGCGCGAAACCCTCGAAGAAACCGCCTGGGAAGTCGAACTGACCGGCGTCGTCGGCATCTACCTGTACACCGCCCCCAGCAATGGCGTGACTTATCAGCGCATCTGCTTCGCCGCCCGCCCCGTGCGCCACCATGCCGACCTGGCACTGGACAGCGACATCGTCCGCGCCGTCTGGCTGACCCGCGACGAACTGCTGGCCGACCCCACCCGCTGGCGCAGCGAGCTGGTGCCGCGCTGCCTTGACGACTACCTCGCCGGCCCGCTGCACAGCCTCACGCTGCTGCGCGACTGACGTGCAGCCTCGGGTTTGATAGAATCGGCGTTTTTCCCCTCTGATACACATCGGTAGCCATGACCAGCCCAGCACTCAAAGACCCCGCCAAGACCCGCGTCATCGTCGGCATGTCCGGCGGCGTGGACTCCTCCGTCTCCGCCCTTCTGCTCATGGAGCAGGGCTACCAGGTGGAAGGGCTGTTCATGAAGAACTGGGAAGAGGACGACGGCACCGAATACTGCACCGCCCGCGAAGACCTGGCCGACGCCCAGGCCGTGTGCGACCGCATCGGCATCAAGCTGCACACCGCCAACTTCGCCGCGGAGTACTGGGACCACGTGTTCGAGCACTTCCTCGAAGAGTACAAAGCCGGCCGCACGCCCAACCCAGACATCCTCTGCAACCGCGAAATCAAGTTCAAGGCGTTCCTCGACTACGCCCTGTCGCTGGGCGCCGACCTGATCGCCACCGGCCACTACGTGCGCCGTCGCGACACCGGCGCGCTCACCGAGCTGCTCAAGGGGCTCGACCCGAACAAGGACCAGAGCTACTTCCTGCATGCGGTTGGCGGCAAAGAAATCGCCCGCACCCTGTTCCCGGTCGGCGAACTGGAAAAGCCAGAGGTGCGCGCCATTGCCGAAAAGCATGGCCTGGCCACCGCCAAGAAGAAAGACTCCACCGGTATCTGCTTCATCGGCGAGCGCCGTTTCAGCGACTTCCTCAAGCAGTACCTGCCAGCCCAGCCCGGTGAAATCCAGACCACCGACGGCGAAGTCATCGGCCGCCACCATGGCCTGATGTACCACACCATCGGCCAGCGCCAGGGCCTGGGTATCGGCGGCCTGAAGGACGCTGGCGACGAGCCGTGGTACGTGCTGCACAAGGACCTGGCCCGTAATGTGCTGGTGGTCGGCCAGGGCAATGAACACCCTTGGCTGTTCTCCCGCGCCCTGCTCGCCTCGGAAATCTACTGGGTCAACCCGATCGACCTCAGCAGCCCGCGCAAGCTCACGGCCAAAGTGCGCTACCGCCAGAGCGACCAGCACTGCACCCTGGAACTGACCGAGAGCGGTTACCGCGCCGTGTTCGACGAACCGCAACGCGCGGTCACCCCAGGCCAGTCGGTGGTGTTCTATGACGGTGAAGTGTGCCTGGGCGGCGGCGTGATCGAGACTGCCGAGCCCTGGAGCCCGCGCGCATGAGCAACCTGCAGGAGCAATTGATTGCCCTGGGCGGCGTGTTCCAGGCCGCCGTGCTGGTCGACCGCATCGCCCGCACCGGCCAGGCCAGCGAAGCCAACATCGGCTGCATGCTGGGTAGCCTGCTGGTGCGCGACCCCAAGGACACCCTGGAGGTGTTCGGCGGTGACGACCTCAACCTGCGGGACGGCTACCGCGCCCTGGTCGGCGCCCTGGAGCGCGACCCCAGCAGCCTGCAGCGCGAGCCCCTGCGCTATGCCCTGTCCATGTTGGGCCTGGAACGCCAACTGGCCAAGCGCGGCGACCTGCTCGACACCATCGGCAACCGCCTGCCGCAAATCCAGTCACAGGCCGACCATTTTGGCCTGGTTCATGAAAACGTCATCGCCTCCAGTGGCGCCTTGTACCAGGACACCCTGAGCACCTTGCGCCAGCGTATCCAGGTACACGGCGACATGCGCTTCCTGCAGCAGGCCAGCAATGCCTCCAAAATCCGCGCCCTGCTGCTGGCCGGCATCCGCGCCGCGCGCCTGTGGCGCCAGCTGGGTGGCCATCGCTGGCAGCTGGTGTTCAGCCGTCGCAAGCTGCTGAACGAACTGTACGACATGATGCGTACGCCTTCCTGAAGGCAACGCCGACCCTTGTAGGAGCAGCCTTGTGCTGCGAATGGGCTGCACAGCAGCCCCAGCCTCTCAAACATTGCCGGGGCTGCTGCGCAACCCTTTCGCGACACAAGGCCGCTCCCACAAAGGCACTGCGAGATGTTTTTATAGGCCCGACCTTTGGTCAGCCACCCGACCCGGGCGCTTTTTTCATGTATGATATGCGCCCTTCCAAAAGCCTGACTGTCCGAGAACACCCCATGCAGCTTTCCTCGCTCACTGCGGTTTCCCCTGTAGACGGCCGTTATGCCGGCAAAACCCAGGCCTTGCGCCCCATTTTCAGCGAATACGGCCTGATCCGTTTCCGCGCCCTGGTCGAAGTGCGCTGGTTGCAGCGCCTGGCCGCCCACCCGCAGATCGGCGAAGTGCCGGCGTTCTCCGCCGAAGCCAACGCCCTGCTGGACACCCTGGCCACCGACTTCAAGCTCGAGCACGCCGAACGCGTCAAGGAAATCGAGCGCACCACCAACCACGACGTCAAGGCCATCGAGTACCTGCTCAAAGAGCAGGCTGCCCAACTGCCTGAGCTGGCCAAGGTTAGCGAGTTCATCCACTTCGCCTGCACCAGCGAGGACATCAACAACCTGTCCCACGCCCTGATGCTGCGCGCTGGCCGCGACGACGTGCTGCTGCCGCTGATGCGCCAGATCGCCGACGCGATCCGCGCCCAGGCCCACGCCTTGGCCGACGTGCCGATGCTGTCGCGTACCCACGGCCAACCGGCTTCGCCGACCACCCTGGGTAAAGAGCTGGCCAACGTCGTGTACCGTCTGGAGCGCCAGATCGCCCAGGTAGCCGCCGTGCCGCTGCTGGGCAAGATCAACGGCGCCGTGGGCAACTACAACGCCCACCTGTCGGCCTACTCGCAGATCGACTGGGAAGCCAACGCCCGTGCCTTCATCGAAGACGAGCTGGGCCTGCAGTTCAACCCGTACACCACGCAGATCGAGCCGCACGACTACATCGCTGAGCTGTTCGACGCGATCGCCCGCTTCAACACCATCCTCATCGACTTCGACCGCGACGTCTGGGGCTACATTTCCCTGGGCTACTTCAAGCAGAAGACCGTCGCCGGTGAAATCGGCTCGTCGACCATGCCGCACAAGGTCAACCCGATCGACTTCGAGAACTCCGAAGGCAACCTGGGTATCGCCAACGCGCTGTTCCAGCACCTGGCCAGCAAGCTGCCGATCTCGCGCTGGCAGCGCGACCTGACCGACTCCACCGTGCTGCGCAACCTGGGCGTGGGCTTCGCTCACAGCGTCATCGCCTACGAAGCCAGCCTGAAGGGCATCGGCAAGCTGGAAGTCAACACCGCACGTATCGCCGCCGACCTGGACGCCTGCTGGGAAGTCCTGGCCGAGCCGATCCAGACGGTCATGCGCCGCTTCAACATCGAGAACCCGTACGAGAAGCTCAAAGAGCTGACCCGTGGCAAGGGCATCACCCCTGAGGCGCTGCTGACCTTCATCGACGGCCTGGACATGCCAGCCGACGCCAAGGCCGAGCTCAAGCAGCTGACCCCTGCCACTTACATCGGTAACGCGGCAGCGCAGGCCAAACGCATCTAAGCTGACCGACGCGTTCAACGCCCGGCTTAGCCGGGCGTTTTTATTCCCGTACGAAAATTACGTTTTTTCAATAGGTTGAACATGAATCCTGATACTCCACTGCAGCTGCTGGGCGGCATCTCGGCCCGCGAATTCATGCGCGACTACTGGCAGAAGAAGCCCCTGCTGGTACGCCAGGCCTTCCCCGACTTCATCAGCCCGATCGAGCCCGACGAACTGGCCGGCCTGGCGCTGGAAGAAGAAGTCGAATCGCGCCTGGTGCTCGAACACGGCGAGCGCCCGTGGGAGCTGCGCCGCGGCCCGTTCGAAGAAGAAGTCTTCGCCACCCTGCCCGAGCGTGACTGGACCTTGCTGGTACAGGCCGTGGACCAGTTCGTCCCTGAAGTGGCCGAACTGCTGGAAGAATTCCGCTTCCTACCCAGCTGGCGCATCGACGACGTGATGGTCAGCTTCGCCGCCCCGGGTGGCAGCGTCGGCCCGCACTTCGACAACTACGACGTGTTCCTGCTGCAAGGCCACGGCAAGCGCAACTGGAAGATCGGCCAGATGTGCAACAGCGACAGCCCGCTGATCGAGCACGCCGACCTGCGCATCCTCGCCGACTTCGAACAGAGCGGTGAGTGGACCCTGGAACCTGGCGACATGCTCTACCTGCCGCCGCGCCTGGCCCACTACGGCGTAGCCGAAGACGACTGCCTGACCTACTCGGTCGGCTTCCGCGCGCCAAGCGCTGCTGAAGTGCTGACCCACTTCACCGACTTCCTCGGCCAGTTCCTGCCGGACGAAGAGCGCTACAGCGACGCCGACGCCCAGCCGGTCAGCGACCCGCACCAGATCCAGCACGACGCCCTCGACCGCCTCAAAGGCCTGCTCGACAAGCACATGGGTGACAAAGACCTGCTGCTGACCTGGTTCGGCCAGTTCATGACCGAGCCGCGCTACCCGGAGCAGGTCGTGGGTGAAGAGCTCACTGAGGAACAGCTGATCGAAGCGCTGGAAGATGGCGCCATCCTGATCCGCAACCCAAGCGCGCGCATGGCCTGGTCCGAGCTCAACGACGACCTGATGCTGTTCGCCAGCGGCCGCAGTTGCCCATTGCCGGCCAAACTGCGTGAGCTGCTGAAGCTGGTCTGTGCTGCCGATGCGTTACACATCGAAAACCTTGCAGAGTGGCTGCAGGATGAAGATGGCCTTATGCTGGTACAGCAGCTGATCAAACAAGGAAGCCTGGGATTCGCCAATGAATAAGATTCGTGTGCGCCTCGCCGACTGGCATAAGGACAACGCCGACATCCGCCGCATCCGTGAGGCGGTGTTCATTGCCGAACAGCACGTACCACCGGAGCTTGAGTGGGATTCGGACGATCCGACCGCGGTGCACTTCCTGGCCCTGGAGGGTGACTACCCGATCGGTACCGCCCGCCTGCTGCCTGACGGCACCATTGGCCGGGTCTCGGTGCTCAAGGACTGGCGCGGCCTGAAGGTTGGCGATGCACTGATGAATGCGGTCATCGTCGAGGCCCAGAACAGCGACCTGAAGCAGCAGATGCTCAGTGCCCAGGTACACGCCACGCCGTTCTACGAGCGCTTGGGCTTTCGCGTAGTCAGCGAAGAGTTCCTTGAAGCCGGCATCCCGCATGTAGACATGGTGCGCGACTCGCGCGCCTGATCTTTCACCTGCACTGGCCTCTTCGCGGGCAAGCCCGCGAAGAGGCCGGCACAGGCTGAAGACACTTCCCCTGACAAAAACCTGTACATCCATCCAGATAAAACTTGCCTCTGCGCCCCTGCTTGCGCATCCTACTGCCCATCACCCCCGATGAAGCGTGCTCGGCCATGCGCCTGTTCCTCTGCGAAAAACCCTCCCAGGCAAAAGACATCGCCAAAGTGCTCGGCGCCAACCGCAAGGCCGACGGCTGCTGGCAAGGCACCGACGTCTGCGTCACCTGGTGCATCGGCCACCTGCTCGAAACCGCCCCGCCCGACAGTTATGACGAACGCTACAAGCGCTGGAACCTCGCCGACCTGCCGATCATTCCCGAAAAATGGAAGATGCTGGTCAAGCCTAAGACCGCCAGCCAGTTCAAGGCTGTCAAACGCCTGCTAGGTGAGGCGCGCGAGCTGGTCATCGCCACCGACGCCGACCGCGAAGGCGAAATGATCGCCCGCGAACTGGTCGAGCACTGCCGTTACCGCGGGCCGATCCAGCGCCTGTGGCTGTCGGCCCTTGATGACGCCTCCATCCGCAAGGCCCTGGCACGCCTGCTGCCGGGCCAGGAAACCTTCAGCCTTTATCACTCGGCGCTGGGCCGCTCCCGCGCCGACTGGCTGATCGGCATGAACATGAGCCGGCTGTTCACCTTGCTCGGGCGCCAATCCGGCTACCAGGGCGTACTGCCGGTTGGCCGGGTACAGACCCCGACGCTGCGCCTGGTGGTGGACCGTGATCGGAGCATCGCCGACTTCGTCCCGGTACCGTTCTGGGCCATCGACGTGCAACTCGAACAGGCTGGCCAGGGCTTCAATGCCCAGTGGCGGGCCCCGGAAGATGCCTGTGACGACCAGGGCCGGTGCCTCAACCAGGCGCTGGCGCAACAGGCTGCCGCCGACATGGGCAATGCGGGCACTGCCCGCGTGGCCAAGGTGGCGACTGAACGCGTACGCGAAGCCGCCCCCCTGCCCTTCGACCTGGGCACCCTGCAGGAGCTGTGCTCAAAGAAGTTCGGCTTCGGCGCCCAGGAAACCCTCGACATCGCCCAGGCCCTGTACGAAACCCACAAACTGATCACGTACCCGCGCAGCGACTGTGGTTACCTGCCGCTGAGCCAGCACGCCGAGGCCCCCGCCATCCTTGCCGCCCTGCAGCGCGCCGATGGCAGCCTAGCGCCGCTGCAGGCTCACCTGGAGCCCCAGCGGCGCTCCCGCGCCTGGAATGACGCCAAGGTCAGTGCCCACCACGGCATCATCCCCACTGCCGCGGCCAGCGACCCCTCGCGCCTGCCCGCCAAGTACAAGGCGGTCTATACCCTCATCCGTGCCCGTTACCTGGCGCAGTTCCTGCCCAACCACGAGTACGACCGCACCCAGGCCGATTTCGACTGTGCAGGCCATGCCTTGCGTGCCGTGGGTAAGCAAATCGTCGAGCCTGGCTGGCGCCGTGCCTTGCCCGAGGCGCTGGCCCCGGCCAAAGGCCGCGAGGCGCCGCCGGCCCAGGTTCTGCCAGCCCTGCGCGAAGGCCAGGACTGCAACGTTCAAGGGCTGCAACTCAAGGACATGTGGACCCAGCCACCCAAGCCCTTTACCGAAGGCGACCTGATCAAGGCCATGAAAAACGTCGCCAAACTGGTAGATGACCCGCGGTTGAAGCAGAAGCTCAAGGAAACCACCGGCATCGGCACCGAAGCGACACGGGCCAGCATCATCCAGGGCTTGCTCGACCGTGGTTATCTGGTCAAGAACGGCAAGGCTTTGTCCGCGACGCCCGCAGCCTTCAGCCTCATCGACGCCGTACCCAGGGCCATTGCCGACCCCGGGACCACGGCCATCTGGGAGCAGGCACTGGACATGGTGCAGAGCGGTGAAATGAGTCTGGAAGAGTTCGTCGCCCGGCAGTCGGCCTGGATGGGCAAGCTGGTCGAACGCTGCAGCGGCATGCGCATGACCATTACCGCGCCTGCGGCCGGCGCCGCACCACCTTGGAAAAAGAAGCGCCGGGGCGGCGGCAAAAGTAAAGCCACTGGAAGCAAACCGACCGCAGGCAAGCCAAGGCAGCCTCGTAAAAAGGCAGCGACCTGAAGCCTGCGCTGTATCTGTAGGAGCGGGCTTGCCCGCGAAAGGACCAGCACAGGCACCACCAAAACACAGGTAAACCATAAAACCCGACCAACGCACTGGCGCCGTGAAATTTACCTGCTAAATTTTCATGAAAATAATCACAATAATTTTCATGAGGCACCGGCATGTTCAAGCAATCCGCGCAACACATCGCCAGCTATTACGCCCAGACCTACCCCACCCGCATTCCCCTGCGCCCCACCCTGCAAGGCCGCCACGACACCGACATCCTCATCGTCGGTGCAGGTTTCAGCGGCCTGCACACCGGCCTGAGACTAACCATGGCCGGCAAGCGTGTCACGCTGCTGGAAGCAAGCCGTGTGGCGTGGGCCGCTTCCGGGCGCAACGGCGGCCAAGCGTTGCTGGGCTGGTCGTGCGACATGCCACCGCTGGAGAAGGCCCTTGGCGTAGAACGCACCCGGCGCCTGTGGGACAGCATGTGCTGGGCGGCCGATGAAATGCGTGAGCTGCCACAGCGCCATGGCTTCGATATCGACTACCGGCTTGGCAGCTTATGGGCAGCCGTGCTGCCGCGCCGCGTAAAAATGCTTGAAGAAGCCCTGCACGACGCCGAAACCAAATGGGGCTATGACGCCCTGCGCCTGATAGGGCGCGACGAGCTACCCCAGTGGATCGACAGCCCACGCTACCAAGCCGCGCTGTATGACGCCAAAGGCGCCCACCTCAACCCCCTCAAGCTCGCCCAAGGCCTTGCCAGCAATATCGAGGCAGCCGGTGGCCATATTTTCGAGCAAAGCCAGGTGCTCGGCTACCAGCAGACTGGCAACGGTTATGTGACCCGCACTGAGCATGGCGAGGTACACAGCCAAATTCTGGTACTGGCCTGCAACGCGTACATCGACCGCCTCGACCCGGCCCTGTCGCGCCGCTTGCTGCCCGTCGGCTCCTACCAGGTCGCCACCGCGCCCCTGGAAGCTGACGTCGCCAAGTCATTGTTGCCGCGCAACAGCTGCGTGATCGACAACCAGTTCGTACCCGACTATTTCCGCCTTACCCCCGACAACCGCCTGCTGTTTGGCGGCGGCTGCACCTACCTGGGCGGCATCCCCAAGGATGTGGCCAGCGCCACCCGCCCTTACCTTGAACGGGTGTTCCCGCAGTTGGCCGGCGTGGCCATCGACTATGCCTGGGGCGGCCACATCGACTGCAGCATCCAGCGCACCCCCGACATCGGCCGGGACGGCGAGCGCTATTGGTTACAAGGCTTCTCGGGCCACGGCGTGCTGCCGACCCTGGCCGGGGCGCGGGCGGTCAGCGATGCGATCCTTGGCAACGATGACCTGCTGGCGCTGTACCAAGGTATCGATAACGGCCGCTTCCCAGGCGGCGACTTGATGGCCGCACCGCTGGAAGCCGCAGCCAAAGCCTGGTACAGGTTGCGCGACCATGTCTGATGAAGTTCAAACACTGGCGCTGCTGATTCGCGACCTGCGCAAGCACCGCGGGCTGACGCTCGACGAGCTGGCCGGTAAGGTCAAGCGCTCACTGGGGTTTCTGTCCCAGGTCGAGCGCGGCTTGTCACGGCCGACCGTGGCCGACCTGACCGCAATCAGCGAAGCGCTGCACGTACCGACCACCTACTTCTACCAGGCCGGCCAACCCCGGCCGCTGGACTGGGTTACCCGACCGGGCGAGCGGCGCACCATCTACTACGCCGAAGGCATCAGCGACGTGCTGGTGTCACCTACCTTGAATGGCGGCTTTTCCATGCTCGAAAGCCACTTGGCGCCCGGCGCCAGCAGTGGCGAGGGGCACCTGAATGACAGTTCCGAGCAAGGCGGTTTCGTCCTGGAAGGTGAGCTGACGCTGTGGCGCGATGGCCACGCCGAGGCCGTCACGCTCCGGCGCAACGACAGCTTTCAGCTGCCGCCGCACAGCCAGTTCCGCTACGCCAACCTGACCGACCAGACGACCCGGGTTCTCTGGGTCTTCCGATGAGAGCACAGCATGACCATCACAACAGGTTTTCCCGATCTGCTCAGTGAAGTACGCGCCTTCCGTGCCCGCTACCCCGAAGTACGCCATGTCGACCTGCTGAGCCTGGACATCCCCGGGCATTTCTACGGCAAGCGCTACCCCGTCGACATGCTGGAAAAGGTCGCCGCCGGCAGCCCGCTGAAACTGCCGCAGAACTGCGTGTTGCTAGGGGTACAGGGCGGGCTGTTCCCGATTGGTGACTACTGTTTCAGCGACGGCGACCCGGATGCCGTGCGGCGCCTGATCCCCGGCACCCTCAAGCCAGTCACCTGGGAGCGCGAGCCGCTGGGGCAGATGTTGATCAGCTCCGACGGCACCGCCGCGCCCATCGAGTTCGAGCCCCGGGAAGTGCTCGCCCGCGTACTGCAACGCCTGGCGCGGCGTGGCATTCGCCCGGTGGTGGCGTTCGAGCTGGAGTTTTACCTGTTCGAGCGGGCACTGAAGGAAGGGCTGCCGCAGTTCCCCCGCGACCCGTTCAGCGATGACCCGGACGATCAGCCCAACATGCACATCGAGCGCCTGTCGCGCTTCAGCGACGTGCTGCGCGACATGGTCGAAACGGCTAATGCCCAAGGGGTGGATGCCAACGTCATCACGGCCGAGCTGGGGCCGGGCCAGTTCGAGATCAATTTCGGCCACTGCGACGACGGTCTGCGTGCCGCCGACTGGGCTGCCCTGTTCTGCCGCAGCACCCGTGGCGTGGCGCTCAAGCACGGGCTGCGTGCTTCGTTCATGAGCAAACCCTACCTGCACGCCCCTGGTAGCGGCATGCATGTACACGTCAGCCTGTACGACAACGACGGCAACAACCTGCTGGCTGCCGATGGGCAACGCCCGCTGCGCCATGCGGTGGCGGGCTGCCTGGCGGTCCTGCCGCACTGCATGCCGATCTTTGCAGCCAACCACAATGCGTTCCGTCGCTACGGCGCCATGGTCAACGCCGCCAGCCGTGCGAGCTGGGGCTATGAAGACCGCGATGCGTGCATACGCATTCCCGAGTCCGATGTGCGCAACTTGCGCATTGAGCATCGTCTGGCTGGCGCGGACGCCAACCCGTACCTGGTGCTGGCGGCGATCCTGTGCGGGATGGAGCATGGGCTGGATGCGGCGCAGGAGCCGATCACACCGCTGAACGAAGACCGCGGCAGCGGCATCGACTTCCCCAAGGACATGCTCAGCGCAGTCACCGCGATGCGCAGCCACCCCGCAGTGAATGAGGGGCTGGGGGAAGAATTCGTGATGGTGTATTGCGAGAACAAGCGGCAAGACCACCTGGCATTCATGCAAGAAGTCAGCGCCAGGGAGTACCGCTGGTTCCTGTAATGGCTTGATTGCCAATGCCGACCCTTTCGCGGGGCAAGCCCGCTCCCACAGGTTTACTACCAGGTTAAAGACGGTGATATACCTGTGGGAGCGGGCTTGCCCCGCGAAGAGGCCGGTACTGACAACACAGAAATCTCTCCTATTCTCAATAGCTCACTTGGCAATCCCCTGCACAGAGGAGACGCGACCATGAGCTACGTAACCACGAAGGATGGCGTTCAGATCTTCTACAAAGACTGGGGCCCGCGCGATGCGCCGGTCATTCACTTCCACCACGGCTGGCCGCTCAGTGCCGATGACTGGGATGCCCAGTTGCTGTTCTTCCTGGCCCAGGGCTTTCGCGTAGTCGCCCACGACCGCCGCGGCCATGGGCGCTCCAGCCAGGTGTGGGATGGCCATGACATGGACCACTACGCCGATGACGTAGCCGCCGTGGTCGACCACCTGGGCATCCAGGGCGCCGTGCATGTCGGCCATTCCACGGGGGGCGGCGAAGTGGTGCGCTACATGGCACGCTACCCCGGCGACAAGGTGGCCAAGGCGGTACTGATTGCTGCAGTGCCACCGCTGATGGTGCAGACACCGGCCAACCCAGGCGGCCTGCCCAAGTCGGTCTTCGACGGCTTCCAGGCCCAGGTCGCGAGTAACCGGGCGCAGTTCTACCGCGACGTGCCCACGGGGCCTTTCTACGGTTACAACCGGCCCGGGGCCAAACCGTTGGAAGGCATCATCGGCAACTGGTGGCGCCAAGGCATGATCGGCAGTGCCAAGGCGCACTACGACGGCATCGTGGCGTTTTCGCAGACCGACTTCACCGAGGACCTCAAGCGCATCACACAACCGGTGCTGGTCATGCACGGTGACGATGACCAGATCGTGCCTTACGAGAACGCGGGGCCGTTGTCGGCCAAGTTGCTGCCTAATGCCACGTTGAAGACCTACAAAGGGTATCCGCACGGCATGCCGACCACCCATGCCGATGTGATCAATGCGGATTTGCTGTCGTTTATTCGGAGCTGAGATTTTTCAGGCCGATTGCTTGTTAAATGAAGCATCGCAACCGGCCTGTACTCTACACCTTCAAGCAACTGGTAAAATTATCAGTTGTGCATCTATAGCCTCTGGCCGAAAGTAGTCTGAACTGTACCCATCCCAGAGGTCGGCCATGCAGGACTCCCTTCAACACCAGCGCACCGTAAAAGGCCGGCACCCCAGCGAACGCTTCAATACGCTTGTTTATACAGCTTATGGTTACATCAATAAGCCACCCCCAGCCGTTTACCTTGGTTTCACTGGGCAGCACTATGATAGCTTCACGAACTGCTATCTCCTCGGCGAGGGTTATCGCGCTTACAGCCCTTCACTGGCGCGTTTCTTATCTCCAGATAACCTAAGCCCATTTGGACAAGGAGGGCGAAATGCATATGCTTACGGTGCAAACGACCCAATTAATCATGTCGACCCCTCGGGTCATATCCCTAGCAAAAAAACCACAAACGATGGTTATGTGAATTTTTCTACCTCTAAGCAGGCATACCTGGAAAAGAAATTAGTGTATCGGTCGAGCAAAGCCTTGCATAAAAAAAGCGACACGGAGCTAGTAAGTCTCGCACGTGACGCGACGCAAAGCATCGCAGGGCTAGAGGAAGTTGACTGGGGCCGTCCATCCATGCCGAGGAAGTACCTTATACGAGCCGCCGAACTCCCTCTGAGAAAGCAGCTTGTAAAGCTAATACCTCAATATGATTCAGACGAGACAGAAGCGGACCTGAAATTTTATTACAACCAACATGTCGAAAACTTCGAGAAAAAGCTGATAGAGAAAAATTTATTAAAAAAGTCAACATCCACGTCGACCTTGGAAACATTGCTGAGCGATTCAAATTCAGACATCCGGCAGGCAGGGTTTACCTAGCAACGTAGCTGAAGCAGAATTCCACTTCCCGTTTACTTTAGTCCCCCAAAATGCCCTTCGAACTCACCGTAGAACCCCTCACCTTACTCATCCTGGCCCTGGTTGCCTTCGTCGCCGGTTTCATCGACGCCATCGCCGGCGGCGGCGGCCTGCTCACCACCCCCGCCCTGCTCACCGCCGGCATGCCGCCACACCTGGTGCTGGGCACCAACAAGCTCAGTTCCACCTTCGGCTCGGCCACGGCCGGCTTCACTTACTACAAGCGCAAACTGTTCCACCCCGCGCAGTGGCGCCCGGCGTTGTTCGCCACCCTGGTAGGCGCCTCGCTGGGCGCGGTGATCGCCCACTACCTGCCCGCCGAATGGCTGAACAAGATGCTCCCGGTCGTAGTCTTCGCCTGCGGCGTCTACTTGCTGTTCGGCGGCACGCCCAAGGCGCCGCTGGATGCCGACGCACCGATCAAGAAGAAATGGCAGGTCCCCCAAGGCTTCACCCTGGGTTTCTACGATGGCGTGGCAGGCCCCGGCACTGGCGCGTTCTGGACCGTGAGCACCCTGCTGCTGTACCCGATCGACCTGGTGCGCGCCAGCGGCGTGGCGCGCAGCATGAACTTCGTCAGCAACATCGCGGCGCTGACGGTGTTCATCATTTCCGGGCAGGTGGATTATGTCGTCGGCCTGTGCATGGGCCTGTCGGTGATGGTGGGTGCGTTCTTCGGCGCACGCACGGCGATCAGCGGCGGCAGCAAGTTCATCCGCCCGGTCTTCATCACCGTGGTGCTGGCACTGACCGTGCGCCTAGCGTGGCAGCACTGGTTCGGGCAGGCCTAAGCGTTCAGCCACGTACAAATCGATCAGGTAACGGGCGATGGAGCGCCCAGCCGGCAGCGGCGGCAGGTCATGCACGCTGAACCACTGGGCGTCCTCGATCTCGTCCGGCTGCATGACAATCTCGCCGCCCGCGTACTCGGCATGGAACCCCAGCATCATCGAATGCGGGAACGGCCAGCACTGGCTGCCGACGTAGCGGATGTTCTGTACCTCGACAGCCACCTCTTCGCGCACTTCGCGCACCAGGCAATCCTCGGCCGACTCGCCGGGTTCGGCAAAGCCCGCCAAGGTGCTGTAGACACCGGTGACGAAACGCGGCGAGCGCGCCAGCAGAATCTCGTCACCGCGGGTGACCAACACGATCATGCTCGGCGAAATGCGCGGGTAGCTGCGCAGGTCGCACGGCTGGCAGTACATCGCCCGCTCCCAGCGGATTTGCGTCATCGCCTGGCCGCAGCTGCCGCAAAAACGGTGCTCGCGTGCCCAGGTACCGATCTGCGCGGCATAACCCAGCACCTTGTACAGGTCGAAGTCGCCTTCGAGCATGAACGCGCGCAGGCCACGCCAGCTGCAACCCGGCAGGTCGGTAGCGCTGCGCAGTTCGAGCAGGAACACCGGCTCGCCATCGAAGTGACCGATACCATGCTCGCACAGCACGTCCAGGTCCTGGCGCTTGAGCCATTCGCGGGGGAACAGCGCGCCGTTGTCGTCCACCAGGAACCCTTCCGGGCTGCGGGCGACGGCCAAGCCCCCGGTGATCTGCGGGTCGAGTACTGCGGTAGTCCAGCGTGCTGACATGTCGGGGTTCCTTGCTGCACGCCCCCCGACCCAGTCAGTCGGCGAACGTCGGTTTCTGTTTGCTCATGTGCGCCGCCACGGCCACGCGCAGGTCTTCAGACTGCAGCATCGCGGCGTTCCAGGTGGCGATGTATTCCAGGCCATCGTCAATGCGATGGTCACGCATGTAGCTGAGCATTTCCTTGGTGCCGGCCACGGCGATCGGCGATTTTGCGGCAATCTCACGGGCGATGGCAAAGACCCCGTCAAGCAGCGCGGCCTGATCATCATAGACCCGGTTGACCAGGCCGATGCGCAGCGCCTCATCGGCCTCGACGTTGCGCCCGGTGAATGCCAGCTCGCGCATGATGCCGTCGCCAATGATACGTGGCAAACGTTGCAGCGTGCCGACATCGGCGGCCATGCCCATGTCGATTTCCTTGATCGAGAACTGCGCATTTTGGCTGCAGTAGCGCATGTCGCACGCCGAGATGAGGTCGATGGCGCCCCCAATGCAGTAGCCCTGGACGGCCGCCAGCACCGGCTTGCGGCATTTGTCGACGGCGTTGAACGACGCCTGCAGGCGCAGGATGGTGCTGCGCAGCAAGCGCGCATTACGGCCAACGTCCTTGCCCAACTGGCCGGCCAGCGAGGCCAGCATCATCAGGTCGATGCCGGCAGAGAAATGCTTGCCCGCACCGCTGATGACGACGGCGCGCACCGCATCGGTGTCGTCGGCCCACTGGAAGATGTCGATGATCTCCTCCCAGAAGGCAGCATTCATCGCGTTGACTTTCTCGGGGCGGTTGATCTGGACGTGGGCAATGCTTTCAGTCAGTTCAACCTTGAACGCGCTGTACTCGGTCACGGGCGGCACTCCTGCTGGGAAAGGGTCATAACGCAGGATGTTAACCCAGCCAGGAGGCCGCACTTGTGCCAAAAGCAGGACGGCAAATCTTGCCTAAGTCGGCACGATCCGGCACCGTGCGCCATCGCTGAATCATAAGGATACATATTCATGCCCCGCTCCCTGCCCGGTGCGCTCGCCCACAACTTCCTGGGCCAGTCACCGCTTTGGTACAAGGCTGTCATCGGCCTGTTCTTGGTGCTCAACCCCTTGCTGCTGCTGACTGCAGGCCCGGTCACGGCGGGCTGGGTGCTGGTGATCGAATTCATCTTTACCTTGGGCATGGCGCTGAAGTGCTACCCGTTGATGCCTGGCGGCTTGTTGCTGGTCGAAGCACTGCTGCTCGAGATGACCACCCCGCAGGCCCTGTACGAGGAGCTGCTGCACAACTTTCCGGTGATTCTGCTGTTGATGTTCATGGTCGCCGGCATTCACTTCATGAAAGAGCTGCTGCTGTTCCTGTTCTCGCGGATCTTGCTCGGTGTGCGCTCGAAGGCGGCCCTGTCGCTGCTGTTCTGCGTGCTGTCAGCGTTCCTCTCGGCCTTTCTGGATGCGCTGACAGTCACGGCGGTGATCATCAGCGCTGCCGTGGGCTTCTACGCGGTCTTTCACCGCGTTGCCTCGGGCGCCAACCCGCGTGAAGAAAGCGCGCTCGACAGCGACCAACATATCCCGCAACTGCACCGCGAAGACCTCGACCAGTTCCGCGCCTTCCTGCGCAGCCTGTTGATGCACGGTGCGGTCGGCACTGCATTGGGCGGCGTGTGCACGCTGGTGGGCGAACCACAGAACCTGCTGATCGGCCATGAGATGGGCTGGCACTTCGCCGACTTCTTCCTCAAGGTCGCCCCGGTGTCGTTGCCGGTGCTCGGCGCCGGGCTGCTGACCTGCGTAGCGCTGGAAAAACTACGCCTGTTCGGCTACGGCACACTGATGCCTGAACGCGTGCGCCAGGTGCTGGCTGCCTACGCCGCCGAAGATGACGCCGCCCGTACGCCGGCCCAGCGTGCCGCGCTGTGGGTACAAGGCAGCGCCGCGCTGATCCTGATCATCTGCCTGGGGCTGCACATTGCCGAAGTGGGCCTGATCGGCCTGCTGGTGATCGTGTTGATCACTGCGTTCACCGGCATCACCGACGAACACCGCCTGGGCCGCGCCTTCCAGGATGCCATGCCGTTCACCGCGCTGTTGGTGGTGTTCTTCGCCGTGGTCGCGGTGATCCATCAGCAGCAGTTGTTCAGCCCGCTGATTGCCTGGGTACTGGCACTGCCTGCCGAACAACAACCGGGCATGCTGTACCTGGCCAACGGTTTGCTGTCGGCGATCAGCGACAACGTGTTCGTCGCCACCATCTACATTACCGAGGTCAAGCAGGCCTTCATGAACGGCGGCATGAGCCGCGAGCATTTCGAGACGCTGGCGGTGGCGATCAATACCGGCACCAACCTGCCAAGCGTGGCGACGCCGAATGGGCAGGCGGCGTTCCTGTTCCTGCTGACCTCGGCGATTGCACCACTGATCCGCCTGTCGTATGGGCGCATGGTGTGGATGGCGTTGCCCTATACCGTGGTCATGGGTGGGCTGGGATGGTGGGCGGTGACTTACTGGCTGTAAAACCTGGCGGCGTGGGGATATTCGATACAACTTTTCCCGCACGCCCGCATCGAAGCAAAGGTAAATCCCCATCCGCTTCAAGGAGGTTCGCCATGGCGATGCGCACGGCACTGATGCTTTCCTGCATAACCCTTGCCCTGGTCGGCTGCGCGGGTTCGAACGATGAACACCGCACGCCGCCGACCACCCAGCAGGTTGACCTGCAACGCTACCAGGGCACCTGGTATGAGCTGGCGCGCCTGCCGATGTTCTTCCAGCGCAACTGCGTGCAATCCGAAGCGCGTTACGGCCTGCGCGAGGACGGGCGTATCGACGTCAACAACCGCTGCAAGGAAAAGGACGGCCAGTGGAACGAGGCCAAGGGCATCGCCGAAGCCCAGCAACCGGGCAAGACCGACAAGCTCTGGGTGCAGTTCGACAACTGGTTCAGCCGGCTGGCTCCGGGCCTGACCAAGGGTGAGTACTGGGTGCTTTACCACGACAAGGACTACCGCGTGGCCCTGGTCGGGCACCCCAACCGCGAGTACCTGTGGTTGCTCTCGCGCACGCCGGCAATCACCGACCAGGAACGCGAGCAACTGCTGTCGATTGCCCGCAAGCAAGGCTACGACACCAGCAAGCTGATCTGGCGCCAGGAAGGCTAGCCCGCTGCACGGCTGGCACGTCGACGACGCGGGGCAATCAGGCTAAGGTGTGCGCCCCGCCTCCCCTCGAAGGAACGAGCCGTTGATCACCTGCCACGTCAAATACACCGTCGACCCTTACCAGCTGCCGGCCTTCGAAGCCTATTCGCGCCTGTGGATGCGCCTGGTCACGCGCATGGGCGGCAAGCACCATGGCTATTTCCTGCCTGCCGAAGGTGCCAACAACATCGCCTACTGCCTGTTCAGTTTTTCAAGCCTGGCCGCCTACGAGCAGTACCGCAAGCAGGCAGAGACCGACCCGGAATGCATCGCTGCAGTCGCCCTGGCCACTGAGCAACGGTTCATCCTCAGCTATGAACGCAGCTTCCTCAAGCCGCTGCTCGAACCGCGCATTCGCTCGCTGGCGCTGTGCGTTTTCCATCACCAAGGGAAGATTCTGGTCAACGTCTTCGACGACCCGGTGACGCAGCAGACGCTGTGCCGCCCACTCGGGGGTGGTATCGAGTTTGGTGAGCGGGGCCGTGACGCCATCGCCCGGGAAATCGAAGAAGAATTGGGGCAGTCGATCAGCGATGTGCGGTTGCTCGGCACGCTGGAGAGCCTGTTCCACTATGCCGATACGCCGGGGCATGAGATTGTGCAGGTATTCGATGCACGCTTGGACGACGCCAGCCTTTACCAGCAGCCCTGGGTAGAAGGCCGCGAGTCCGACGGCAGCCCCTTCCGCGCCCGGTGGTGCGATAGCGCCGACTTCGAGCGCATCGGCCCGCTTGTGCCGCAGGGCCTGCAAGCGTTGTTGCGCGACCTGTCGCTGCTGGGCTGAAGCAAAGGAGCCTGATCATGGACCTGCTGTTTCTAGGCACCAGTGCCGGGGTGCCGACCAAGGCCCGCAACGTCAGTGCCACGGCCCTCATCGAGGCCAGCGGCAGCCACTGGTACCTGATCGATTGCGGCGAAGGCACGCAGCATCGGCTGCTGCAGACGCCGCTGTCGATACGCGACCTGCGCGGCATCTTCATCACCCATGTACACGGCGACCATTGCTTCGGCCTGCCCGGCCTGCTGGCCAGCGCCGGGATGAGCGGGCGTACCCAGCCGCTGGATATCATCCTGCCCGCCGCCCTGCATGACTGGGTGCGCCTGGGCTTGACCGCCAGCGACACTTACCTGCCTTTCGAGGTGCGCCTGCTCGCCGTTGAAAGCCTGACTGACTGGCGTAGCGAGACGCTGCAGGTCAGTACTGTGCAGCTGTCGCACCGGGTGCCGAGCGTGGGCTTCGTGTTCACCGAGCTCAACCCCGAACCGCGCCTGGACGTGCAGCGCCTGGATGCCGAAGGCATTCCACGCGGGCCGTTGTGGGGCGACCTGGCCAAAGGGCTGTCGGTCGAGCATGAGGGGCGGACCCTGCACGGCCAGGACTACCTGCGCGCATCGCGGCCGGCGCGACGGGTGATCGTGTGCGGTGACAACGACAACCCCGAGCTGTTGGCGGAGGCGGCCAAGGGCGCGGATGTGATGGTGCACGAAGCGACCTTTACCCAGGCGGTCGTCGAGCGCACGGGGGCTACCTTCGGCCACAGCACAGCAGCGCAAGTGGCACGGTTTGCCGAGGCGGCGGGTGTGCACAACCTGGTGCTCACGCATTTCAGTGCACGCTACCAGGGCGATCCGCGGCGCAGCCCGTGCATCGACGATATACGTGTGGAGGCCCTGGCGCATTACAGCGGGCATCTGACCTTGGCGCAGGACCTGCAGCGGTATCACATTGGGCGGGATGGGTGTCTTGTGGTGGTGGGGTAGATAGGGTTGCGGCTGATAGGTGCATGCCGTTAGGGCTGTGGCGCCTATGAGATCGAGCGCCGCCCGCGCGGCGCTTCGCAGCACAAGGCTGCTCCCACATTTGTTTCGGGCCAGTTATTCCTGAGGCATGAGCGCGCGGCCCCTGGTGCCCACCTTGATCTCGAGTCGGACAAACAAGGCGGTCGCGCGCAGACTTCACAGGCCTCACTGGCCCGAAACAAATGTGGGAGCAGCCTTGTGCTGCGAAGCGCCGCGCGGGCGGCGCTCGATCTTGTAGGTGCCCCAAACCTCCCGCCAGGCACCTGTAAGCCGCCCCCCTCCCTCAAAACATACCGCCCCTACGCCGCCAACCGCCCACTGGCAATCGCCTCCGACGCCGCCAGCATCGCCCGCAACAACACCGCACACCCCGCCGCCAGGTCCTCCGGTGTGGCGTTCTCGATTTCGTTGTGGCTGATGCCATTCTCGCAAGGCACGAAGATCATCCCCGCTGGCCCCAATTCGGCCAGGAAGATCGCGTCATGCCCCGCTCCACTGACGATATCCATGTGCGGCAGGCCCAGCGCACCTGCCGAATCGCGCACGGCATCGACGCAGGCCTTGTCGAAATACAGCGCCGGGAAATCCGCCGTAGGGATCAGCTCATGCGCCAGGCCATGCTTGGCGCAGGTGCTTTCGATCACCCCGCGCACTTCGGCAATCATCGCGTCCAGTTGCTCGCCTTCAAGGTGACGGAAGTCCAGGGTCATGCGCACCTCACCCGGGATCACGTTGCGTGACCCTGGGTAGGCCTGCAGGCAACCCACCGTGCCACAGGCATGTGGCTGGTGCCCAAGGGCCGTACGGTTGACTGCCTCGACCACGGCGGCAGCGCCCACCAAGGCATCCTTGCGCAAGTGCATGGGCGTTGGGCCGGCATGGGCTTCGACCCCGCGCAAGG
Organism: Pseudomonas sp. LAIL14HWK12:I7; assembly: GCF_000483465.1. Taxonomy (NCBI): domain Bacteria; kingdom Pseudomonadati; phylum Pseudomonadota; class Gammaproteobacteria; order Pseudomonadales; family Pseudomonadaceae; genus Pseudomonas; species Pseudomonas sp. LAIL14HWK12:I7. The sequence goes on from NZ_AXYZ01000004.1 coordinate 101,544, forward strand.
TCAGGTCGAACCACTTCTGGCCCAGCGCACCCAACACCACGCCGATGGTCTTGGCCTGGTCTTCAAGGATCGGCCCCTGTTCGATATGCGCTTCGAAATAAGCCCCCACCGGGTGGCCGAGTACCGCGCGCTGGCCGGCGTAGCCGATAGCATCGAGCGCCTCGCCAACACTCACCCCTTGTGCATCACGCTTGGCCAGCGTCTCTTCCAGCGTGAACTTACCGGCGAACACCCCAGAGCCCATCATGCAAGGGGCAAAGCGCGAGCCCTCCTCGTTGGTCCACACCACCACTTCCAGCGGCGCTTCGGTTTCAACGCAGAGGTCGTTGAGGGTGCGGATCACCTCCAGCCCGGCCATCACCCCATAACAGCCATCGAACTTGCCGCCGGTGGGCTGGGTATCAATATGGCTGCCGGTCATCACCGGTGGCAGCTTAGGGTTGCGCCCTGGGCGGCGGGCGAAAATATTGCCGACCGCATCGACACTCACAGTGCAACCGGCTGCCTCGCACCACTCGACGAAGAGGTCGCGGGCCTGACGGTCGAGGTCGGTCAGCGCCAGCCGGCAGACACCGCCTTTGGCTGTGGCGCCGAGGCGGGCAAGGTCCATCAGCGATTGCCACAGGCGTGCGCTGTCAACGTGGCGGGCGGTGGTCTTGAGGATATCGTGGACTGGAGTCATGGGTTTTCCCTCAGGCTTTTTTGTTGTTTATCAAGGCAACGGCTTGGCCACCCGCGCCGGGCTGCGCGCCGCCAAGCCACCCAGGACGTAGTACAACGCCCCACCCAGCAGCGAGCCGGTGAACCAGCCATAGTCGTAGAACCAGCTGAAGCTGCTGTTGCCGATCGACATCACGGTCAGCGCCACCGGGACGCCGAAGGCGGCGAAGCCAGCCCAGTTCCAGGCCGGATACACGTCATCGCGGTACAACCCGGCCAAGTCCAGGCGCTGCCGACGGATCAGGAAATAGTCCACCACCATGATCCCGGCAATCGGCCCGAGCAGGCTCGAGTACCCCAGCAACCAGTTCGAATAAACGCTTTCCAGGCTCAGGTCCGAGACGATCCAGCCCAGCTTCTTGAGCAGTTCATGGCCCATCAGCGCCAAGCCGATAAACCCGGTCAGCCACACCGCGCGGCTTCGCCCGATCAGGCGCGGCGCGATGTTCTGGAAGTCGTTGGTGGGCGAGACGATGTTCGCCGCCGTGTTGGTCGACAACGTGGCGATCACGATCAACGCCATGGCCAGCGCCACCCAGCCCGGGCTTTGGATCTTGCCGATCAGGCTGACCGGGTCAGACACCGTTTCACCCACCAGCGACGCGGAGGCTGCAGTCAGCACCACGCCCAATGCCGCGAACAGGAACATGGTCAGCGGCAGGCCGAAGATCTGCCCCAGTATCTGGTCCTTCTGGCTTTTGGCGTACCGGCTGAAGTCGGGAATGTTCAGCGAGAGCGTGGCCCAAAAACCGACCATGGCGGTGAGCCCGGCACAGAAGTAGCTGACCACGCTGGCGCCCTCTGGCCGCTTGGGCGGCTGCGCCAGCAACTCGGTCATCGACATGTGCGGCAGTGCCCAGAACAGCAAGCCCACGCCCACCGCCACCAGCAACGGCGCCGAAAGCGTTTCGAGCCACTTGATCGACTCCGCCCCGCGCAATACCACCCACAGGTTGAGGGCCCAGAAAATCATGAAGCCGATCACCTCCCCGGTGCCCTCCAGGGCCTTCCAGCCATCGAACATCGAGCCGAGGAACAGGTGAATGGCCAGGCCGCCGAACATCGTCTGGATACCGAACCAGCCGCAGGCCACCACCGCGCGAATCAAGCACGGCACGTTCGAGCCGAGGATGCCAAACGAGGAACGCAACAGCACCGGAAACGGGATGCCGTACTTGGTGCCAGGGAACGCGTTGAGGGTCAGCGGGATCAGCACGATGAGGTTGGCCAGCAGGATCGCCAGCAGCGCCTCGCCCACGCTCAGGCCAAAGTAGGCCGTGAGCACGCCGCCGAGGGTGTAGGTGGGCACGCAGATGGACATACCCACCCACAGGGCGGTGATGTGCCATTTGTTCCAGGTGCGTTGGTGCACCTTGGTGGGTGCGATGTCGTGGTTGTAGCGCGAGCTGTCGAGCACGTCAGTGCCTGCGTCCAGCTCGAACAGGCCATCCTGCTCGATCACTTGCGATCTGCTCTGTTGCATGGGGCCTTCTCCAGGTTTTTCTAATTGTTTGCTCATCGGGCTAAAGCGATGGCCGGAGTACACACACCACCAGTACTGCTCCTCCGGTCCGGCCTGGCGGTTGTGGCCGTACTCAAATTACGTGCCGGGTTGGCCTGAGCCGTCCCGGTTGGCCGCCGCCGACCGGAGGTAATCAACTGAACTGCAAGGCATTTATCGACGCAAAGCGAAAGCACGGTTATCCCTTCGCCTGCCTGTTGCGCCCGCTCAAGCCAGGCTTGCGTCCGGCGCGTGTTTCAAACCGGTGCAGCCTGTTTTTTCAGCCACGCGGCAGGCGTCTTCTGGCCCGCTATCAAGCAGCTGATTTTGCATGGAAAATCTTGACCAATTTGGCTTCTTGTCAAGTGCGTCAAAATGGTGAAAGGCCTCACCATTTTGGTGATTCAAACAATAATTATCTAAATATCAATAAGTTACGAAAGTTATAAGCTCATAAATTATTTTCTTGAACAATCCCAAATCACCATCTAGATTCCATTCTTGTCAGGCCTGACAGGATTGTAGGCTACCCTTCGATCACCGGCAGTCACTGGCGTATAACAATTCAAGAACCGGCCCAGACCGGTCAGCCTGCGAGGAAGACGGCATGTCCCTGTTGATCCGTGGTGCCACCGTGATCACCCACGAAGAGCGTTACACCGCCGATGTCCTGTGTGTCGATGGCCTGATAGCGGCCATAGGCGCAAACCTCGAACCGCCCACCGACTGCGAAATCCTCGACGGCAGTGGCCAGTACCTGATGCCCGGCGGCATCGACCCGCACACCCACATGCAACTGCCCTTCATGGGCACCGTGGCCAGCGAAGACTTCTTCAGCGGCACCGCTGCCGGCCTGGCCGGTGGTACCACCTCCATCATCGACTTCGTCATCCCCAACCCGCAGCAGTCATTGCTGGAGGCCTTTCACACCTGGCGTGGCTGGGCGCAAAAGAGTGCCTGCGACTACGGCTTCCACGTCGCCATCACCTGGTGGAGCGAGCAGGTCGCAGAAGAGATGGGCGAGCTGGTGGCCAACCACGGGGTGAACAGCTTCAAGCACTTCATGGCGTACAAGAACGCCATCATGGCGGCCGACGATACCTTGGTCGCCAGCTTCGAGCGCTGCCTGCAACTGGGCGCGGTGCCTACCGTGCATGCCGAGAACGGCGAGCTGGTCTACCACCTGCAGAACAAGCTGCTGGCCCAAGGCCTGACCGGGCCAGAGGCACACCCGCTGTCGCGCCCTTCGCAGGTCGAAGGCGAGGCGGCCAGCCGTGCTATCCGTATTGCCGAAACCATCGGTACGCCGCTGTATGTGGTGCACATCTCGAGCCGCGAAGCCCTGGACGAGATCACCTACGCTCGGGCCAAAGGCCAGCCGGTGTATGGTGAGGTACTGCCAGGCCACCTGCTGCTCGACGACAGCGTCTACCGCAATCCGGATTGGGCCACGGCCGCAGGCTATGTAATGAGCCCGCCCTTCCGCCCGCGGGAACACCAGGAAGCCCTGTGGCGCGGCCTGCAGTCGGGCAACCTGCACACCACCGCCACCGACCACTGCTGCTTCTGCGCCGAACAAAAGGCCATGGGCCGCGATGACTTCAGCCGCATCCCCAATGGCACCGCCGGCATCGAAGACCGCATGGCGGTGCTGTGGGATGCCGGAGTCAACAGTGGGCGCTTGTCGATGCAGGAATTCGTCGCGCTGACCTCCACCAACACGGCCAAGATCTTCAACCTGTTCCCGCGCAAGGGCGCGATTCGCGTCGGTGCCGACGCTGACCTGGTGCTGTGGGACCCGCAGGGCACGCGGACGATTTCGGCGCAAACCCACCACCAGCGCGTGGACTTCAACATTTTCGAAGGCCGCACCGTTCGCGGCATCCCCAGCCACACCATCAGCCAGGGCCGTGTGCTGTGGGCCGATGGCGACTTGCGCGCCGAACCTGGCGCCGGTCGTTACGTGGAGCGCCCGGCCTACCCCTCGGTGTACGAGGTGTTAGGCCGCCGCGCCGAGCAACAGCGCCCGACACCCGTTCAGCGCTGAGCATTACCCGCACTGCACCTGCACTGCCGTACCGGCCCTGAAGAGGCCGGGCGGCGCCGTATTGCCGTTGACTGCCACATCCAAAAAAGAAAAGAGAGGCTACAACCGTGATCGATGCCCTGAACCACTTGCCGCGCCCCCGGGCCGGCGCCGACCAGCTGGCCGAGCGCTTCGGCGATCTCGCCCCTCCCCTCACCGCCCGCCAGGCCGCCGTGGAGAGCGCACGCTGCCTGTATTGCTACGACGCGCCCTGCGTCAATGCGTGCCCCAGCGAAATCGACATTCCCTCGTTCATCCACCGCATCAGTGACGAGAACCTGCAAGGCGCCGCCGAACGCATTCTCTCGGCCAATATTCTCGGCGGCAGTTGCGCCCGTGTCTGCCCGACCGAAATCCTCTGCCAACAGGCCTGCGTACGCAACAACGCCCAAGAATGCGCACCGGTGCTGATTGGCCAGTTGCAACGCTATGCGCTGGACAACGCGCACTTCACCGAGCACCCCTTCACCCGCTCCCCCGCTACCGGCAAGCGCATCGCCGTGGTCGGCGCCGGCCCTGCGGGGTTGTCCTGCGCGCATCGCCTGGCCATGCATGGGCATGACGTGGTGGTGTTCGAAGCCTGCGAAAAAGCCGGTGGCCTCAACGAATACGGTATCGCCCGCTACAAACTGGTAGACGGCTACGCCCAGCGCGAAGTGGAATTCCTGCTGGGCATCGGTGGCATCGAAATCCGCCACGGCCAACGCCTGGGGGACAACCTTGGCCTGGGCGAGCTGCGCGATCAATACGACGCGGTGTTCCTGGGCCTGGGCCTGAATGCGGTACGCCAGCTCGGCTTGGCCGATGAAGAGGCACCTGGGGTGCTCGCCGCCACGCAGTACATCCGCGAACTGCGCCAGGCCGATGACCTGAGCCAACTGCCGCTGGCCGACCGCTGCCTGGTGATCGGCGCCGGCAACACCGCCATCGACATGGCCGTGCAGATGAGCCGCCTGGGCGCCCGTGACGTCAACCTGGTGTACCGCCGCGGCCACGCCGACATGGGCGCCACCGATCACGAGCAAGACATCGCCAAGGCCAACCAAGTGCGCCTGCACACCTGGGCACGCCCCGAAGCGGTACTGCTGGACGATGCCGGCCAGGTGCGCGGCATGCGCTTTGCCCGCACCGAGCTTGCCGACGGGCGCCTGCGCGACACCGGCGAAACCTTCGAGCTGGCCGCCGATGCGATCTTCAAGGCCATCGGCCAACGCTTCGATGACGCCAGCCTCGCCGACCCCGTGGCGGCGCAACTGGCCCGCGAGGGTGAACGCATTCGCGTCGATGCGCACATGCGCACCAGCCTGGCGGGCGTCTACGCGGGCGGCGACTGTACCGCCCTGGGCCAGGACCTCACCGTCCAGGCTGTGCAGCACGGCAAGCTGGCCGCTGAAGCCATCCATGCCCAACTCATGCTCAACGTGGAGGCAGCGTAAATGGCCGACTTGTCTATCGAATTTGCCGGTATCAAGGCACCCAACCCATTCTGGCTGGCCTCGGCGCCCCCCACCGACAAGGCCTACAACGTGGTCCGCGCCTTCGAGGCTGGCTGGGGCGGTGTGGTCTGGAAAACCCTCGGCGAAGACCCGGCGGCGGTCAACGTGTCGTCGCGCTACTCGGCGCACTACGGCCCCAACCGCCAGGTGCAGGGGATCAACAACATCGAACTGATCACCGACCGCTCGCTGGAAATCAACCTGCGCGAGATCACCCAGGTGAAGAAGGACTGGCCCGACCGTGCGCTAATCGTGTCGTTGATGGTGCCGTGCGAGGAAGAATCCTGGAAGTTCATCCTACCTCTGGTGGAGGCCACGGGCGCTGATGGTATCGAGCTGAACTTCGGCTGCCCCCACGGCATGCCTGAGCGCGGCATGGGCGCAGCAGTCGGCCAGGTACCGGAATATGTGGAGATGGTCACCCGCTGGTGCAAGACCTATTGCGCCCTGCCGGTGATCGTGAAACTCACACCCAACATCACCGACATTCGCCAGTCGGCCCGCGCCGCGCACCGTGGCGGGGCGGATGCGGTGTCGTTGATCAACACCATCAACTCGATCACCAGCGTGGACCTGGACCGCATGGTGGCCCACCCGATAGTCGGCGACCAGAGCACCCATGGCGGCTATTGCGGGTCGGCGGTCAAGCCGATCGCGCTGAACATGGTCGCGGAAATCGCCCGCGACCCGCAAACACGCGGCTTGCCCATCTGTGGCATCGGCGGCATCGGCAACTGGCGAGACGCGGCCGAGTTCATTGCCCTGGGCAGTGGCGCCGTGCAGGTATGCACGGCAGCGATGCTGCACGGGTTCCGCATTGTCGAAGACATGAAAGATGGCCTGGCGCGCTGGATGGACCAGCATGGGCACCGCAACCTGGAAGCATTCAGAGGCCAGGCGGTGGGGCACACCACTGACTGGAAGTACCTGGACATCAACTACAAGTCAGTGGCGCACATTGACCAGGACGCCTGCATTAGGTGCGGTCGTTGCCATATCGCCTGCGAAGACACCTCGCACCAGGCCATTGCCAGCACGGCCAAGGCCGACGGCACCCACGTCTACAGCGTGATCGAGGAGGAATGCGTGGGCTGCAACCTGTGCCAGATCACCTGCCCGGTGGAAAACTGCATCGACATGGTGGCGCAGGATACCGGCAAGCCTTACCTGAACTGGACACAGGATCCGCGTAACCCCTATCGCGAGGCGAGCTGAGGCTGAAAAAGCCGGGGCCGCTGCGCAGCCCTTCGCGGGGCAAGCCCGCTCCCACAGGATACTTGCCAGCCTGAGAAGGCACGCAAAACCTGTGGGAGCAACTGTCTTGTAATGCTTGTTCCGGCCGCATCGCTGGCAAGCCAGCTCCCACAGGTGCGGCGCTAGCCTTGGAGGCTACACAGTTCAGGTGGGAGCAACTGTCTTGTGGTGCTTGTTCTGGCCTCATCGCTGGCAAGCCAGCTCCCACAGGTGCGGCGCTAGCTTTGGAGGCTACACAGTTCGGGTGGGAGCTGGCTTGCCTGCGATGGGCTGCACAGCAGCCCCCGACAATCAAACCACCGCCGTCTCATGCAGGTACACCCACACCACCCGCTGCTCGCCACACTCAACAATCGCCAACGAATACCGCGCAGTCTCCTGCCCCTGCAACCGGTGGGTCTCCTTGTAGCGCACCGCCACACTTGCCCCCGCCTGCCAGACTACCTGCACGTCACTGACATCGATTTCTAGCCCTGGCCGAGCGCCGCCCCCCCGCTCGAACAACTGCCCCACCTGCTGGCGATCAACAATCGCGCCCGCCGTGGTGACCATACTGAAGTTGTCGGCAAACACCGCCATCAACTCGCTGCGAAGCGCCTCGGTCTGCGCAGCGGGCCGGGTGAATACGGCATGGATCAAATCATGTACATCGTGGATGCTGCGTACAGCCCGTTCACTCAAGCTCATAGTCAAGGTTCCAACCCAATGCCGCGCAGGATGACACTGGTCACCGTCTGCACCGCGTTTTCAAACGCCCTGTCCGACAACGCCTCGCCGCCATTGAGCAACGCCACCTGATAACCGAAGTCCGCATAGTGCTGGGTCGATGCCCAGATCATGTACAGCAGTGCAGACGGCTCCACCGGCAGGATGCGCCCTTCTTCCACCCAACGGCGGATCTTGGCCTCCTTCAGCTTTGCCCACGGCACGAGGCTTTCATCCAGGCTCACGCCCAGCACAGGCGCCCCGTGCAGCATTTCTTCAGCCCAGATCTTGGAACCCAGCGAGCGCGAGCGCGAGTGGCCCATCTTGGCCCGGATGTAACTGGTGAGCACCACCCGCGGGTCATCGAAATTTTCGAAGCACAACGCGTCCTGTTTCCACACGTCCAGCAGGTCCTGCAGCACCGCGCGGAACAGTTCGTCCTTGGTGCTGAAGTAGTAATGCAGGTTAGAGCGCGGCAGCTCAGCTTGCTCGGCGATATCACCCATAGAGGTAGCGCCGTAGCCTTTTTCGGCGAACACCTTTTCCGCCGCCTGAAGAATTTTCTCGATATTGCGCCGACGGATCTCGATCTTGTGGTTGGCCATTAAGGTTGGGCCGTCCACACCGCCAGTTCATAGCCGTCCGGGTCCACGAAATGGAACCGGCGCCCCCCCGGGAACGCAAACGTCGCCCGGCTGATCACCGCCCCCGCCGCCACGATCCGCTGCTGCGTTGCCTGCAGATCGTCCGCATACAGGATGACCAGCGGGCCACCCAGGCGCACCGGCTCACCCGTGGTAAAGCCCCCGGTCAGGCGACCATCGCTGAACTCCGTGTAACTGGGCCCGTAATCGGTGAAACGCCAGCCGAACACGCTGCCGTAAAAAGCCTTGCTCCGTGCGATATCGCCGACGTTGAATTCGATGTTGTCGATCTGCCGATCGTGGCCACGAACGCTCATGCGTGCTCCTTGCCGATGGGGATGCTCCAGTCTACTGCAGTCGTTGCACATCCGCCGACCTATCCACAACGCGCCCGGTCCCGCGCCGGGCACTGCGCACGGTGCAGGTTCAGTGCCGTGTTGATGATGCCGATATGGCTGAACGCCTGTGGGAAGTTGCCCAGCATTCGCTTGCCGGCCGGGTCGTACTGCTCCGCCAGCAAACCCAGGTCGTTGCACAGGCCGCTCAGCCGTTCGTACAAGGCTTGCGCCTGCGTTTGCCGGCCCAGCAGGACATAGACGTCGGCGAGCCAGAACGAACACACCAGGAAGGTGCCCTCGCCCGGGGTCAGGCCATCGCTGCAGCTGTCGGTGTCATAGCGCAACAGCAAGCCATTTTTCAGCAGGCGCTGCTCGATTTCCTGCAGGGTGCGCAGAAAACGAGGGTCATCCGCTGGCAAAAAACCGGTCAAGGCGATGTGCAGCAGGCTGGCGTCCAACTCGTTGGCGCCATAGGCCTGCACGAAAAATGTACCGCTGGGGTCCAGCCCGTTCTCACACACTTCCCGATGGATCTCATCCGCCACCTGGCGGTAATGCCGCCCGCGCGCGCGGTCTTCTTCGGTGGTGTCGGCCAACCCTGCGGCGCGGTCGAATGCCACCCAGGCCATCACCTTGGAGTGCACGAAATGCTGCCTGCCGCCGCGCACTTCCCAGATACCTTCATCGGGCTCGCGCCAGATGCGCTCGACATACGGCAGGATCAACCGGGCAATCGCGGCGCTGCGTGGGTGGCGGGGCAAACCGCCTTTGATTGCCTGGCTCATGGCATCGGCCAGTTCGCCGTAGATATCCAGCTGCCGCTGCCCCGACGCCGCGTTGCCCACCCGCACCGGCTGCGAGTGCTCGTAACCGGCCAACCACGGCAAGGTGTATTCCTGCAGGTCGCGCTCGCCGGCCAGGCCATACATGATCTGCATCTGCTCGGGGTTGCCGGCGACCGAACGCAGCAGCCATTCACGCCAGGCCTGGGCTTCGTCGAAGTAGCCAAGGTTCATGAACGCCAACAAGGTCATGGTGGCGTCGCGCAGCCAGCAGAAGCGGTAGTCCCAGTTGCGTTCACCGCCGATACGTTCGGGCAGCGACGTGGTAACCGCGGCAACGATCCCGCCGGTGGGCGCGTAGGTCATCGCCTTGAGCGTGAGCAGCGAACGACGCACCCGGGCGGTATAGGGGCCGACCTCCGGGCAGCGGGCGGCAAAGGCCTGCCATTGGTCGATGGTTTGCCCCAGCGCGGTGTCGACATCGCAATCGGGCTGAACAGGCAGGTGCGAGGGCTGGTGGCGCAGGCTGAAGACCTGGCGTTCACCGGCACGCACGCGAAAACGTGCAACGGTGTGGTGGTCGCGGGCATGCGGGGGCACGGTGCTGCTGAGGATCAACCGGTCTGGGCCGGCGACGGCGCTGAGGGTCAAGGGGTCGAGCCGTTCCACCCACGGCACGCTGCGGCCGTAGTCGAAACGCATCACCAGGTCCATTTCGAAGTTGGTTTCGCCAGCAAGCCCCTCGACGATGCGGATGACCGAGTTGACCTCGCCCAAAGGCATCAAGTCCAGCACGCGGGCCCGGCCTGAGGCGGTGACCCAGGTGGTTTCCAGCACCAGGGTGTCGTCCAGGTATTGCCGGCTGGTGTGTTCGACCGGGTCGCAGGGGGCCAGGCGCCAACGGCCGTTTTCATCGTTGCCCAACAGCGCTGCGAATACCGCCGGGGCGTCGAAGCGCGGCAGGCACAGCCAGTCGAGCGAGCCATCCCGGCTGACCAGGGCGGCACTGCGGCAATTGCCGAGCAGAGCGTAGTCTTCGATAGCTGCGGGCATTGGATCTCCTTCAATTGAGCCGGGGCTGTTGCCTGTACTGGCCTCTTCGCGGGCAAGCCCGCTCCTACAGGTTCTGCACAGTGCTCAAGACTGTGGGAGCGGGCTTGCCCGCGAAGAGGCCGGCACAGGCAACACCGCTTGATCAGGTCACCCCAGGCGGTGCCATTCTCGCTTGTCCCGGGTCAGCAGCTCATTGCCTGCCTCGGGCCCATCCTCACCCGCCGGGTATTCATGCACCTCCCCTTCCTTGGCCCAGGCATCGAGAAACGGCTGTACCGCGCGCCAGCCGTTCTCGATGTTGTCGGCGCGCTGGAACAAGGTCTGATCGCCGGTCAGGCAGTCGTAGATCAGCGTCTCGTAGCCCGTCGCCGGGGTCATCTTGAAGAAGTCTTTGTAGGCAAAACCCAGCTCGACATTCTCCATCACCAGCTCCGGCCCTGGGCGCTTGGCCTGCAAGTCGAACCACATGCCCTCATTGGGCTGGATCTGGATTTTCAGGTAGTTGGGTTTGGGCCGTTCCAGCTCCGACTCGCGAAACTGCGCATACGGCGCAGGCTTGAAGCAGATGGCGATCTCGGTGTCGCGCACGCTCATGCGCTTGCCGGTACGCAGGTAGAACGGCACGCCGGCCCAGCGCCAGTTGTCGATCATCACCTTCAACGCTACGTAGGTTTCGGTCTGGCTGTTTTCCGCTACGTTGGCCTCCTGGCGGTAACCGGCCAAGCGCTTGCGCCCCTGCTTGCCAGCGCTGTACTGACCGCGCACGGAGTTCTTCAGCGCCATCTTCGTCGACCACGGGCGAATGGCACCGATCACCTTGGCCTTTTCACCACGCACCGCATCGGCGCCAAAGGCGGCCGGTGGCTCCATGGCGACCATCGCCAACAGCTGGAACAAGTGGTTGGGGACCATGTCGCGCAGGGCCCCGGTGTTGTCATAGAACGCACCCCGGGTCTCGACGCCAACGGTCTCGGCGGCGGTGATTTGCACATGATCGATGTAGTGGTTGTTCCAGAACGACTCGAACAGGCCGTTGGAGAAGCGGCTGACCAGGATGTTCTGCACCGTCTCTTTACCCAGGTAATGGTCGATGCGGTAGATCTGCCGCTCGCCCATCACCTTCAGCAAACAGGCATTGAGTGCCTCGGCGCTAGCAAGGTCGGTCCCGAAAGGCTTCTCCACCACGACCCGACGGAAGCCCCCGCCGGACTCATCGAGCAAGCCGGCCTGGCCCAGGCGTTGGGCCACTTCGGGGAAGAAGCGTGGCGATGTCGCCAAGTAGAAAATCGCGTTGCCATGCCGGGTCGCGTCGATGCGCTTGGCGATGGCCTGGTAAGTGGCCGGGTCCAGAAAGTCGCCGGTCTGGTAGTCGAGCTGTTTGGCCAGGCGCGCCCAGAGCTTTTCGTCCAGGCACTTGGCGCCTCCCTCACTGCCCTTGTCCCGCTCCAGCATGAACGCGTGCAGGCGGTCGGCGAACGCTTCGGCAGTGGCCGCATTGTGGTCGACGCCGACAATGCGCAGGTTGCGGTCCAGCAACCCGTCGCGGCTAAGGTTGTACAGCGCCGGCATCAGCAGGCGCTTGACCAGGTCGCCATTGGCGCCAAACAGGAACAAGGTACAAGGCGGTGCAGCAGGGATCGTCTGTTTAGTCATTCGCCTTTATTCTCGACATGGCCACCGAAGCCCAGGCGCATGGCCGAGAGGATCTTGTCACCGTAAGTACCCTGCTGCTGGCGCGAGCGGAAGCGGGCGAACAGCGCGCTGGACAGCACTGGCACTGGCACGGCTTGCTCAACGGCGGCGTCGATGGTCCAGCGGCCTTCGCCACTGTCCGACACCGAACCACTGAACTGCGCCAACTGCGGGTCAGCCACCAAGGCGTCGGCGGTGAGGTCGAGCAGCCACGAGGTCACCACACTGCCACGACGCCAGACTTCAGCGATTTCGGCCACGTTGAGGTCGAAACGTTGTTCTTCCGGCAGCTCGTTGCCGCCTTTGCTGCGCAGCAAATCGAAGCCTTCGGCGTAGGCCTGCATCAGGCCGTATTCGATGCCGTTGTGGACCATTTTCACGTAGTGACCGGCGCCGGGCGGGCCGGCGTGAATGTAGCCATGCTCGGCGCGCTGGTGCTCGCCTTCGCGGCCATGGGTGCGTGGGATGTCGCCAACGCCGGGTGCCAACGCCTTGAACAGCGGCTCCAGGCGTTCAAACACGTCCTTTTCGCCACCGATCATCATGCAGTAGCCACGGTCCAGCCCCCACACACCACCTGAGGTACCGACGTCCAGGTAATGCAGGCCACGTTTGGCCAGTTCGCCCGCACGGCGCATGTCGTCTTTATAGAAGGTGTTGCCCCCGTCGATGATCGCATCGCCCGGTTCCAGCAGCTCGGCCAGTTGGGCGATGGTCTGCTCGGTAGGCTCCCCGGCCGGCAGCATCACCCACACCGCGCGCGGTGCCTTGAGTTTCTGTACCAGTGCACCGAGGTCGTGCGCACCTTGGGCTCCCTCGCCCTCCAGCCCCACAATGGCGTCACGGTTGCGGTCGTGCACCACGGTGCGGTGGCCGGCGCGCATCAGGCGCCTTGCAATATTGCCGCCCATGCGGCCCAGCCCGACGATTCCCAGTTGCATGAGCCGATGCTCCCCTTGCGAAATAGATGACGACTACAGTTCAGCGTTTCAGATTAGTCCAGCGTACCGCCGAAGGGTTCAGCGACGAACGGCAAGACCACGATAAACAAAAAAGTTCCCACGGGCGGTGAAAGAATTCAGAATGCGCCCCGCATGAAGCGACTACGCTTGAAAATGTCTCCACCAATTGCGAGGTGTGCAATGGGTACTTTGATGCCAGCGACTCCCATCCAGACACTCTACGTCTCAGTGCGCCGTGATGAACTGGCCCGCCTGAAGCAAGAACGCGATCAGCTGCAACAACGTGTCGCGCAACTCAGCCAAATGCTGGAACAAGCCAATATTGGCGAAAAATCCGTCAGCCGCTGACGAACTTTCTACTCGTTGACGGGGGCACGCCCTCCTTACCGTAGCATCCGCCGCAGGCCCGCTCCGGAGCCTGCATCCGCCGATGGATACGCGTATGTCCCCCGTTGCCTATTTGCTCCCTGCCGCCCTGCTCATCGCCTGCCTGCCGGCGCAGGCGAGCACGCCACAAACAAACCCGCCACAACAATGCCAGACGCTGACTGAGGCCGAGTCCCGCGCCTTGTTCGAGCAATGGAATGCCAGCCTGCAGACTGGCGATGCGGCGGCCGTCGCCAAACTGTACAGCGACGATGCGGTATTGCTGCCCACGGTGTCGAAGGTGCCTCGGCTGACCCCCGACGAGCGAATCGACTACTTTCAGCACTTTCTTGCTGATCGGCCAAGTGGCACGCTGGACACGCTTCACCTGACCCCTGGCTGCAACAAGATGACCCTGGCAGGGCTGTATACCTTCGACTTTGCCGCCAACGGCAAGCAGGTACCCGCGCGCTACACCTTCACCTACCGCTGGGACGGGCAGGCCTGGCTGATCAGCCACCACCATTCCTCACTGTTGCCACAAAGCTGAGGTCGCCTTAGCAAGACACCTGCAAATTGCGTGTTTTACCCGCCCCATAAGAGGGCGAGAAAACACGCGCGCGCCCCATGACGACGCGCCGCCCTTCCCGCCTGCCCCACCCTCGATCACCCCTGTTCACATCCAGTCACATTCGCCAACGTTTGCGTCTAAATCAGCCATAACGAAAGTGACCAGTGGGTCACCTTTTTTACTTCTTCTCTCCTACACTCAGCTTTCGGCCCGCCATTTGCTCAGAGGAAGAGTGACGTAGAAAAGTCGAACTTTCACAAACGGCGGTGGGTCAGCAATTAAGTAGGGCACGTGCAAAGGGGGCTTCCCCAGCCAGGGCCCGCCAACCCCAATCAGTCCAATCGCCGTCGGCCGGAATGCTGATCGCGTTGAGCCTGTGCGCACGACTCAGGGGCATGGATAGCACTACACAGTTTTGTATTAGAGAGAACCAACACGAGATAACACCACGGGTGCCAGCACCCGGCCAAGCATAGGGACGGAGAGAAGTATGATCAGTGCCGCTGTCGAGCCTCACGTAGATTCATTCAACCCGGACAACCGCGAGCCGCTTACCCCGGATTTCGCCACGACAGGCAAGGCACCCGGCGCCCAGCGCCAGCACAACCCGAACAAACGCAAGATTCTGTTCGTCACCTCGGAGATCGCCGACCTGGTCAAGACCGGCGGCCTGGGCGATGTCTCCGCCGCCCTGCCCCGCGCCTTGGCGCATTTGCATGATGTACGGGTACTGATCCCCGGCTACCGCCAGGTGATGGAAAGCGACAACCCGATTCACATTGTCGGCGAACTGGGCGGCCATGCGGCGCTGCCGCCGTGCAAGATCGGGCGTATGGACCTGGCTGACGGTCTGGTCATCTATGTGTTGATCTGCCCTGAGTTGTACCAGCGTGATGGCACTCCCTATGGTGCCAACAATGGTCGCGACTGGCCCGATAACCACATCCGCTTCGCCCGCCTGGGCCTGGCTGCCGCCGAAATTGCCGCAGGCGAAGGCATGATCCACTGGAAGCCCGAAGTGGTGCACGCCCACGACTGGCCTGCCGGCCTGGCCCCGGCCTACATGCATTGGCGCGGGCTGAACACGCCGACGTTGTTCACCATTCACAACCTGGCCTACCAGGGCGTCTATAGCCGTGGCTGCAGCCCGGAACTGGCGATCCCCGAGCATGCCATGCAGCAAGAAGGCATGGAGTTCTACGGCAAGTTGTCGTTCCTCAAGGCGGGCCTGGCCTACTCCAGCCACATCACCACGGTCAGCGCCACCTATGCCCGGGAAATCACCACGCCGGAGTTTGGCTGCGGCCTGGATGGTTTCCTCTCGGCCAAGGCCCAGCAAGGCCTGCTAGGTGGCATCCCCAACGGCATCGACGAAAGCTGGGATTCGGCCACCGACAAACACCTGCAACACAACTTCAGCATCAACGACTGGGCCGGCAAGGCGCGTAACGCCGAAGCGGTGCGCCAGTTGTTCGAGCTGGAACCTTCCGAAGGGCCGTTGTTTGCCGTGGTCTCGCGCCTGGTCTACCAGAAAGGCCTGGACCTGACCCTGGGCGTGGCCGACTACATCGTCGAGCAAGGCGGGCAGATCGCGATCATCGGCCGTGGCGAGCCGGAAGAAGAACAGGCCATGCGCGAACTGGCGCTGCGTCACCCAGGCCGCATCGGCGTGCGCATCGGCTTCAACGAAACCGATGCCCGGCGCATGTTCGCCGGCAGTGACTTCCTGCTGATGCCCTCGCGCTATGAGCCATGCGGCCTCAGCCAGATGTACGCGCAGCGCTTCGGTTCGCTGCCGGTGGCGCGTAATACCGGTGGCCTGGCCGATACCATCGAGTGCGGTGTCACCGGTTTCCTGTTCAACGAATCGACCGTCGAGAGCTACCGCGAGGCGCTCAGCCGCGCCTTCTATGTCTACGGCAAGAAAGACCTGCTCAACGCCATGCGCTGCCTGTCGATGACCCAGCCGTTCAACTGGTGCCAGGCGGTGGAACCCTACGCCCGCCTTTACGAGGACTTGGTCAAGCAGGCACAGGTCAGCCATTACTGAGCGGAGAACCGAAGATGCACAGGCATGGCGCACACTTGCTGGACGCCACGTCGGCGCGCTTCGCCCTCTGGGCGCCGGATGCGCGCAGCGTGAGCGTGGAACTGGAGCAGCAGCCTGCTGTAGCACTGCTGCCCGACAATGATGGCTGGTACACGGGGGTTGCCCCGTGTCAGGCCGGTGATCGGTATCGTTACCGGGTCGACGGCACATTGCTGGTCGCCGACCCCGCGTCGCGCTACCAGCCTGAAGGGGTGAAAGGGCCCAGCGAGGTGGTGGATGTTGCCAGCTATGCCTGGCAACACCCTTGGCAGGGCCGGCCGTGGCATGAGGCGGTCATCCAGGAATTGCACGTCGGCGTGCTGGACGGCTACACCGGGGTTGCCCGGCAGTTGCCGCGCCTGGCCGAAATCGGCATCAGCGCCATCGAGCTGATGCCGTTAGGGCAGTTCCCGGGCGAACGCAATTGGGGTTATGACGGCGTGCTGCCGTTCGCGCCGCAAAACACCTACGGCAGCCCGCAGCAACTGTGCGCGCTGGTCGACCAGGCGCACGGCGAAGGGTTGATGGTGTTGGTGGACGTGGTCTACAACCACTTTGGCCCGGATGGCAATTACCTGCACCAGTATGCCAGCCCGTTCTTTCGCGAAGACCGGCAAACGCCGTGGGGCGCGGCGATTGACTTCCGCCGCGCAGAAGTGCGTGAGTTTTTCATCCAGAACGCCTTGATGTGGCTGTGCGACTACCGCTGCGACGGCCTACGCCTGGATGCGGTGCATGCCATCGACCAGCCGGACTTTCTGGTCGAGCTGGCGCAGCGGGTGCGTGCTGCCGTGGCGCCCGGCCGGCATATCTGGCTGGTGCTGGAGAACGAGCACAACCAAGCCTTTTTGCTGGAGCAGGGTTTCGATGCCCAGTGGAACGATGACGGCCACAACGCCCTGCACGTGCTGCTCACCGGCGAGACCGAAGGCTACTACGCCGACTACAAACAGCGCCCCATCGACCAGTTGGCCCGCTGCCTGTCGGAAGGCTTCGTGTTCCAGGGCCAGGCCAACCGCCATGGCACACCGCGTGGCGAGCCAAGCGGGCATCTCGAGCCCAGCGCATTCGTGCTGTTCTTGCAAAACCACGACCAAATCGGCAATCGCGCACTGGGTGAGCGCCTGACCCGCCTCTGCCCGCCGCAGGCTTTGCGGGCAGCCACCGGCCTGTTGCTGCTGGCGCCAATGATCCCGTTGTTGTTCATGGGTGAGGATGATGGCAGTTGCAGCCCGTTCCTGTTCTTTACCGACTTCCATGACGAATTGGCCGATGCGGTGCGCGAAGGCCGCCGGGGCGAGTTCGCCCACTTCGCCGCCTTCGCCGACCCCGAGCAGCGTGAACGCATCCCCGACCCCAATGCCGCGCAAACCTTCGCTTCGTCACGGCCGCAAAACAAGGACGTCATTGCCGGTTGGCATGGCCTCTATCACCAGTTGCTCGACTTGCGCCGCCGCCACGTCATCCCGCACTTGCCGGGCAGCCGTGCGTTGGGCGCTGACGTGCACGGCGACAAAGCGCTGACCGCGCGCTGGCAGTTAGGCGACGGCAACACCTTGCGCATTGACCTCAACCTGGCCGCAAGCCCCCAAGCCGTCGCGCTGCCGCCCGCCGAAAGCCGGCTGTTCGACAGCAGTGACACCCGCCACCCCGATACGTCCCTGGCCGCGTACAGCTGCGTGGTCAGCCTGCTTTCCCCTGGCCAGGAGCGCCCATGAGCGAAACCGCCCTGCACCGTTTGGCGGCCCGCGTCGGGCTTAGCCGCGACTGGATCGATGCCAATGCCCGGCCGCAGCAAGTCAGCGATGACGTACTGCGCAATGTCCTCGAAGGCCTGGGCCACCCCGCCGCCGACGAAGCCGCCATCCAAGCCAGCCTGCGCGCCGTAGAGGCCGCCGAAGACAGCGAACACCTGCCGCCCTTGTTGACCGTCGAGCTTGGCCAACCCCTGGCGCTGGGCCGCTACTTCAGCGCCAACAGCACCGTGCGTTGCACCTTGGAAGACAACAGCCAGCGCACCTTCACCCTGGACAACCAGGGGCGCCTGCCTGCCGAGCTGCCCCTCGGCTACCACGCACTGGCGATCGACGGCCGCACCTGCACCGTGGCCGTGGCGCCTTCACGCTGCTACAGCCTGGCCGACAGCGTGGCGCAACCACCCCCACGCTGTTGGGGCCTGGCCGTGCAGTTGTACAGCCTGCGGCGCACTGGCGATGGTGGCTATGGCGACTGCCTGGCACTGGAACAACTGGCGCGCACCGCCGCCGAGCGCGGCGCCGATGCCTTGGCGATCAGCCCGATTCACGCGCTGTCAGCCATCGACCAGGAGCACTACAGCCCCTACTCGCCGTCCAGCCGCCTATTGCTCAATACCCTCTATGCCAGCCCGGCCGCCCTGTTCGGCGAGCGCGCCGTGCGCATGGCAATCGAAGCCTGCGGCCTGGAACAGGTGCTCGAAGACCTGGAGCAGCAGCCGCTGGTCGACTGGCCGCGCGCCGCTGCTGCTCGCCTGCGCCTGCTCGAAGCCCTGTACCAGGACTTCAGCCAGGGCGACCACCCGCTGCGCAAGGACTTCGACAGCTACCGCACGGCCGCTGGCCAAGCCCTGGAACACCATTGCCGCTTCGAAGTGTTGCAAGCGCAAGCGGTGGAGCATGGCCTGGGTGCTGACTGGCGCAATTGGCCCCGCGCCTGGCACGACCCCTACCACCCCGAAGTCGAGGCCTTTGCCAACGCCTACCCGGCCAAGGTCGAGTTCCACGCCTTTTGCCAGTGGCTGACCGAACGTAGCCTGCAACGCGCCCAGGAGGCCGCACGTGGCAATGGCATGACCATTGGCCTGATCGCCGACCTGGCGGTAGGTGCCGACGGCGCCGGCAGCCAGGCCTGGAGCCGCCAGGACGAGTTGCTGGCCAACCTCAAGGTCGGCGCGCCGCCCGACATTCTCAACCGTTCGGGGCAGGACTGGGGCATTTGCGCGTTCTCGCCCGAAGGCCTTAAACGCAACGGCTACCGCGCGTTCATCGAGATGCTGCGGGCCAACCTCGCCCACGCCGGCGGCCTGCGCATCGACCACGTCATGGGCCTGCGCCGGCTGTGGTTGATCCCGCGTGGCGCCAAACCCAGCGAAGGCGCTTACCTGAACTACCCGCTCGACGACCTGCTGCGCCTGTTGGCGCTGGAATCGGTTCGGCACCAGGCGGTCATCCTCGGCGAAGACCTCGGCACCGTGCCCGATGGCCTGCGCGAACAGCTGGCCGACAAGGCCGTGCTGGGCATGCGCGTGCTGCCTTTCGAACAGACCCAACCTGGCCACTTCAAGCCCATTCTCGACTGGCCCGACAGCGCCCTGGCCACCACCGGCACCCATGACCTGGCGCCGCTGGCCGGCTGGCTGGAAAACCACGACATCGACTGGTTCCATCGCCTGCACTTGATCGATGCCGCCACCGAACTGCAGTGGCGTCACGACCGCCAAAAAGAACACAACGGCCTGCGCCGTACCCTGGAGACCAACTACGGCCCGCTACCCGATAACGACGCGGTGATCGACGCCGCCATCCGCTACGTCGGCCACACCCGCGCCCCGCTGGTGCTGGTGCCCCTCGAAGACCTGCTGGGCTGCGACGAGCAACCCAACCTGCCTGGCACCACTGCAGGCCACCCCAACTGGCGCCGGCGCTTTGCCCTGCCGGTGCGCGAACTGCTCGACGACGAAGACGCCGCACGGCGCCTGGAACTGCTGGCCCAGGCCCGCGAACAAGCCTGGGAGCGTGACCGATGAAACCCCTGACCGCGACCTTACGCCTGCAATTTCACAGCGACTTCACCCTCGACCACGCGGTGCCGCTGGTGTCGTACTTCGCCCAGTTGGGCATCAGCCACCTGTATGCCTCGCCGATCCTCAAAGCCCGCGCCGGCTCACGCCATGGCTACGACGTGGTCGACCCGACCCAGGTCAACCCGGAGCTCGGCGGCGAGGCGGCGCTGCAGCGCCTGGTCGCTGCCCTGCGCCAGCACGGCATGGGGCTGATCCTGGACACCGTGTCCAACCACATGGCCGTGGGCGGTGCCGACAACCCCTGGTGGCAAAGCCTGCTGGCCTGGGGCCGGCGCAGCCCATATGCGGAGTTTTTCGACATTCAGTGGCACTCCAGCGACCCGCTGCTGGCCGGCCAGTTACTGCTGCCCTTCCTCGGCAGCGACTACGGCGCAGCCTTGAAGCAAGGCGAGATCCCGCTGACCTTCGACAAGCAGCACGGCGTGCTGGAAGTTGCCCATTACGACCATCGTTTCCCGATCTGCCCAATCGACTATGGCTGGATCCTTGCGCAAAGCCCTGAGCCCGCCTTGCAGGCGTTGGCCGCGCATTTCACCGCGCTGAGTGACAGTGCCCAACCGCTGAACGATGCCCTGCCCTTGCAGGCTGAGCTGGCACGCCTGGTAAACGACGGCGCCGACCTCGAATCGGCCCTGATCGCGTTCGATAGCCGCAGCGAAGCAGGCCTCAAACGCCTGCACCTGCTGCTTGAACGCCAGACCTATCGCCTGGCCAGCTGGCGCACCGCCGCCGACGACATCAACTGGCGGCGCTTCTTTGACATCAACGAGCTGGGCGGCCTGCGGGTCGAGCGCGCAGCAGTGTTCGAGGCCACCCACGCCAAGCTGTTCGAGCTGATCGAGCGCGGCCTGGTGGATGGCCTGCGCATCGACCATATCGACGGCCTAGCCGACCCCCGCGGCTATTGCCGCAAACTGCGCCGCCGGGTCGACAGCCTGTTAGCGCGGCGGCCGCTGAACGCGGCGCTGGAACACTTCCCTCTCTACGTGGAAAAAATCCTCGGCGCCGACGAGCACCTGCACCAGGACTGGCTTACCGACGGCACCACCGGCTACGAGTTCATGAACCAGGTCTCGCTGTTGCAACACGACCCGGCCGGCGAGGCGCCGTTAACCGAATTGTGGGCCAACGTCAGCGAGCGCCCAGACTTCCCCGAGGAAGTGCGCCTGGCACGCCACCTGGTGCTCAATGCCAGCCTGGCCGGTGACTGCGAATCGGTGGCCCAGGCCTTGCTGCAGGTGGCCCGCGACGACCTGATGACCCGCGACCTGACCCTAGGCGCAATCCGCCGGGCGTTGCAGGCGCTGGTCGCGCACTACCCGGTGTACCGCACCTACTTCAACGCCTGCGGCCGCCCTGCAGAAGATGAAGCCTTCTTCCAGCAAGCCCTGGCCAATGCCCGCCAAGACCTCAGCGAAGCGGACTGGCCGCTGCTCGACCAGCTCGAACAATGGCTCGGTGGCCAGCCCTGGCGCCGCCTGCCACCGGGCCGGCCACGCAAGCACTTGCGCCATGCCTGTGTGCGCTTCCAGCAACTGACCGCGCCCAGCGCCGCCAAGGCCGTGGAAGACACTGCCTTCTACCGCAGCGCCCGGTTGCTGTCGCGCAACGATGTGGGCTTCGAGGCCGAGCGTTTCAGCGCAGGCAGCGAAGTGTTCCATAACGAAGCCCAGCGGCGCCTGCGCGACTTCCCCGACAGCCTGTTGGCCACCGCCACCCACGACCACAAGCGCGGCGAAGACACTCGCGCCCGCCTGGCCGTGCTCAGCGAACGCGGCCCGTGGCTGGCCAGCCGGGTGGAGCATTGGCGCGAGTTGGCGGCGCCGCTGCGGGCGCAACTGGATGACGGCCTGGCCCCCAGCCCTGGCGATGAGCTGATGCTGCTGCAGACGTTGCTGGGCAGTTGGCCGCTAAACCTGGACCCGCACGATGACGGCGCCCTGCGCCAGTACGCCGAGCGCCTGCGGCAATGGCAACAGAAGGCCCTGCGTGAAGCCAAGTTGCGCAGCAGCTGGAATGCCCCGAACGAGGCCTACGAGGCCGCCTGCGCCAGCTACATCGACGGCCTGCTGCTGGATGACGAGAACCAGCAGTTGCGCAAGTCCGTGGCCGATGCCGCCCAGCTCATCGCCTGCCCTGGCGCACTCAATGGGTTGGTCCAGACGCTGTTGCGCATGACCGTGCCCGGCGTGCCCGACCTGTACCAGGGTAACGAATACTGGGACTTCAGCCTGGTCGACCCGGACAACCGCCGCCCCGTCGATTACGCGCTCAGGCGCCGCACCCTGGACGACGCCACTACCCCCGCCGAGTTGCTGGCGCACTGGCGCGACGGCCGCATCAAGCAGGCCTTGATCGCGCGGGTGCTGGACTGCCGCCAGGCGCATGCCGAGCTGTTCCGGCGTGGCGCCTACCTGCCGCTGAACGTGCAGGGTCGGCATGCCGACAAGGTGCTGGCCTTTGCCCGCCTGGGTGACGACGAACGCGCCATTGTCATTGCGCCACGCCTGGCCAGCAGCCTGCTCGGCGGCGCCCCTACACCGTTGATCCCGGCCCATAACTGGGACGATACCCGGCTGATACTGCCGTTTGCCTTGTCGCCTGCCAACTCGACGGGACTTTTCTCCAGTGCTGCGGTCATCCCTACAAAGGAGCTGCTGTTGAGCGCCGTACTGTCGGAATTTCCGGTCAATGTGTTGATACAACAATCTTGAGCATCAGGAGCGTCATGATGAGTGTCGATGAGAAACGTATCCGTGAATTTGCCTACCAGATCTGGGAATCGGAAGGTAAGCCTGTGGGTGAGGAGGAACGCCACTGGGAGATGGCGCGCAAGCTTGCCGAAGCTGAAGCACTTGCCCCCAAGGCAGCACCGCGCAAGAAAGCCGCGGCCAAGCCGAAGGCCCCCGCCGAGCCCAAGGTGGCCGCGTTGCCTGGGGTAAAACCAGCCGCTGCGAAAAAGCCCAGATCGGTGAAAAAGCCCTCTGCCGGTTAAACCTGCACCGGCCTCTTCGCGGGTAAACCCGCTCCCACAGGACCATAACAGCCTGATGTGTAGTGGTGGTCCTGTGGGAGCGGGCTTGCCCGCGAAGAGGCCAGCACAGAACCATACAGAACCAAAGCCCCCTTCCACCACGGTCACTCGAGGACTGCCATGAGCCCCCGTACCCCGAAGAAAACCCGCTCGGTCGCCCCCTCGCGCATTCGCGAAGGCATGCCCTTCCCCCTTGGCGCCACCTGGGACGGGCTTGGGGTCAACTTCGCCCTGTTCTCGGCCAACGCCACCAAGGTCGAGCTGTGCCTGTTCGACTCCACCGGCGAGCAGGAAATCGAACGCATCGAGCTGCCGGAATACACCGACGAGATCTACCACGGCTACCTGCCCGACGCGCACCCGGGGCTGGTCTACGGCTACCGCGTCTACGGCCCTTACGAGCCCAAGAACGGCCACCGTTTCAACCCCAACAAGCTGCTGATCGACCCGTACGCCAAACAACTGGTCGGCAGCCTGAAATGGTCCGAGGCGCTGTTCGGCTACACCATCGGCCACCCCGACGGCGACCTGTCGTTCGATGAACGCGACAGCGCGCCCTTCGTGCCCAAATGCAAAGTCATCGACCCGGCCTTCACCTGGGGCCGCGATCAGCGCGTGCAGGTGCCGTGGGAGCGCACCATCCTCTACGAAGCCCACACCCGCGGCATCAGCATGCGCCACCCGGCGGTGCCGGAAGAACTGCGCGGCACCTTCGCTGGCCTGGCCAACGACGAGCTGCTCAAGCACATCAAAGAGCTGGGCGTTTCCAGTATCGAGCTGCTGCCGATCCATGCCTTCGTCAACGACCAGCACCTGCTGGACAAAGGCCTGAACAATTACTGGGGCTACAACAGCATCGCCTTCTTCGCACCACACCCCCGTTACCTCGCTAGCGGCAAGATCGCCGAGTTCAAGGAGATGGTCGCGCACCTGCATGACGCCGGGTTGGAGGTGATCCTGGATGTGGTCTACAACCACACCGCCGAGGGCAACGAGCGTGGCCCGACGCTGTCCATGCGCGGCATCGACAACGCCTCCTACTACCGGCTGATGCCCGACGACAAGCGTTACTACATCAACGACTCCGGCACCGGCAATACCCTCGACCTGAGCCACCCGTGCGTGCTGCAGCTGGTCACCGACTCGCTGCGCTACTGGGCCGGCGAGATGCATGTGGATGGCTTCCGCTTCGACCTGGCCACCATCCTCGGCCGCTACCACGACGGCTATAGCGAACGCCACGGCTTCCTCGTCGCGTGCCGCCAGGACCCGATGCTGAGCCAGGTCAAACTGATTGCCGAACCTTGGGACTGCGGCCCTGGCGGCTATCAGGTGGGTAACTTCGCGCCGGGCTGGGCAGAGTGGAACGACCGCTTCCGCGACACCGTGCGGGCATTCTGGAAAGGTGACGAAGGCCAGTTGGCCGACTTCGCCTCGCGCATGACCGCGTCAGGGGACATGTTCAACAACCGTGGTCGGCGCCCCTATGCCTCGGTCAATTTCGTCACCGCCCACGATGGCTTCACCTTGCGCGACCTGGTGTCGTACAACGGCAAGCACAACGAGGACAACGACGAGAATAACCAGGACGGCACCGACAACAACCTGTCCTGGAACTGCGGCGCCGAAGGGCCTACCGAAGACCCTGAAATCAACGCCCTGCGCATGCGCCAGATGCGCAACTTCTTTGCCACCCTGCTGTTCGCCCAGGGCACGCCGATGATTGTCGCTGGCGACGAGTTCAGCCGCACCCAGCATGGCAACAACAACGCCTATTGCCAGGACAGCGAGATCGGCTGGGTCAACTGGGACCTGGACGAAGACGGCACCGCGCTGCTGGCCTTCGTCAAGCGCCTGACCCGGCTGCGCCTGGCCTACCCGGTGCTGCGCCGCTCACGCTTTTTGGTCGGCGATTACAACGAGGCGATCGGGGTCAAGGATGTCACCTGGCTGGCGCCGGATGGCAGCGAGATGAGCGTCGAGCAGTGGGAAGACCCCCATGGCCGCTGCCTGGGCATGCTGATCGACGGGCGTGCACAGGTCAGCGGCATCGCCCGGCCCGGCGCCGAGGCGACGGTGCTGCTGATCGTCAATGCCCACCACGATACCGTGCCGTTCCAGCTGCCGGCGGTGCCCGAAGGGGACTACTGGAGCTGCCTGGTCGACACGGATCGGCCAGAGCTGCGCAAGGGGCAGCACTTGCAGTTCGAGAGTACCTTCGAGGTGAAGGGGCGCTCGATGCTGTTGATGGTGTTGCAGCACGAGGAAGAGTGAACCCACCTACCCCAGGCAGGTCCTAGCATTAAACCGCCCCGATGATGACCTTGTGGGAGCCCCTGTGAAGCTCGAAGCCAGCAGCTCCGGTTTCGCCACTGTTGACCAGGCCCCAGCCGTGCACCGGCTGAGGGTGCTGACGGTCAACACCCACAAGGGCTTCACGGCCTTCAACCGGCGCTTCATCCTGCCGGAACTGCGCGAAGCGGTGCGCAGTACCCAGGCCGATATCGTGTTCTTGCAGGAGGTGCTCGGCAGCCACGATCGCCACGCCGCGCGCTACCCCGGCTGGTCGCAGACGTCCCAGTACGAATTTCTCGCTGACAGCATGTGGAGCGACTTCGCCTACGGCCGCAACGCCGTATACCCCGACGGCCACCACGGCAACGCCCTGCTGTCGAAATACCCGATCATCGAACACCGCAACCTCGACGTGTCGATCACCGGCCCCGAGCGTCGCGGCTTGCTGCATTGCGTCCTCGACGTGCCTGGCCCGCATCAGGTGCATGCCATCTGCGTGCACTTGTCGCTGCTGGAGAGCCATCGCCAACAGCAACTGCAGTTGCTGCGCAGGCTGCTCGAGTCTCTACCCGAAGGTGCACCCGTTATCATCGCTGGCGACTTCAACGACTGGAAGCTGCGCGGCAATCGCACCCTGGGCCTGCGCAACGACCTGCACGAAGCGTTCGAACGCCACCACGGCCACCTCGCACGTACCTACCCGGCGCGTATGCCGCTGCTGCGCCTGGACCGCATCTACCTGCGCAACGCGCAAAGCCATGCGCCGCAGATTCTGGGGCACAAACCCTGGACGCACCTCTCCGACCATCTGCCGCTGTCGGTCGAGGTCAAGCTGTAGCAATCATTCTTCATAGCCAGGCAGCGGCAAATAGCGAACCTTGCTATACCCGACTATTTAACTCAACAAATCAGCCACTTGAACCAAATCATGTGCAATGAACACAACCTTCACGCTTTCTTGACGCAAGCCGCTCCCTCTCCTTAGCTGAACATTATCTAGTTGTAAAGATCTCGCGCCGGGCCTCTAGCTCGCGCCTTCGTGCGCGTTTGCGAAAGCAGGCGTGCTGGTTTGGGTCGCCCACTGTTTTTGCCGTACAGCTCGTGACAACAGGCCAGGTCCTTGGGCTGTACCACAAAAATAAACGGAGATCCGCCATGAAAAGAACCTCGAATCCCTTGCGCTTCGACAGCATTTTCTACGCGGTTTCCACGTCGCTGCTTCTGGCAACCCCAGTGGAAACTTTCGCATTCGAACTGCAGGACGACCCAATCTCCCCCAGCTTCCTGCAGCAACCGGCGATGCCGCAGCTATCGCTCGACCCGGTCAGCGCCAGCGGCGTGAGCCTCGGCACATTGAACGCGTTTTCGGAGAAAATGACCGAACGCCACGGGCAGGCGGCACCGGACCTGGTCGCCAGCCAGTGGTCGCAGTTTTTCCCGGGTGCCACGCGCACCGGTGCACAACCGCCTGACCAGCTCGAAGCCCCCAGCCAGCAACTGCTGGTTGGCCCAGACCTGTTCCTGCGCGAGACCGGCGCAGGCAATGTGCACCGCGCGGGGATTTTTGTCGGCCACAACAACCTGCAAAGCAGCTTCAACGGTATTCGCCCGCTGCTGGGCGACAAGCAACGCAATGCGGTGAACCTGAGTGGCGAGAGCCTGGGGGTGTACTGGAGCATGACCCATGAACGGGGTTGGCACCTGGATGCCGTGGCCATGGGTTCGCGCATCGACATCAATGGCCGTGGCGAAAGCGGCCAGCGCCTGGACGACAGCGGCCATGCCATGACCTTCTCCCTGGAAGGCGGCTTCCCGATCGGCTTGGGCGGCGGTTGGGTGATCGAGCCACAGGCGCAGTTGATCAACCAACAGTTTTTCCCCGGCAGCCGCGTGCAGGAAGAGACGCTGCAGGCGTTCGACAGCCAGCCCAGCTGGAGCGGCCGGGTCGGTGCCAAATTGTCCGGGCGCTACGAAGTGCGCGGCATGCCCATTGAACCCTATGTACGCACCAACGTCTGGTATGACTTCAGCAATGCTGAAGAGGTGAAGCTGGACCAGGTCGACAAGATCTCCAGCTCGCGGTACTCGACCACTGTGGAATTAGGGTTGGGCCTGGTGGCCCGGGTGACGCCGAATGTGGCGCTGTTCGTGAGTGCGGATTACAGCAGCGATGTGGATGACAATGACCTCAATGGGCTGATCGGCAGCCTTGGGGTGCGGATGCGGTGGTGAAGGCTTAATGCGGCGGTGCCCTCTTCGCGGGTAAACCCGCTCCCACAGGTATATCACTGGTCCTGAGGGCAGTGAAGTACCTGTGGGAGCGGGTTTACCCGCGAAGAGGCCGTATCAGGCAAACCCTATCAGGCAGGCTTGAGGATCAACACGCCCAGCGGCGGCAAGTTGAGCGCCAGCGACAACGGCTGCCCATGGCTGGTGACGGCTTCGCTTACCACCGCCCCCAGGTTACCCACGTTGGACCCGGCATACAGTTCGGCATCGCTGTTGAGCAGCTCTTCCCAACGCTCGCCAAACGGCACGCCAATGCGATACCCCTCGCGCGGCACCGGGGTGAAGTTGGCCACCACCAGCAACGGCTCGCCATTGCTGCTCCAGCGCAGCCAGGCATACACGCTGTTTTGCGCGTCATCACCGATCAGCCACTGGAAGCCCTGGGGCTGGCAGTCCTGCTCATGCAGCGCAGGCACCTCGCGGTACAGGCGGTTAAGGTCGCCGACCAGGCGCTGCACGCCCTTGTGCTCAGGGTACTGCAGCAGGTACCAGTCCAGCTCGCTGTCGTGGTTCCACTCGCGCCACTGGCCAAATTCACAGCCCATGAACAACAGCTTCTTGCCCGGGTGCGCCCACATGAACGTGAGGTAGGCACGCAGGTTGGCGAACTTCTGCCAGCGGTCGCCTGGCATCTTGTCGATCAGCGAGTGCTTGCCGTGCACCACCTCATCGTGGGAAATCGGCAGGATGAAGTGCTCGGAATAGGCATAGATCAGCCCGAAACTCATCTCGTTGTGATGATAAGTGCGGTGAATCGGGTCGTTCTGGATGTAGTGCAAAGTGTCGTGCATCCAGCCCATGTTCCACTTGTAGGCAAAGCCCAGGCCGCCCTGCTGGATCGGCTGGCTGACGCCGGGCCAGGCGGTGGACTCCTCAGCGATGATCAACGCGCCTGGGGCTTCGTGCGCCGCGACGCCATTGAGGTGGCGGATGAAATCGATGGCCTCCAGGTTCTCGCGCCCACCATGGCGGTTAGGCACCCATTCGCCGGCCTTGCGCGAGTAGTCGCGGTACAGCATCGACGCCACCGCATCGACACGCAGGCCGTCGATGTGGAACTGCTTGAGCCAGAGCAATGCCGAGGCCAGCATGAAGCCACGCACCTCGTTGCGCCCAAGGTTGTAGATCAGCGTGTTCCAGTCCTGGTGGTAGCCCTCCAGGGGGTTTTCGTATTCGTACAGGGCCGTGCCGTCGAAGCGTGCCAGGCCGTGCTCGTCGGTAGGGAAATGCGCCGGTACCCAATCGAGGATCACGCCGATACCGCCTTGGTGGCAGGCATCGATGAAGGCGGCGAAGTCTTCGGCACTGCCGTAGCGTGAGGTGGGCGCGAACATCGACAGGGGCTGATAGCCCCAGGAGCCGCCGAACGGGTGCTCCATGATCGGCATCAGTTCGATGTGGGTGAAGCCCAGCGCCTGCACATAGGGCACCAGGCGTTCGGCCAGCTCGCGCCAGTTGTAGTAACGCGCCACCTCGCCGAGGTCATCCAGCTCGCACTGCCACGAGCCGACATGCAATTCGTAGATCGACAGGGGCGCGTTGTAGGCGTGACGTTGCGCACGCTGCGCCATCCAGTCGTGGTCTTGCCAAGGGTGGCTGAGCGCACCGGCGACCTTTGACGCGGTGCTCGGCGGCAGCTCGGTGGCACGGGCCAGCGGGTCGGCTTTCAGGGGCAGCACGCCCTCTTTGCCCAACACTTCGAACTTGTAGGTTTCACCCACGCCAAGCCGCGGCACGAACAGCTCCCACACCCCGGCGCTGTGGCGCAGGCGCATGGGGTGGCGGCGGCCGTCCCAATTGTTGAAGTCACCCACCACCGACACCCGCCGCGCATTCGGCGCCCACACCGAGAAGCACACGCCGTCGATGCCATCGGCCTGCATCGGCTGGGCACCAAAGCGCCCGGACAGGTCGCGGTGGTTGCCTTCGGCGAACAGGTAAAGGTCCATGTCACCCAACTGCGGGCCAAAGCTGTACGGGTCTTCGGTCACCTGCTCACCACCGGCCCAGCCGATCTGCAACAGGTAGGGCTGTGCGTCATCAAGGTGCGCGGTAAACAGCCCAGGCAAGCTGGCCTGCACCATTTCGGCGAGCACGCGGCCGTCGTGGCGCGACAGTACGCGGGCATTCAGGGCATTGGGCAGGAAAGCGCGGACCCACTGCCCGCCGGCGCCGTCGCCATGGGGGCCAAGTACCGCAAATGGATCGGCGTGCTCGGCGCGGGCCAGGGCGTCGAGGTCCCGTTGCCGAAGACCGCCGGTATCACGCGTGTTTGCATTCATCTATGACTCTCCCCAGGTACTGATCAGTCCATGCAAGCCATGCAAAGGCACGGCCAGCCAATTCGGTCGATTTTCAGCTTCGTATGTAATTTCGTACGCGGCCTTTTCCAGGCAGAAC
The DNA here is from genome assembly GCF_000483465.1 of Pseudomonas sp. LAIL14HWK12:I7. Classification (NCBI taxonomy): domain Bacteria; kingdom Pseudomonadati; phylum Pseudomonadota; class Gammaproteobacteria; order Pseudomonadales; family Pseudomonadaceae; genus Pseudomonas; species Pseudomonas sp. LAIL14HWK12:I7. Next base: position 131,662 of record NZ_AXYZ01000004.1, read on the forward strand.
AATTCCAGCGCGGCGCGCTCGCCTTCGGCCTGTTGCCAGGCGTGGGGCATGGCAGCGGTAGCCAAGCCATAAGCCTCGACAAACGCATGGCGGGATTGGTGCAGGTAGTGCCTGGCAACCCGTTGCCGAGCCTTGCGCGCCGGGTCGGAAAGGTCCACCGCAGAGGCGTTGCGCAGAATCATCGCAGCAGCATAGTCGAAGGATCGCAGCACGCCGCTGACATCTTTGTAGGGGCTGTGACGCGCCCGGCGTTCTTCCAGTGGGCGCGCCGGTTCGCCCTCGAAATCGATCAGGTAAGCATCGCCCTGCACCACCAGTACCTGGCCCAGGTGCAGGTCGCCATGCACGCGCATCAACAGGCCGCCTTGGGCCTGGCGTGCGAGGTTGTCGATGTGCTGGGTCAGGCCGTCGCGCTGTTGCTGCAGGTCGTCGACCAACGCCTGGCTGTCGCTGTCCAGGCTGTCGCGGTGCTGGGCCAGCAGGTCGAGGGCGTGGGTCAGCTCGGCAGTGATCTGGGTGCTCCAGCGCTCGCTGTCCTGGGCATCGCTTGTGCGCGGCTGAAAGGCCGCATCTTCGGTTGGCGCTGCCAACAACACGTGCATCTCGCCCAGACGCTGGCCCAACAAGGCAGCAAAGCCATCGAGTTCGGCCAAAGCATCGGTGTGGGCTTCGCTGGCAGAACTGGTCGGTTCCATCTCGTCGCGGATGGCCCGTTCCAGGGTGTTCTGGGTCCAGGCCCAGGCATCGCCCTGATTGCTCAGGTAGCCCTGGGCGATCATCAACAGGTGCGGGGTGGCGTGCTCGTCCACACGGCAGACCCACCCCAGCAACGGCGAAATATTGGTAAAGCCCGCCGCAGTCAGGTAGGCGCTCATCTCAAGTTCTGGATGAATGCCTGGGTTGACCCGGCGAATCAGCTTGAGCACCACCCGATCGGCAACCACCACCGAGCTGTTGGACTGCTCGGCGCTAAGGTAGCGCACAGGGCTCTCTTCGGTGAGCCCCAGCTTGGCAAGCTGTTCAGTGCACTCGAAACGCAGCTCGCCCAGGCCATTGCCGCAGGGCAGCCGGTGGCGTTCCTGGCAGGCCCGCAGTACAGCGCGGATGAATGGTTCAAGGACGAAGGCGTCGGTGATCAAACCAACCTGTCGGCCACGGCGCACGCGCGACAATGCCAACTGCTGAGGCAAGGCACTGTTGATCTGCTCTTCGGGCAACAGGCCGAACGGCAGTTGATAGTGGTTGGCGACGCCATCGCTGAGCACTTCCAGTTCGCCGAGCAATACCGGCGTGGTGGCCGTGCCAAAACGCACGCCATAACGCAGGCGAACCTGGTCGATCGGCCCTTCCTTGCCGGCGAACCAGCGCCGTTTCGGCAGGTATTGCGGCAGGATCGAGCCTTCTAACATCTCGCTGGAAGGCGCCTCGAGCAGCTCTTCCAGGCGCTTGCGCAGCACCAGTGTGGTCAATTCGGGTAACCCCTCGGTGGCCTGAATATGCCAGCTGGGCATGCGGTCGTGCGACGCCAGCAGGAACCAGTAAAAAGCATAGGGCGGCAATGTCAGCAAAAACGGCAGCTGGCCGATCGGGGGAAAGGCGCTGCCGCCCAGCATCTCCACCGGTACTTTATCGGCGTATTGCGACAGCTCGAGTTCTGCGGCCTGGGCGGCGCGGGACACGTTGGCCACGCAAAGAATTACTTCGCTGTTGCCCTCTTGGTCGGTGTATTCGCGGATGTACGCGAGGATGCGCCGGTTGCTCGGCGTGAGCATGCGGATGCTGCCACGGCCAAACGCCTTCTGCTGGTTGCGCACCGCCAGCAGGCGGCGGTTCCAGTTGAGCAGCGAATGCGGGTCGTGGGACTGGGCCTCGACGTTGACCGTCTGGTAGCCGTACAGCGGGTCCATGATCGGTGGCAGCACCAGGCGCTGCGGGTCGGCGCGAGAGAACCCGCCATTGCGGTCCGGCGACCATTGCATGGGGGTGCGCACGCCGTCGCGGTCGCCCAGGTAGATGTTATCGCCCATGCCCAGTTCATCGCCGTAGTACAAGGTCGGTGTGCCGGGCATCGACAGCAGCAGGCTGGTCAGCAGTTCGATGCGCCGTCGGTCACGTTGCAACAGCGGCGCCAGGCGGCGGCGGATGCCAAGGTTGATGCGGGCGCGGCGGTCTTCGGCGTAGTAGTTCCACAGGTAGTCGCGTTCGCGGTCGGTGACCATCTCCAGGGTCAGCTCATCGTGGTTGCGCAGGAAAATCGCCCACTGGCTGTTGGCGGGGATTTCCGGGGTTTGGCGCAGGATGTCGGTGATCGGGAAGCGGTCCTCCATGGCCAGGGCCATGTACATGCGCGGCATCAGCGGGAAGTGAAAGGCCATGTGGCATTCGTCGCCATCGCCCTCGCCAAAGTACGGGCGGGTGTCTTCGGGCCATTGATTGGCTTCGGCCAGCAGCATGCGGTCGGGGTAGTTGGCGTCGATCTCGGCACGGATCGCCTTGAGCACCCGGTGGGTCTCGGGGAGGTTTTCGTTGTTGGTGCCGTCGCGCTCGATCAGGTAGGGGATGGCGTCCAGGCGCAGGCCGTCAACGCCCAGGTCGAGCCAGAAGCGCATCACCCCGATCACCGCCTTCAGCACCTGCGGGTTGTCGAAGTTCAGGTCTGGCTGGTGCGAATAGAAGCGGTGCCAGAAGTACTGGCCGGCGACTGGGTCCCAGGTCCAGTTGGACTTCTCGGTGTCGAGGAAGATGATGCGGGTGCCGTCGTACTTCTGGTCGTCATCCGACCACACGTAGAAGTCGCGCGCCTTGCTGCCCCGCTTGGCCAGGCGGGCGCGCTGGAACCACGGGTGCTGGTCGGAGGTGTGGTTGATGACCAGTTCGGTAATCACCCGCAGGCCGCGCTTGTGCGCCTCGGCGATGAAGCGCCGGGCATCGGCCATGCTGCCGTAGTCGGGGTGCACGGCTTTGTACTCGGCGATGTCGTAGCCGTCATCGCGCCGTGGCGAGGGGTAGAACGGCAGCAGCCAGAGCGTGTTGACGCCCAGTTCGGCGATGTAGTCGAGCTTGCTGATCAAGCCTGCGAAATCGCCGATGCCGTCGTTGTTGGCGTCGAAGAACGACTTGATGTGCAGCTGATAAATCACCGCGTCCTTGTACCACAGCGGGTCATCGATGAAGGCTGCTGGTCGGGAACGCTTGGCCATGGGTGACTCCTTTCAGTTCTGCGGATGCGCGCTACCTGGTTTTAGGGCTGCTGCGCAGCCCATCGCCGGCAAGCCAGCTCCCACAGGTTTTGTGCTGGTTTCACAGGCAGCACCGGGCCTGTCATTTGTCTGCAAAGCTTGCAGCCGACGCCGGCCCCTGTGGGAGCCGGCTTGCCGGCGATGGGCCGCACAGCGGCCCCCGGTTTGAAGGCCTAACGGGCCTTTTCTATTCGCCAGATACCAAACGGCTGATGCCAGGGCTCAATGCGCATCCATTGGGTCTTGCCATGCCACGTCCAGCGGTGGCCGTTCATCAGGTCTTCGCCAACAGTGTCGGCGTTGTCGTCCAGGCCCAACTCCCACAGCGGCAGCTCGAAGCTGGCTTCCTGGGCGTTGTGCGGGTCGAGGCTGATCGCCACCAAAATGAAGTTGTCGCGCTCGGGCGTACGCTTGGCGAAGTACAGGATGTTGTCGTTCCAGCAATTGAAAAACGCCACCCCAAGGTGAGTCTGCAAGGCGCGGTTCTGCCGGCGAATGCGGTTGAGCTGGGCGATTTCAGCAATGATGTTGCCGGGTTGGGTGAAATCACGCGGGCGGATTTCGTACTTTTCGGAGTCCAGGTATTCCTCTTTGCCGGGCAGCGGCGTGGCTTCGCACAGTTCGAAGCCCGAATACATACCCCACAACCCCGAGCCCATGGTCGCCAAGGCCGCGCGAATAAGAAAACCCGCCCGCCCCGAGGTGTGCAGGAAAAACGGGTTGATATCTGGCGTGTTGACGAAGAAATTGGGCCGGTAGCACAGGCTCCACGGCGGCTGGTTGAGCTCTTCGTAAAACTCGCGCAGCTCCTGCTTGCTGTTGCGCCAGGTGAAATAGGTGTAGCTCTGGGTGTAACCGACCTTACCCAGGCGCGCCATCATCGCCGGCTTGGTGAAGGCCTCGGCCAGAAAAATCACGTCCGGGTGCTGGCTGCGCACATTGGCTATCAGCCATTGCCAGAACGGCAACGGTTTGGTGTGCGGGTTATCGACGCGGAAGGTCTTCACGCCCTCCTCGACCCAGCCAACCACCACGTCACGCAGGGCCAACCACAGCGAAGGCACGGCCTCTGGGGCATAGAAGTCGACGTTGACGATGTCCTGGTACTTTTTCGGCGGGTTTTCCGCATAGCGGATGGTGCCGTCGGGGCGCCAGCTGAACCAGCCGGGGTGTTCTTTGAGCCAAGGGTGGTCTTGCGAGCACTGGATGGCGAAGTCCAGGGCGATTTCCAGGCCATGCTCTGCAGCCGCGGCCACCAGGCGGCGGAAGTCTTCGCGGCTGCCCAGTTCCGGGTGAATGGCGTCGTGGCCGCCTTCGGGGCTGCCGATGGCGTAAGGGCTGCCTGGGTCATTGGGCTCTGCCTGCAAGGCATTGTTGCGGCCCTTGCGGTGTTTTTTGCCAATCGGATGAATGGGCGGGAAGTACAGCACGTCAAAGCCCATGTCGCGGATCATCGGCAGGCGTTCGTGCACGTCGTTGAAGGTGCCATGGCGCTCGGGGCTGTCGGTGATCGAGCGCGGGAACAATTCATACCAGCTGGCGAACTGCGCCGCCGGGCGGTCGACGTCGACCGGGAATTCGCTGCTGCGCGTAAGGTAGCTGCGGTGCTCGGCTTCGGTCATCAGCCGTGTGGCTTCGGGGCCCAGCAACAGCGCCACCTGGTCATCCTCAGGCAGTGTCGGCAGCCGGGCCTGCAAGGCTTCGATCTGTTCACGCAAGAAGCCCTCGCTGCGCTCTGCGCCTTTGCCCAGCAGAAGACGGCCTTCCTCAAGCTCCAGCTTGACCTCGACGCCAGCGTGGTACTTCTTCTCCAGGTCGTGGCAATAGGTGGCGAACGGGTCGATCCACGCCTCGATGCTGAACAGGTGCGGGCCCAGCTCGGTTGGGGTGAACTCGCCCAGCCACAGGTCATTGCCGGGCGAATGCATAGGCACGCAGTGCCAGCGTCGGCTGTGGGCCTGGCGCCAGTTGAGCATCACAGCGAGGCGGTCATGGCCGTCGCTGTAAACCTTGCTGCTGACCGCGACCGCCTGGCCGCTGATGGCCTTGGTGGCGAACATGCCGCCGTCGAGCGCAGGTTGCGTGCTTTCGATCACGATGCGCGGCGCCAGCAGCGCCTGGGCCAGGCTGATGGCCTGGTCCGGGTGATCGTTCGCCATGGGCACGCTTTCGAAGGGCTCGTTTCGTGACATCGGACCTTGCTCCCTTAGGCTGGTGGCGGTAAGGGTTCAGAGCCGGGCGCGGGCGTAGGGGTTCAAATAAATTGAGCGAACGGCAGCCCCTGACAGTCAGAGCCTGCAGCACCTCTTCATTCACCCACGCGAGGTCAGGCCATGAACATTCCCATTCCACCGGAAACCCCCGATCCGAACATCGACGACCCCAGCTTGCCGCCACCCGTGCCGGAGGAGGACCCGGACGAGCTGCCGATCAAGCCGACCGTACCGCCGACGGTGGGCGACCCGCCGAGCCAGGAGCCACCGGTGAAGGCTTAAGGGTAGACCACCGCTACTGATATTTTTGCCAGTAGCGGTGCCTGCCGGTTGTGCTGATGATGAGTTCTCCTTACTGCGGGCAGGAGAACTCATCATTGTGGACATCACACGGCATGTAATCGACTGTTTCCAGAATGCTGGTGTGGTCGATCCCGACAAGGGCACTCGCCTTGCACACCTGGACAAGGACAAGTGTGAATTCGCGTTAATGTGGCTGGAGATATGCCACGGTATCCCTCTGGATCGCGATTACCGCACGCTAGGCGAGCTGGCCGAGGCGCTTGACGAGGCGATAAGGTTTCGCTGACACAGCCGGCTTATCAATGATTCCCCCTCTACGACCCACCCAACACCTGTCATTTTTGCTAGGTGTGCACGTTCTGCTCTCCCTATAGGCTTTGATCACTGGCCCTAGCCTGGGCCGCCGACCGCAGCGCAAGGGAGCTGGGTATGAACGACCTCACCACCGCGAACAGTAACGACACGCCCGCCGAGCGCTCGGACGCCGCCACCTACATGAACCTGTTTCCCGATACCCGGGAACGCTGCGCCCCAGCCTCGCCATGGGCAGACAATGAGCGGCCAGCCTACTTGGTCCATCTCAAGGGCCTGATAGAAGAACTGCAAAAAGAGGCAAAGGTCGCCGAGCCGGTGACGCTGCAGACTCGCCGCCCAGACCTGCTGCAACTCAAGCTGAGTAACAGGAACATCCGCAAAAGCCTGGCGAAGATCGACATCGTACTCGAGGTGCTCGAACGGCATGCGGGGGTGGCGCGCAAAGGCTTGCCAAGCGCTGTAGCCGAGGGCGTGTACAAGGGTAATGTTCCCTTCCACAACGCCTGGGAAGCGATCAAGGCCACCCTGGCCATGAAGCAGCTGCCCCTGTGGGACCTGCTGTACAGCGTGAACATGGGTATGCCCGCCTTCAGCTTCGATGCTGCAACGCTTAACGCCCAGCACAACGCCACGCTGCTGAGCAGCGGTTTCTCGCCGCAATTGCGGACCCTGCTGCTGCAGCCCGCCAGCGCGGCGAAGGACTTCTACAAGACGCAGTTCCACATCCCCGCCACGGGCCCGAAAGGCAACCTCGATACCACCTACCAACTGACCCGGGCACTGGGCCTGACACGCAGGGAGCTGCGCCGTCTGCTGGCCGTGAGTGCCCTCGGCAAACATAACACCTCGGTGACCCGCAGCCCTTACGTCATCAGCCAAACGGTGGCCGAGGCTTCGAGCAAAGCCTACGGCGCAGCGTTCATCAACGGTGGAGGCACCCCTCTGTATCTGGTGGAAGCCGGCGGGACCCAGAAGGCCGATGCGCCATCAAGCGGTGCAAAAAAAAACACCAAGAAGACCATCGCGATCGCTGGGATCAGCACCCAGCATATCGATCGCCTGCAACGCATCCTGCGCCTGCAGCGCGCACTTGGCCTGGCCCCCGACGAGGCCGATGCCCTGGTCATCGCGGCCTTGCGCGCCGAACGCCAACGCCCCGCCCAGTACCAGCTGACTGCCAGCACCCTGCGCGCAATGGGCCTGTTCCGCCATCTGCAACAAAAGTACCAGGTACAGCCGCTGCAGTTCGCAGCACTGCTGCACGAAATCCCCTGCTATGGCACCGAGCATCAGTTGTCGTTCTACGACAGCGTGTTCGCGCCCCGGCACGATAGCGAAGGGCAAAAACTGGCGGACGTCCTGGTGCTCGATGACCAGCCGTTCGACCCCACCACGGATGAGGGTGCCTTGACCGTCAAGCGCCTGGGGTTGGCGCTGCGAGTCGACCCCCTCGTGCTGCGCGCCATCCTCGACACCGTCACGACAGAACAAGAGCTGGACAAACCACAGCGCTCGCTTGCGGTGGTGTCGGCCTGCTACCGCCTGGCCACGCTCACGCGCCTGTTCGGCACCTCGCAGCTGGACGGCTGGATCGTCCTGAAGCTATTGATGAAGCAGTCCCCGGTTTACCAGCAGCAACTGGCCGGCCGCCCGAGCCTGGGGGCACAGCCGCAACCCTTGCAGGACGCGAAAAAGGTCGAGCTGTTCACCCAGCTGGTCGAGCAACTGCGGGCCCATGCACCCGCATACCGGCCCAGCGCGGGACTACCAGGCGGGCCAGACGATCCATCCGAAGCGCAGGATGTCGACGCACACTTCACTCAGTTGATCGCGTTGAACGACGCCGAAAAGGTGCAAATCTTCAACCGGGTCACGGCCCGGCTGAACCTGCTGGCGGACCTGCCCCTACCCGATCTCGTCGACGTGCTCGCCGACAAGCTGAACCACCTGGATGACACCACCAAGGTCGAGCTTGTCGCGCACGTCGCAGGCGCCTTGAAGTTACCACCAGCGCAGGCAGCGCTGGCTGGAAACGGGCAGGCTGCCAACGCACTAGCCCTGCGTTTGAGCGCACTGCCGCAGGACGCCAAGGCGAGCATCGCGAGCATCGCCAGCGCCGCCGTCGTTGTCACGCAACCGCAAGCGGACATTGTCGATGCCATCGCCGGGGTGATGGCAACGATGGAGTGGCTTGCCCAACAGAACGTCAACCCGCTGGACATGGCAGTGCTCCTCCACGACGGGCCACTGGAAGAGCCTAGGTTGAAAACCCTGTTCGACCTGTACGCGCCCATGGAGAAACCAGCCCTGGGCAAGACCGAGCTGCGCCAGGCCCTGAGCAACGCGCTAGGCCTGCCAAGCAAGGACCACCTGCTGCCACTGCTGCACTGGGTCGCAGTCGATGAAGACGTATTGGTAAACCGCATCGATGCCGTTCACCAAGAAGTGCAGAAGTCAAAAGGCAAACGCCAACCGCTCGAGTGTTTTACCGCAGACGACCGGGCGCAGTGGTTGACGTTGCAGCGCTACAGCCGCGCGGTCAGCCTGTTCGGCATCGGGCATGCCGCCCTTGACCAGATCATGCCGCACCACTTCAACCTCGGCGCCATCCCTCGCCCGCTCGATCTCACCACCCTGCACCAGCTTGGTGGCTACACGACACTGCTGGGCGGGCTGGCCACCGACAAGCACGAGCCGGACTTGTTGCGTTACCTCGAGCACGTGCGAACCCCGCTCGACGCCCCAGGCGAGGCCAAGGCCTGGGCCGACCTGGAAGCACTGCTAGGGCACGACCAGGGTGGCCTGGCCAAGCTCGGCATCCCTCTGCCCACCACGCTGCACGCCTTAGCCCGCGTACTGCAATTGACACAGCAAGCGAGCCGGCAAGGCTTGTCGGTGGATGGCTTGCTGGTCATCGGCGCACTCACCGCGTCGACCGATGACAACGCCTTCGAACAGGCGGCCATCGCGCTGCGCCAAAGCTGCTCCAGCCAGCAATGCCAGGCGTTGGATGCCCAGCTCAAGCTGGCCTGGCGCGATGCGCTGATGCAATGGATGCTGGTGCACTGGGCCGCCCCGCACAAGGACCTGAAGCGGATCAAAAGCCCTGAAGCCCTGGCCGATTACCTGCTGATCGACCTGCAGGTCTCTCACGAACCTCTTACCACCCGGGTGCTCTCGGCCATCGCCAGCCTGCAGCGCTACCTGCAGCAGATCCACTCACGCCTGGAGGACGGCTATGGCGACAAGGCAATCCCCCAGGCCATGCGCGACGAGTGGGATGATTTTTCTTGCAGTTTCGAGCGCTGGAAGCTGCGCAAAGATGCCCAGAACGAACCCCAGAACTTCATCGACCCCTCGCGCCGCGCGCGCACGAGCAGCGCCTTCGCCGAGCTTGAAACCCAGCTGGCCCAAGGTAAGTGCACACCGGCCGAAGTCCAGACCGCCCTGCTCGGCTACCTGAGTACCTTCGAGCACATCAGCAATATCCAGCCGCTTTCGGCGTACGCCAGCGGTATTGATCCTCTGAGCGATACCTACCACTTCATCGGCAAGAGCAATGTCGAGCCACCCGAGTACTACTGGCGCACGCTGGACATGAAACAACGCGACGCCGACAACGCACCGAGCATGCTGGCTTGGGGGGAGTGGCAGGAGATCACGCTGGCAATGAGTGGCGAGATGGTCAAGGGGCCATTGCTGGTGGACGAGGATATCAATAATAAAATCAACAAAAAGAGGGAGGAGTCTCCAACTGAAAAGAAAACCGCTGAGACCCTTGCAAAGGAACTTCTGGAGCTGGAAAAAAAAGCAGATGACGAACGCACGGAAGTCGACCTGATCCGTCCGGTCATCATCGCCGGCCGCCGGTATGTGGTGTGGGTCGAGCGTGACATTGCAGCAATTCCCATGGGACCGGACAAAAAAACGAGCGAGTACCATGCGCTGCGGGTGTGCTTTGCCTTCCAGCAGATCGACGGGAACTGGAGCCCGGCCAATGTGTTGATACGGCTGGATGGGCATGATGCGGCAGGACATTTTGATGAAGGTAAAGATAAAAAAGGCACTCAGAATAAATTCTTGAAGACCAAGAAGTTCCAGGCGGGTTTGATGGTGATGGTGAATCAACTGGGGGGGCGCGAAAATGACCCTTGGTTGATGGTGATGTTGTTCGATGTGGAGAAGGTCAAGGATTCGGAGGGCAACGTCAATACCAGCACCTGGGAGCGTGACAACGAATATTTCCTGATTGGCAAGGATCTCCTACTGCTCGACACCAAGACATTGGATGAGGACGATTCGAAAGGCAGGCCCATTGAGAAAAGACTGGTGAAAAACTGGATAACCCTTTTCCGTGACCCGCGCACGGTGCAGCATCCCTATATTGGGCCTCGACAGACCATAGAGGACCAAAAAAGCAAGCCGAAATGGAAAGGCATAGTGGGAACCCTTAATGTCAACGACATTATTAGTTTCAAAGCCCCCATCGAATTCGGCGAGCTCAATCCTAACAAAAAAAACAGAATAAACGAAAAAAAATACACAATCAGAATACCAATAACCTCCAAGTCCATTAGTTCGACTCAATACCCAGAGATCGCCTTGATACATGATAAACTCGGGGCTATTGGCACATTAAAAATCCTAGAGGCCATAGCTTTATACGCAACGACCATAACCGAGACGTACCACATCCACAAAACCGAAACAACCATAACGAACGAACTTGTCCAGAGTGTTATAATCACCACATATAGGATGAGCGACGACGAGAGTCCCGTAACGATATCCATCCCTCTATTTGACTCCAAATTCGACTCACACAACAAGCCCATACAGACCTTGCACACCAGCTCAAATTCCCACATCTCCTTTGACCGCTTAAACCCCAGCGAAGCTTACAAGGATTGTATTTTAGGCATAACCACAAGACACGAAAACCTCGATGAAACCTATGACATTAAACTTCAACACAAGAATCTGACCCCTGCATTCCCAACGCTTACAGCCACGGCATCGCCAACAACCGAAACCCTAGCTAACCTCAAACAACCTTTATCTATCGCAGACTCAAACACTCTCAAAGAATACAGTCTAACAGACCTAGAATCTGCCTTAACCAGCCCCACTCACTTGGACAATCTAAGCATAATAAAGCGCTCCATTTTGAGCGTCCGCTACACTTCAAACCCTGATTCCGAGGGCCCGCCCCAAGATGTTTCGAATCACTCTGCTGACAGGATTTCGGTCCATGCGGCCATCACGCGCGCGCAGCATGCAGGCCAGCTCAAGGCGGTCAGCGCGTACATCGCAATGGAAAAGTCCGCCATCCTGGCTGAAGTAAACGCGCCCCTTGACCCGTCCCTGCTGCAGCTTCTGGACTCGCTCATTCGCCTTCGGCACTTTCAACCTGAGGCCTGTGTTCGCATCCTGCTCCGTTTCGGCCCCGAGCATCCACCGGTCTTCACCGATGAAGTCTCCCTCGATGGCCAGAGCACGATTGCTTTTCAGCTCCCCATCAGCCGTGATCGGGCCATCTCAAGCTATTCATTTGACTTTGAGCTCTACTATCTTGCTAACCATTTGAAAACGACCCTGACTTACAAGCTGGTGGACGACGCCGACGATGCCGTGGACAGCGTACACATCAGACGTAACGCCGAGCAGGCCCTCTACCTGGATTTGTCCGAAGTCAATCAAGCGAACCCCGATAACGCCCTATCGGTCGATTACCTGCGCCTGAACACCCTGTTCGGCAAGCGCCTGGTCGCTGAGGCCACGCAGTCGGTCCAGCAGGTGCTGTCCTGGCCGACCCAGCACCTGCCCGAACCGCGCCTGGAACCTGGGGGCAGCAGCAGTACCGTCGACTTCCGCGGTGCCAATGGTATGTATTTCTGGGAACTGTTCTTCCATGCCCCGCTGCTGATTGCCTGGCTGCTACGTCAAAACCGCGACTACCGGGGTGCCTGGCAGTGGAGCACCGGCCACCTGTTCGACCCCTACCGTACCTGGAGAACGGACCAGAACACCCCACAGTACTGGTTGAGCAAGCCGATCCGAGATGGCCATGGCGCCTATCGAAAAAACACGAAAACCGACGATCCCGACCTGATCGCCTATGCCGAGCCCGAGCGCTACCGCAAAGCGCTACACCTGTTCGTGGTGGAAAACTGGCAACGCGAGGGCGACGAACTGTACCGCCAGCTCACCCTGGCCACGCTGGAGGCCGCCGCGCAATGCTACGACAAGGCCCTGCGCCTGATCGGCGTGTTGCCCGAGCACCTGTCGAGCGCCCCGGCCGATGCGCCAACGCTGGCACAAGCCACCCCGGACCGTTTCACCCCGCCGCTGAACAACAAACTGGTTGAACTGCGCAACCTGCTGCGCAACCGCCTGTTCAACCTGCGCCACGGCCTGAGCCTAGACGGCAAGCCCGTGCCGATCATGCTCGACCCCGACTTCCTGGAGCGCCTCGCCCAGGGCCACACCAGCGCCAGCGAGGGTCCGGTAGCCAGGCTCACGCCCCTGCAGGTGCCACCTTGCCGTTATGACGAGGCGCGCACATTCGCCCGGGAGGCCGTGGAACAGCTGATCGGCATGGGGCAGACCCTGCTGGGCTATTACCAGACCGAAGCCACCCAGCAGCTTGAATTGCTCAGCAAGCGCAACCTGATCAAACTGCTGGACTTCCCTTACCAGCTTCAGCAACAGGCGCTGGAGTTGGCCAAACGCGAGCGTGAGACGTTACTCAGCAGCAAAGCGATGGTGCAGCAACGTCTGGATTACTACCAGGAACTGAACGACGTCGGGGTTAAAAGCCTGGAGGAGTCTGCGCTCTCGCATTGGACCGATTCATATAACACCCGCATAGCCGCAGCTCCGTTCTATTACCTTACTTTCGCTCTGTCTTTTTTACCCACTATCGGTGGGGCTGCAATGGGTGGTTTTTCACCTGAAGAGGCACCCGAGGCGATCGCCAACCTACTCGAATCAGTATCAGAACTACTGGAAACGAAGGGTAACACCTTCGACAAGAGGGCTGAATTTCAACTCCGTGCCAAACAATGGCAGTACGAAGCCGGGCAAGCCACCCTCGAACTCACCGTCCTCGACAAACAACTGCGCGAAAGGGACGTGCAGCTCAAGGCCGCCCGCATTGCCCTGCAAGAAGCCCACGCCACCCGCGCAGCCCACCAGGCCGAATATGAGGTGATGACCTCGGTGTTCCCCAGCCGCACCACCTACCTGTGGCTGATCGGCCGGCTCTCGCAGATTTACGCCACCGCCTACGATGCCACGCTGTCACTGTGCCTGATGGCCGAGTCTTGCCTGCAGTATGAGCTGGGTGATTTCACGAGCACCTGGATCAAACCTGGCGCCTGGCTGGATAACTGGCGCGGCATGCTAGCCGGCGAGGCCCTGGCGCGGGACCTGATGCTGATGGACCTGTCGGCCATCCGCGAAAACCATCGGACACTGGACATTCATGCAGAGCTCTCCCTTGTCAATGACCTTGGGCTTACCAAAAAACAACTGCATCAGCAACTGCTTAAAGAAATCCCGATTCAGTTCAGCCTTGCCCCCCACCACTTCGATAAGCATTTCCCCGGCCATTACATGCGCAGGATCGAGCGCATCTTTCTCACGTTCACATACAGTCCGAAGACTAAACCTACCTCTCCCTCGGGCATGCTCTATCAGACCGCTAACAGGGTGTTGCTAAAGGATGATTCCGGCGGCGCTAACTACCTTTACGGCGTCGAAGGTGGCAACCTAGATAACATAAAGCTAAATCTGAGACCCGGCCAGAAGATTGCCATCTGGTCACATAAAGAGACCTTCCCCAACTATGACCTGCAACCCTCGATCCCCGATAAGTCTCGCTACCAGCCATTCGAAGGTACAGGATTGCTTTCCAGCTGGAGGCTCGAATTTCCGCGTGGCGCAAAAAATAATTCCAGTTTATTTGTGGGTGACACTTGTACGCTCGAGGATATTAATGTGCATATCATCTACTCAGCGCTGGACGGCTCGGCCGACTTTCGTAAGCATGTAAAAACTTTACTGCAGAAAACCGGTGTTAATGTCGTCGCCCCCCCCGCGCCGACTAAGAATCCATCGGGAACGACTAAAAATCCATCTGGAACGACTGAGAATCCACCTGGAACGACTGAGAATCCATCTGAAACGACTGAGAATCCATCTGGAACGACTGAGAATCCACCTGGAACACCTGACAACGGACAAAAGGCGAGCGATGACGCAGTCAATGCAAGCCTGGCTGCGCAGGGTCTTGAAATCCAGCGCCGAGCTAGCGCCTTGGCCGAGGCCATGACGGCTGATCTGGAGGCTGCTGCGTGGAGTCAGGCCGCGCAGGACGACGCCAACGCCGATGCACTCAAAGCCACCGAAGCTGCAGACCAACTGACGACGGCCAATACGGCGGTAACCGAAGCCCAAACCGCAGCCAGCAAAGCCAAGGCTGCCAGAGAAAAGGCCGACAACGCAACAACAGCGGATGACGCAGAAAAAGCGGCGAATAAAGCCAAAAGCGCGGCCGACGAGGCGAAAGCCGCAGCGAAGAAAGCCGCCGCCGCCCGCACGGCAGCCGAAGACGCTGACAGGCTTAAAAAAGATCAAGAGGCTGAACTGATCACCAAGAAAATTGCATACCTGGAAAAAAATATGAACAAGGAAATCAGAATCACCCGATGGACAGGGAACGGCAACGCCTATTACGACCGTGGCACCCTGATCAATATCGACAAAAAAAATAATAGATTCACATTAAAAAGCGAGGTTTATGACGAAAGCTACACATTCCCCATAACAGACGCGCCAGTTAATTAAGAACCCATCACGCTCAACGGCCCCAGACCGTAAATAGGCTATGCATTTAAACCAACACGAGGACACAACAATGAGCACAGAAAAAACAACACTTGAGGCATTCAAGATATTCTTAGACAATCAGCTAGACTACACAGGCGAAATCGACGAGAACACATCACTCTTGGACATTAACGGAGATGGTAAACGCTGGATCAAAGCCCTGCTTAGTGAGTTCGACGAGCTCGAAATTTCCATTAGCGATCTGTCCAAACTTGGGACCGTTGGTGAATTGCTGAATAAGATAAACGGGACTGAATAGCCCCCGTGCACCAGGCTGCGCACACACTGAGTGGTGTCTCAGTGTGTACGCAGCCTGGTGCACGGAGGGTCAGCGTCGGTTCATGTTCGCATTAGCTGTTATGAACAAGAAGGTTACTTTGAATCAACAGGTCCTGTTGATTTCCGAAACACTGATCTCCCGCATCCTGAACTTCTGCACCTTCCCCGTCACCGTCATCGGGAACTCGTCAACAAAGCGGATATGCCGCGGCACCTTGTAGTGCGCGATGCGTGCCTTGCACCAGCTCTGCAGCTCATCGACCGTGGCGCTGTGCCCGGGGTGCAGTTTGATCCAGGCCACGATTTCTTCGCCGTAACGGTTGCACGGGATGCCGATCACCTGGGCATCCGCGATTGCCGGGTGGGTATAGAAAAACTCCTCCAGCTCGCGCGGATAGATGTTCTCGCCGCCGCGGATGATCATGTCCTTGTTGCGCCCGACGATACGCACATACCCCTGTTCGTCCATGACCGCCAAGTCGCCCGAGTGCATCCAGCCGGCTGGGTCGATGGCATCCGCCGTGGCCTGCGGGTTGTCCCAATACCCGAGCATCACGCTGTAGCCCCGCGTGCACAGCTCGCCGATTTCGCCCCTGGCAACAATGCAGCCGTCGGCGTCCACCAGCTTGTTCTCCAACTGCGGCTGGGTGCGCCCGACCGTGGCCACACGCAGCTCAAGCTCGTCGTCCGGGCCGGTTTGCAGGGACACCGGGCTGGTCTCGGTCATGCCATAGGCAATTTGCACTTCAGCCATGTGCATCTGGTCGATTACCCGGCGCATCACTTCGATCGGGCAGGTGGCACCGGCCATGATGCCGCTGCGCAGGCTCGAGAGGTCCATGGCCTGACGGGCCGGGTGGTCGAGCATGGCGATGAACATGGTGGGCACGCCATAGAGGATGCTGGCGCGTTCTTCGGCCACGGCGCGCAGGGTGAGTTCGGCGTCGAAGGCGTCGTTGGGGTAGACCATGGTGCTGCCGTGGGTGATGCAACCGAGGTTGGCCATGACCATGCCGAAGCAGTGGTACAGCGGCACCGGGATGACCATGCGGTCGGCCGAGGTCAGGCCCAGGCTTTCGCCGACCATCAAGCCATTGTTGAGGATGTTGTAGTGGCTGAGCGTGGCGCCCTTGGGCGCGCCGGTGGTGCCGGAGGTGTACTGGATGTTCACCGGTTGGTCGAACTGCAGGCTCTGCTGCCGGGCCGTGAAGGCCTCGAGCGTGGTCTGCCCTGCCCGCTCGGCCAGCGCTTGCCAGGGCAAGAAGCCCTGCGGCGGTTGGGCAGCCAGGCTGATCACCCCGCGCAGCTCAGGCAGGCCTTCACTGGCCAATTCACCGGGGGCAACGCTGGCCAGCTCCGGCACCAGGCCCTGGACCATGGCGTGGTAATCCGACGTTTTGAAGGCATCGGCGCACACCAGCCAGCAGCAGCCGGACTGGCGCAGCACGTATTCCAGCTCGCCGACGCGATACGCCGGGTTGATGTTGACCAGGATCGCGCCAACCTTGGCGCTGGCCAGTTGCAGGATGCACCACTGGGCGCAGTTGGGCGACCAGATGCCCACGCGGTCGCCGGTGTTCACGCCCAGGGCCATCAAGGCGCGGGCGTGCACATCGACCTGTTCGGCCAACTGCCGCCAGCTGTAACGCAGGCCCTGGTGGCGCGCCACCAACGCTTCGCCATCGGCGCAGCGGGCCACGGTGGCATCGAAGGCCTGGCCGATGGTTTGGGTCAGCAAGGGCCGGTCCTGGCGACCGCGGGTATAGCTCGGTTGACTCATGGGTGTCCCTTCTTGTGGTTGTTCTGGGCACGACTGAAGCAAGCGGGAGATACTCTGGCGCAGATTTACGTTTACGTAAAGGTGATGAGGCGATTGACAGTGTCTGTTGGCAGGCTTACGTTAACGTAAAGGTGAGAACGACATCGCATCTATCGACCTAAGCCCGCTCCCACAGGGGACGATGAAAAGTCCATGAGCTACGGTGTTACCCAATTTCAAGAACAAGAAGGTGCCCCCGCATGCATTACCCCTCCCTGAACTTCGCCCTGGGCGAAACCATCGACATGCTCCGCGACCAGGTCAGCACCTTCGTCGCCGCCGAACTGGCGCCGCGCGCCGCGCAGATCGACCACGACAACCTGTTCCCCGCCGACATGTGGCGCAAGTTCGGTGACATGGGCCTGCTGGGCATCACCGTGTCGGAAGAGTACGGCGGCGCCGGCCTGGGCTACCTGGCCCACGTGGTGTCGATGGAAGAAATCAGCCGCGCCTCGGCCTCGGTCGCCCTGTCCTACGGCGCCCACTCCAACCTCTGCGTCAACCAGATCAACCGCAACGGCACCCATGAGCAAAAGCTCAAGTACCTGCCTAAGCTGATCAGCGGCGAGCACATCGGCGCCCTGGCCATGAGCGAACCTAACGCCGGCTCCGACGTGGTGTCGATGAAGCTGCGCGCCGAAAAACGCGGCGACCGCTACGTGCTCAACGGCAGCAAGACCTGGATCACCAACGGCCCCGACGCCAACACCTACGTGATCTATGCCAAGACCGACCTGGACAAGGGCGCGCACGGCATTACCGCGTTCATCGTTGAACGCGACTGGAAAGGCTTCAGCCGCAGCAACAAGTTCGACAAGCTGGGCATGCGCGGCTCCAACACCTGCGAGCTGTTCTTCGATGACGTCGAAGTACCGGAAGAAAACATCCTCGGCCAACTCAACGGCGGCGTGCGCGTGCTGATGAGCGGCCTGGACTACGAACGCGTGGTGCTGTCCGGCGGCCCGACCGGCATCATGCAAAGCTGCATGGACCTGGTGGTGCCCTACATCCATGACCGCAAGCAGTTTGGCCAAAGCATCGGCGAGTTCCAGCTGATCCAAGGCAAGATCGCCGACATGTACACCCAGCTCAACGCCAGCCGCGCCTACCTGTACGCCGTGGCCCAGGCCTGCGACCGCGGCGAGACCACCCGCAAGGACGCCGCCGGGGTCATCCTGTACACCGCCGAACGCGCCACGCAAATGGCCCTGGAAGCGATTCAGATTCTGGGCGGCAACGGCTACATCAACGAGTTCCCGGCGGGCCGCCTGCTGCGCGACGCCAAACTGTACGAAATCGGCGCTGGCACCAGCGAAATCCGCCGGATGTTGATCGGCCGCGAATTGTTCAACGAAACCCGCTGAGCACAAGGGACGGGCGCACATGGCTACCTTGCATACCCAGATCAACCCGCGATCGGCGGAATTCGCCGGCAACAGCGCGGCCATGCTCGAACAGGTCCAGGCCCTGCGTGGCCTGCTCGCGCACATTGCGCAGGGCGGCGGCCCCAAGGCCCAGGAACGGCACACCTCACGCGGCAAACTGCTGCCGCGTGAACGCATCGACCGCCTGCTGGACGCAGGCTCCCCCTTCCTTGAAATCGGCCAGCTGGCGGCCCACGAGGTGTATGGCGAAGACGTGCCGGCCGCCGGCGTGATTGCTGGCATTGGCCGGGTAGAAGGCGTGGAATGCATGATCGTGGCCAACGACGCCACGGTCAAAGGCGGCTCGTACTACCCGCTGACCGTCAAAAAGCACCTGCGCGCGCAGACCATCGCCCTGCAAAACCGCCTGCCGTGCATCTACCTGGTGGACTCCGGCGGCGCCAACCTGCCCCGCCAGGACGAAGTGTTCCCCGACCGCGAGCACTTCGGGCGCATTTTCTTCAACCAGGCCAACATGAGCGCGCTGGGCATCCCGCAGCTCGCCGTGGTCATGGGCTCGTGCACCGCCGGTGGCGCCTATGTGCCCGCCATGGCCGACGAAGCGATCATGGTGCGCCAGCAGGCCACCATCTTCCTGGCTGGCCCGCCGCTGGTGAAGGCCGCGACCGGTGAAGTGGTGAGTGCCGAAGACCTCGGCGGCGCCGACGTGCACTGCCGCATCAGCGGCGTGGCCGACCACTACGCCGACAATGACGAACACGCCCTGGCCCTGGCCCGGCGCAGCGTGGCCAACCTCAACTGGCACAAGCTGGGCAAACTGCAGTGCCAGGCGCCCATCGCCCCGCTGTACGCTGCCGATGAGCTGTACGGCGTGGTGCCGGCCGACGCCAAGCAACCGTTCGATGTGCGCGAGGTCATCGCCCGCCTGGTCGATGGCTCGGTGTTCGACGAGTTCAAGGCACTGTTCGGCACCACCTTGGTGTGCGGCTTCGCCCACCTGCACGGCTACCCGATCGCGATCCTGGCCAACAACGGCATTCTGTTTGCCGAAGCCGCGCAAAAAGGCGCGCACTTCATCGAGCTGGCTTGCCAGCGCGGCATCCCGCTGCTGTTCCTGCAGAACATCACCGGCTTCATGGTCGGCAAAAAGTACGAAGAAGGCGGCATCGCCAAGCACGGCGCCAAGCTGGTAACCGCAGTGGCCTGTGCCCAGGTGCCGAAGTTCACCGTGATCATCGGTGGCAGCTTCGGTGCCGGCAACTATGGCATGTGCGGCCGCGCTTACGACCCCCGCTTCCTGTGGATGTGGCCCAACGCACGCATCGGCGTGATGGGTGCCGAACAAGCCGCTGGCGTGCTGGCCCAGGTCAAGCGCGAACAAAGCGAGCGCAGCGGTCAGCCGTTCAGCGCCGAAGACGAAGCCAAGCTCAAGCAGCCGATCCTCGACCAGTACGAACACCAGGGCCACCCCTACTACTCCAGCGCCCGGCTGTGGGACGACGGCGTTATCGACCCGGCGCAAACCCGCGACGTGCTCGGCCTGGCGTTGTCTGCTGCGCTGAACGCCCCGATCGAACAGAGCCGCTTCGGCATTTTCCGGATGTGACCCATGAACGATTTCAGCACCCTAGAAGTGGTCAAGGACCCTCGCGGCTTCGCCACCCTGTGGCTCAGCCGCGAAGACAAGAACAACGCCTTCAACGCACAGATGATCCGCGAACTGATCGTCGCCCTCGGCCAGATCGCCGAAGACAGCAGCCTGCGTTTTCTGCTGCTGCGTGGCCGTGGCCGGCACTTCAGCGCCGGCGCCGACCTGGCCTGGATGCAGCAGTCTGCGCAATTGGACTTCAACACCAACCTCGATGACGCCCACGAGCTCGGCGAGCTGATGTACGCCCTGCACCGGCTCAAGGCGCCGACCCTGGCCGTGGTGCAAGGCGCGGCCTTTGGCGGCGCCCTGGGCCTGATCAGTTGCTGCGACATGGCCATCGGCGCCGAAGACGCCCAACTGTGCCTGTCGGAAGTGCGCATCGGCCTGGCCCCGGCCGTGATCAGCCCATTCGTGGTCAAGGCCATCGGCGAACGCGCTACCCGCCGCTACGCCCTCACCGCCGAGCGCTTCAGCGGCGTGCGGGCCCGTGAACTGGGCCTGCTGGCCGAGGTGTACCCCGCCCACGAGCTGGATGCCCACGTCGAGGCCTGGGTCGCCAACCTGCTGCTCAACAGCCCGCAAGCCCTGCGCGCCAGCAAAGACCTGCTACGCGAGGTCGACGACGGCGAGCTGAGCCCTGCCCTGCGCCGCTACTGCGAAAACACCATCGCCCGCATCCGCGTCAGCGCCGAAGGCCAGGAGGGCCTACGCGCCTTCCTCGAAAAGCGCCGCCCTGCCTGGCAAACCGACGACAACAAGGAGCCGCGCCCATGAGCCGCACCCCGTTGACCACCCTGCTGGTCGCCAACCGCGGTGAAATCGCCTGCCGGGTGATGCGCACCGCCAAGGCCATGGGCCTGACCACCGTCGCCGTGCACAGCGCCACCGACCGTGACGCCCGGCACAGCCGCGAGGCCGATATCCGCGTCGACCTCGGCGGCACCAAGGCCGCCGAAAGCTACCTGCAGGTCGACAAACTGCTGGCCGCCGCCAAAGCCAGCGGCGCCCAGGCCATCCACCCGGGCTATGGCTTTCTTTCAGAAAACGCTGGCTTTGCCCGCGCCATCGAACACGCCGGGCTGATCTTCCTCGGCCCACCGGCCAGCGCCATCGACGCGATGGGCAGCAAGTCAGCGGCCAAAGCACTGATGGAAGCTGCCGGCGTGCCCCTGGTACCGGGCTACCATGGCGAAGCTCAAGATTTGGAAACCTTCCGCGCCGCCGCCGAGCGCATCGGCTACCCGGTACTGCTGAAGGCCAGCGCCGGTGGAGGTGGCAAGGGCATGAAAGTGGTCGAGGACGAAAGCCAACTGGCCGACGCCCTGGCCTCGGCGCAGCGCGAGGCGCAATCGTCGTTCGGCGATGCCCGCATGCTGGTTGAAAAGTACGTACTCAAGCCCCGCCACGTAGAAATCCAGGTGTTCGCCGACCAGCACGGCAACTGCCTGTACCTCAACGAACGAGACTGCTCGATCCAGCGCCGCCACCAGAAGGTGGTCGAAGAAGCCCCCGCCCCCGGCTTGTCGCCCGAGCTGCGCCGGGCCATGGGCGAGGCCGCAGTGCGCGCCGCCCAAGCCATCGGCTATGTGGGTGCAGGCACGGTGGAATTCCTGCTCGATGCCCGTGGCGAATTCTTCTTCATGGAGATGAACACCCGCCTGCAGGTCGAGCACCCGGTCACCGAAGCCATCACCGGCCTCGACCTGGTGGCCTGGCAGATCCGCGTGGCCTGTGGCGAGGCGTTGCCGATCACGCAGGACCAGGTACCGCTGATTGGCCACGCCATCGAGGTGCGCCTGTATGCCGAGGACCCAGCCAACGAATTTCTGCCGGCCACTGGCACGCTGACGCTGTACCGCGAGTCGGCGCCGGGCGAAGGGCGCCGGGTCGACAGCGGGGTCAGCGAGGGGGACGTGGTGTCGCCGTTTTACGACCCGATGCTGGGCAAGCTGATTGCCTGGGGTGAAGACCGTGAGCAGGCACGCCTGCGCCTGCTGGCGATGCTCGATGAGTTTGCCATCGGCGGGCTGAAGACCAACATCGCCTTCCTGCGGCGCATCCTCGCGCACCCAGCGTTTGCCGACGCCGAGCTCGACACCGGGTTTATCCCACGTCACCAGGACGTTCTGCTGCCCGCCCCCCAAGCGCTGCCAGCGCCCTTCTGGGAAGCCGCCGCAGAAGCCTGGCTGCAAGGCCAGGCCGGCCAGCAACGGGACGACGACAAACGCTCGCCGTGGGCTGAACGCACTGGCCTGCGCCTGGGCTTGCCCGCGCGCAGCAGCCTGCACCTGACCAGCGCCGGGCAAGACCAGGCGGTGGCACTGGAACGTAGCGCGACATCCACCTGGCAACTCAACGGCGAGCAACTGGTACACGACCAGGCGGGCTTGCGCCGCCAGCACCTGGCGATACGCCGCGGAGCCACGTTGTACCTGCGCTGGGAAGGTGAAATGCATGCCATCGAAGCCTTCGACCCCATCGCCGAAGCCGAGGCCAGCCACAGCCACCAAGGCGGCCTGGGCGCGCCCATGAACGGCAGCATCGTGCGGGTATTGGTCGAGCCAGGCCAGGTGGTAGAAGCCGGCACAGCGCTGGTGGTGCTGGAGGCCATGAAGATGGAGCACAGCATTCGTGCGCCGCATGCCGGCACGGTGAAGGCGCTGTTCTGCCAGGAAGGGGATATGGTCAGCGAAGGGACCGTGCTGGTCGAGCTGGTGGAGTGAACCAAGGGGCCGCGCGCCCATGCCACAGGAATAATTGGCCCGAAACACCTGTAGGAGCAGCCTTGTGCTGCGACGCGCCGCGCGGGCGGCGCTCGATCTCACAGGCGCCACGACAACCCAGCCGTGCATCCAATAGCGGCCTTGCCTGGGCGCCGGGCCGTTCGGAAAGGGCTGCAAAGCAGCCCCAGTACGCTAGAAGCTGCCATGCACCCGCACAACCACCCCCAAAAACTCACAGCCGTCTTCGCATAACAGCGTTGGGTAATTGCTGTTCAATGCCTTCAGATACCGCTGCCCACCTTCCTCAGCCAGCTCACGGAAAATCGCCGGTTTGCCCGGCTGCCGAGCGATAACCAAACGCCCCGGCTCAACCTCCACCCCAGGGTCCACCAGCATCCGCATCCCCTGCGGCACACTGCGGCCACTGGCGGCGCTCATCGCTTCATTCTCAACGGTCAGCCAGAACGCCTTACCCTTGGCCAGGTAGTCCGTCTGCTCGAATACGCTCGCCTCTGCCCCCTCTAGCTCATCCCAGCCCAGCACCGGGTAGCGGAAGCACACGATGTATTGCATGAGGTCCAGGTCATCGTCGGTGTCATCCATGTCATAGCTGCCGCGGTCCTCGCCTACCTGGCCCACAATGCGCAGTTGCAAGCTGACGTTGTAGTGGGGCATGCCAATCTCGACGAACGTGCGGTTCATCGACTCGATCTTCGGCTGGCGCCGTTTGTTCACCCAATGCCCCACGCTGCCTTGAGACACGCCAACGCGTTCAGCAAGCTGTTCTTGGGTGAGCCCAAGCTCCTCCATCCGGTCACGGACGAGGGCAATCCATTTATCCATATTCATCGCTGGCACGATACGGACTGCCTTCAAGCGCTCAATAAACATCCTGTATTATTTATCAGAAAGCATGAAAATACTTAAGGTATTAGTATCGACCTGAACCTTTTCCCTATTGGCATTTGCAGGTATCAGGATGAAACCACCGAAAAACGAAGAAACAGATCTCGACAGCGAAGCGGCCCGCCGTGCCCTCGACTACTACCTCAACCCCAACCCGCCACGCCCCACCATCGAGAACAAAATCTGGACCCTGCACGAAGGCGTAACCGGTGACCAAGCCCAGGAGCACGCCATCGCCCTGCTCCGCTGCGCCGCCGCCACCGCACAAGAAACCGCCGTGCACCAGCACGGTACGCAGCGCGAGCTGACCTTCGCCTTGATGCACATGATGGACATGGCACGCGCACTGCTGGAGCACAAACGCACCGTGCAGACGGGTCTGTAGGTAAAAAATGAAGGGAGAGACGTGATGGCCGTGTAACGGCAATGGCCCCGATTGCCGGGACAAGGAAGCGCATCGGTAAAACTTTTTTACCGAATTAGCGAAATATCATTTGACTGGCAAATGATAACGATTATTATTGCACTCAGCTGATCGCGAGATCTGCTGGATAACCTGGAGCTTAGGTCGCTCTCAGATTATCTCCTCATCAGGCTAATCACGGTTTTTGACCCGGCTTTTTGCCGGGTCTTTTTTTTGGCTCTTCAGGCTAATGAAGATCGTGAATGGCCGGCATGATAGCAAAAGTGTGTCAGACCGTGAACGCTCATTACAAAACTTTGCGGAATCAGCACTTGAGAATCAATCTCGTTTCCACTACGCTGATTACGCATCAAGGAAGATGCCCCCATCCCTCCCCCATTGAGCAAGGAGCTGTCCATGACCCGTCTGCTGCTGCCCCTTGAGCACGAATCCCCTGCCGCCGCGCCCGATGCCGACAATGAACTGTTGCACGGCTTGAAACGGCTGCCTCGGCGTGTCCAGCAAGTGTTCCTGCTCAACCGCCTCGACCAACTGGACTTTGCCAGCATTGCTGCCCGGCTCGATTTGCCCTTGGCAAGCATCGAGCGGCATATGGACCAGGCACTGCAAGCAGGCCGCTCCCGCCGCGATGTGTTGGCGAGTGTTGCCGGGCAATGGTATGTGCGGTTACAGAGCCCCCAGGTGACCGCCTGCGAGCGAATCGACTTTCGCCGTTGGCTGGATGCGGACCAGGCTAACTTGCAGGCGTTTCACGATACAGAGCTGCGCTGGCGCAGCCTGCTGGCCCCAGCACGGCAGCTGGGCCATGACGGTTGGTACCGACAAGGCCGGGCGGCGCTGTCGCTGGGTGGGTGTTCGATTGCGGTTGGGCTGGGTGTGGCGGCGTTGGTGCTGTTTGGCTTTTGGGCCTGATGACGCTACGACATTCACATTCATTGGCTCGCGCTAACTCAGGCTACGAAGTGCAGCACCACCGCGCCCAGTAATACGAGACAGACGCCTGCAATCTGCATCAGCGTTAACCTGTCTTTGTAGAACAGATAACCCAGAATGGCCGCTATCCCGCCCGACATCGTACTTATCACAGTGACGATAGCTACAGCCCCAGTCAACGCACCGTACGAAAACGCCGTAAAACCCGCCAAGTTAAACAGGCTTGCGCAACAGAGCGCACAATAGCCTTTCAGGCCCGGTGAATCCGCAGGTTTGAGCTTGAACATGATGGGCGACAGAAACACCACCCCCACCAGATAGCTGATCCAAAGCATATTGACCGGGCCGATAGCAGGCAACGTGTATTTGCCTTGAACCCAGAAGCTGGTCCCGTACAACGCGGCAGCAACCAACGCAAAAACGTTCGCCGTCCCCGCCGACCTGTATTGCCTGCGGTCATTATTACCAGAGCCGCGCCCCACTATCGCAACGCCGCTGACGCATATCAGCAATCCCACCCATTGTATGGCAGTGATGTGTTCACCACCCATCCAGGCCAGTAACGTTGTAAACATGCCATAGGAGGTGACCAGTGGCGCGACCACGGCAGTCTTCCCTTGCGCAAACGCTCGCGAGAGAGCGACCGCCCCCATTGGCTGAAGAGGGCTTCATCACCCTGACCATGCGCAAGGACAGCGACAACGCGGCGTTCTTCTCTGCCAATTCGGTGCAGAAACCTAAGAACTTCCCCAAGACCCCCGAAGGCTTGCAGGCTCAGACCAACTACAAGCTCGGCACCCAGTTGCCCTATCTGTTCATCGTCAACCGCCTGGCTCACTACATCAAAGTGCTACAGCGCGAACAGATCGGCAGCTGGAAGGAGCGAAGCCGGCGCAGTCAGTACCTGCTTAACCCGCACGACACCCCCGACATGGCAGTTACGGCCCTTGGCTCGAAGGATATGCACCTTGGCGGAATCCGAAGTAACGGACATGTGATATCCGTAGAGGAGGACTTCCAGGGCATCCATCTTTTTGACGATACAATAGGATTTAGGCATGCCGTAGCCGAAAATCGTAAATCGATGACCTCCTTTATCGAGAGTGAACTCGATAAAATAAACAACGCCAAACTAAACGGGTTAGCGACCACACCACAAACCGGCTATGAGAAATCACTGAGCAACGCCACTGCCAAACTCACAGAGCTGGAAAACGAAGTGAGCACGCTCAAGAACCTGAAAAATGATTTTCGTGCTGGAATCGAGAAAAAATATCGCTCAGCACAATCCGCCTCGACGGAACTGGACGACCTCATCAGCGGAAAAAACAACGCAGATTTCTCGCTTGCCAAAGCAAAAGACGGCGATGAAATTAGTGGCCTCTTGAATGATTTTGAATATACATATCAGGATGAGCAGTTCAGTGGCATCACGGAGATCATTGACGCAGCAAGAATTAAAGCAGGTGCTATACCCGAGGGTGAAGCGAGCCTTGACTACTGGAAACGCTTGCTGACAGACCTGCAAGCGGATCTTAAAAAAAAGTACAACACCCTGCAAAGGGGCCACAATGCACAACTGGACCAGATTCAAAAAGCTGAACGTCAACTCAGCGTAAATTTCCACCACTATGAAGACAGCGTATTGGCTTCGCTGAGAAAAACACACGCTTCTTATAAAACCAGTTTGAAGGGCCTCACGGGCGCAACATCATTCAACCCCTCGGTCATTCCCGATCATACTGCTCCTGTATCGAGGTTGAATGCAATCGGCCATGGATACTCAGATAAAACCGGGTTGGCAGAATCACAAATAATCCGCTATGAACGTAGGGGCGGCAAAGCAAAGGGGATAAGAACATCACCCGAAAAATTCTACGGAATGCTGATCAATGATTTCAAAGAAAGAATGAAAGCCACGCCAGGAGAACTGCGCAGACTCACCCAAACCCCCTACAAATCCATTACTGCCACGGAATGGCATAATTTATTCAAGAAAAAATATGGAAGCATCCGCCTCATTAGCTGCAATTTGGCATTAGAGGTAAACGGCACTTCATTCGCTCGACGACTGAGCGCCATTTCCGGACTTCCGGTCAAAGCCTCAACAGAACGGATTTTTGCCACGATCACGGACAGCACAGCACTTTACACAAAATACAAATACGCGAAACTACTAAGAAAGACTAAAGGTAATTTCAGCCAATTCTTCAACGCTACGCTTTCGGAGCCAAGACATACGCTACATCTCCCCAAGCTTGACATGCCTGATTTTTACCGTTCCCCCACAAGACAGTACAGTAGTGGAATGTGGGAGGCACTGCCAGGGATTTCCTATAACATGCCTACCGTATCTGTAACCATTTGACGCAACAGACTAAGGTCTGTATGAAAAGTCTTGAGAAAGGTCAGGCAAGGTGAAAACAGCCGAGAAAGCGGAGTTTACGGGTTGTAAATGAGCACTGTAATCACACCCTCGACGGACCCACCCGTCGAGGGAAGGCCTTTCTCATTTCTGGAGGCCTTTCATGAAACTGGAACTCGCTCTATACCAGGCACTGATATCGATCAACGTCACAGACGACAAAGCCACGGCTGTCATCCAAGCACTGGAGAATGACTTGCTCACTCAACTTGCGACCAAAGCTGACCTGGCTCATCTGTTATGACGCACCTTCGGCTTGGGCAATGCCACGATGTCCAGGTCTGCAGCCGGGTTGCTGGCCAGCCCCTTCTCAACCATGGTGTAGCGAAACAACTGGTTCAGCCACGAGCGGCACTTCTCGGCAGTGGTCATCGCCTTGCGCCGCTCGATCTTACGCAGCACTTCCAGCACGTGCTGGCGAGACACTTCGATGATCGGCAGATCCCCCAGCCAAGGCAGAATGTCCTTGGTGAAGTGCCGCTCGATCTGCTCCAACGTGCTCTGCCGTCCACGCTTTAGGCTCAAAGCCCTGAAGACGTACCAGTTGTCGTAGACGGCGCGAAAGGCGTTCTCGGACGCAGAACAGGCTGCCAAGCGGGCTTCACGGCGGTTGGCGCGGGGATCAACGCCCTGGGCAACCAGTGCACGCGCCTGGTCCCGCGCCTCCCTGGCCTCCTTCAGGCTGACGGCCGGGTAGACGCCCATCGAGATGCGGGCCTGCTTGCCCAACCAGTAGAAACGGAAGTGCCACTGCTTGGCGCCCTTGGCACAGACGAACAGTGCAAGGCCAGCGGTGTCTTTGAGGGTGTAGTTCTTGCCGGTGGGCTTCGCCTGACGGACAGCGGTATCAGTCAATGGCATGTGTACATCTCCCGGTCTCGTAAGGTCGAGGAGATGTATATCGATGCCCAAGGCCCGGCTCAGCCATCAATCCGCTACGCCAACCACCCGGAATCGCTGTACTTAAAAATGTACTTAAATGTCGTGGCTGAAGGTGGATTCAGGCAGACTGCGCTGGAACGAAAAAAGACGCCGAAGCGTCTATTTTCAACGACTTACAGACTTCCTTGGAACTCTGTAGATCTATAATTGGAGCGGGAAACGAGACTCGAACTCGCGACCCCGACCTTGGCAAGGTCGTGCTCTACCAACTGAGCTATTCCCGCGTCGTGATGGGTGCCATTCTAGCGATATCTAAAACGGCGTCAACCCCTTGATTCAAAAAAGTTTTATTTTTGTTCCGAGCCTTCGCGCAAGTGCGGCCAGGCGGCCAGCAGGTAATGCGCCATCGACCACAGCGTCAGCCCTGCCGCCACCAGCAGCAGGCCGTAACCCAGAATCACCCACATCGTCACCGCAGGTGGGTTGCCCAGCAGAATGACCAGCGCCAGCATCTGCGCCGCGGTCTTCCACTTGCCGAGGTTGGACACCGCCACGTGCGCCCTCGCCCCCAGTTCGGCCATCCACTCGCGCAGCGCCGAAACGACGATCTCGCGGCCGATGATCACCGCTGCGGGCAAGGTCAGCCAGAAGTTGGCGTGTACCTGCACCAGCAGCACCAGCGCCACGGCGACCATCAGTTTGTCTGCCACTGGGTCCAGGAAGGCACCGAACGGCGTGCTCTGCTGCAGGCGACGCGCCAGGTAGCCGTCCAGCCAGTCGGTGGCGGCGGCAACGGCAAACACACTGCTGGCGGCCATATAGCTCCAGTGATAGGGCATATAGAACAGCAGGATGAAGATCGGGATGAGCAGGACGCGTAGAACGGTGAGCAGGTTTGGAATATTCATCGGTACGACTGGCTGCGGGTTGAGCCCGGCATTCTACTCGCTATGCAGGCTGGCATAAATCGACTCGGCAAGCTTTTTACTGATGCCGGGGGCTTTGGCGATCTCATCGATACTGGCGCGGTTGAGCTCTTGCAGGCCGCCGAAGTGTTTCAGCAGGTCGCGCCGGCGCTTGGGGCCGACCCCGGCCACGTCCTCTAGGCTGGACACGCGACGGGCCTTGCCGCGGCGCGCGCGGTGGCCGGTGATGGCGAAGCGGTGGGCTTCGTCGCGGATCTGCTGGATAAGGTGCAGCGCCGGTGAGTCGCCCTTGAGGGTGAACTCGTGGTGCACGTCGTTGAGGTACAGGGTTTCGAAACCGGCCTTGCGGGTCACGCCTTTGGCCACGCCGAGCAGGGTCAGGTCGGTGAAGGCCAGCTCCTGCATCACGTCGCGGGCCATGTTCAACTGGCCTTTGCCGCCGTCTACCAGCAAGACGTCGGGCAACTTGCCCTCGCCGTCCTTGATGCGCCCGTAGCGGCGGGTCAGGGCCTGGTGCATGGCGGCGTAGTCGTCACCGGCGGTGACGCCTTCGATGTTGAAGCGGCGGTAGTCGGACTTGATCGGGCCTTCGGGGCCGAACACCACGCAGCTGGCCACGGTGGCTTCGCCGCTGGAGTGGCTGATGTCGTAGCACTCCAGGCGCTGCGGCACTTCGTCCAGGCCCAGCACCTGGGCCAGGGCCTCGAAGCGCGCGGCCATGTGCTGGCGGTTGGCCAGGCGGGCGTTGAGGGCCTGTTCGGCGTTGGTCACGGCCAATTGCTGCCAGCGGGCCCGAGTGCCGCGCACCCGGTGGGTGATGGTCAGCTCGCGGCCGCGTAGGGTCTGCAGTGCTTCGCTGATGGCTTCGAAGTCTTCGTGCACCACGTTGACGATGAGTTCGCCAGGCAGCTCACGCTCAGCGTTGCCCACGTAGTACTGGGACAGGAACGCGGCCATGACTTCAGCCACCTCCTCCTCGATGCCCACCTGTGGGAAGAAGTTTTTGCTGCCCAGCACCCGCCCGCCACGCACGCTGATCAGGTGCACGCAGGCGCCACCGGGGTTGACGAAGGCCGCGATGACGTCGACGTCGCCGGTACCGCCTTCGATGTACTGCTGGTCCTGCACGCGGCGCAACAGGGCGATCTGGTCGCGCAGTTCGGCGGCCTTCTCGAAATTGAGGGCCATGGCGGCCTTCTCCATTTCGGCATTGAGCTCGTTACCCAACTGTTGGCTGCGGCCTTCGAGGAACATCACCGAGTGGCGGATATCGTCGGCGTACTCGTCTTTATCCACCAGGCCGACACACGGCCCTTTGCAGCGTTTGATCTGGTACTGCAGGCACGGCCGGGTGCGGTTGGCGTAGTAGCTGTCTTCGCACTGGCGCACCGAAAAGGCCTTTTGCAACAGGCTGAGGCTTTCGCGAATGGCGCCGGCGCTGGGGTACGGGCCGAAGTAACGGCCCTTGGCTTTTTTTGCACCGCGGTGGATGCCTAGGCGCGGGAAGTCGCCGTCAGACAGGAAGACATAAGGGTAAGACTTGTCGTCGCGCAACAGGATGTTGTACGGCGGCCGCCATTCCTTGATCAGGTTCTGCTCCAGCAGCAGCGCCTCGGTCTCGTTGGCGGTGATGGTGGTCTCGACCTGGGCGATACGGCCGACCAGCGCGGCGGTCTTGGGCGCCAGGCCGGTTTTGCGGAAATAGCTGGCCAGACGCTTCTTGAGGTTTTTGGCCTTGCCCACGTAGAGCAGCCGCGCCTCGGCGTCGAACATACGGTAGACGCCCGGGCGACCGCTGCAGGTCGCCAGGAACGCGCTGGCATCAAAAGCTTGGGGCATGAGGTTTACAGGCTTGCGTCAACCATACCGTGGCGAACGGCCAGCAAGGTCAGTTCGACGTCGCTGGTGACCGAGAGTTTTTCAAAGATCCGATAACGGTAAGTATTGACGGTCTTGGGCGAGAGGCACAACTTGTCCGAGATGATCTGCACCTTCTGGCAGCCGACGATCATCAAGGCGATCTGGATTTCCCGCTCGGACAAAGCATCAAACGGCGAGCCTTGCGGCTGGAACGACTTCAGCGCCAATTGCTGGGCGATTTGCGGGCTGATGTAGCGCTGGCCGGCAAAGGCCAGGCGAATGGCCTGGACCATTTCGTCGAGCCCGGCACCCTTGGTCAGGTAACCGGCCGCGCCGGCTTGCAGCAGGCGCGTGGGGAATGGGTCTTCCTCGCACACGGTGACAGCGACCACCTTGATGTCGGGGTGGCTGCGCAACAGTTTACGGGTAGCCTCCAGGCCACCGATGCCCGGCATTTTCACGTCCATCAGGACGACGTCCGGCTTCAGTTCCCGGGCCAGCTTCAGCGCCGCCTCCCCTGAATCCCCCTCACCCACCACCTGCAAGCCGTCGATGTCGGCCAGCATGCGTGTAATACCGGTTCGTACCAGATCGTGATCATCGACCACTAAGACCCTAATCAAGCACACACCTCGTCTACAGGGCGATTGGATCCCGCCACCTTAACAAAATTTTTCATGGCGGGCCTAACGCAAAACTTCTGTCAGATAGGCCTGACGGCCAAGTGTGAAAGGCCTCACTGTTTCACGGCTTTTAACCTCACCTGACAAACGCCCCAGCAAGTGCCAGAGCGCTGCTTGATCGGCGAGCGGCAATTGCCGAAAGGCCCCCAGCAATTCGGCCTCATCCTGGGTCATGTTTTCCAGCGGCGCGGGGGTGCGCACACCGCTGAGCACGTAGAGGGCATCCACGCCATGGGCGGCCACTGCGGCCAGGTAATCGGCACGCGGCGTGCGTTCGCCACTTTCGTACTTACCCTGGGCATTGGGCTCGACCCCGCCAATGTCACCAAACACCCGCTGGGTCATCCCCAACCGCTCACGTTCTTCCCGCAGTCGCGGACCGAATCCATTCATAGGGTGCATCTCCTTAGTCC
The DNA here is from genome assembly GCF_000483465.1 of Pseudomonas sp. LAIL14HWK12:I7. Lineage (NCBI taxonomy): Bacteria > Pseudomonadati > Pseudomonadota > Gammaproteobacteria > Pseudomonadales > Pseudomonadaceae > Pseudomonas > Pseudomonas sp. LAIL14HWK12:I7. The sequence goes on from NZ_AXYZ01000004.1 coordinate 163,933, forward strand.
CTAGACATCATCCAACGCCGCTCACCTTCCTGTAAGCAGCTGTAAATTCCTGGGTCCACTATGCCCATGGTCACCGGCCACGACAAGCCATCACTGAGCTATCAGTCGATTGCGCGCTGCATGCGCACGAAGCACTCATCCTCGCCCATTTCGACAAAGCCCCTGCGCTGATACAACTGCCTGGCCGGGTTGCTGCGGAACACCATCAAACGCAGCAGTGGCAGGCGCCGCTGCTGCGCCCAACCGGCGAGCGCCTCCAACACCCCACTGCCGATACCGCGCCCGCGGTGCTCGGGCAGCAGGTGCAACTCGCGAATGAACAGTGCCTGGCGGTCTTGGCTGAGGCTGCAGTAGCCCAGCAACGTGTCACCGTCCATCACCAGCCATTGCTCACGCCAGCTCCAGGCCTGGTCGAAGGCGTCTTCGAGCCACAACAGGTCGAACTCACGGTAGTACGGCAGCATGGCCCGGCGCGTAAGGTCGCGGGCAAAGCTGCGGTAGGCGTCGGTGGCAGGTACGAGGTTCATGGCCATTATTGTGCACTGCTCAGGTGGCGTAGCACACCGGCGAGCTGCCTGGGCCACGGCGTTCCAGCTCATCCTCCAGCCACTCGGCGAGCACCTGGGCATTGTTGTGCTCGGTGTTTTTGGCGGCATACAGCAAGGTCAGCGGCCCTTTGGCCGCCAGGTCCAGCAGTGGGTACCAGTGCTCGGGGTGAGCGGCCAGCTGTTGCTGGTAGCGCTGGGTGAAACCGGCGAAATCCACCTCCCCCTGGTGAAACGCCCTGCGCAATTCGTCCGAAGGTGCCACCTCGCGCAACCATTGGCCCTGCAAGTCTTCCTTGCGTTTGTTGCGCGGCCACAGGCGGTCGACCAGCACGCGCTGGCCATCTTCGTCGGCGGCCGCTTCGTAGACACGTTTGCAGCGGATCATGGCTTTCTCCCGCATTTACCGTCTGTCTTGAGCCTAGTGAATTCATTGACCGAGGTCACGGACCGGTCACGAATTGCTCCTAAGCTCACAGCCTTCGGCACCTTCGCCCGACGCCAACCGGAGCCCCCATGGCAACCCCGTCCCTGGCCAGCCAGCCGCCACTGGCCCAACGCGATTCCCGCCCGCAGCTGTCCCACAAGCCCGGGCGTGCCACCCTGGTTTTGTTCTTCGGCCTGCTACTGGCAGGCATCGCCTACACAGCCTGGAGCCTTAAACAGGACGTCAGCGCCAGCGGCACGGTGATCACCACCGTTACCCCCTTCCTGTTGTTGGGCCTGGCGCTGCTGATTGCCCTGGGCTTCGAGTTCGTCAACGGCTTCCATGACACCGCCAACGCCGTCGCCACGGTTATTTACACCCACTCTTTGCCGGCACCGGTGGCCGTGGTTTGGTCGGGGTTATGCAACTTCCTGGGGGTGCTGCTTTCCAGCGGCGCGGTGGCCTTTGGCATCATTGCCTTGTTGCCGGTCGAGCTGATTTTGCAGGTAGGTTCTTCGGCCGGTTTCGCCATGGTCTTCGCCCTGCTGCTGGCCGCGATCATCTGGAACCTGGGCACCTGGTGGCTGGGCTTGCCGGCGTCCTCCTCGCACACGCTGATTGGCTCGATTATCGGCGTAGGCGTGGCCAATGCGCTGATGCATGGGCGGGACGGCACCAGCGGCGTGGATTGGGCCCAAGCCAGCAAGGTGGGGTATGCCCTGCTGTTTTCGCCACTGATCGGCTTTGCCTGCGCGGCCCTGTTGCTGCTGGCGCTGCGCGCGCTGGTCAAGCGCAAAGAGCTGTACCAGGCACCGGAAGGCCAGACGCCGCCACCGTGGTGGATCCGTGGCGTACTGATCCTGACCTGCACCGGGGTATCGTTTGCCCATGGCTCCAACGATGGGCAAAAAGGCATGGGGCTGATCATGCTGATTCTGGTCGGCACGCTGCCGATGGCGTATGCACTGAACAAGACCATGCCCAGCGAGCAGGCCCTGCAGTTTTCGGCCGTGGCCGAAGTAACGCGCCAGGCCCTGGTGCGCCATGACCCGCAAGCGGCGCCCGCAGACCCGCGCCAAACCTTGACTGCGTTCATCGCCGAACCCAAGCCCAACCCGCAACTGGTACCAGCCCTGGCCGCCCTCACCGGCATGATCGGCGAAGAGGTGAAGGGTTACGGTTCGCTCAAGCGCGTGCCGGCCGAAGCCATGGCCAACGTACGCAATGACATGTACCTGACCAGCGAAGCCATCCGTTTGCTCGACAAGCACCAGCTGACAAACTTCGATGCCGACACCCGCAGCCATGTGCAACTGTTCAAGACACAGCTGGACGACGCCACGCGCTACATTCCTCTGTGGGTCAAGGTAGCTGTGGCCATCGCGCTGGGGCTGGGGACCATGGTCGGCTGGCGGCGCATCGTAGTGACAGTGGGCGAGAAGATCGGCAAGACCCACCTGAGCTATGCCCAAGGCGCATCGGCGGAGGTAGTTGCGATGTGCACCATCGGGGCGGCCGACATGTTCGGGCTGCCGGTCTCGACTACCCACGTGCTGAGCTCGGGTGTGGCCGGGACCATGGTCGCCAATGGCTCGGGGATTCAGCAGCGTACGTTGATCAACTTACTGATGGCCTGGGTGCTGACCCTGCCCGCGGCAATGCTGCTGGCAGGTAGCCTGTACTGGCTTCTTAACCAGATTTTCTAGGCTGCAATAAAGAACCTGTGGGAGCGGGCTTGCCCGCGAATGTGATGGTGGACCTACCACAGCATTCGCGGGCAAGCCCGCTCCCACAGGTTCAGGGATGCTCGATCATCCCGGGATTTTCAGGCCACGCTGAACCGCCGGCCGCTCCAAAAACGTCGCCAGCACCCGCTGCACTTCCTTGAACGCATCGAACCCGACCAGCTCACGGGCGTTGTAGCGCTCCACAAGGTTGCGTACCCAAGGGAAAATGGCGATGTCAGCGATGCTGTATTCGTCGACCATCCACTCGCGGCCTTGCAGGTGGCGGTCCAGCACACCCAGCAAGCGCTTCGATTCGTTGACGTAGCGATCCCGCGGGCGTTTGTCTTCGTATTCCTTGCCCGCAAAGAAATGGAAGAACCCGACCTGGCCGAACATCGGCCCGATGCCGCCCATCTGGAACATCAACCACTGCAGGGTCTGGTAACGGGTGGCGGGGTCCTGGCTGAGCAACTGCCCGCTCTTTTCCGCGAGGTACTGCAGGATCGCGCCCGACTCGAACAACGGAAGCGGCTGGCCGCCAGGGCCGTTCGGGTCGAGGATGGCGGGGATCTTGTTGTTGGCGCTGAGGGAGATGAACTCCGGGCTCAACTGGTCATCGTTGTCGAAACTGACCTTGTGCGGCTCGTACGCCAGGCCGATCTCTTCGAGCATGATCGACACCTTGACCCCATTCGGCGTCGGCAATGAATACAGCTGCAGGCGCTCGGGGTGCTGGGCGGGCCATTTGCGGGTGATGGGGAATGCGCTCAGATCGGTCATGGTCAACCTTGCCTGGGGAATGGAGCTGTCACTTTAGTGACATCCCGCGCGGCTGACCATCACCGCCCCTTCATCGACACAGGCGGCTCAAGCCTGGCCGTGGGCCTTGAGCTTGAGCTTTTCGGTGTCGACCCGAACGAACACCGAGTCCGCCGTCACCGTGAGTACATCGTCTGCCCAGACCTCACAGATAACCCGGCTCTTGCGCCCGACCTCGCCTTCTACGCGTGCCTTGAGCAGCAACTCAACACCCATGGGGGTCGGCTTCAGGTAACTGAGGTTGAGTGTGCCCGTGACGCAGTCGATACGCGGCAGGCTGCCCGGTTCGCGGCCTTCGTTGCGGTAGTGGTAGGCCATGGCGGTCCAGTTGGAGTGGCAATCGACCAGCATGGCCAGTAAGCCGCCATAAACCAGGCCGGGCCAGCCGATGAAGGTGCTGTCGGGCGCGTGGCGGCACAGCAGGTGGATGCCGTCGGCGTCCCAATGGCTTTGCAGGTGCAGGCCGCTAGGGTGGGAGCAGCCGCAGCCGTAGCAGGTGCCTTCCGGTGCAGCCAACTGCTGGAGGGAAAGGGTGTGCTCGTTCATACGCTTCCTGTGCTTGTTGGAATGGGAAGTGAGGCAAGCGTCGATGGTAGCGCCGTGCTGGGCCAGCGCCAATGAGAAAGGGGCGCCAAGCGCCCCCTCTGGATCAAGCAGTCTGTGCGACCACCTTGCCGCGCCGCTGGGTCAGCGACACCAGCAGGATGAACAGCGTCACCCCGGCAGTCATCAGCGTCTCGTAGCGGTAGGCATCGCTGAACAGCATGTAGCCCAGGACCATAACGATGGTGCCGATCACCAGCCAGGTCAGATAAGGGAACAGCCACATCTTAAGCTCCAGCGGCGTGCCCTCACGGTCTGCACGGGCTCGCATGCGCAGCTGAGACACGGCGATCACCAGGTACACCAGCAAGGCAATGGCGCCGGTGGTGGACAGCAGGAAACCGAACACCTTGCCGGGGAACACATAGTTGACGAAGCAACCGGCAAAGCCTGCCAGGGTCGAGAAGATGACCGCTACCGTTGGCACGCCAGCACCCGAAATGCGCTTGGTCATGCTCAGCGCCTGGCCACGGGCACCCAGGGAGTAGAGCATCCGCGAGGCCGTGTACAGGCCGGAGTTCATGCAGCTGGTGACCGCCACCAGCACCACCAGGTCGACCAGCAGCTTGGCGCCCGGCACGTTGAGCACTTCCAGCACCCGCTGGAACGAGCCCACCGCTTTCAGGGCCGGGTCGTTCCAGGCCACCAGCGACACCACCAGGAAGATCGAGGCCAGGTAGAAGATGGCGATGCGGTACACCACCAGGTTGGTGGCACGGCGGATCTTGTCTTTCGGGTTGGCTGTTTCGTCAGCGGCAATGGTGACGATCTCGGCGCCGAAGAACGAGAAGATGGTGATCAGCACGCCACCCAGGACAGTGCCAAAGCCATTGGGCATGAAGCCGCCATTGTCCCACAACCGGCTCACGCCCGAGACCTCGGCCAACGGCCAGAAGCCGAACACGGCCAGGCTGCAGACGATGATGAAGGCAACGATGGCAACCACCTTGACCAGCGCGAACCAGTACTCGAAGGCACCGAAGTTCTTCACGCTGATCAGGTTGGTACCCGACAGCACGACCATGATCAGGAAGGCGAACAACCACGAGGGCACGCCGGGGAAGTAGGCATGCAGGATGTCTGCGCCAGCAATCGCCTCGACCGGGATGATCAGCACCCAGAACCACCAGTACAACCAACCGATGGTGAAGCCTGCCCAAGGGCCGATGGCCTCGGAGGCGTAAGTGGAGAACGAGCCGCTGTTGGGGTTGGCGATGGCCATTTCGCCCAGCATACGCATCACCAGCAGCACCAGCAGGCCGGTCATGGCGTAGGAGATGAGGATGGCCGGGCCGGCGGTGGCAATGGCGTTGGAGGAACCGATGAACAGGCCGGCGCCGATGATGCCGGCGATGGAGATCATGGACACCTGACGGGACGTCAGGCCGTGCTGCAAGGACCGCTGTTTCTTGTTTTCTAGCGAAGCCATGGAGAACCCTCGAATGGGTCGCCGTCGTGGGACGGCTAAAAAATGGAGCAGAATTCTTATTAATTTCTGGTGTGCGTTTTTTGTTGTTTTGTAGATGCCGGCGGTGGCTACTTCCCTCCTCTTCGCACGACCGGTTGTAATCGTTGATCCAGGTCAGTATTAATCTATAGGCCTGGGTCAACAAACGACCTTTTCGAAGCACATGATTCCAATACGGAATGAACTTCTTCCTTTTTTGCTCGGTACGCGCCTGTCATGTCCAAACGCCTGATGCCCTCGACCACCGCCCTCCAGTGCTTCGAAGCGGCTGCCCGCCACCTGAGCTTCACCCGCGCGGCGCAAGAGCTGCACCTGACCCAGAGCGCGGTCAGCAAACAGGTCGCGCAACTGGAGGACATGCTGTCGCACTCGCTGTTCCAGCGCATTCGCCGGCGCCTGCACCTGACCCCGGCCGGTGCGCTGTACCTGACCGAGGTGAACAAGATCCTCACCCAGATCGACATCTCCAGCCGCTACATCCTCAGCTATGGCGATGAGACCGAAGTGCTGCGCATCGCCACCCAGCCGACCTTCGGCGCGCGCTGGCTGGTGCCCAGGCTAAAGGGGTTTGGTGATCGCTATCCGCGTATTCACCTGGATATCCGTAACGAACTGGAACCCTTCGACCTGGTGCAGTCCAAGGCCGACATCGCCTTCTTCTTCGGCCAGGGCACCTGGCCTGGGGCGACGTGTATCGAGCTGTTCAGCGAAGAAGTGGTGCCGGTGTGTGCCCCAGAGCTGCTCGCCAACCACCGTTTCACCAGCGCCGAAGCGCTGACCGAGCACCGCCTGCTGCAGTGTGTATCGCGCCCGGAGGCCTGGCATGAATGGTTTTTGGGGCTGGGGTTGCACAGCCAGAACAGCTACCACGGGCCGCGCTTCGACACGTTCTACCTGTGCATCCGGGCTGCAATCGCCGGCTGTGGCATTGCCCTGATTCCACGGTACCTGGTGGCGGAGGAGTTGAACGAAGGCAAGCTGGTGGTGGCTTGGGACCACCCAGTGCCGAGCAATGGCAGGCACTTCATCGCCCATGCCGAGCATGCGGCGGAGGTGCCGAAGGTCAGGGCCTTCGTGCAGTGGATTCGCGAGCGGGTGGCTGAAGGGGATTGAAGCCAGTGCAGATAACACAAAATCTTACAAGATCACGAATCCAAGGAATGATCGCAATCAAATAATTCGTTTGCGCAATACAGCCCCGGCACGCTTCGATAGTGGGAAACTCGAACAAGGTCCGCGTGCACCATGAATCAGGAAAGTATCAGCCAGTCCATTGCCATCGTTCACCCAATTACACTTTCCCACGGCAAGAATGCGGAAGTCTGGGACACCGACGGCAAACGTTATATCGACTTCGTCGGCGGTATCGGCGTACTCAACCTGGGCCATTGCAACCCAGCCGTGGTCGAAGCGATCCAGGCCCAGGCCACCCGCCTCACCCACTATGCCTTCAACGCAGCCCCCCACGGCCCGTACCTTGCCCTGATGGAGCGCCTCAGCGAGTTTGTCCCGGTCAGCTACCCGCTGGCCGGCATGCTTACCAACAGTGGCGCGGAAGCGGCGGAAAACGCCCTGAAAGTGGCCCGTGGCGCCACCGGCAAGCGCGCGATGATTGCTTTCGACGGTGGCTTCCATGGCCGCACCCTGGCAACCCTGAACCTCAATGGCAAGGTCGCCCCATACAAACAACGCGTCGGCGATCTGCCGGGCCCGGTCTACCACCTGCCCTACCCCAGTGCCGACACCGGCGTCACCTGCGAACAGGCACTCAAGGCCATGGACCGGCTGTTCAGCGTCGAACTGGCGGTTGAAGACGTGGCGGCTTTCATCCTCGAACCGGTCCAGGGTGAAGGCGGCTTCCTCGCCCTCGACCCGGCATTCGCCCAGGCACTGCGCCGCTTCTGCGACGAGCACGGCATTTTGATCATCATCGACGAGATCCAGTCGGGCTTTGGCCGTACCGGCCAGCGCTTTGCCTTCCCGCGCCTGGGCATCGAGCCCGACCTGCTGCTGCTGGCCAAAAGCATCGCGGGCGGCATGCCACTGGGTGCGGTCGTGGGCCGTAAAGAATTGATGGCATCGCTGCCCAAGGGTGGCCTGGGCGGGACCTATTCGGGCAACCCGATTGCCTGCGCAGCGGCGCTGGCGAGCCTGGCGCAGATGACCGACGAGAACGTCGCCACCTGGGGCGAACGCCAGGAACAGGCGATTGTCAGCCGCGTCGAGCGCTGGAAAGCCCAGTACCCGTTCATCGGGCGGCTGACCGGTGTCGGCGCGATGCGCGGCATCGAGTTCGTCAACGCCGATGGCAGCCCGGCACCGGCCCAGCTGGCCAAGGTCATGGAAGCAGCGCGGGCCAAAGGCCTGTTGCTGATGCCCAGCGGAAAGGCGCGGCATATCATCCGCCTGCTCGCACCACTGACCATCGAAGCCGAGGTGCTCGAAGAAGGCTTGGATATCCTCGAGCAGTGCCTGGCAGAGTTGAACTGAGGCTTACAGGCCCAGCTCTTCAGGGGTGAGCATGTCGGACTCGAAGGCAATCCAGCCCCCTTCGAGTTCGGCGTGGCCGTTGACGATCGGGCCGTAGTAGGTCAGGCCGTTTTCCAGGGTAACGCAGATGTGCGTGGCCGGCTTTTCGGGAGCTGCGAGCGTACCGACGAAATGCACCTTCTTCAGGGTTTCGGTCACCGCTTCAAGGCCCACGCGCATGCTGGGGTTTTCCGAGGCCTCGATGTCGCCCCCGCGGTCTTCAGCGCTGATGGTCACGGTGGCGGTGTACGGGAACTTGCTGCTCAAGCGGGGTTACCTCAATTAGATGTGTAGGCGTTTTGGCGCGTAGAGTACGGCAGCCTTTGTCTATTGTCTCTACTGGCCTCTTCGCGGGTGAACCCGCTCCCACAGGTACAGCGTCATGCCTGGCACCTGGGTGGCCGCCATCAACAGATCAAAATGGCCTCCCCCGCCCCGATCTGTTAGGGTGCCCGCCGATGCACGCCACACCACACGAGGATCCCGAGTGAGCGCCGAAGAACCCCTGATCGCCGACCTGTTCGAGGTCGACAAACGCCTGTCCCTCAAGCCCGTCGTGGACTTCAACACCTACCTGCGCAACGCGTTCGCCGAAGGCCCGTGCCAGTGCCATCGCTGCCGTGACGGTGGCGACCAGAGCAGCTACAGCCACGCGCACAACTTCACCCTCGAAGGTCGCCCGCTCAACCGCCGCTTCGCCAACACCGCAGGCAGTGACGTGCTGCTGGTGCTGAAAAAAGCCTGGCTGTCGTACCACAAAGAAGACCTCAACCTGGTCGGCGCGCTGGACATGGCCAAGCTCAAGACCTTCACCGACGGCGCCCTGCACGAGCGCTTGCTGGCCCTGCTGCCTGCTAGCGGCCTGGCCCGTGAAGTGGACGGCCAATGGCTGCTGCAGGCTCAGGCCGACTGACGGCCCGGCGGTAAAGCAGGATTCTTCCGGTCTGCTAACGTGGGAGAATCCGCCCATCCGCAGGTAGTCCGCCATGGCCCGTACAACGCCCATCGAGCTGTATCGCAATATCGGCATCGTCGCCCACGTGGATGCCGGCAAGACCACCACCACCGAGCGCATCCTGTTTTACACCGGGGTCAATCACAAGATGGGCGAGGTGCACGATGGCGCCGCGACCATGGACTGGATGGCCCAGGAACAGGAGCGAGGCATCACCATCACCTCGGCAGCCACCACGGCCTTCTGGCAGGGCTCGACCAAGCAGTTCCCCGACAAGTACCGCTTCAACATCATCGATACCCCTGGCCACGTCGACTTCACCATCGAGGTAGAACGCTCGCTGCGTGTGCTCGACGGCGCGGTGGTGGTGTTCAGCGGCGCCGACGGGGTCGAACCGCAATCGGAAACCGTGTGGCGCCAGGCCAACAAGTACCACGTACCGCGCCTGGCCTACATCAACAAGATGGACCGCCAGGGTGCCGACTTCCTGCGCGTGGTCAAGCAGATCGACAAGCGCCTGGGGCATCACCCGGTGCCGATCCAGCTGGCCATCGGCAGCGAAGAGCACTTTATCGGCCAGATCGACCTGGTGAAGATGAAGGCCATCTACTGGAACGATGCCGACAACGGCACCACCTACCGCGAAGAAGCGATCCCTACCGAGCTTCAGGCGCTCGCCGACGAATGGCGCGCGCACATGATCGAAGCCGCGGCAGAGGCCAACGATGAGCTGACCATGAAGTTTCTCGAAGGCGAGGAACTCAGCATCGACGAGATCAAGGCCGCCCTGCGCCAGCGCACCATTGCTAACGAAATTGTGCCGACCATCCTTGGCTCGTCGTTCAAGAACAAGGGCGTGCCGCTGATGCTCGATGCGGTCATCGACTACCTGCCCGCACCGTCGGAAATCCCGGCAATCAAGGGCACCCACCCGGACGATGAAGAACAGCACCTTGAGCGCCACGCCGACGACAAAGAGCCCTTCTCGGCCCTGGCCTTCAAGATTGCCACTGATCCGTTTGTCGGCACCCTCACCTTTGCCCGAGTGTATTCCGGGGTGCTCAGCTCCGGTAATGCCGTGCTCAACTCGGTCAAGGGCAAGAAGGAACGCATCGGCCGCATGGTGCAGATGCACGCCAACCAGCGCGCCGAAATCAAGGATGTGTGCGCCGGCGACATCGCCGCATTGATCGGCATGAAGGATGTCACCACCGGCGATACTTTGTGCGACATCGATAAGCCGATCATCCTAGAGCGCATGGACTTCCCCGACCCGGTGATCTCCGTAGCCGTGGAGCCTAAGACCAAGGCCGACCAAGAAAAAATGGGCATAGCCCTGGGCAAGCTGGCCCAGGAAGACCCTTCGTTCCGCGTGCGCACCGATGAGGAAACCGGCCAGACCATCATCTCCGGCATGGGCGAGTTGCACCTGGACATCATCGTCGATCGCATGCGCCGCGAGTTCAACGTCGAGGCCAATATCGGCAAGCCGCAGGTGGCCTATCGCGAGAAGATCCGCAACACCTGCGAGATCGAAGGCCGCTTCGTTCGCCAATCCGGCGGCCGCGGCCAATACGGCCACTGCTGGATCCGCTTCGCCCCGGGCGACGAAGGCAAGGAAGGCCTGGAATTCATCAACGAGATCGTCGGTGGCGTGGTACCTCGGGAGTACATCCCGGCCATCCAGAAAGGTATCGAAGAACAGATGAAGAATGGCGTGCTCGCCGGCTACCCACTGATCAACTTGAAGGCTGCCGTGTTCGACGGCTCCTACCACGACGTCGACTCCAACGAAATGGCCTACAAGATAGCCGCGTCCATGGCCACCAAGCAGCTCTCGCAAAAAGGCGGGGCAGTGCTGCTAGAGCCGGTGATGAAGGTTGAGGTGGTGACCCCCGAGGAATACCAGGGCGACATCATGGGCGACCTGAGCCGGCGCCGCGGGATGATCCAGGATGGCGACGAGACGCCAGCCGGCAAGGTGATACGCGCCGAAGTGCCGCTGGGCGAAATGTTCGGCTATGCCACTTCCATGCGCTCGATGACCCAGGGCCGCGCCAGCTACACGATGGAGTTCATCCGCTATGCCGAGGCACCGGCCAGCATTGCTGAAGGGATCGTGAGGAAGAACCGCGGGGAATAATTCATTCACCTGTACCGGCCCCTTCGCGGGCAAGCCCGCTCCCACAGGAACTCCATTCGCCTTGAATCCGGTGGCATACCTGTGGGATCAGTGCAGGCAGTAACCCTTCTCAGAGCTCACAGGGCCTCCATCCGCCTTGAATCCGGCCCATACCTGTGGGAGCGGACTTGCCCGCGAAGGGGCCGGTGCAGGCAATAACCCTTCTCAGAGCTGCTCGCCAGCCCGCTTCAACAGCTTCTTGCACCGCTCCGACAAGTGCACCACGCGTAGATGCTTGCCCGCCTTGGTATACCGCTCACGCAAGGTTTTTAGCGCCGCAACTGCCGAATAATCGACAAAGCTCAAATGCTGGCAGTCCAGCGTAACCTGCGCCGGATCCTTCGCCGTATCGAACTGGTTGAGGAACGAGGCGGTCGAGGCAAAGAACAACGTGCCATGTACCTGATAACGCTTGCCGCCGCCCGCTTCCTCATGGCTGTCGGCATACAGCTCCCGCGCATGCTGCCAGGCAAAGTTCACCGCCGCGATGACAATACCAAACAGTACCGCTACGGCCAGGTCGGTGAACACCGTGACGATGGTCACCGCAATAATCGCCAGCACATCGTTCACCGGCACCTTGTGCAACACGCGCAACGAAGCCCAGGCGAAGGTCTGCTGGGCAACCACGAACATCACCCCCACCAGGGCTGCCAGCGGAATACGCTCGATCAGCGGCGACAAGAACAACACGAACAGCAGGATCATCACCCCGGCAACCACGCCCGATAGCCGGCCGCGGCCATTGGAGCTGAGGTTGATCACCGTCTGCCCGATCATCGCGCAGCCGCCCATGCCACCGCACAGGCCCGAAACCATATTGGCGGCGCCCAGGGCCACGCACTCACGGTCTGGGAAGCCACGGCTTTCGGTGATTTCGTCGGTGAGGTTGAGCGTCAGCAGGGTCTCCAGCAGGCCGACCATGGCCATCAGCACCGCGTAGGGGGCGATGATTTTGAGCGTTTCAAGGTTCCACGGCACATCTGGCAGCGTCACTTGCGGCAGGCCACCGGCGATGTGCGCCATGTCGCCGAGGGTGCGGGTCGGCAAACCCAGCAGGTACACCAATAGGCCTACCCCCAGGATGGCCACCAGCGCGGGCGGTACGGCGCGGGTCAGCTTGGGCAGTATGTAGACCACCAGCATGGTCAGCGCCACCAGGCCGACCATCAGGTACAGCGGCGAACCGCTGAGCCACTGACCGCCCTGCTTGAAGTGCTCCAACTGAGCCAGGGCGATGACGATCGCCAGGCCGTTGACGAAGCCCAGCATCACTGGGTAAGGCACCAGGCGCACCAGCTTGCCCAGGCGCAGCAGGCCAAACAAGATCATCACCACCCCGCCAAGCAGCACCGTGGCCAGCAAGTACTGCACCCCGTGTTGCACCACCAACGCGATGATCACCACCGCCATCGATCCGGCAGCACCAGAAATCATGCCCGGACGGCCGCCAAACAGTGCAGTCAGGGTACAGATGATGAAAGCGCCATACAGGCCCATCAGCGGGTTGAGGTGCGCCACTAAGGCGAAGGCGATGCACTCAGGCACCAGGGCGAACGAAGTGGTCAGGCCGGCGAGCAGGTCGGCGCGCAGTCGTACGGGTTTCATGAAGTTCCTGTGAGGCGGTCCAGGCGGAGGGGCTGGCAATCGAGGGGCGCGATGTTACGGAATTTGTCTGACAGCGGCCACCGCTCAAAAGTGCAGGATGCCGCCCCTTGATGCATAACCTGCACAACCTGGGCAAATTTGCCATCATGTTGATACCCACTGCGGAGATCATGGACATGCCGCTACGCCCGCTTTTCACATCCTTGCTGCTGGCTGCCACCCTCAGCGCTCACGCCGCCACCGAAGTCCTCCCCTTGCAGTACCGCAGCAGCGCCGAACTGCTGCCCGCTGCACAATCGTTCATCGGCAAGGACGGCACCGTCAACGCCTTCGAGAACAAGCTGATCGTCAATGCCAGCCCGGAGCGCATCGACGACCTGCGCAGCCTGCTGCAACAGTTGGACACCGCGCCCAAGCGCCTGCTGATCAGCGTCGACAACAACGACAGCAACTTCCAGGACACCCGCGGCAACGCTCACGTCATCCGCTACGGCACCAGCAACCGCGAAGGCGGCATGCAGCAGGTTCAGGCCAGCGAAGGCCAGGCCGCGCTGATCCAGGTTGGCCAGAGCATCCCGGTCACCAGCACCAGTACCGACGGTTATGGGCGTATTCAAAGCAACACCGAATACCGCAATGTGACCCAAGGTTTCTACGTTACCCCCAGCCTGAGCGGCGAAACGGTTCGTCTGCAAATAAGCACCAATAATGACCGCATCAGCCAGGAACGAGCAGATGTAGTGAAAGTGCAAAGCACCGACACGACAGTCACCGGCAAGCTCGGGGAATGGATCACCTTGGCGGGGTTCAACCAGCAGAGCCAGTCCGATCGTAGCGCGTCAAGCCACACTTACAGTACCCAGCGCGGTGAAAACATGACTTTACGTGTAAAAGTCGACCTTCTGGACTGATCCCAGGCAATTCAAGGCCTCGACCAATGGCCTAGAAACTGACTGCCGAGTCGTATTAGACCAAAGATGTAGTAAGCGAAAAAAGTCACTACAAAACATTTGACAGGTACTTTTTCTCAAGGGCATGATGGCCTCGCTCCCGCTAATCAGGGGCCCTGGCAAGGGCCTTCGAGGCGTGCTCCTCCCACCCCTGGAGGCGCCTCGTGTCTATACGGCCCACAAGGCGGTTCGACGGGATTGCGACTGCAACGAAGAAGTTGTCCCGAGGGACGGAAGCGCATCACCGCAGTTCTGGCAATCGCGTAGCACCGCAGCAAGGCAACCACGAGCCGACCTGCAGCGCACACCTTCGCCTGGCCTGCACCCCCTTCCCCTTCGAGCCTTCGCGTTCGCCGCCGCACGCCCCCGAACAGGACAGCCGCCAGGCCTCTGATCTGCACCCGAGCATCAGCACAATTACCCCAAGATCGATGCGACGAGGTTTATTTCCATGGCACTGACACGCGAACAGCAAATTGCAGCCCTCGAGAAAGACTGGGCCGAAAACCCGCGCTGGAAAGGCGTGACCCGTACCTATACCGCCGCTGATGTCGTTCGCCTGCGTGGCTCCCTGCAGCCGGAGCACACCCTGGCCCGTCAGGGCGCAGAAAAACTGTGGAAGCTGGTCACCCAGGGTGCCCACCCGTCCTTCCGCCCAGAAAAAGATTTCGTCAACTGCATGGGCGCCCTGACCGGCGGCCAGGCAGTACAACAGGTCAAAGCCGGCATCCAGGCTATCTACCTGTCCGGCTGGCAAGTTGCCGCCGACAACAACTCGGCCGAGTCCATGTACCCCGACCAGTCGCTGTACCCAGTCGACTCGGTACCGACCGTGGTCAAGCGCATCAACAACTCGTTCCGCCGCGCCGACCAGATCCAGTGGAAAGCCGGCAAGAACCCGGGCGACGAAGGTTACATCGACTACTTCGCGCCAATCGTAGCTGACGCCGAAGCCGGTTTCGGCGGCGTACTGAACGCCTACGAGCTGATGAAGAACATGATCGAAGCAGGCGCCGCCGGCGTGCACTTCGAAGACCAGCTGGCCTCGGTGAAAAAATGCGGTCACATGGGTGGCAAGGTACTGGTACCCACCCAGGAAGCTGTACAGAAGCTGGTTGCCGCGCGCCTGGCAGCTGACGTTTCGGGCGTGCCGACCATCATTCTGGCCCGTACCGACGCCAACGCCGCCGACCTGCTGACCAGCGACTGCGACCCGTACGACCAACCGTTCGTGATCGGCGAGCGCACCCGTGAAGGCTTCTACAAAGTGCGTGCAGGCCTCGACCAGGCAATCTCCCGCGGCCTGGCCTACGCACCGTATGCCGACCTGATCTGGTGCGAAACCGCCAAGCCGGACCTGGACGAAGCCCGCCGCTTCGCCGAAGCGATCAAGAAGGAATATCCGGACCAGATCCTGTCGTACAACTGCTCGCCTTCCTTCAACTGGAAGAAAAACCTGGACGACGCGACCATCGCCAAGTTCCAACGCGAGCTGTCGGCCATGGGCTACAAACACCAGTTCATCACCCTGGCTGGCATTCACAACATGTGGCACGGCATGTTCAACCTGGCGCACGACTACGCCCGCAACGACATGACTGCCTACGTGAAGCTGCAGGAGCAGGAATTCGCTGATGCCAGCAAAGGCTACACCTTCGTTGCGCACCAGCAGGAAGTGGGCACTGGCTACTTCGATGACATGACCACCGTGATTCAAGGTGGGGCTTCGTCGGTGACTGCGCTGACCGGTTCGACTGAGGAAGAGCAGTTCCACTGATAACAGTGAACTGTTGAAGGAAGGCCCAGGGTTCGTGAGGACCCTGGGCTTTTTTTTTGAAGTGATCGTCACGAAAAATTCAGCGCGTATGAGATCGAGCGCCGCCCGCGCGGCGCTTCGCAGCACAAGGCTGCTCCTACATCTGTTTCGGGCCAATCAATCCTGTGGAATGCGCGCCCCCTCTTTGCGCATGGCACGATATTGTGTCGGGCAAACAAGGCGGTCGCGCGCAAATGCCACATGCCCACTGGCCCGAAACAAATGCAGGAGCAGCCTTGTGCTGCGAAGCGCCGCGCGGGCGGCGCTCGATTTGCGCATCACCAATAATCTCAAGACCTGCGCTTGGCAACCTCACTCACTTTCCGCTGGAGGCAAAGCAGGCCCCAGTATCCGGACTATGCTTGTGGCAACCCAACAGCAACCCACCCTCCACAACCTGAGCGACATCCACCGCTTCATCGGCCCGCCACGGCTTAACCGATAAAGTATTGATCCAGAGCGGTGCGCAAGGCGCTGGAAGCTGTTAGAACGAGCCTTTTTCGCATTTGCAAGTAGCCAACCCGCCCGGGCAACTTTGCAAGGCTCACAAGAGGAGAATTTCACCGCACCAAGCTCAATGCGATTAATTATCATTACATAACTAGGAATTCGTTACATCGCGCAAGAAACATAATTAACAAAAACGCGCGCAATGCCCGAAATTCAAGGCTTTCAGCCAGTTACGAAAGATTTTTGTTCTTAATCCTACGAATAAATTGCCACAGAAATTTTACTTGCACCGGGTTTACCCATAAAATCAGCGCGATTGATTCAGCTGCGACATTTGGTCACTGCATGTGCGACACCAGGTCGCCGCTCTACTTATTTCAGACTGCAGAGCTGGGTCTCTGTATAAGGATCTCTAGCATGTCCGATTCGGCAGGACTCATCGCCCACAACTGGGGCTTTGCCATCTTCCTTTTGGGTGTCGTCGGCCTGTGTGCCTTCATGCTCGGCCTGTCCAGCCTGCTCGGTAGCAAGGCCTGGGGCCGCGCCAAGAACGAACCCTTCGAATCCGGCATGCTGCCCGTCGGCAGCGCCCGCCTGCGCCTGTCCGCCAAATTCTATCTGGTCGCGATGCTGTTCGTGATCTTCGATATCGAAGCCCTCTTCCTCTTTGCATGGTCTGTGTCCGTCCGCGAAAGCGGCTGGACCGGGTTCGTCGAAGCGCTCGTTTTCATAGCAATTCTGTTGGCAGGTCTTGTCTACCTTTGGCGCGTCGGTGCTCTTGATTGGGCTCCCGAAGGTCGCCGCAAGCGGCAAGCGAAGCTGAAACAATGAGGCTTTGGCAATGCAATACAATCTCACCAGAATCGATCCGGATGCGCCCAACGAGCAGTACCCGGTAGGTGAACGGGAAACCGTCACCGACCAACTGCTCGAGGACCAGGTCCACAAGAACATCTACATGGGGAAACTCGAAGATGTGCTGCGTGGCGCGGTCAACTGGGGTCGCAAGAACTCCCTCTGGCCGTATAACTTCGGCCTGTCCTGCTGCTACGTGGAAATGACCACGGCCTTCACGGCGCCCCACGACATCGCCCGCTTCGGCGCCGAAGTCATCCGGGCCTCGCCGCGTCAGGCCGACTTCATGGTCATCGCCGGTACCTGCTTCATCAAGATGGCGCCGATCATTCAGCGCCTGTACGAGCAGATGCTCGAGCCGAAGTGGGTCATCTCCATGGGTTCGTGCGCCAACTCCGGTGGCATGTACGACATTTACTCGGTCGTTCAGGGGGTCGACAAGTTCCTCCCCGTGGATGTTTACGTGCCTGGCTGCCCGCCTCGCCCTGAAGCGTTCCTGCAAGGCTTGATGCTGCTGCAGGAGTCGATTGGCCAGGAGCGACGCCCGCTTTCCTGGGTTGTTGGTGATCAAGGCATTTACCGTGCCGAGATGCCTGCCCAGAAAGACCTGCGTCGTGAACAGCGTATCGCGGTAACCAACCTGCGCAGCCCCGACGAAGTCTGATCCAGCGACCTGCCGCCCGCTCCCCAAGGAGCCGGCGGCCTGGCTTCATTCTCTACGTTGACTCAAAGCGACCGAGACCATGACAGCGGACACCGCTATTTATATTCCGCCTTACAAGGCTGACGACCAGGATGTGGTCGTCGAATTGCACAACCGTTTTGGTGCCGACGCATTCGTCGCCCAGGAAACCCGCACCGGCATGCCGGTGCTGTGGGTAAAACGTGCACAGCTCAAAGAAGTACTCAGCTTCCTGCGCAACGTCGCCAAGCCGTACAGCATGCTGTACGACCTGCATGGCGTCGACGAGCGCCTGCGCACCCAGCGCCGCGGCCTGCCCGCCGCCGATTTCAGCGTGTTCTACCACCTGCTGTCGGTCGAGCGTAACAGCGACGTGATGATCAAGGTGTCGCTCAGCGAAGGCGACCTGAACCTGCCGACCGTGACTGGCATCTGGCCAAACGCCAACTGGTACGAGCGCGAAGTCTGGGACATGTTCGGCATCGACTTTGCCGGCCACCCGCACCTTAGCCGCATCATGATGCCGCCCACCTGGGAAGGCCACCCGCTGCGCAAGGACTACCCTGCCCGCGCCACCGAGTTCGACCCCTACAGCCTGACCCTGGCCAAGCAGCAGCTTGAAGAGGAATCGGCACGTTTCAACCCGGAAGCCTGGGGTATGAAGCGCCAGGGCGCCAACGAGGACTACATGTTCCTCAACCTCGGCCCCAACCACCCCTCTGCCCACGGTGCGTTCCGTATCGTCCTGCAGCTGGACGGTGAAGAGATCGTCGACTGCGTCCCGGACATCGGCTACCACCACCGTGGCGCCGAGAAGATGGCCGAGCGCCAGTCCTGGCACAGCTTCATCCCCTACACCGACCGTATCGACTACCTCGGCGGGGTGATGAACAACCTGCCGTACGTACTGGCGGTAGAGAAGCTGGCCGGCATCAAGGTGCCGCAGAAGGTCGACGTGATTCGCATCATGCTCGCCGAGTTCTTCCGCATCACCAGCCACCTGTTGTTCCTGGGTACCTACATCCAGGACGTCGGCGCCATGACCCCGGTGTTCTTCACCTTCACCGACCGCCAGCGCGCCTACACCGTGATCGAAGCAATCACCGGTTTCCGCCTGCACCCGGCCTGGTACCGCATCGGTGGCGTCGCCCACGACCTGCCGCGCGGCTGGGACAAGCTGGTCAAGGACTTCGTCGACTGGCTGCCTAAGCGCCTGGACGAATACACCAAGGCCGCCCTGCAGAACAGCATCCTCAAGGGCCGTACCGTCGGCGTCGCCGCGTACAACACCAAGGAAGCGCTGGAATGGGGCACCACCGGTGCCGGCCTGCGTTCCACTGGTTGCGACTTCGACCTGCGTAAAGCGCGCCCGTATTCTGGCTACGAAAACTTCGAGTTCGAAGTACCGCTGGCCCACAACGGCGATGCCTACGATCGCTGCATGGTCCGTGTCGAGGAGATGCGTCAGAGTATCCGCATCATCGACCAGTGCCTGCGCAACATGCCGGAAGGCCCGTACAAGGCGGATCACCCGCTGACCACGCCGCCGCCGAAAGAGCGCACCCTGCAGCACATCGAAACCTTGATCACGCACTTCCTGCAAGTCTCGTGGGGCCCGGTCATGCCGGCCAACGAGTCGTTCCAGATGATCGAAGCGACCAAGGGCATCAACAGTTACTACCTGACGAGCGATGGCGGCACCATGAGCTACCGCACCCGGATCCGTACCCCGAGCTACCCGCACCTGCAGCAGATCCCTTCGGTGATCAAAGGCAGCATGGTCGCCGACCTCATTGCGTACCTGGGCAGTATCGACTTCGTTATGGCTGACGTGGACCGCTAAGCATGAACAGCACGCTTATCCAGACAGACCGTTTCGCCCTGAGCGAAACCGAGCGCTCGGCCATCGAGCACGAGATGCATCACTACGAGGACCCGCGCGCGGCGTCCATCGAAGCCTTGAAGATTGTCCAAAAGGAACGTGGCTGGGTGCCGGACGGCGCCATTCACGCCATCGGCGAAGTGCTGGGCATCCCGGCCAGTGACGTCGAGGGCGTGGCTACGTTCTACAGCCAGATCTTCCGTCAGCCGGTCGGCCGCCACATCATCCGTGTGTGCGACAGCATGGTCTGCTACATCGGTGGCCACGAGTCGGTGGTCAGCCAGATCCAAAGCGAACTGGGCATCGGCCTCGGCCAGACCACCGCCGACGGGCGCTTCACCCTGCTGCCGGTCTGCTGCCTGGGCAACTGCGACAAGGCCCCGGCCCTGATGATCGACGATGACACCTTTGGCGACGTGCAGCCTACTGGCGTTTCCAAACTGCTGGAGGGTTACGTATGACCATTACTTCCTTCGGCCCGGCCAACCGCATCGCGCGTTCGGCCGAAACCCACCCACTGACCTGGCGTCTGCGTGACGACGGCGAGCCGGTCTGGCTTGCCGAGTACCAGGCCAAGAACGGCTACGCTGCTGCCCGCAAGGCACTGAGCGAGATGTCGCAAGACGACATCGTGCAGAACGTCAAAGACTCCGGCCTCAAGGGCCGCGGCGGCGCAGGCTTCCCCACGGGTGTGAAGTGGGGCCTGATGCCTAAAGACGAATCCATGAACATCCGCTACCTGCTGTGCAACGCGGACGAAATGGAGCCGAACACCTGGAAGGACCGCATGCTGATGGAGCAACAGCCCCATCTGCTGGTCGAGGGCATGCTGATCAGCGCCCGCGCCCTGAAGGCCTACCGCGGCTACATCTTCCTGCGTGGCGAGTACACCACCGCAGCGAAAAACCTAAACCGCGCCATCGACGAAGCCAAGGCCGCTGGCCTCCTGGGCAAGAACATCCTGGGCTCGGGCTTTGACTTCGAGCTGTTCGTGCACACCGGTGCCGGCCGCTACATCTGCGGTGAAGAAACCGCACTGATCAACTCGCTGGAAGGCCGTCGCGCCAACCCACGTTCCAAGCCGCCCTTCCCTGCCGCCGTTGGCGTATGGGGCAAGCCGACCTGCGTGAACAACGTCGAGACCCTGTGCAACGTGCCGGCCATCGTCGCCAACGGCAACGACTGGTACAAGTCGCTGGCCCGCGAAGGCAGCGAAGACCACGGCACCAAGCTGATGGGCTTCTCCGGCAAGGTGAAAAACCCTGGCCTGTGGGAACTGCCATTCGGCGTCACCGCCCGTGAGCTGTTCGAAGACTACGCCGGCGGCATGCGCGATGGCTTCAAGCTCAAGTGCTGGCAGCCAGGTGGCGCCGGTACCGGCTTCCTGCTGCCCGAGCACCTCGACGCCCAGATGTACGCCGGCGGCATTGCCAAAGTGGGCACCCGGATGGGTACTGGCCTGGCCATGGCGGTCGACGACAGCATCAACATGGTCTCGCTGCTGCGCAACATGGAAGAGTTCTTCGCCCGCGAATCGTGCGGCTGGTGCACCCCATGCCGTGACGGCCTGCCGTGGAGCGTGAAAATGCTGCGCTCGCTGGAGCAAGGCCAAGGCCGCGCCGAAGACATCGAGACCCTGCTGGGCCTGGTCAACTTCCTCGGCCCAGGCCGTACCTTCTGTGCTCACGCACCGGGTGCCGTCGAGCCGTTGGGCAGTGCCATCAAATACTTCCGCTCCGAATTCGAGGCCGGTGTCGCCCCAGCCAGTGCTGCCGATGCCCTGCGCCCGAACCTGGCCAAGCCAGTACCGAGCGGGCCGATCGTGGTCGGCGCATAACAAGATGAGCTGCGGGTGGTCCGTGCCACCCGCCAGCCTGCAGGCCGGCCCGAACGATTCGCGGCGGGCCGCAGGCGTACAGATTTCCATTAGCCACGCCCGCTCACGCGGGCCAACGAAGAACTTTGAACAATGGCCACTATCCACGTAGACGGCAAAGCGCTCGAAGTCAACGGTGCAGACAACCTGTTACAGGCGTGTCTGTCGCTCGGCCTCGACATCCCTTATTTCTGCTGGCACCCCGCGCTTGGTAGCGTTGGCGCCTGCCGGCAGTGCGCGGTCAAGCAGTACACCGACGAAAACGACACCCGTGGTCGTATCGTCATGTCCTGCATGACCCCTGCCTCCGACGGCACCTGGATCTCCATCGAAGATGAAGAGTCCAAGGCGTTTCGCGCCAGCGTCGTCGAATGGCTTATGACCAACCACCCGCACGACTGCCCAGTGTGCGAGGAAGGCGGTCACTGCCACCTGCAGGACATGACGGTAATGACCGGCCACAACGAGCGCCGCTACCGTTTCACCAAGCGTACCCACCAGAACCAGGACCTCGGCCCGTTCATCGCACACGAGATGAACCGCTGCATCGCCTGCTACCGCTGCGTGCGCTACTACAAGGACTACGCAGGGGGTACCGACCTGGGTGTCTATGGCGCCCACGACAACGTGTACTTCGGCCGCGTTGAAGACGGCGTGCTGGAAAGCGAGTTCTCCGGCAACCTGACCGAGGTCTGCCCGACCGGCGTGTTCACCGACAAGACCCACTCCGAGCGCTACAACCGCAAGTGGGACATGCAGTTCGCACCGAGCATCTGCCACGGCTGCTCCAGTGGCTGCAACATCAGCCCCGGCGAGCGCTACGGTGAACTGCGTCGCATCGAAAACCGCTTCAACGGCTCGGTCAACCAGTACTTCCTGTGCGACCGCGGCCGCTTCGGTTATGGCTACGTCAACCGCACCGACCGCCCACGCCAGCCACGCCTGGCCGATGGCACCAAGCTGAGCCTGGACGCCGCACTGGACAAAGCCGCCGACCTGCTGCGCGGCCGCACCATCGTCGGTATCGGCTCGCCGCGCGCCAGCCTCGAAAGCAACTACGGCCTGCGTGAGCTGGTCGGCGCCGACTACTTCTATTCGGGCATGGAAGCGGGCGAACTGGCCCGCGTGCGCTTGGCCCTGAACGTGCTGAACAACAGCCCGCTGCCGGTGCCGACCCTGCGCGACATCGAAGACCACGACGCTGTGTTCGTGCTTGGCGAAGACCTGACCCAGACCGCCGCCCGCGTTGCCCTGTCCGTACGCCAGGCCACCAAAGGCAAGGCCGAAGCCATGGCCGAGGCGATGAAAGTGCAGCCTTGGCTGGACGCCGCAGTGAAAAACATCGGCCAGCACGCGCTGTATCCGCTGTTCATCGCCAGCCTGGCTGAAACCAAGCTGGATGACGTCGCTGAAGAATGCGTACACGCAGCCCCGGCTGACCTGGCCCGCATCGGCTTCGCCGTGGCCCACGCCATCGACCCGAGCGCCCCGGCAGTTGCAGGCCTGGACGAAGAAGCCAAGGCCCTGGCCCAGCGCATCGCCGATGCCCTGGTTGCGGCCAAGCGCCCATTGGTAGTTGCCGGTACCTCGCTGGCCGACCCGGCGCTGATCGAAGCTGCCGCCAACATCGCCAAAGCCCTGAAGCTGCGCGAGAAAAACGGTTCGCTGAGCCTGGTCGTGCCTGAAGCCAACAGCTTCGGCCTGGCGATGCTGGGCGGTGAATCCGTCGATGCCGCGCTGGACGCGGTCATCAGCGGCAAGGCCGACGCCATCGTGGTCCTGGAAAACGATCTGTACACCCGCGTCTCGGCCGCCAAGGTCGATGCCGCCCTGGCTGCAGCCAAGGTCGTGATCGTTGCCGACCACTCCAACACCGCCACCCTGGAACGCGCTCACCTGGTACTGCCGGCAGCCTCGTTCGCCGAAGGTGACGGTACCCTGGTCAGCCAGGAAGGCCGCGCCCAGCGCTTCTTCCAGGTGTTCGACCCGCAATACCTGGACAGCAGCATCCTGGTCCACGAAGGCTGGCGCTGGATGCACGCCCTGCGTGCGACCCTGCTGAACAAGCCGGTCGACTGGACCCAACTGGACCACGTCACCAGCGCCTGCGCCGAGGCAGCCCCGCAACTGGCTGGCATCGTCAACGCAGCGCCTTCCGCCGCGTTCCGCATCAAGGGCATGAAACTGGCCCGTGAGCCGCTGCGCTATTCCGGCCGTACCGCCATGCGCGCCAACATCAGCGTGCACGAGCCGCGTACCCCGCAAGACAAGGACACCGCGTTCGCCTTCTCGATGGAAGGTTACTCGGGCTCCGTCGAACCGCGCCAACAAGTGCCGTTCGCCTGGTCGCCGGGCTGGAACTCGCCGCAAGCCTGGAACAAGTTCCAGGACGAGGTCGGTGGCCATCTGCGTGCCGGTGACCCGGGCGTGCGCCTGATCGAATCGCAAGGCGACCGCCTGAACTGGTTCAACGCCATTCCGGGCGCGTTCAACCCGGCCCGTGGCACCTGGACCGCCGTGCCGTTCTTCCACCTGTTCGGCAGCGAAGAGAACTCCTCGCGCGCCGCTCCGGTACAAGAGCGCATCCCTGCTGCCTACGTTGGCCTGGCCAAGTCCGAAGCGGACCGCCTGGGCGTCAACGAAGGTGCGCTGCTCAGCCTCAACGTGGCGGGCGTGGCACTGCGTCTGCCGCTGCGCATCAATGAAGAGCTGGGCGCTGGCCTGGTCGCGCTGCCGAAAGGCCTGGCCGGTATTCCGCCTGCCATCTTCGGTGCATCCGTCGAAGGCCTGCAGGAGGCAGCACAATGAGCTGGTTCACCCCCGAAGTGATCGATGTGATCATCCAGGTCGTCAAGGCTATCGTGGTGCTGCTGGCCGTAGTCGTCTGCGGTGCGCTGCTCAGCTTCGTCGAGCGCCGCCTGCTGGGCTGGTGGCAGGACCGCTACGGTCCGAACCGGGTCGGCCCGTTCGGCATGTTCCAGATCGCCGCCGACATGCTGAAGATGTTCTTCAAGGAAGACTGGAACCCGCCCTTCGTCGACAAGATGATCTTCACCCTGGCGCCGGTCGTGGCCATGAGCGCCCTGCTGATCGGCTTCTCGATCATCCCGATCACACCGGGCTGGGGCGTCGCCGACCTGAACATCGGCTTGCTGTTCTTCTTCGCCATGGCCGGCCTGTCGGTGTACGCCGTGCTGTTCGCCGGTTGGTCGTCGAACAACAAGTACGCGTTGCTGGGCAGCTTGCGGGCATCGGCACAGACCGTCTCGTACGAGGTGTTCCTGGGCCTGGCGCTGATGGGCGTGGTGGTGCAGGTGGGTTCGTTCAACATGCGCGACATCGTTGAATACCAGGCCCAGAACCTGTGGTTCATCATTCCGCAGTTCTTCGGCTTCTGCACCTTCTTCATCGCTGGCGTCGCCGTGACTCACCGTCACCCGTTCGACCAGCCGGAAGCGGAACAGGAACTGGCCGACGGCTACCACATCGAGTATGCCGGCATGAAATGGGGCATGTTCTTCGTCGGTGAGTACATCGGCATCATCCTCATCTCGGCGCTGCTGGTGACCCTGTTCTTCGGCGGCTGGCACGGTCCGTTCGACCTGCTGCCTCAGGTGCCGTTCCTGTGGTTCGCGCTGAAAACCGCGTTCTTCATCATGCTGTTCATCCTGCTGCGCGCCTCGATCCCGCGCCCACGCTATGACCAGGTGATGGACTTCAGCTGGAAGTTCTGCCTGCCGCTGACCCTGATCAATTTGCTGGTGACCGCTGCGATCGTGCTTTACAACACGCCAGCCGTCGCGGCCCAGTGAGGATTTGACCCATGTTCAAGTATATCGGCGACATCGTTAAGGGCACCGGCACTCAGCTGCGCAGCCTGGCCATGGTGTTCTCCCACGGGTTCCGCAAGCGCGACACCCTGCAGTACCCCGAAGAAGCGGTGTACCTGCCGCCGCGCTACCGCGGCCGCATCGTCCTCACCCGCGACCCCGACGGCGAGGAGCGCTGCGTAGCGTGCAACCTCTGCGCGGTGGCCTGCCCGGTCGGCTGCATTTCGCTGCAGAAGGCCGAGACCGAGGACGGTCGTTGGTACCCCGAGTTCTTCCGCATCAACTTCTCGCGCTGCATCTTCTGCGGCCTGTGCGAAGAGGCGTGCCCGACCACCGCGATCCAGCTGACTCCGGATTTCGAAATGGCCGAGTTCAAGCGTCAGGACCTGGTGTACGAGAAAGAAGATCTGCTGATCTCCGGCCCCGGCAAGAACCCTGACTACAACTTCTACCGTGTTGCGGGTATGGCGATCGCTGGCAAGCCGAAAGGCTCTGCACAGAACGAAGCCGAGCCGATCAACGTGAAGAGCTTGCTCCCATAAGGACAGAAAGATGGAATTCGCTTTCTACTTCGCATCCGGGATCGCCGTGGTCTCCACCCTTCGGGTGGTGACCGGCACCAACCCCGTGCACGCCCTGCTCTACCTGATCATTTCGCTGATTTCCGTGGCAATGATCTTCTTCGCCCTGGGTGCGCCGTTCGCCGGCGCCCTGGAAGTGATCGCCTACGCCGGCGCCATCATGGTGCTGTTCGTCTTCGTGGTGATGATGCTCAACCTGGGGCCGGCGTCGGTTGCCCAGGAGCGCGGCTGGCTCAAGCCTGGCATATGGGCCGGGCCGGTGATCCTCGCCGCCCTGCTGCTGCTCGAGCTGCTGTACGTGCTGTTCGTCACCCCAAGCGGCGCAGCCATCAGCGGTACCACCGTGGACGCCAAGGCCGTGGGCATCAGCCTGTTCGGCCCGTACCTGCTGGTGGTCGAACTGGCCTCGATGCTGCTGCTCGCCGCAGCCGTCACCGCCTTCCACCTGGGCCGCAACGAGGCGAAGGAGTAAATCATGGGTGCTATCCCTCTCGAGCATGGTCTGGCGGTCGCCGGCATCCTGTTCTGCTTAGGTCTGGTTGGCCTGATGGTCCGCCGCAACATCCTCTTCGTGCTCATGAGCCTGGAAGTCATGATGAACGCCTCTGCCCTGGCGTTCATCGTCGCCGGTGCCCGTTGGGTCCAACCCGACGGCCAGGTGATGTTCATTCTGGTGATCAGCCTGGCAGCCGCCGAGGCCAGTATTGGCCTGGCTATCCTGCTGCAGCTGTATCGCCGCTTCCACACTCTCGACATCGATGCTGCCAGTGAGATGCGCGGATGAACCTTATCTTCCTGACTTTCGTCTTCCCCCTGATCGGCTTCTTGCTGCTGTCGTTCTCGCGCGGGCGGTTCTCGGAGAACCTGTCCGCCCTGATCGGCGTCGGCTCGGTGGGCCTCTCGGCCGCGACAGCCGCCTACGTGATCTGGCAGTTCAACGTCGCCCCGCCTGAAGGCGGGGCGTACAGCCAGCTGCTGTGGCAGTGGATGTCGGTGGACGGCTTTGCGCCGAATTTCACCCTGTACGTGGACGGCCTGTCGGTCACCATGCTCGGCGTGGTCACCGGCGTAGGCTTCCTGATCCACCTGTTCGCGTCCTGGTACATGCGTGGCGAAGCCGGTTACTCGCGCTTCTTCTCGTACACCAACCTGTTCATCGCCAGCATGCTGTTCCTGGTGCTGGGCGATAACCTGCTGTTCATCTACTTCGGCTGGGAAGGCGTGGGCCTGTGCTCGTACCTGTTGATCGGTTTCTACTACAGCAACCGCAACAACGGTAACGCAGCACTCAAGGCCTTCATCGTCACCCGTATCGGCGACGTGTTCATGGCCATCGGCCTGTTCATCCTGTTCGCCCAGCTGGGTACCCTGAACGTGCAGGAACTGCTGGTGTTGGCACCGCAGAAGTTCCAGGCGGGTGACACCTGGATGGTCCTGGCTACCCTGATGCTGCTGGGTGGCGCGGTCGGTAAATCGGCCCAGCTGCCGCTGCAGACCTGGCTGGCCGACGCGATGGCGGGCCCGACCCCGGTTTCGGCACTGATCCACGCCGCAACCATGGTGACCGCGGGCGTATACCTGATCGCCCGTACCAACGGCCTGTTCCTGCTGGCGCCGGACGTCCTGCACCTGGTCGGCGTAGTCGGCGGTGTGACCCTGGTACTGGCCGGCTTCGCCGCGCTGGTTCAGACCGACATCAAGCGTATCCTCGCCTACTCGACCATGAGCCAGATCGGCTACATGTTCCTGGCCCTGGGCGTTGGCGCCTGGGACGCGGCGATCTTCCACCTGATGACCCACGCCTTCTTCAAGGCCCTGCTGTTCCTTGCCTCTGGTGCGGTAATCGTTGCCTGCCACCACGAGCAGAACATCTTCAAGATGGGCGGCCTGTGGAAGAAACTGCCGCTGGCCTACGCCAGCTTCGTGGTCGGTGGTGCTGCCTTGGCTGCCCTGCCAATCGTCACCGTGGGCTTCTATTCCAAGGACGAGATCCTCTGGGAAGCCTTCGCCAGCGGCAACACCGGTTTGCTGTACGCCGGCCTGGTCGGTGCGTTCATGACCTCGCTGTACACCTTCCGCCTGATCTTCATCGCCTTCCACGGCGAAGCCAAGACCGAAGCCCACGCGGGCCACGGCATCAGCCACTGGTTGCCGCTGGGCGTGCTGATCGTGCTGTCGACCTTCGTCGGCGCCTGGATCACCCCGCCACTGGCCGGTGTACTGCCTGAAAGCGCCGGCCATGCCGGTGGCGACGCCAAGCACTCGCTGGAGATCGCCTCGGGTGCCATCGCCATCGCCGGTATCCTGCTGTCGGCCCTGCTGTTCCTGGGCAAGCGTCGTTTCGTCAGCGCCGTCGCCAACAGCAGCATCGGCCGCGTCCTGTCGGCCTGGTGGTTCGCTGCCTGGGGCTTCGACTGGATCTACGACAAGCTCTTCGTCAAACCTTACCTGCTGATCAGCCACATCCTGCGCAAGGACCCGGTTGACCGCAGCATTGGCCTGATCCCTCGGATGGCCCGTGGCGGCCACGTCGCCATGAGCAAGACCGAGACCGGCCAGCTGCGTTGGTACACCGCCTCGATCGCCGTCGGCGCCGTGCTGGTACTCGGCGCTGTGGTAGTGGCCGCGGTATGACTATGAATCTTGCGACTTTGCCAAAGGAAACCAACCCGTCATGATTTTGCCTTGGCTGATCCTGATCCCCTTCATCGGCGGCCTCCTGTGCTGGCTGGGTGAGCGCTTCGGCGCCACCCTGCCGCGCTGGATAGCGCTGCTGACCATGTCCCTGCTGCTCGGCATCGGCCTGTACCTGTGGGGTACCGGCGACTACACCCTGGCCCCTGCTCCGGGCGCCGAACCTGCCTGGGCACTCGAATACAAAGTCGAGTGGATCAAGCGCTTCGGCATCAGCATCCACCTGGCCCTCGACGGCCTGTCGCTGCTGATGATCCTGCTGACCGGCCTGCTCGGTGTGCTGTCGGTACTGTGCTCCTGGAAAGAGATCCAGCGCCACGTCGGCTTCTTCCACCTCAACCTGATGTGGATTCTGGGCGGCGTGGTCGGTGTGTTCCTGGCCCTGGACCTGTTCCTGTTCTTCTTCTTCTGGGAAATGATGCTGGTGCCGATGTATTTCCTCATCGCGCTCTGGGGTCACAGCTCTGCAGACGGCAAGAAGACCCGGATCTACGCAGCAACCAAGTTCTTCATCTTCACCCAGGCCAGCGGCCTGATCATGTTGGTGGCGATCCTTGGCCTGGTGCTGGTCAACTACAACACCACCGGCGTACTCACCTTCAACTACAGCGACCTGCTCAAGGCCGAATTGCCGGCCGGTGTCGAGTACGTGCTGATGCTGGGCTTCTTCATCGCCTTCGCGGTCAAGCTGCCGGTGGTGCCGTTCCACTCCTGGCTGCCTGATGCGCACGCCCAGGCACCGACTGCAGGCTCCGTGGACCTGGCGGGTATCTTGCTGAAGACGGCGGCCTACGGCCTGCTGCGCTTCGCCCTGCCGCTGTTCCCGAACGCCTCGGCCGAGTTTGCACCGATCGCCATGACCCTGGGCCTGATCGGTATCTTCTACGGTGCCTTCCTGGCCTTCGCGCAAACCGACATCAAGCGCCTGATCGCCTTCTCCAGCGTTTCGCACATGGGCTTCGTGCTGATCGGTATCTACTCCGGCAGCCAGCAAGCCCTGCAAGGCGCGGTGATCCAGATGCTGGCCCACGGCCTGTCGGCTGCTGCGCTGTTCATCCTGTCCGGCCAGCTGTACGAGCGCCTGCATACCCGTGACATGCGTCAAATGGGTGGCCTGTGGCACCGCATCGCCTACCTGCCTGCGATCAGCCTGTTCTTCGCCGCCGCATCGCTGGGCCTGCCAGGCACCGGCAACTTCGTCGGCGAGTTCCTGATCCTGATCGGCAGCTTCGCCAGCGTGCCGTGGATCACCGTGATCGCCACCACCGGCCTGGTCTTCGGCTCGGTCTACTCGCTGATCATGATCCACCGCGCCTACTTCGGCCCAAGCAAAAGCGACACCGTGCTGGCCGGCATGGACGGCCGCGAGCTGATCATGGTGCTGGGCCTGGCAGTGCTGCTGATCGTGCTTGGTGTGTACCCGCAGCCGTTCCTCGACACTTCTGCCGCCACCATGAGCGGTGTGCAGCAGTGGCTTGGTTCCGCTTTCACTCAACTCGCTTCGGCCCGGTAAGAGCGCTATGGAATTCACCACTCAACACTTCATCGCATTGGCGCCGATGCTGATCACCACCGTCACCACGGTGGTGGTGATGCTGGCGATCGCCTGGAAGCGCAACCACTCGCAGACCTTCCTGCTGTCCACCGTGGGCCTGAACCTGGCCTTGCTGTCGATCTTGCCAGCACTGAAGGTCGCGCCCCTGGCGGTCACTTCGCTGATCACCATCGACAAGTTCGCCTGCTTGTACATGGCGATCATCCTGGTGGCCACGCTGGCCTGTGTCACGCTGGCCCACGCTTACCTGGGCGAAGGCGCCAAAGGCTTCCCGGGCAACCGTGAAGAACTCTACCTGCTGCTGCTGATGTCGGCACTGGGTGGCCTGGTGCTGGTCAGTGCCAACCACCTGGCCGGCCTGTTCATCGGCCTGGAGCTGCTATCGGTGCCGGTCTATGGCCTGGTGGCGTATGCCTTCTTCAACAAGCGTTCGCTGGAAGCCGGCATCAAGTACATGGTGCTGTCGGCTGCAGGTTCTGCCTTCCTGCTGTTCGGCATGGCACTGCTGTACGCTGATGCCGGTAGCCTGAGCTTCGACCAGATCGGTAAAGCCCTGGCAGCCACCAACATGCCAAGCCTGGTCGCACAACTGGGCCTGGGCATGATGCTGGTCGGCCTGGCCTTCAAGCTGTCGCTGGTGCCGTTCCACCTGTGGACCCCGGACGTGTACGAAGGTGCTCCGGCGCCGGTCGCTGCGTTCCTGGCCACCGCCAGCAAGGTTGCGGTATTCGCCGTGGTCGTGCGCCTGTTCATGCTCTCCCCTGCTGCCAGTAGCGGCGTGCTGAGCACCGTTCTGGCGGTGATCGCGGTGGCTTCGATCCTGGTCGGTAACCTGTTGGCACTGACCCAGAGCAACCTCAAGCGTCTGCTGGGTTACTCGTCGATCGCCCACTTCGGTTACCTGGTCATCGCCCTGGTCGCCAGCAAGGGCCTGGCCCTGGAAGCCATGGGCGTGTACCTGGTCACCTACGTGATCACCAGCCTGGGTGCCTTCGGCGTCATCACGTTGATGTCCTCGCCTTACGGCGGCCGTGATGCGGACGCCCTGTACGAGTACCGTGGCCTGTTCTGGCGCCGTCCGTACCTGACTGCCGTGCTGACCGTGATGATGCTGTCGCTGGCCGGCATCCCGCTGACTGCAGGCTTCATCGGCAAGTTCTACATCATCGCCACCGGCGTCGAGTCGCACCTGTGGTGGCTGGTCGGCGCCTTGGTGATCGGTAGCGCCATCGGCGTTTACTACTACCTGCGCGTCATGGTCACCCTGTACCTGGTCGAGCCAAACCTGCGTCGTCACGATGCCCCGCTGAAGTGGGAACAGCGCACCGGCGGCGTCATGCTGCTGGCCATCGCTATCCTGGCCTTCGTGCTCGGTGTCTACCCGCAACCGCTGCTGGAAATGGTTCAGCAGGCCGGCCTGCAACTGATCGGCTGATCAGCCCTGCAATACAAAACACCCCGCTCATGCGGGGTGTTTTTTTTTTCTGCGCCAATGGGCTACCTACTCGACCGCTTCAGGCAATGC
The DNA here is from genome assembly GCF_000483465.1 of Pseudomonas sp. LAIL14HWK12:I7. Classification (NCBI taxonomy): domain Bacteria; kingdom Pseudomonadati; phylum Pseudomonadota; class Gammaproteobacteria; order Pseudomonadales; family Pseudomonadaceae; genus Pseudomonas; species Pseudomonas sp. LAIL14HWK12:I7. The sequence goes on from NZ_AXYZ01000004.1 coordinate 195,492, forward strand.
GGCCCTGCGCAGGTCGCCATTGGCCGATGGCAAGTGGACTTCAGGGTTGGGCATCCCGCTGGGAGAAAGTTCATGGGTCATTTCAAACTCGGCTCGCACTGACCAGCCACAGGCCTCGGTGGTGCATTGCAGGTAGGCGACCCGAAGAAATATATGGCGCCCCTCACTGGTACGTATGCGCATACGGCTGTTGCAATGCGGGCAGACCAGCTTATACGTACTCACGGTAGGCACCTGCTGGCATTACACACGCTGTTGATCTGTGAGAATGATCGTTTAGTTTTGTCAGTATTTACTGCATAAGTGACTGTATTCTTCGGCTTGATGCTTCTCATTGCAGAAATGCTCCTTAAAAACGCAGGGCTGTATTCATAGCGATTAGTTTAAGCCCATGGAATATCATTAAACCAGACATGGATATTTGTTATGAGTACTAACTTGCTCTCGCCTGTACTTACGCGCCTGAAGCTTTTGATGGGGTGCGAGACCGATGCTGAGCTATCGAGAGCGCTGGCCATCAGCCCACAGACGTTGAGCAGCTGGAAGGTACGCGACAGCATTCCATACTCAATATGCATAGCAATCGCCAGGCAGCATGCGTGCTCCCTCGACTGGCTGCTGCTGGGTGAACCCGTACAACATCGCAACGCTGACAAGGATGACTGGGAGCGGGACATGCTCGAGCGGCTACGCACGCTTTCTGCAGACGACCGCCAGGCGGTGCTGCTGCTCATCCAGGACAAACAACGTATCCAACAACTGGAACAGCAACTGAGCGCGCTTGCCAAACACCTGCCTGACACCATCAGCCGTTAACCTCTGCGTCGCCAACGCTGGATGATTTCCTTCGGGTCCAGCGCATCCAGCGAAACCATGACCTTTAGGCTAATCGGGATTACCACCACTGCTGCCACGAAGGCAGCCATGCCACGGGTAAGCATGGGTGCCAGGGACGTCACCAAGGGCTCGAACAGGTGGCCCACACCTACGGTCACGAACACCAGCAGCCCTTTCTTGCAGATCGTCAGGCGCGTGGATGTATTGGTGATCAAGCGGTCTCGGGCCGCGCTGACCAACAGGGCCCCCAGCAACGCGCTGAACAGGACCGTGCCATCCATGCCCACGAGCTCCAGAGCAGCCACGAACAGGCCCTCGAACACTGTGCATTCACGCATAAGCACCTCCCCTGCGCGACGCCTTCCGCTGGGGAACTGCGCGCAGATCTCGCAGGATCGAGGCCTCTACAAAGCGCGTGTAACAAACCAGCAGTGCCCGCCCATGATCGTGCCCGGACACATCCTCCAGACGCTTATAGCCCCGCTCACGCAGTGCCGCGCGCCAACGTGCGAACTCTCGCGCTGCATCGATAGCGGCGCATTGTGCTGCAACCTCGAAATGCGCCTGGCTGGTATCGGGCCGAAGCTGCAAGCGCTCACGCAATGCCGCCAGCTCCAGGCGCGGCCAGAACGGGTCATGGCAGTCCGGGAACCGGGGCCCTACGGCAGCAGGTTCAAGATGAGTTGCTGTACGCTGATTCATGTTCATCCCCCCTCACTGCTCGGCCAGCATGCCGTAGCGAATCGCCCTGATGACGGCCGCCACACGTGTAGGCACATCGAACTTGCGCAAGATATTGGCAACGTGAAAGTTCACCGTTGACTCCTTGCACTCCAGTATCTGGCCAATTTCCCACGAGCTCTTGCCGTAGGCACACCACAGCAATACCTGCCGCTCACGCGGCGTCAGGTGGATGGGTGAATCCGAGAGGGATTCGGGCGAGTGTCGTGCGTTGTCATTCATCGTTGAACTCCACGAGTGTTTGAGAGAGGCATCACTGCCGATCTGCAAACACCTTACGAAGCCCCCCGCACCCTCTCCAGCCAAGCAACTTGTAAAGAACTTGCCTACAAAACCGTCTGACGAAGGTTGCGCAAGATTTACTGCAGTTCTTCGTGCTCCAAGCGCCGTTTCGCTCGTCTCAACGCCGTTGTCCATTCGCCTTTCGCCTGGAGTCGTACAATGCGTTCCGTTTTACCCCTCTCGTCTTGCCTTGGCCTGCTGGCTGCCATCACCGCCACGCCACCGGCCCTGGCCGCACAATCGGTCGAGTTGGGCCAGGTGCTGATCACCGACGAGGAGCAAAGCGAACTGACGGCCGCCAGCGAGCGTTTGCGCGAAATCCCAGGCGCCAGCAACCTGGTGGACATGCAGCGTGTGGGGCAAGGCCGGGTCGCCAGTAACCAGGATGTACTCGCCTACCAGCCTGGCGTGTTCGCCCAGTCGGCGGGCAATGACGGTATCAAGCTGTCGATCCGTGGGTCGGGCATCAACCGGGCACCTGGGGCGCACGGTTCCGGTGTCTACACGATGTTCGACGGTTTGCCGCTCACCGGCCCAGGCGGTACCCCATACGAGCTGTTCGAACCGCTGTGGCTGAGCCGTGCCGAGGTTTTGCGCGGGGCCAATGGCTTCGATCAAGGCGCCCTGGCCCTGGGGGGCGCCATCAACTACGTCACCCATACCGGCTACGATGCCGCGCCCTTGCAGGTGCGATACGAGATCGGCAGCCGCGGCTACCAGCATCGGCACATCAGCTCTGGGCAGGTGCTGGGCAACCTCGATTACTACGTGGCGCTGACCGACTCGGAATACGACGGCTATCAGGCGCACAGCAGTGGCAGTGCCAAAGGTATTGCCGCGAACGTCGGCTACCGTTTCAACCCGAACCTGGAAACGCGTTTCTACCTGCGTTACCGGGAAACCGAGAACGACCTGGCCGGGCGCCTGACCAAAGACCAGATCAAGCATGACCCGCGTGCCGCCAACGCGGCGTACCTTGCGCGCGACGACAGCCGCCCGCAACCGGGCAGCACCTGGGTGGCCAACAAGACCACCTTCTACCTCGAGGACGATGCCCGGGTGGAAGCCGGGCTGGTCTATCACGACTTCCCCATGGACCTGCGCGAAGGCCCGATGCGCCTGAAGGTCGCTTACACCGATGTCAGCGGCACCCTGAACTACTTCCGCCGCGACACCCTGCTGGGTCGCGAGAGCAAAACCACCCTAGGCTGGCGAACCACCAAACACCTGCCCAACAGTGGTGCTTCGCAATTTGCCCGCACCAGCGGCGATAACTTCGGCGCACGCAGCCGCGACTTCAGCTACCAGGGCTCGGACACCGTGTTACATGCAGGCAACGATCTGGAGCTGATCCCGGACCTGTGGCTGACCACCGGCCTGGCGATGATCTATACCCGCCGCGAAAGCGACGTCAGCTACCCGCTCACGGGTGGCAAGGTCAGCCAGCATGACTGGGACTACGCGCCGCGCCTGGGCCTGCGCTACGACATCAGCCCGCAACTGCAGGTTTACGGCAACCTGAGCCGCTCGGTCGAGCCGCCACACCCCTGGTCGCTGATCTGGAGCTCACCGGTAGCGACGCAGCCGATCGACCTGCAAAATCAGACAGCCACCACGCTGGAGCTCGGCGCGCGCGGCGACTCGGCGTTGGGGCGTTGGGACCTGGCCTGGTATTACTCGCAAGTGCGCCACGAACTGTTGGCCGTGGAAATCGTGCCAGGCCTGCCGGCCAAAGAGTTCAATGCCAGCGCCACCGTGCACCAGGGTGTCGAGGCAGGCCTGGACACTACGCTGTGGGAGCAAGCAGGCACAGGCAAGTTGAGCCTGCGCCAGGCCTACACCTTCAGTGACTTCCACTACCGTGACGACGAGCAGTTCGGTGACAACCGCCTGCCGGGCATCCCGATGCACTACTACCAGGGTGAGCTGCGTTATGACTGGCCCAGCGGCTTCTATGCCGGGGTCAACACGCAGATGGCGTCGAAGGTGCAGGTGGATTATGCCAACAGCTATCACGCCGACGCCTATGCCTTGCTCGGCGCGCGCCTGGGCTGGGACTCACCGAAACAGGACTGGCAGACCTGGCTGGACCTGCGCAACCTGACCAACAAACGCTACGCCGCGACAGTAACGCCAGGCTACAACGACGCCGGGCAGGACACTGCCCGCTCGACGCCGGGTGAAGGGTTTGGGGTTTATGCGGGGGTTTCATACAGCTTCCGATAAACGACGGGGCCGCCATGCGCCCCCGCACCTGAACAGGGCTTCAGACCGCCCTGTTCAACTTCACCCACGCCGCGAACTTGTCGACAAACCCCTGCAGAAACGGCCGCGTCTTATCGTTGAGTTTGCCGGATTCCTCGAACAGGTTCGCCGCGCCCCCTAGGTACGCCTCAGGCATCTGCATGCAAGGCATATCGAGAAACACCAGCGACTGGCGCACGGCATGGTTGGCACCAAAGCCGCCAATGGCCCCCGGCGACACACTCACCACTGCCGTCGGCTTGCCGCTCCAAGCGCTTTCGCCATAAGGCCGTGAGCCAACATCGATTGCGTTCTTCAGGCAACCCGGCACCGAACGGTTGTACTCCGGCGTGACGAACAGCACTGCGTCACTGCGGCTAATCTCGTCACGAAAGCGCTTCCAGGACGCTGGCGCGGTGGCCTCGACGTCTTCGTTATACAGGGGCAGATCGCCAATCTCGACAATCTTCAAGGCAAGGCTGGACGGCGCCAGCTCTGAAAGTGCGCGGGCTACCTTGCGGTTGTAGGAATCCTTGCGCAAGCTGCCGACGACGACCGCTACCGAATACACCTGGCTCATGGCGATTTCCAACCTTTGCTGGCTAAGAGGACGTTGTAGTTATAGATGACCGTTTCTCGGCGCTTTGGTTTTTTTTCCACCCGGCGAAAACTTCCGGGTATCTTGTACGGTCTATGTTTCCAGACATTTCTTACGTAATTCAGAGGTTTTCACCCAAATGGCAGCAGTAATGGTCGGCCAATTCCACGCCCGTGACGCCGAAGGCCGCATCTACCCCGTCCACGAGTTCCAAGAGTCGACCCTCCAAGTCGACGGCAGCACATTGGGCGCGCCAATCACCACCTATCGCCTGGCCATCGGCGATCGGGTCAACCACCTGGGCGAAAACCGTTTCGAGCTGGCACAGACCGGCGTCGAGATCATTCGTATTCCTTGATGCAATCCACGGTGTAGCGACCGTTTTCGTTCTGCAGGCCATGCACGTCGGCGACGAAACCGGGGAAGCCATCGTTGAACGCCCGGGCAAATGCCAGGTAGTCGAGTATCGAGCGGGTCGCTTCGGTGAACCGCTCTCCCGGCATGATCAACGGAATGCCAGGCGGATACGGCACCAGCATCACCGCCGCTACCCGTCCCAGCAGGGCCTCGATCGGGACGGCCTCCACTTCGCCGCGCACCATCTGGTCATACGCCCGGGCCGGGCTGACAGCCACCTCCGGCAAACGCGTGAACAGCCGCTTGAGCTGCTTGGCCGTGGCATTGGCGCGGTAGCATTCGTGCAACTGGTCACACAGGTCGCGCAGCCCTATCCCCTGATAACGTGAGGCATCGGCTGCCACCACACTGGGCAGGCAGGCGCTCAACCGCGTGTTGCCATCGTAGTGGCGCTTGAACTCCAGCAACTCGGTCAGCAAGGTGCTCCATTTGCCCTTGGTGATGCCCATGGAGAACAGCACCAGGAAGCTGTACAGGCCGGTCTTTTCTACCACCAGCCCACGCTCCCAGAGAAACTTGCTGACCACCGCTGCCGGAATACCCTGTTCGCCCAGCACACCGCCTGCGCTCAAACCGGGCATGACCAAGGTCACCTTCAGCGGGTCGAGCAGCACGTAGTTGCCCGCCACCTCCCCAAAACCATGCCACTCTGCCCCTGGCTGCAGCAGCCAGTCCTGCGCGGCCAGGTGCTGGATGCCTTCTGCCGTCGGCGGCTGCCAGATGCTGAACCACCAGTCGGCGGCAGCGATGTGCGTACGCAGATTGGCCAGCGCGCGGCGAAAGCTCAGCGCCTCGTCGAACATTTCTTGCAACAGCGAACGCCCGGCCGGCCCTTCCATCATGGTCGAGGCCACGTCCAGCGACGCCAGAATGCTGTACTGCGGCGAGGTCGAGATGTGCATCATGAACGCTTCATTGAAGCGGTCCCGGTCCAGCTGGCGCCTGGCGCCGTCCTGCACATGAATCATCGACGCCTGGCTGAACGCCGCCAGCAACTTGTGCGTGGAATGGGTGCTGAACACCAACGGGCTGTCTGCCGCGCAGGCGGTGCCCATGGCGTAGCGCCCCTCGAAGAATTCATGAAACGCCGCATAAGCGAACCAGGCCTCGTCAAAGTGCAGCACCTCGACGCTGGCACCGAGCGTCTGCTTGATCAGCCCGGCGTGATAGCACAGGCCGTCGTAGGTGGAATTGGTCACCACCGCCAGCTTGATGCGCTGCCCGCGGTCACGGGCCAGGGGGTTGGCCTGGATCTTTGCCTGGATCGAAGCTGGGCTGAATTCACTGAGCGGGATCGGGCCGATGATGCCCAACTCATTGCGTTCCGGACAAAGATAGATCGGGATGGCCCCGGTCATGATGATCGCGTGGACCACCGACTTGTGGCAGTTGCGGTCCACCAGCACCAGGTCATCACGGCCGACCATGGCGTGCCAGACGATCTTGTTGGCGGTGGAGGTGCCGTTGATCACGAAGAAGGTGTGGTCGGCACCAAAATTACGCGCGGCCCTGGCCTCTGCCTGGGCCAGCGGGCCGGTGTGATCCAGCAACGAACCCAGCTCCGGCACCGAAACTGACAAGTCCGAGCGCAGGGTGTTTTCCCCAAAAAACTGGTGGAAGGCCTGGCCTACTGGGCTCTTGTGATAGGCCACGCCGCCGCCGTGGCCCGGTGTATGCCAGGAGTAATTGGATTGCGCGGTGTGCTGCACCAGGGCTTTGAAAAAGGGCGGCAGCAGGCCGTCGAGGTAGCTGTGGGCAGCGCGGGCCACCTGGCGTGCGAGAAACGGCACGGTGTCTTCGAACAGATACAGAATGCCGCGCAGCTGGTTCAGCTCGCTCATGACCTCGGCGGGGGCGTTTTCCAGGGTGACCTGTTCGCCCAAGGCGAAAATCGGCAGGTCTGGCGCACGTAAGCGGGCCAGGCGAATCAGCTCGGCCATGTTCTGCAGCAGGTGGGTGTTTTCGCCCACGCCTTCGGCTGCGATCAGCATGCAGGCAAGGCCGTGGTGGGTGGCGGCGACCAGTCGCGCTTCGGCGTGGTCCGCTGCGGCCAAAATGGCAAAGCCATCCTGGCTCAACTCTTCGGCAATCCCCCGTATGCGGTCACCGGCGACGCTGTCGGCCTTGATCGCACGGTGGACGATGAGGATGGGGAACTTGAGGTCCTTGTACATCAGGCAACTACCTCTGAAGGACGGGGTGTCCTTTTCAGGGTAGTTGCAGGTGCGACCTTGTGTGGTGGGGTTTAGCCCGCAGAGGCCTCGGTCAACGCCTGCCACATCGAAGGCGCCCCGGCCGACTTGGCGATTGCCGCCAGCCGCTCGGCATGCGCCTCGAGCTCTTCGGCACTGGCCATGATCACCCGCCCCGGCGCACGGCCGGCAATGCGGCGAATCTCGCTACCGCCACTGCCCTGCCCTTCGTTATCACCTTCAGCGCCATTGCCAGCCAGCGACAGGCTGGTCTGGCCACCGGTCATCGCCAGGTAGACGTCGGCCAGCAGTTCCGAGTCGAGCAAAGCGCCGTGCAGCTCACGGCCCGAGTTGTCGATGTCGTAGCGTTTGCATAGGGCGTCGAGGCTGTTGCGCTGCCCCGGGTGCCGGGAACGCGCCAGCAGCAGGGTATCGAGAATGGTGCAATGCTGCGAAAGGTCGGCGCGGTCGTGCTGGCCCAGCAGGGCGAACTCGTTGTTGATGAAGCCAACGTCGAACGCCGCGTTGTGGATGACCAGCGTGGCGCCCTGGATGAAGTCGAAGAACTCCTCGGCGACCTCGGCGAACCGTGGCTTGCCGATCAGGAAGGTGTCGGTGATGCCGTGAACACCAATGGCGCCTTCGTCACTCTCGCGATCGGGTTGCAGGTAGACGTGGAAATGCCGCCCGGTCAGGCGACGGCCAATGACCTCGACACAACCGATCTCGATGATGCGATGGCCTTCACTGACCGGCATACCGGTGGTTTCGGTATCGAGAATGACCAGGCGTTTATCTTGCTGCTGCTCCACGCGGGGGCTCCCACTTGCTTCAGTGACAAAAGTGACAAAGCCGGGGATTGTACCCCAGCTCAGCGCGCGGCGCGCACCTCATCCACCCCACGGTTGGCCAGCTGGTCGGCGCGTTCGTTGCCCGGGTGGCCGATGTGGCCGCGCACCCACTTCCAGCTCACCTTGTGCCGGTTGACCTGTTCGTCGAGCAGTTGCCAAAGGTCGGCGTTTTTCACCGGCTCCTTGGCGGCGGTCTTCCAGCCGCGCTTCTTCCAGTTGACCATCCATTCGTTGATGCCCTTCATCACGTACTGCGAGTCGGTGGTCAGCACCACCTCGCATTCACGCTTGAGCGACATCAGGCCCTGGATCGCGGCCATCAGCTCCATGCGGTTGTTGGTGGTCTCGCGTTCGCCGCCCCACAGTTCCTTCTCGACGCCCTTGTAGATCATCAGCACGCCCCAGCCGCCAGGGCCCGGGTTGCCCTTGCAGGCGCCATCGGTAAACATTTCGACGCTATCGCTCATGTACCACTCTTGTTCAGTGCTTTTCAGAATCAGGATTGGCCGCCGTACGGTTGACCTTGGCCAGCGGCAGCGGCAGCAGTTTGCCCATGGGTTCGCGGCGCTCCAGGCGCAACGGCCGCAGGCCGACCACCATCTTGCGCGCCACCAGCAGGTAGACGCCGCCGCCCGAGGTTTGCCAGTTGCCTGCCGCGCGTTCCCAGCCCGCCAGGCGTTGCTGCCAGGCCGGCGAGGCAAGCGGCGGACGATAGCACCCGAAGCGGCGTTTCTCCAGCGCGAAGCCCAGCAGGTTGAGCCAGTCGCCCACTCGGGAAGCCGAGATACAGCGCGCCTTGCGCAGGGCGCCATGGCTGAACAGGTGGCGCATGCCCCAACCGCTCCAGGGGTTGATACCGACGATCAGCAGATGCCCACCCGGGCGAACGGCGCTGGCGGCCTCGCGCAACAGGCCATGGGGTGACAGGCTGAAGTCCAGGCCATGCTGCAGCACCACCACGTCGGCGGCGTGCTCGCTCAACGGCCAGGCTTGCTCCTCACAGACGATCTCCACCCCCGGCAGCGGTGCCCCAAGGCGCACGTTGCGTTGTACCTGAGGGGCGCTGGGCGGTGCTTCGGCGCAGGGCCCATAGTGCACAAGGTAACCGCCGAAGAAGCGCCCGAGCTCTTCTTCCAGCAGTTTTTCTTCTTCCTTGAGCATCAGTTGCCCGAGCGGGCCGTTGAACCACTCACGGGCCAGGCTGATCAGCTCGACCCAGTCGGGGTCGGCCTGGGCAAAGGCTTGGTCGGTCATTGCGTTCTCCCTCGAAGGTTCTCGCGCCACGCCATCGCGGCTAAGATGCCCTCATGTCCCACGCTTGGCGATACGGATCCGCACCATGATACAGATCGATGCTCTCCCCGCTTTCTCCGACAACTACATCTGGTTGTTACAGGATACTGCCAAACGCCGCTGTGCGGTGGTCGACCCTGGCGATGCCGGCCCAGTGGAAGGATGGCTGGCGGCCCACCCCGACTGGGTGTTGACCGATATTCTGGTCACCCACCACCACAACGACCATGTCGGCGGTGTCGAACGGCTCAAGCAACTGACCGATGCCAAGGTCTACGGCCCGGCCAACGAGCGCATCCCCGCCCGCGATGTAGCGCTGACGGACGGCGATGCAATCACGGTACTGGGCCTGCCCTTCCAGGTCATCGGCGTGCCCGGGCACACCCTTGGCCATATCGCCTTCTATTCGGCGCAACCGGCAACGCCCCTGCTGTTCAGTGGCGATACCCTGTTCGCGGCCGGCTGTGGGCGCATGTTCGAGGGCACCGCCGAACAGATGCACCCGTCGCTGCAGCGCCTGGCCGCCCTGCCCGAGCACACCGAGGTGTATTGCGCCCACGAATACACGCTGAGCAACCTGCGTTTTGCCAAAGCCGTCGAACCGCAGAACCTGCACGTTCTGCAACGCTTCGACGAGGTTACCCAGTTGCGCGCCGAAAATCGCATCACATTGCCATCAACCATCGGTTTGGAACGGCTGACTAACCCCTTTATTCGCACGACTGAAACATCCGTTAAACAAAAAGCAGACGAATGGAAGGGACATTCAAACACCACGCATGTCGCTGTTTTTGCTGCCTTGAGGTCTTGGAAGGACACCTTCTGATAACCTCAAGATATATCGCATGTGCGGCACAACGGTTGACCCGGCGGGTAGCGGTTTCTAGAATCGCCGAAATTTTTCGCCCGGAAACCTGTCCCAGCCGATGCCTTCCCGTAGCCGCAGAACCTCTCATTCCGTCGCCCTGACGCGCCTGGCCCAGATCAGTGCGCTGGCCCTGGCCGCCACCTTGGTGGGCTGCCAGAGCACCCGTCAGCTCGACGAATCCGATAGCGTTCGCGCGCACAACTACCAGGCGCGGATCAAGCACAAACCGGCACCGCTGCTGGTCAAACCGGCCGAGCAGGCGCCGCAGGACGTGTGGGAACGCATGCGCCAAGGCTTCGCCCTGCAGGACAGCATCGACGTCAACCCGCGCATCGAACAGCAGCGCCTGTGGTTTGCCAGCAACCCACGCTTCATCGAAAGCGCGGGCGAGCGTGGCAGCCTCTACCTGCACTACATCGTCGAACGCCTCGAAGAGCGCGACATGCCGCTGGAACTGGCCCTGCTGCCAGCCATCGAAAGCGCCTACAACCCGATGGCCTACTCGCGTGCCCATGCAGCGGGCATGTGGCAGTTCATCCCGTCCACCGGGCGCCACTTCAACCTGCGCCAGACCAATTTCTACGACGGCCGCCGCGACGTGACCGCGTCGACCAACGCCGCACTGGACTACCTGAGCCGCCTGCACGACATGTTCAACGGTGACTGGCTGCTGGCCCTGGCGGCCTACAATGCCGGTGAAGGTACCGTCAGCCGTGCGATCGAACGCAACGAACGGCTCGGCCTGCCGACCGACTACTGGAACCTGCCACTGCCGCAGGAAACCCGCGACTACGTGCCCAAGCTTTTGGCCCTGTCGCAGGTGGTGTCCACGCCTGACGCCTATGGCGTCAACCTGAACCCGATCGCCAACGAACCCTACTTCGAGGCGGTGGCCATCAATGATCGCCTCGACCTGTCGCGCGTTGCCGCCTTTGCCGACATCGACGAAGACGAACTGATCCAGCTCAACCCGGCCTTCAAGAAGCGCATGACCGTGGACGGCCCCCAGCAGCTGCTGGTACCGACTGCCAAGGCGCAATTGCTGTCCGCCAGCCTGTCCAACCTCAAGCCTGAGCAATTGGTCAGCCTGCAACCGAACAAGGCCGTGTTCGCCCGCGCCGTGGCCGAAGCCAAGGCACCCGCGACGGCCGCGCGCAGCTACCGGGTAAAACGGGGCGACAACCTGGGCAGCATCGCCAAGGCCAACCGCGTGTCGGTCCGGGACATCAAGCGCTGGAACCGCATGTCGGGCAACAGCCTGAAGGCAGGCCAGGTATTGGCACTGCGCGGTGGTAATGCGCCGAGCGCCGCGGGCAACCGGGTAGCGGCGTCTTCGCAGCGTTCAACCCAATACAAGGTGCGCAAGGGCGACTCGCTGTACCTCGTGGCCAAGCGCTTCAATGTCGAGATGAAGCACCTCAAGCGCTGGAACCCGCGCAGCGGGCATGCGCTCAAACCCGGTCAGACGCTGACTGTTTACCTGTCGCATTGATGTAACGCCAGGGGCCGCGCTGCGGCCCTTATGCGACGCACGGCCGCTTCTACAGGTACAGCGTTACCTGCACTGGGCTTTCCCGCCAATACCGCCTTCAAAACCTCTCTTTTTCCAACCCCACCAAGCTGTTACTGTACTCGATCAAAGCCCAACGCCTCTGGATCGGATGCCGACTTGATACGTCCCCTCCTGCTGTCAATCAGCCTGGCCTTGAGCTTTCCCGCCGTCGCGATGGTGAGCGAAAGCCACGGATACGCGCAGTTCGGCACGCTCAAGTACCCAGCTACATTCACCCACTTCGACTGGGTCAACCCGCAAGCGCCTAAAGGCGGCACCTTGCGGGCTATGGCATTCGGTACCTTCGACACGCTCAACCCTTACACCTTCAAGGGATCGAGCCCGATTACCACGCCAAACTTCCAGCAATATGGCATCAGCGAGCTGAACGAGCCGTTGATGATCGGCACCGGGCAGTACGACCCGTCGGGCGACGAACCGACCTCAAGCTACGGCCTGATCGCACGCTCGGTGGAGTACAGCGAGGACCGCAGCTGGGTCGTGTTCAACCTGCGCCCGCAGGCACGCTTCCATGACGGCCACCCGATCACCTCGGCGGACGTCGCGTTCTCCTATCGCACGCTGCTCAAGGATGGCCACCCCCTCTACCGCACCAACCTGCAGGAAGTGCAACGGGTAGACATACTTGGCCCCTTGCGTATCCGCTTCGTCTTCAAGCGCGCCGGCAACCCGCTGCTGATCCTGCGCCTGGGCGAAATGCCGGTGCTGCCCAAGCATTACTGGCAGGGCCGCGACTTCAAGGCGACCACCTTCGAGCCGCCGCTGGGCAGCGGCCCCTACCGCATTACCCAGGTTGAGCCTGGCCGGCGGCTGGTGTTCGAACGGGTGAAGAACTACTGGGGCAAGGACCTCGCCGTCAACCGTGGCAAGTACAACTTCAAGCGGGTCGAATACGAGTTCTACCGTGACGCCACCGTGGCGTTCGAAGCGTTCAAGGCCGGCGAGTTCGATATCTATATCGAACACCAGGCCAAGAACTGGGCCAATGGCTACAACTTCCCGGCGGTGCGCCGCGGCGATGTGATCAAGGCACAGATCCCGCACCGTATTCCGACCCAGACCCAAGGCCTGTTCATGAACAGCCGCAGGGCCACGTTCAGCGACCCGCGCGTGCGCCAGGCACTGGGCCTGATGCTCGACTTCGAGTGGACCAACCGCGCCCTGTTCAGCAGCGCCTACCGCCGTTCGACCAGCTACTACCCCAACAGCGAATTCGCCGCCAGCGGCCTGCCCACCGGCAAGGAATGGCTGCTGCTGGCACCGTTCCGCGACCAACTGCCCGAAAAGCTCTTCAGCGAGCCCTACAAGGTCAGCCAGACCGATGGCCGCGGCATCAACCGCCAAACCCTGCGCCAAGCCCTGGCCCTGCTCGGCGAAGCGGGCTGGAAGCTCAGCGGCCAGCGCCTGGTGGACAGCAAAGGCCAGCAGTTGCGCCTGGAGCTGCTGCTGGTAAACCCGAACCTCGAACGTATCCTGCAACCTTATGTCGAAAATCTGTCCAGCATCGGTATCGACGCACGCTTGCGCACCGTGGACCGCGCCCAGTACAAACAACGCCTGGACCAGTTCGATTTCGACATGATTCTGATGACCCTGAACCAGACCTTGAGCCCAGGCCTAGAACAGTGGCTGTACTTTCACTCAAGCCAAGCCGCGACCAAGGGCAGCAAGAACTATGCTGGGGTCAAGGACCCGGTGGTCGACCACCTGCTCGACACCTTGCTCGCCGCGCGCACCCGCGACGACCAGGTCGCCGCCGCCCGCGCCTTGGACCGCGTGCTTTCATGGCAGTACTACATGATCCCCAACTGGTATCTCGACAATCACCGCCTGGCCTACCGCAACCGGTTCGCCTTTGTCACCACGCCGCCCTACACCCTCGGGCTGAACAGCTGGTGGATCAAGCCTTCGGAGAAAGCCAAATGATGCCAACGCACCGCCTGCGCCAGCTGGCCGGCAGCCTGCTGCTCGCGTGCCTGAGCCTGCCCACGCTGGCCGCCCCCCAACACGCACTGACGCTCTACGACGAGGCGCCGAAATACCCCGCCGACTTCAAGCATTTCGACTATGTGAACCCCGATGCGCCCAAGGGCGGCACGTTCCGCCAGTCCAGCTTCGGTGGCTTCGACAGCCTTAACCCCTTCATCAACAAGGGTGTGGCCGCCGAAAACATCAGCGTCATCTACGACACCCTGATGCGCCAGAGCCAGGACGAGCCGTTCACCGAATACGGCCTGGTTGCCGGCAAGATCGAAAAAGCCCCGGACAACAGCTGGGTACGCTTCTACCTGCGCCCCGAAGCCCGCTTCCATGACGGCCACCCGATGCGTGCCGACGATGTGGTCTTCACCTTCAATGCCCTGATCAAGGACGGCGCGCCGCTGTACCGCCAGTACTACGCCGACGTTGCCGAAGTGGTCGCCGAAGACCCGCTGCGGGTGCTGTTCAAGTTCAAGCACCAGAACAACCGCGAACTGCCGCTGATTCTCGGCCAGCTGCCTGTGCTACCCAAACACTGGTACGAAAACCGCGACTTCAACCGCGGCAACCTGGAAATACCGCTGGGCAGCGGCCCGTACAAAGTCGCCGAGGTCAAGGCCGGGCGTACCATCCGCTACGAGCGGGTCAAGGACTACTGGGCCAAGGACCTGCCGATCAACCGTGGTCAGTTCAACTTCGATGCCATGACCTTCGACGCTTACCGCGACACGGCCGTAGCGCTGGAGGCATTGAAGGCTGGGGCGTTCGACTACGCGCTCGAGGTAAGCGCAAAAAACTGGGCCACCGCCTACAACGTCCCGGCGGTCCGCGATGGCCGCTTGATCAAGGAAGAGCTGCCCAACGGCAACCCCACCGGCATGCAGGGTTTCATCTTCAACCTGCGCAAACCGGTCTTCCAGGACATCCGCGTGCGCCAGGCGCTGAGCCTGCTGCTGGACTTCGAGTGGACCAACAAGCAGCTGTTCAACGGTGCCTACACCCGCACCGGCAGCTACTTCGAAAACTCCGACATGGCCGCCAGGGGCGTGCCCTCCCCTGACGAGCTGAAAATACTCGAACCGCTGCGCGGCAAGGTGCCCGAGCAGGTCTATAGCGAGGCGTTCCACAACCCGGTCACCGACGCCAGCGGCATGATCCGTGAACAGCAGCGCCAGGCCTACAAGCTTCTGCAGGAGGCCGGCTGGAAAATCGTCGACGACAAGATGGTAGACAAGGACGGCAAGCCGGTGTCCATCGAGTTTCTGCTGGCCCAGACCGAATTCGAGCGCATTCTGCTGCCGTTCAAACGCAACCTTGCCGACTTGGGCATTGACCTGAACATCCGCCGGGTCGACGTTTCGCAATACATCAACCGCCTGCGCTCACGCGACTACGACATGATCGTCGGCGGTTACCCGCAATCCAATTCGCCAGGCAACGAACAGCGCGAGTTCTGGTCCAGCGCCGCCGCCGACAACCCCGGCAGCCGCAACTTCATCGGCCTGCGTGACCCGGCCATCGACCAATTGGTGGAACAGTTGATCAACGCCGACTCACGCCAGAGCCTGATCAACCACGCACGAGCGCTCGACCGCGTACTGCTGTGGGGCTACTACGTGATCCCCAACTGGCACATCAAGACCTGGCGCGTGGCCTACTGGAACCACATCGGGCACCCGAGCGTGTCGCCCAAGTACGACATCGGCATCGACACCTGGTGGATCAAGCCTGGCGTGACCCCAGCCGTCACCGATGCCTCCGCGGGCGAGGCCAACTGAGATGCTGGCCTATATCCTGCGCCGCCTGCTGCTGATCATCCCGACTCTGTTCGGCATCCTGATCATCAACTTCATCATCGTCCAGGCCGCTCCCGGCGGCCCGGTCGAGCAAATGATCGCCAAGCTCGAAGGCTTCGAAGGCGCCACCAGCCGCATCGCCGGCGGCGGCGCCGAAGTCTCGGTGGCCGGCTCCAGCTACCGCGGCGCGCAAGGCCTGGACCCGGCGCTGATTGCCGAGATCGAGCGTATGTACGGCTTCGACAAGTCGCCGCCCGAACGCCTGTGGATCATGATCAAGAACTACGCCCAGCTGGATTTTGGCGACAGCTTCTTCCGCGATGCCAAGGTCATCGACCTGATCATCGAGAAGATGCCGGTGTCGATCTCGCTAGGGTTATGGAGCACCCTGATCATGTACCTGGTGTCCATCCCCCTGGGCATCGCCAAGGCCGTGCGCCACGGCAGCCACTTCGACGTCTGGACCAGTTCGGCGATCATCGTCGGCTACGCCATCCCGGCGTTCCTGTTCGCCATCCTGCTGATCGTATTGTTCGCCGGTGGCAGCTACTTCGACTGGTTCCCGCTGCGGGGGCTGACCTCGAACAACTTCGATGAACTGTCCACTACCGGCAAGGTGCTGGACTACTTCTGGCACCTGGTGCTGCCGATCACCGCACTGGTCATCGGCAACTTCGCCACCATGACCCTGCTGACCAAAAACAGCTTCCTCGACGAGATCAACAAGCAATACGTGGTCACCGCCAAGGCCAAGGGCCTGAGCCGTTCGCGGGTGCTGTACGGGCATGTGTTCCGTAACGCCATGCTGCTGGTGATTGCCGGTTTCCCTTCGGCCTTCATCGGCATCTTCTTTACAGGCTCGCTGCTGATCGAGGTGATTTTCTCGCTCGACGGCCTGGGCCTGATGAGCTTCGAGGCGGCCATCAACCGCGACTACCCGGTGGTCTTCGGCACCCTGTTCATCTTCACCCTGCTGGGGCTGGTGGTGAAACTGATCGGCGACCTGACCTACACCCTGGTCGATCCACGCATCGACTTCGCCAGCCGGGAGCACTGACATGGCACTGTCCCCTCTCAACCGCCGGCGCTTCGAGCGCTTCAAGGCCAACCGCCGCGGCTGGTGGTCGTTGTGGCTGTTCCTCATCCTGTTCGGCCTGAGCCTGGGCGCCGAGCTGATCGCCAACGACAAACCGATTGCCGTGCGTTACGACGGCGAGTGGTACTTCCCTGCGTTCAAGCGCTACCCGGAGACCACCTTTGGCGGCGAGTTCCCGCTGGAGGCCAACTACAAGAGCCCGTACATCCGCGAACTGCTGGCCAAGAAAGACAGCTTCGTGCTGTGGGCGCCAATCCCCTTCAGTTACCAAAGCATCAACTACGACCTCAAGGTCCCGGCCCCCGCCCCGCCTTCGGCGGACAACTGGCTGGGCACCGATGACCAGGGCCGTGATGTGATGGCGCGGGTGATCTACGGCTTCCGCGTGTCGGTGCTGTTCGCCCTGACCCTGACCATCCTCAGTTCCATCGTCGGCGTCATCGCCGGTGCCTTGCAGGGCTTTTATGGCGGCTGGGTCGACCTGGCCGGCCAGCGCTTTCTGGAGATCTGGTCGGGCTTGCCGGTGCTGTACCTGCTGATCATCCTCGCAAGCTTCGTGCAGCCCAACTTCTGGTGGCTGCTGGGGATCATGCTGCTGTTCTCGTGGATGAGCCTGGTGGACGTGGTGCGCGCCGAGTTCCTGCGTGGCCGCAACCTTGAATACGTGCGCGCCGCCCGCGCCCTGGGCATGCGCAATGGCGCGATCATGTACCGGCACATTCTGCCCAACGCGATGATCTCGACCATGACCTTCATGCCGTTCATCCTCACCGGCGCCATCGGCACGCTGACCGCCCTGGACTTCCTCGGCTTCGGCCTCCCGGCCGGCTCGCCGTCGCTAGGCGAGCTGGTCGCCCAAGGCAAATCCAACCTGCAGGCGCCATGGCTGGGCATCAGCGCATTCGCCGTGCTGGCGGTGATGCTGAGCTTGCTGGTGTTCATCGGCGAATCCGCCCGCGACGCCTTCGACCCAAGGAAATGACATGAGCGAACATAACCTGATCGAAGTGCGTGATCTCGCGGTGGAGTTCGTCACCGGCGAGCAGGTCAACCGGGTGGTCGACGGCATCAGTTTCGACATCCGCAAGGGCGAGACCCTGGCCCTGGTCGGCGAGAGCGGCTCGGGCAAATCGGTGACCGCCCACTCGATCCTGCGCCTGCTGCCCTACCCCCTCGCCCGCCACCCCAGCGGCAGCATCCGCTACGAGGGCAAAGACCTGCTGCAGCAGAGCGAGAAGGCCTTGCGGCATATCCGGGGCAACCGCATTGCCATGATCTTCCAGGAGCCGATGACCTCGCTGAACCCGCTGCACTGCATCGAGAAGCAGATCAACGAAATCCTGCTGCTGCACAAAGGCCTGACCGGCAAGGAAGCCACCGCACGCACGCTGGAGCTGTTGGAACTGGTTGGGATTCCCGAACCGCGCAAGCGCCTCAAGGCCCTGCCCCACGAGCTGTCGGGTGGGCAGCGGCAGCGGGTAATGATCGCCATGGCGCTGGCCAACGAGCCAGAACTGCTCATTGCCGACGAACCCACCACCGCGCTGGACGTGACCGTGCAGTTGAAGATTCTCGACCTGCTCAAGGAGCTGCAGGCACGCTTGGGCATGGCGCTGCTGTTGATCAGCCATGACCTGAACCTGGTGCGGCGCATTGCCCACCGCGTGTGCGTGATGCAGCGCGGGCAGATTGTCGAGCAGGCGGATTGCGCGACGCTGTTCAGTGCACCGCAGCATCACTACACGCAGATGCTGATCAATGCCGAACCCAGCGGCCAACCTGCCCACAACCCAGTCGGCGCGCCCTTGCTGGAGGTGGATGACCTCAAGGTCTGGTTCCCCATCAAGAAAGGCTTCTTGCGGCGCACCGTGGACCATGTGAAGGCGGTGGACGGCATCAACTTCAGCTTGCCCCAAGGGCAGACGCTGGGGATTGTCGGCGAGAGTGGCTCGGGTAAGTCGACGCTCGGGCTGGCCATCTTGCGCTTGATTTCAAGCCAGGGCGGCATTCGCTTTCACGGCCAGGACCTCGCCGGGCTGAACCAGAAGGCAGTACGCCCGCTGCGGCGAGAAATGCAGGTGGTGTTCCAAGACCCGTTTGGCAGCCTCAGCCCACGCATGTGCGTGGCAGACATCGTGGGTGAAGGGTTGCGGATTCACCGCATCGGCACCGCTGAAGAGCAGGAAGCGGCGATCATTGCTGCGTTGGAGGAAGTGGGGCTCGACCCGCGGACACGGCACCGCTACCCGCATGAGTTCTCGGGCGGGCAGCGCCAGCGCATTGCGATTGCCCGGGCGTTGGTGTTGAAGCCGGCGTTGATCCTGCTGGATGAACCCACCTCGGCGCTGGACCGCACGGTGCAGCGGCAGGTGGTGGAGTTGCTGCGCAGCTTGCAGCAGAAGTACAACCTGACCTACCTGTTCATCAGCCATGACCTGGCAGTGGTCAAGGCGCTGAGCCATCAGTTGATGGTGATCAAGCAGGGGCAGGTGGTGGAGCAAGGGGATGCGCAGGCGATCTTCCACGCGCCGCAGCATGCGTATACGCGGCAGTTGTTGGAGGCGGCGTTTTTGGAAGTTGAGACGGCGGGCTAGGTTTCGGAGCGTTGTTTGATCCTCAAGGCATACGCCTTCCACTGTAGGAGCAGCCTTGTGCTGCGAAGAGGCCCGTGACCCCACCGGGAATCTTCAGCGCTGCCACCGGCCTCTTCGCAGCACAAGGCTGCTCCTACACAGATCGCGCATGACCGGAGGGGCACCATTGCGACCTCCCTCCCTACCGATCTCGGCATACGCTATATATTTTTGTATACATCGTTGTAACCCCCCGTAAACAGCGCTAGGATTCCCCGCGGTTGGCCATCTGCCATCCTGCTATCTCTTATTACGATCGCTGACTGATCACGCCCTGGGGAGGTCGTGGTCGGTTAATTTCGCCTATCGCTATATACAACAATATATAACGTCGCCAGGCCCGCCACTGCCATGGCCGACCCAGGAGCAGTAATGAAGCCGCTAACACCGCGCACCGTCATGGTTGCCGTCGCAGCCCTCGGTGCTCAACCCGCTGTCGCCGAACAGAACAACACCTTCAACCTCGGCGAAATCCAGATTTCCGCACCACGGGACGAAACGCTGTCCACGGGTGGTAGCGTCATCGACTTGAAAGACATTCGGCTGCACGACCGCGAGACCGTCGGCAGCGCGCTCACATTGGCCCCTGGGGTCAACCTCGGTTACATCGGCGGTCGCGCCGAGCAGGTGGTATTCGTGCGCGGTTTCGATCGCTTGCAGGTGCCGGTATTCATCGATGGCATTCCCACCTATGTGCCTTACGACGGCAACATCGACCTGGGCCGGTTCACCACCTACGACCTGTCACGCATCCAGGTGGACAAGGGCTTCGCCTCGCTGCTGTACGGCCCCAACACCCTGGGCGGGGCGATCAACCTGGTGACCCGCCGCCCCACGCAAGCGTTCGAGGGCGAAGTGGGTGGGGGGCTGGAGCTGACCGATCACGGTAACGTGAATGCCTACCGCAGTTACGCCAACGTGGGTTCCAACCAGGGCCTGTGGTGGGTTCAGGGCGGCGTGTCCTATGTCGATTACGACTACACCCTGCTGCCCGATGACTTCAAGCCAACCAACAACCAGCAGGGCACGGGGCGGCGCGAGAACAGCAACCACCGCGACAGCAAATTCAGCTTCAAAGTCGGCTTCACCCCCAGTGAAACCGATGAATACGTGCTCGGCTACGTTCAGCAGGAAGGCAGCAAGGGCCAACCGCCGTATGCCGGCGACCTGCCGACCACCGGCCAACGTGCGCGCTGGTGGGAGTGGCCGCGGTCGGACAATACCAGTGTGTTCATCGCCACCAAGACCGGTTTTGGCGAGCACGCCCTGAAAACGCGCGTGTACCACGACACCTTCAAGAACTCGCTGGAAAGCTTCACCTATCGCAATGGCGTGGTCGGCGCTTTGCAGCCGGGCTTCCCCAGTAAATACGATGACGAGAGCAGCGGCTTTTCGGTGGAAGGCGACTTGGCCTTGAGCGAGGCCAACCGCCTGGGCATTGCCTATCACTTCAAAGACGATGTGCATCGCTCGCGTGATGGCGCCAACCCCCAGACCCACTTCCGCGACCAGACTCAGTCGATTGCCCTGGAAGACACCCTGCGCCTGAACGACATCTTCAGCGTGGTGGGCGGCGTCTCGTACAACTACCGCAAGAGCCTGGACGCACAGAACTACGGCACCAACGCCAGCTCGCCATCGCAGGCCACGCGCTACGACGAACCTACCGGTAGCAACGACGCCGTCAACGCGCAACTGGGCCTGTTCGCCAATACCAACCCGCTCCTGGGCACCCACGACGACGGCCAACTGCGCCTGACCGTGGCACGCAAAAGCCGCTTCGCGACCATCAAGGACCGCTACTCGACGCGCTTCGGCACGGTGATCCCCAGCCCCGACTTGAAGTCTGAGCGGGCGACTCACTATGAGCTCGGCTACAGCGGCCAGATCGCCCCGCAATGGAAGCTGGACGCCGCGCTGTTCGTGGCCAACATCGAGGACTCCATTCAAAACGTCACGGTACCCGCGCAGCCTAACTGCGCCGCGCCCTGTGGCCAGTACCAGAACATTGCCAAAGCGCGAAACCAGGGTGTGGAGCTTGGCATCAACGGCGACCTGGGCAACTGGGAATTGGCGGCAAACTACACCTGGCTCGACCGCGAGAACCTCAGCGACCACGACCTGCACCCTACCGACACCCCACGCCACAGCGCGTTCGGCTCGGCCTCGTGGCATCTGGGTGACTGGCAACACACTGCCAGCGTGGAGGCTGCATCGCGTCGCTACAACACCTCGGACGGCAACCAGATGGCGCCCGGCTACGCGGTGTACAACCTCAAGAGCGGCTACCGCTTCAGCAACGATGTGCTGATCGAGGGCGGCATTCGCAACCTGTTCGACCGGCTGTATGAATACAGCGAGGGCTACCCTGAAATGGGCCGTCAATACTTCGTGCAATTCAATGTGCCGCTGTAACCGCTGGCTGGCGGGCCTGCTGCTGACGGTCAGCACGCTGCTGAACGCCGCCCCGCAAACCGTGGTGGTCATGACCAGCTACCCCGAGGAGGTGATGACGCGGATCGAGGATGGCTTTGCTCAAGCCCACCCGGGCTATCGCCTGCACATCCTCTGGCGCCAGGGCTTCGATGCCCTGCCCTATCTGCTGCAAGCACAACAGGGCGGTGTCGATGTCTATTGGGCACCGTCGCCGGGCAACTTCGCCCGGCTGGCGAAAGCCGGTAGCTGGCAACCCCTGGGGATCAGCCTGAAGGGCCTGCCGGCACAGATCGGTGGTTTGTCATTGCGTGACCAAGGCCCGCTGTACCAGGCAACCGAGCTCGCGGGCTATGGCTTTGCCATCAACGCCACGTCACTGGGCGAACTGGGGGTTCCGGTACCAAGGGATTGGCCAGACTTGCTCGACCCACGACTGCGCGGGCGCATTGCGCTGCCAGACCCAGGCCGGGTCGGCTTTGCACCGGTCCTGCTGGATATCGTCTTGCGCGCCTATGGCTGGGAACGTGGCTGGGCCCTCTGGAGTGAACTGGCCGGCCAGGCGCGCCTGGTAACGCGGGGTGGCACCCTGGTCAGTGATGAAGTGACCAGCGGGCGTGCAGCAGTCGGGTTGTCGATCGATTTCTTTGTCGCCTCGGCCAAAGCCAATGGCGAGCCGGTGGATTTCATCTATCCGGCCCATGGCGGCCTTAACCCCGCATTCATCGCCATTACAGCCCACAGCCAGGCATTGGCGGGTGCCCGAGCGTTTGCGCAGTTCGTGCTGTCGGAAGCAGGCCAAGGGCTGCTGGCCGATGCCGATATCCGCAAACTGCCCGTTCGTCCCAGTGTTTATCGGCAGTTGCCAGCGGACTACCATGACCCGTTCGTAGCTGCGGGCCTGGGTGCCTATGACTACGGCAACGGCAGCTCACGCGAACGCCTGGCCTTGATCAGCTCATTGTTCACCCACTGGCTCGGCATGCCCCATGAAGCCTTGGGCGAGCTCTGGGCTCGGCTGCACGCGGCCGAAGACGCTGGGCTGGACGTCACCGCCATACGCCAACAGTTGACCGCACCGCCCCTGGATGCCGAACACGCCGAGGCGAAGCCCTTACTGGCACTGTTCGCGGCGCGCCAGGACCAGGGCATGACGCAAGCGCCGGCCAGCGACGCGGACGAACTCGGCCGCCGGGAAATCAACTGGCAGTTCCAGGCCGCGCTTCACCGGGCAGAGGCCGCCCGTTTGCTCGATGGTTTGGGGCAGTGACTGCCGTGCGCGCCGCTTGGTTAACGATGGGTGTGCTGACGAGCCTGCTCGCCAGCGCCGCGACCACGCACACCGCGGCCAACCGTGAAGCCTACTCCCAGCCGTTCACCGGGCTGGACGAAGGCCAACTGGAACGTTTCTTCCGCGGGCGCAGCCTGTTCCGCCAGGCCTGGGTGGTTGCACCGTCCCGAGACGAGGCGGTGGATGGCCTTGGGCCGCTGTACAACCGGGTGTCGTGCATCGCCTGCCACCCCAAGAACGGCCGCGGCCAGGCGCCTGAACACGGGCAGCCGATGCGCAGCATGTTGCTGCGCTTGGCCCTGCCAGGGCACGACGGCCATGGCGGGCCAAAGCCGCACCCCATATACGGCGATCAGCTGAACGACCAGGGTGTGCCTGGCGTGCCGGGTGAAGGGCGCGCCCATGTGCACTGGGAGGAGCAGGCGGTGTCGCTGGGCGATGGCGAAACCGTCATGCTGCGCAAGCCGCGTGTCGAGCTACGTGAGCTGGCTTATGGGCCATTGGACGCGGTGTTAACGTCGGCACGCGTGGGTTCGCCGGTCATTGGCCTTGGTTTGCTGGAGGCTATCGATGAGCGCACCCTGCACGCCATGGCCTCCGAAGCCAAACCAGATGGCGTGACGGGGCAGGTCAATCAGGTGTGGAGTGTCGAGCGACAACGCACCGAGGCAGGCCGCTTTGGCCTCAAGGCCAACCAACCGGACCTGCGCCAACAAATCGCCCACGCCATGCTGGGTGATCTTGGCATCACGTCCCCGCTCGCCCCCGTGCAGAACTGCACGCCCACTCAACTGGCCTGTGCCCAAGCAGCGCACGGCGGCGAGCCGGAGCTGGACGCCCTGCAACTCGGCGACCTGCATTTCTACCTCGCTCACCTGGCCGTACCGGCCCGTGGACAACAGGCCGAACCTGCGGTCATTGAGGGCGAAAAACTGTTCGCTGCCAGTGGCTGCACCGCCTGTCACCGCCCCGAGCTGATCACCGGCACACACCCGCTTTATCCCGCCCTGACACAGCAACGCATCGCGCCGTATACCGACCTGTTACTGCACGACATGGGCCCCGGCCTGGCCGATGGCCGTGAAGACTATCTCGCTAACGGCCGGCAGTGGCGCACGGCGGCGCTGTGGGGGCTTGGCCTGAGCGAACGAATTACCCCCGGCAGCGGCTATCTGCACGACGGCCGAGCGCGCACCCTGGAAGAAGCGATTGTCTGGCATGGCGGTGAAGCAGAAGTGGCCCGACAACGCTATGCGGCGCTGGGCAAGGGCGAGCGGCAGGCGATACGTGCGTTTCTTGAATCCTTGTAGCGCTTGCAAAAAAACCACAGCCCGCACGACAATAAGATTCATTACCACTCGCGAACCATTCCATCACCATGCCCGCCAACGATCTATCCCTGCGTAGCGCCGTCAATGATCTGTACTGCGAACATCACGGCTGGCTCAATGGCTGGCTGCGCAAACGCCTGGGCAATGCGTTCGATGCCGCCGACCTGACGCAGGACACCTTCGTGCGGGTGATCAAGGCACGCAGTGCGCTGGACATTCGCGAGCCACGCCCCTACCTGTCGCGAATCGCCAACGGCCTGCTGATCGATCTGTTCCGACGGCGCTCACTGGAGCAGGCCTACCTGGAGGCCTTGGCTAGCCTGCCGGAGGCGTTGCAGCCTTCGCTGGAGGAACAGGCGATCCTGTTGCAGGCACTGGTAGAAATCGACCGCCTGCTGCAAGGGCTTGGCCCGAAGGTGAAGCAGGTGTTCATGCTGTCGCAGTTCGACGGCCTGACCTACCCGCAGATTGCCGAGGACATGAACATCAGCGTGCGCAGCGTCAACAACTACATGGCCAAAGCCATGGAGAATTGCTGTTTGATGCAGTTGCAACTGGCATGAGCCTGTCGCCCGCCGAGTTGAACGCCATCAGTGTCGCCGCCCGCTGGTACGCGCGGCTGCACTCCGGCATCGCCACCGACGCCGACCGCAGCGCCTGGAACGACTGGCTGGTTGCCGACCCGGCCCACCGTCAGGCCTGGCAACGCATGGCCGCCGTGGGCGAGCAGATGGCCCGCGTGCCCAGCGCCCTGGCGGCCCCTGCCTTGCGCGGCGCCGAGCGCTCTCGGCGCCAGCTGTTGCGCAGTGTCGTGATACTGGTGCCGGCCACTTCGCTGGGCTGGCTGGGTTGGCGCAGCGACACCTCGCAACAACTGCTGGCCGACTACCGCACCGCCGTGGGTGAACGCCGCGCGATTCGCTTGCCCGATGGCGGCTCGCTGCTGCTGAACACCGACACGTCGGTGAACCTCAAGTACGACGGCCAGCAACGAGTGCTGGAACTGTTGCGCGGCGAAATTCTGGTCACCACGGCGGCCGACCCCGCGCAACGGCCGTTCAGTGTGCGCACCCGGCATGGCCAGGTACGGGCGCTGGGCACGCGTTTTCTGGTTCGCTCCCAAGCCTTGGAGGGTGACGTGGCCGTGCTCGAGAAGGCGGTGGAAGTGAGGGCATCCAGCGGTGCGTTGGCAGTGCGTGTGGAAGCTGGGCAATCCATTGCGTTTTCTGACCGTTCGGTGGGGGCAATACGGCGCAATGACGCCTCTGTAGGGGCCTGGCAACAAGGCAGCATCATCGCCCTGGACCGTCCCTTGGGCGAACTGCTGGCGGACCTCTCGCGCTATCGCACCGGGGTGCTGCGCTGTGATCCCCGCATTGCCCAGTTGAAGGTTTCTGGCGCGTTCCCCATCGATGACACCGACCGGGCATTGGCGGCACTGGAGACCGGGTTTGCGCTGCGCGTCACGCGCTACAGCCGTTTTTGGGTCACCGTATCGCCGCCCCCTTCCCCAGCGGGCTGAAAAAACTTTCGCGGGTTTTGCACTTTTCTTACACGACGTTCGGCTCATCCCCCAAAGGGTTCTATTGATCGTTTTCAGGGGGAGGATTGGTATGTCTGCTGTGTTCAAGCGTGGTCGTCTGGCGACTGCAATAAATGTCGGGCTGTTGGCGGCAACCACCGCCGGCGCCTGGCCCATGACGACGTATGCAGCGCCGCAGCCGACGCAGCAAAATGCCGTACGGTCGTACAATATTGCGGGGGGCAGCCTGACTGAAGTCCTCAGCCGCTTCGCCAGTGCGGCGGGCGCCGCGATTTCGTTCGATGCCCGGCAAACAGACGGTTTGCAGAGCCCCGGCCTCAAAGGTGCGTTCGGTGTCAGCGAGGGCTTTACCCAGATTCTGGCAGGCAGCGGCCTGCAGGCCGAGCCGCGGTCAAACGGCACTTATGTGCTGCAGGCGGTGCCGTCGTCGGGCTCGGCACTGGAGCTGGGGGCCACCAACATCACCAGCCAGGTGCTGGGCGCAACCACTGAGAACAGCGGCTCGTACACCACGGGCGCGGTGACCATCGGCAAGGGCGAGCACTCGCTCAAGGAGACGCCGCAGTCGGTCACGGTGATGACGCGCAAAATGATGGACGACCAGAACCTGTACACCATCGATCAGGTCATGGAAAAGACGCCCGGCATCACCGTGTACGACTCGACCATGGGCGGCAAATACTTCTATTCGCGCGGGTTCCGCATGTCGGGCCAGTACCAGTACGACGGCGTGCCGCTGGACATGGGCAACCTCTATGTTCAAGCCGACAGCTTCAGCAGTGACATGGCCTACTACGACCGGGTCGAGGTGCTGCGCGGCGCAGCCGGCATGATGAAAGGGTCGGGCGGGACCGCTGGCGGGGTGAACTTCGTGCGCAAGCGTGGCCTGGCGGCGGCGCATACCGACATCACCCTGTCCGGAGGCAGTTGGGACAACTATCGCGGGCAGCTCGACACCGGTGGGCCGCTGAACGCAGCCGGCACCTTGCGTGGCCGGGCGGTCGTGGCGGAGCAGAGCCGGCATTACTCGGTCGACGACGCCAACCGCAAGGACCAGGTGTACTACGGCGCCCTCGACGTCGATGTCAGCCCCGACACGACGTTGGGCCTAGGCGTTGCCTACGAGGACGTGGATGCCAACCCCTGCTGGGGCGGCCTGCCACGCTACCGGGACCGCAGCGACCTGAACCTCAGCCGCTCGACCTGCCTCGACCCTTCGTGGAATACCTGGCGCAGCCAGCGCACCACGGTGTTCACCGACCTCACCCACCAGCTCGACGAAGACTGGAAGCTCAAGGTGGCGAGCGTTTATACAAAGAACACCCAGGACATCAAGTACGCCTTCGCGTCCGGTGCGGTGACGCCTGGCATTGATACCACTGGCATGCTGGGCAGTATGTATGACTATGACCAGGTCGATTACGGCCTGGATGCCTATGTGGATGGCAAGTTCGCTGCCTTCGGCCAGCAACATGAACTGGTGCTGGGCATGAACGCCAGCCGCTCGAAGAAAGATGACTTCTACTCGGTGGCGTTCCTTGCGCAACGGCAGAACGTGTTCAACCCCGACAAGTTCATCCCTGAGCCAGATGACAGCTACTTCATCGAGCACTCGTCGCGCGGTGGCCCGGTCAAGTCCGTGACCACACAAAAAGGCCTCTACTCGACCCTGCGCCTGAAACTGGCCGACCCGTTGACCCTGGTGATGGGGGGCCGGGTGAGTTGGTATAACGCCGAGACCGATACCGTCTTCATCGACACCGCCACGCCGCCGCAGCACTCCAACGCCCGCGAGACCGGGCAGGTCACGCCCTTTGCCGGCGTGCTGCTGGACCTGAACGAAAACCTGACGGCCTACGCCAGCTACTCGGACATCTTCACCCCGCAAGGCAGCTACCGGGACGAACAAGGTTCGGCGCTCAAACCGCTGGTGGGCCAGAGCTATGAACTGGGGATCAAGGGGGCCTGGTTCGACGGGCGTTTGAACGGCGCCTTCAACCTGTTCCGCACCGTTCAGAAGGACCAGGCGCAGACCGACTACAACTCGTCGTGCCCCTCCTCGGATGGCTACTGCTATGTCAACGCTGGCAAGGTCCGCGCCCAGGGTTTCGAGGCCGAGATCAGCGGCGAAGTCATCGAGCGCCTGCAATTGCTGGCGGGCTACACCTACACCCAGACCAAGACCCTCGACGATATCGACACCAGCCTGAACGGCGCGGCGTTCAACAGCTATGTGCCTCGGCACGTGCTGCGCCTGTGGGGCGAGTACGCACTCGGTGGCGCTTTTGAGCGGTTCAGCCTGGGTGCCGGGGTGAATGCGCAGAGCGATAACTTCCGGGTTTCGCCTGCCAGTGGCGAGAAGATCAGCCAGGCGGGGTATGCGGTGTGGAATGGCCGGATCGGTTACCGGATCGACGATACCTGGTCGGTGGCGGTTAACGGCAACAACCTGTTCGACAAGCGTTATTACGCCAGTATCGGGACAGAGACGTTTGGTAATTATTTTGGGGAGCCGCGTAATTTCATGGTGTCGGTCAAGGCCAGTTTTTGATGTGAGGGTGGGTGGCGGTAGATTGAGATAGGGCCGCCTGGTGCATGGCGATGGATTTGCAGCGCCTATCAGATCGAGCGCCGCCCGCGCGGCGCTTCGCAGCACAAGGCTGCTCCTACATTTTTGGGGCCAATTATTCCTGAGGCGGTCGCGCGCAGATATCACAGGCCTCACTGGCCTGAAACAGATGTAGGAGCAGCCTTGTGCTGCGAAGCGCCGCGCGGGCGGCGCTCGATCTCATAGGCGCCGCAAAACTCAAGACATGCACCCACACCCAATCATCAAAAATTCTGACAACAATCGTCTTCCATCATCAGCCAAAACGGGCATAAATTCCCTACCGTCAACCCCAGCACCAACGGTAGAGCCCAATGCCCAGCCACCACCAAACGCCCGCCTCCCCTGCCCTGGACATCCTGATCCAGCGCTCCGCTCTGCCCAGCCCTGCGCTCAGCGAGGCCCAGGCACACGCCTTGCTGAAGGCACACTACGGCCTGGCGGGCAACCTGTCATCGCTGGGCAGCCAGCAAGACTTGAACTTCCGCGTGGATGCCGCCCAGGGCCGTTTTGTGCTCAAGGCCTGCCACGGCAGCTATGCCCAGGTCGAACTGGAGGCGCAGCATGCCGCGCTGGGGTACCTGCGCGAACAGGGCTTGCCGGTACCCGCAGTGCGCCCGGCGCAAAACGGGCAGGCATTGCTGGCCCTGGACATCGATGGGCAACCGCTGCGGGTGCGCCTGCTCGACTACATCGACGGCCAACCGCTGACCCGCCTCAAACACATGGCACCGCGCCTGATAGCCGAGCTGGGCGGGCTTTGCGCGAAAGTGGACCAAGCCTTGGCCGAGTTTGATCACCCCGGCTTGAACCGCACCCTGCAATGGGACCCGCAGCACGCGCAGGCGTTGATCCAGCACCTGCTGCCGGTGTTGCAAGACGCCGGGCAACGCGCCCGTGTCGAGCAAACCACTCAACTGGCTGCCGAGCGCCTGGCGCCGCTGGTGGAGCAGCTGCCAAGCCAAGCCGTGCACCTGGACATCACCGATGACAACGCCGTGTGGGCCCGCGATGACGAGCGCCAGTGGCAGGTGCAGGGTGTCATCGATTTTGGCGACCTGCTGCGCACCTGGCGCATTGCCGACCTCTCGGTGACCTGCGCGGCACTGCTGCACCATGCCGAAGGCGACCCACTGCGCATTCTGCCGGCGGTGCGGGCCTACCAGGCCCTCAACCCGCTGAGCGAAGCCGAACTGCGTGCCCTGTGGCCGCTGGTGCTCAACCGCGCCGCGGTATTGGTGCTGAGCAGCGAGCAACAGCTGGCTGTAGACCCGGGCAATCAGTACATCCGCAACAACATCGCGCACGAATGGGAGATTTTCGACACCGCGGCTGCCGTGCCATTCGCACTGATGGAGGCGGCTATTCTGCTGGCGGCCGGTGTTCAACCCAGCCGGCCCGACCTGGCCAGTTGCGCGCCCCTGCTGCCTGAACGGGTCGGCCAGCCGGTGGCTCGCCTCGACCTGGGCGTGCTCAGCCCGCACTGCGAAGCGGGCAACTGGGAACAACCAGGCTTCGACCAACGCCTGCTGGCTGCACAACCGGCCCCGGCGTGCACGCTGCATGGCCAATATCGCCTGTCACAAACCCATATCGACCGCGCTGAAGAACCTGCCACCTGCGCGCTGGGTGTCGAATTGCATGTGCCCAACGCCAGCACCGTGCAGGCGCCGCAGGCCGGTACCTGGCAGCGCCATGGCGATGGCCGCGGTTGCCTGCGCACACCCCACTGGAGCTTGTGGCTAGGTGGCCTGGAGGATGCTCCGGCAGATGGGCAGGCCCTGGCAAAAGGTCAAAAATTGGGCAGCAGCGGTGGCTTGCTCAGCATTCAGCTGTGCCTGGATAACGGCGCCCGCCCGCCGTTTTTCGCCACCCCCTCCCAGGCCGCTGCCTGGCTAGCGCTGTGCCCGTCGCCTGCCGCGCTGCTGGGCTTTGATTGCGACGCCGAACCGCTGCCCGATGCACAGGCGCTGCTGGCACGTCGTGATGCCAGCTTCGCCCGTTCGCAAAAGCACTACTACGCGCAACCGCCCCATATCGAACGCGGCTGGCGCAATTACCTGATCGACATGCAGGGCCGGTCTTACCTGGACATGCTCAACAACGTGGCCGTGCTTGGCCATGGGCACCCACGCATGGTGGCGGAATCGGCGCGGCAATGGTCGCTGCTGAACACCAACTCGCGCTTCCACTACGCGGCCATCGCCGAGTTCTCCGAACGCCTGCTGAAGCTGGCGCCAGCAGGCTTCGACCGGGTGTTCCTGGTCAACAGCGGCACCGAGGCCAACGACTTGGCCATCCGCCTGGCCTGGGCCTACAGCGGCGGGCGCGACCTGCTCAGCGTGCTGGAGGCCTACCACGGCTGGTCGGTGGCTACAGACGCCATTTCCACCTCTATCGCCGACAACCCGCAAGCCCTGGAAACCCGGCCAGACTGGGTGCACCCGGTCGAGGCACCGAACACGTTCCGTGGGCGCTTCCGTGGTGCCGACAGTGCCGCCGACTACCTGCGCGACGTCGACGCCAAGCTGGCCGACCTCGATGCCCGTGGCCGCCAACTGGCCGGCTTCATCTGCGAGCCGGTGTACGGCAACGCCGGGGGCATCTCGCTGCCAGCGGGCTACCTGCAGGACGCCTACGCCAAGGTGCGCGCCCGCGGTGGCGTGTGCATCGCCGACGAGGTGCAGGTGGGTTATGGCCGACTGGGCGAGTACTTCTGGGGCTTCGAGGAGCAAGGGGTGGTGCCCGACATCATCACCATGGCCAAGGGCATGGGCAACGGCCAGCCGCTGGGGGTAGTGATCACCCGGCGCGAAATCGCCGAGGCGCTGGAGGCGCAGGGTTACTTCTTCTCATCGGCGGGGGGCAGCCCGGTCAGTTGCCGCATCGGCATGGCGGTGCTGGACGTGATGCAAGAGGAAGGGCTGTGGGACAACGCCCGCGACACCGGCCGCTACTTCAAGGCGCGCTTGCAGGCGCTGGTCGACAAGCACCCGCTCGCAGGTGCGGCGCATGGCTCGGGCTTCTACCTGGGGCTTGAGTTGGTACGCGACCGGCAGACGCTGGAGCCGGCGACCGAGGAGACCTTGCTGCTGTGCGACCGCTTGCGTGACCTGGGCATCTTCATGCAGCCGACCGGCGACTACTTGAACATCCTCAAGATCAAGCCCCCGATGTGCACCACCCGGGCGAGCGTGGACCACTTTGTCGACAGCGTGGACCGTATCCTGTCGGAAGATCTGTAACCTGCCCGAGAGGGATTGTTATAGGCTGTGAGACTAGTGCCTTCGCACTATCCCGATCCCCTGTAGGAGCAGCCTTGTGCTGCGAAGAGGCCATAGGACCGCACAGTGAATCTTGCTGCTGTCACCGGCCTCTTCGCAGCACAAGGCTGCTCCTACACGCTACGCGGCTCAACCGATCAATCAGGTTTTCTGACAATGGCCTTCACCAGCGACTCACTTGCCGTTTTTCTGGCCGTACTGGAGGCAGGGTCATTTTCCGCAGCAGCGCGCAAGCTGGGCCGCGTGCCTTCGGCCGTGAGCATGGCCATCGCCCAACTGGAAGCCGAGCTGGACCTGGCCCTGTTCGACCGGGCCACGCGCAAAGCCTTGCCAACCAGCGCCGCCTTGGCCCTCGAACCTCAGGCACGGCAGGTGATCTGCCAGCTCAACCTGCTCGACGCCCAGGCCCTGCAGCTGCACAAGGGGCTGGAAAAGCGCTTGACCATCGCCATGGCCCCCGAGCTGCAAACCGGCCGCTGGAGCCAGCCGCTGGAAACCCTCGCGCAAGAATTCCCAAGCCTTGAGATCGAAGTGCGTTCGGCCACGCAAGCCGAAGCGATTCGTTTGCTGCATGACGGCAGCGTGCAGCTGGCGCTGGTTTTCGAACGGCCCGGCATCGATGAACGTGAGTCGTTTCTTGAAGCCGGCAGCCAGTTGCTGGTCGCCGTCGCGTCCCCCCGCCACCCCGCCGGGCGCAACAGCGGCACGCCACTGCCCGAAGAAGCCTTCGCCGAGCAACGGCAAATCATCGTGGCCTCCGGCAAAGCCACCGGCTCCGACCCGCGCATGGTGTTGTCGCGGCGCATCTGGCTGACCGACAGTTATCTGGCTACGCTGGATCTGGTGCAATCCGGCCTGGGGTGGGCCTACCTGCCGCAGCCGCTGGTCGAACCGTTGATTGCCTCGGGCGCCTTGGCCGAGGTGCGCTTCGACAACATGGCCAGCCGCTTACGGCTGTGGGTCGACATCATCTGGGTCAAACCGCGGCCCCTGGGCCTGGGCGCGCGGCGCTACCTGGAAGTTGTACGGCAACTGTTCGAAAAGGAGCCGCCAAGGGCCTGACCACGCGCAATGGCCGTCCGGCCGACAACCCGCGGGCACGCCCGCAAGCGAGGCAAACATGCGTCCTTTGATTAGAGCGTTCTACCTGCTGTCGCTGTTCACCTTCGCCAGCCTCGCCCAGGCGGCCGAAACCCCCAGGCAGATCGTCGACGCCTACATGGCAGCCTGGAACGCCCATGACGCCGAAAAGGCCGCCAGCTACCTGGCCAAGGACGCCGAATACTTCGACGTCACCGTCGGCACCCCGCAAAAGGGCCGCGAAGCCGCACGCGACAACGTGATCAAGGTGTTCGTGGGCGCCGTGCCAGACCTCAAATGGAAGATCAACGGCACGCCGATCGTCGACAAGGACGGCATCGCCTTCCAGTGGACCTTCAGCGGCACCAACACTGGCGCCTGGGACGCGCAAACGCCCGCCACCCACAAAGCGCTGTCGTTCGATGGGGTGAGCTATGTGAAGGTCAAAGACGGCAAGATCATCTACCAAGGGGACTACTACGACGCCCTGGGCTTGCACAAGCAGTTAGGGTGGTAACAGCGGCCGGCATCATCAGGCGGGCGCGACCAACCGGTAACCGACGCCCGCCTCGGTGATGATGAAACGCGGCGCCATGGGGTCATCCCCGAGTTTTTGCCGCAGGTGCCCGACCACGATCCGCAGGTAGTGGGTATCGTCCACATGGGTCGGCCCCCAAATGTCCTTGAGCAACTGCTGCTGGGTAATCACCCGGCCCGGGTGCCCGGCCAGCTGGGCCAGCAACGCATACTCCTTGCGGGTCAGCGCCACCTCGACGCCCTCCAGGGTCACACGGCGGAAGGCAAAGTCCACGGTCAACGGCCCGAAACTGGCCGCCACCTCGCCCCCGCCGGCCTGCGGCACCTGGCGCAGCAAGGCGCGCACCCGCGCCAGAAACTCCTGAATACCAAACGGCTTGGTCACGTAGTCATTCGCGCCGCCGTCCAGCGCATCGACCTTCTGCACCTCACTGGCACGCACCGACAGCACCAGCACCGGCACTGCGCTCCACTCACGCAGTTCGCGCAGCACTTGCTGGCCGTCCATGTCCGGCAGGCCGAGGTCGAGCACCACCAGGTCGGGCTTGCCCAAGGCGGCCTGCGCCAGGCCCTCGCTGCCGGTGGCGGCCTCGATCACCTTGTAGCCCTGGGACGTCAGGCTGATGCGCAAAAACTTGCGGATCTGCGGTTCATCGTCGATGACCAGGAGGGTGGCGGACTGGCTCATGGGGCTTCGCTTTCGGCTTCAGGTTGAGGGGGCAGCGGCAAGCATAAAGTGATGCCGGTGCCCTGGCCATCGATCCCTTCACCCACCAGGATCTGCCCGCCATGGGCGCCGATCATGCCCTGGCAGATCGCCAGGCCCAGGCCAGTGCCCTGCCCGCCCCGGTCACCGCGGGCGGCGGTGTAGAACATGTCGAAAATCTTCTCCCGCTCGGCCACAGGAATGCCTGGGCCCTGGTCGCTGACGGCAATGCGCAGTTGTTCGCCCTGCACCGACACCTGCAGTTCCAGCCGACCCTGGGCCGGCGAGAAGCGTGCAGCGTTCTCCAGCACGTTGACCAAGGCCTGCTCGATCAGCGCCGCATGCACGAACAGCAACGGCAGCTCGGCCGGCACATCGGTGTGCACGCGCAGGGGCGCAAGCACCACCCGCAGGCGGTTCAGCGCACTGCCGACGATGTCTGCGGGGGCCACCCAGTCGCGGGCCAGCTTGAGGCCGCCATGGCCCAACCGGGTCATGTCGAGCAGGTTCTGGATGTAGCGGTCCAGGCGCTCGGCCTCGTTGCGGGTGCCTTCCAGCAACTCGCGGCGGTCGTCCTCGGGGATCGCCTCACCCAGCGCCAGCAAGCTGTCAATGCTGCCGCGCATGGCGGTCAAGGGCGTGCGCAGGTCGTGGGAGACCGAGGCTAACAAGGCACTGCGCAGTTGCTCGGTTTCGCCATGCAGGCGCGCCGCTTCCAGTTGTTCGGCCAGGCGGGCGCGGGCCAGGGCTTGGGCCAGGGGTTGGCCGAGGGCCATGAGCAGGCGCCGGCGCTGGGCGCTGAGCGGGTCGCCAGAGCGCGGGCGCACGCCGAGCAAGGCCAGCGGGTGGTCATCGACCGCTAGCGGCCACCACCACCAGCGGCCATTGGGCAAGGTATCGCTGCCATGGCCAGCCGCCTGCCCGTGCTGCCAGGCCCACTCGGCGGCGGCGCGCTCGTTGTCACTGAGGCCCTGGGCCTCGCCACTGGCCAGGTGCAGCTGGCCTTCGGGGTTACGTTCGAGCAGGCAGACTTGCACATCCTGCCAGCCGTCAAGGTGTTGGCCGGCGGCGTTGAACACCGCTTGGCGGTCGGCGGCAACGGTCAGGCGGCGGGATAAATCAAGCAACTGGCTGGTCTGCGCCTGCGTCTCGCGCAGCGCCTGCAACTGGCGGCGCTGGCGGGCCGCAAGGTTTCCGGTGAGGGCCGCCATCAGCAGGAAGAACACCAAGGTCAGCACGTCTTCCTCGCGCTGGATGCTGAACGAGAAATTGGGCGGGATGAACAGGAAGTCGTAGGTCAGAAACGACAGCGCGGCGCAGGCCAAGGCCGGCCCCAGGCTGCTGCGCACCGCTACCAACAGCACGGCGGCAAGGAACACCAGGGAGATATTGGGCAGCGCCAGCACGCTGGACACGGCCCACGACAAACCGGCCGCCAGCAGTGTGGCAAGCAGGGCCAGCAGGTAGTGGCGCCACACCCATACCCGTTGCACCGCCGCACTGGCCGGGGCCGGCTGGGCATCGCGGTCGAGCACGTTGATCTCCAGGCCGTGGCTTTCGCGCAGCAGCCGCGCCGCTACACCGGCGCCGAAGAAGCGACGGCGCAGGCGATCACGTGACTGCCCCACCAGCACCAGGCTGGCCCGCCGCTCGCCGGCATGCTGGATCAGCGTGCGCGCCACTTCACCGGCGCGCAGCAGCACCACTTCGCCGCCCAGGCGCTCAGCCAGTTGCTGCGCGGCCTGCAGGCGTTGGCGTGCGGCTTCGTCGCGCAGCTTACCGTTGTCGACGTGCACCAGGCTCCAGGGCAAGTGCCGGCGTTGTGCTACGCGGCTGGCGTGGCGCACCAGGCGTTCGGCCTGGTCGTCGCCATCGATGCCCACCAGCAGGCGCCCGCGCAGGGCCGGAGCCTCCTGCCCGCGCTGGCGGTAGCCGTGGGCTAGGTCGGCGTCGACCTGGGCGGCGGCGGTCTGCATGGCCAGCTCGCGCAATGCGGTGAGGTTGGTCTGGGAAAAATAGGCATCGATCGCAGCCCGCGCCTGCTCTGGCACGTACACCTTGCCTTCGCGCAAGCGCTCCAGCAATTCGCGCGGTGGCAAGTCGATCAAGACCAATTCGAACGCTTCCTGCAGCACCCAGTCCGGCAGGGTTTCGCGCACCTGCACGCCGGTGATGTCGCGGACCTTGTCGTTGAGGCTTTCCAGGTGCTGGACGTTGACCGTGGTGTACACGTCGATGCCGGCGGCGAGCAGTTCCTGAACGTCCTGCCAGCGCTTGGCGTGGCGGCTACCGGGGGCGTTGGTGTGGGCCAGTTCGTCGACCAGGGCCAACGCAGGTGCGGCCTTGAGCAGGCCGTCAAGGTCCATTTCCTCAAGGGTGACGCCACGGTACTCGCTGCGCAGCAGGGGCTGCTGGGGCAAGCCGCCAAGCAGCGACTCGGTTTCGGCGCGGCCATGGGTTTCGACGACCCCGGCCAGCAGATGTACGCCCTGGCGTTGCTGGCTGTGGGCGGCTTGCAGCATGGCGTAGGTCTTGCCCACCCCCGGTGCGGCGCCGAGGAACACCTTGAGCCTGCCGCGGCCTTCGCGCGGGAGGTTGGCCAACAGCGCGTCTGCGCGGGCGGAATCACTCATGTTTCATCCTTCGATTGTGCGGCGATCGGTGAATCTGGGCCTGCTCTGCAGGCCTTCGCGGGCAAGCCCGCTCCTACAGGGACCGCGCCACATTCTGCAGCTGCGCTATTACTGTGGGAGCGGGTTTACCCGCGAAGGGCCGCAACGCGGCCCAACTGTCAGCGGCCCAATATCTCCAGGGCCTGGTTCAGCGCCAGTACATTGACCACAGGCGGCCCGATCAATGGGTGGAGGGTGGCCTCTTCCACCAGGGCTTGCAAGCCTTCAACGGGCACCTTGCGGGCCGCTGCCACACGCGCTACCTGATAAGCCACCGCCTCCGGCGGCAAATGCGGGTCCAGGCCACTGCCCGAGGTGGTCAGCAAGGCTTGCGGCACAGGCCCTTGCTCAGCCCGGTACAGCTTCGCGGCCTCGCTGCCTACCCGCTCGGCCAGCGCCGGGTTGCTCGGCGACAGGTTGCTGGCACTGCTGGCAACCGTGGCATAAGCCCCTGCCGAGGGCCGCGAATGGAACCAGCCATCGCCTTGGAAATCCTGGGCGATCAGTGCCGAGCCGCGCACCTCGCCGCGCGCGTCACGCACCAGGCTGCCATTGGCCTGTTCAGGGAAGGCGACCTGGGCAATACCGGTCACCGCCAAGGGGTACAACGCGCCGGTGACCAGCGTCATCAGCAAGGCCAGGCTCAAGGCCGGGCGTATATAAGTGTTCATGGCGGCCTCCTCAGACCAGGTGCAAGGCATTGAGCAGCATGTCGATCAGCTTGATCCCGGCGAACGGCACGATGATCCCGCCCAGCCCGTAGATCAGCAGGTTGCGCCGCAGCAGGTGGGCCGCGCTCGCCGCGTGCACCCGCACACCGCGCAGCGCCAGCGGGATCAACACGATGATGATCAGCGCGTTGAACACGATCGCCGACAAGATCGCGCTCTGCGGGCTGGCCAGGTGCATCAGGTTGAGCACGCCCAGCTGCGGGTAGATGGCCGCGAACAACGCCGGCAGGATGGCGAAGTACTTGGCCACGTCGTTGGCAATCGAGAAGGTGGTCAAGGCGCCACGGGTCACCAGCAGTTCCTTGCCCACCTGGACCACGTCCAGCAGCTTGGTCGGGTCGCTGTCCAGGTCGACCATGTTGGCCGCCTCACGGGCTGCCTGGGTGCCGTCGTTCATGGCCATGCCCACATCGGCCTGGGCCAGCGCCGGGGCGTCGTTGGCGCCGTCGCCGCACATGGCGACCAGGCGGCCGTCGTTTTGCTCCTGACGGATGCGCGCCAGCTTCTTCTCTGGGGTGGCCTCGGCCAGCACGTCATCGACCCCGGCCTCGGCGGCAATGGCAGCGGCCGTCAGCGGGTTGTCACCGGTTACCATCACGGTGCGGATACCCAGCTTGCGCAGCTCGGCAAAGCGCTCGCGAATACCCGGCTTGACCACGTCCTTGAGGTGGATCACCCCAAGCAAGCGCTGGTCGACACACACCAGCAGCGGCGTGCCGCCACTCTGGGCAATGCGCTCGACCTCGCGGGCCAATGCCGGCGGCATTTCCAGCCGTTGCAGGCCAACGAATGCCAGTACCGCATCGACAGCACCCTTGCGGTAGCGGTGCTGCTGGAAGTCGACACCCGACAACCGTGTCTCAGCGCTGAAGGCGATCGGTTCCAGCTGCTGCCCGGAGGGTTCGACGAAGTCGTGCAACTGGCGCAGGTACTCGACGATCGATTTGCCCTCGGCCGTGTCATCGGCCAGCGAGGCGAACAAGGCGCCCTCCCCCAGCTCCTTGGCGGTGACGCCCGGCGCGGCATGCAGCGCGCTGCAGCGGCGGTTGCCGAAGGTGATGGTGCCGGTCTTGTCGAGCATCAGGGTGTGCACGTCGCCCGCAGCTTCCACCGCGCGGCCGGAACGGGCAATGACGTTGAGCCGGACCAGGCGGTCCATGCCGGCAATGCCAATGGCCGACAGCAAGCCGCCGATGGTGGTGGGGATCAACGTCACCAGCAGTGCGGCCAGGAAGATCAACGGCAGGCTACCGCCGGCAAAGTGGGCGAACGGCTGCAGGGTCACGACCACGATCAGGAAGATCAGGGTCAGGCCAATCAGCAGGATATCCAGGGCAATCTCATTGGGCGTTTTCTGCCGTTTGGCCCCTTCGACCAAGGCGATCATTCGGTCCAGGGTCGATTCGCCAGGGTTGCTGGTGATGCGGATCAGCAACCAGTCAGACACTAGCCGCGTGTTGCCGGTGACCGCAGAACGGTCGCCGCCGGACTCGCGGATCACCGGGGCCGACTCACCGGTGATGGCCGCCTCGTTGACCGCCGCGATGCCTTCGATTACCTCACCATCACCCGGGATCAGTTCACCCGCGATCACCTTGACCACATCGCCCTTGCGCAGCGCGGTCGCGGCAACCGTTTCGAATGCGCCAGCGCTGTCGCGACGTTGGGCGTTCAGCCCCTGGCTCCCGGCCTTGAGGCTGTCAGCGCGGGCCTTGCCACGGCCTTCGGCGAGGGCTTCGGCAAAGTTGGCGAACAGCACGGTAAACCACAGCCACAGGGCAATTTGCACCGCCACTGTTGTGCTCACGCCACTGCCGGGGGCAAAACACAACACAGTGGTCAGCGCGGCAGTCAGCGCCACCACCAGCATCACCGGCGAGCGCTTGAGCTGCCGAGGGTCCAGTTTAACGAAGGCCTGGATCAGGGCCGGGCGCCAGAGCGCGGCGAAGCGGGTCTGGTCCTTGGCGCTGTGGGGGGCTTTTACTTCAGGAATGGGCATGTTCATGGTGGTTCCTCAGAAGCCCAGGCTCAGGTGTTCGGCAATTGGCCCGAGGGCCAAGGTCGGCAGGAAGGTCAGGCCACCCACCAGCAGGATGGTCACCAGCAACAGGCCGGTGAACAGCGGGCCGTGGGTGGGGAAGCTGTTCAGCCCCTGGGGTGCGCTCTTTTTCGCCGCCAGGCTGCCGGCCAAGGCCAATATCGGCAGGATGTAGCCGAAGCGGCCGACCAGCATGGCCAGGCCGATCATCAGGTTGTGGTACACCGTGTTGGCGCCAAAACCGGCAAAGGCCGAACCGTTGTTGGCGGTGCCGGAGGTGTAGGCGTACAGCAGTTGGCTAAAGCCATGGGCACCGGGGTTGCTCACCGCCGCCGCCGGGCCCGGCAGGCTGGCGGCGATGGCGCCCAGCACCAGCACGCCGACCGGCATCACCAGCAAGGTCGCCACCAACAGTTGCACCTCACGCGCCTGCAGCTTCTTGCCCAGGTACTCCGGGGTACGGCCAATCATCAGGCCGGCCAGGAACACGGCGATCAGCACGAACAACAGCATGCCGTAGAGCCCCGCACCGACGCCGCCGAAGATCACCTCGCCGACCATCATGTTGACCATCGCAACCATGCCGGTCAGCGGGTTGAGGCTGTCGTGCATGGCATTGACCGAGCCATTGGAGGCTGCCGTAGTGGTCACTGTCCACAACACCGAACCGGTGGTGCCGAAGCGGCTTTCCTTGCCTTCCAGCGGCGCGCTTTGCTGCACCTGCGCGCTCTGCAAGGCCGGGTTGGGCTGGTATTCGGACCATAACGCGGTAGCGCCACCCATGAGGAACAGGCTCAGCATGCAGGCAAGAATCGCCCGGCTCTGGCGCAGGTCTTTCACGTAATGGCCGAAGGTGAACACCAGCGCCGCCGGGATGAGAATGATCGACGCCACCTCGAACAGGTTGCTCCACGCCGTGGGGTTTTCGAACGGGTGTGCCGCGTTGACGCCGAAGAAGCCGCCGCCGTTGGTGCCCAACTGCTTGATGGCGATCTGGCTAGCCGCCGGGCCGAGGGGGATGGTCTGGTCAGTGCCTTGCAGGGTCAGTGCGTGCGCATAGTCGGCAAAGGTCTGCGGCACACCCTGCCACACCAGCAGCAGCGCCAGCACCAGGCACAGGGGCAACAGCCCATAGAGCGTGGCCCGGGTCATGTCGACCCAGAAGTTGCCCAGGGTGGCGGCCGAACGGCGGGCAATGCCGCGGCACAGGGCCACAAGTACTGCCAGGCCAGTGGCAGCACTGACGAAGTTCTGCACTGTCAGGCCCAGCATCTGGCTCAGGTAGCTGACCGATGACTCGCCGCTGTAAGCCTGCCAGTTGGTGTTGGTGACGAAGCTTACGGCGGTGTTGAACGCCAGCGACCACTCCTGCCCGGGCAATTGCTGTGGGTTGAGCGGCAAGTAGCCCTGCAACAGCAGCACGACAAACAACAGCAGGAAGCCGGCCAGGTTGAAGGCCAGCAACGCCAGGGTGTATTGCTTCCAGTTCTGCTCCTGGTCGGCGCGTACGCCTGCCAGTCGATAGCAGGCCTGCTCTACCGGGCTCAACACCGGTGACAGCCAGGTGCGTTGGCCTTCCATCACCTTGTAGTAGAACCGCCCAAGCCAAGGTGCCGGTAGCAGCACGATGGCGAAAAACGCCAGTAACAAGGCAAAGTCGTAACTGTGCATGGCCACTCCCTAGCTGCGATCGGCGCGCAGCAGCGCCATCAGCAGGTAAATCGCCAATGCCACTGCCAGCAGCAGTGACAGCCCGTCGAGCATGTTCATGTGTGGAGCTCCCCGTGGTGCGGCGCTTGGGCCGCTTTGGGGAAATTGTCCGAGGGAGGGGCGTAAAGGGGCGAGATCGAGGGATGGATCAACGCATAAAGAATGTGTAAAAACGCGCCCCGTTCGAAGGCGCTACGGTGTTTGCTGCCCGGCGTTGCGGCTCCAGTCCAACAACAGGCTATACCCCACCGCCAGCAAAGTCGGCCCGATGAACAGGCCAATGAAGCCAAAGGCGATCAACCCGCCGAACACACCCAGCAGCACGATGACCAGCGGCAGGTTGCCGCCACGGCTGATCAGGTAGGGCTTGAGCACGTTGTCCACGCCACTGATGACGAAGGTGCCCCAGATACCCAGGAACACCGCCATGCCGTACTCCCCTTTCCACGCCAACCAGGCCGTCGCGGGGATCCACGCCAGGGGTGGCCCCATGGGGATCAGGCTAAGCATGAAGGTCACCAGGCCCAGCACGATGGCCCCGGGGACGCCGGCAATCAGGAAGCCGATCAGCGCAAGCAAGGCCTGGGCCGCTGCCGTGCCGATGACGCCGTTGACCACGCGTTGCACGGTGCCCGCCACCAGGTCCAGGTAGTACTCGGCGCGGTCACCGGTCAAGCGCTGCAACAGGCGCAGCACGAACGCCGACAGGCGCGGGCCGTCACGGTAGAAGAAGAACACGAAGACCAGGCTCAAGCTCAGTTCGAGCATGCCGCTGCCAATCTGCGCACTGCGCGCCAGCAACCAGTTGCCCACTTGGCCCAGGTAAGGCTTGATCGAAGCGATCAAGGCCGCACCTTGCTGGTCGAGCGATTGCCACCAATTGACCATGCGCTCACCCACCAGGGGAATGCTGCCCAGCCAGGCCGGCGCCTCGGGCAGGCCATCCACCTGCACATCACGGACAAACGCCGTGGCATCACGAATGTGATCCGCCAGGTTGAAACCCAGCCATACCAGCGGCAAC
Source organism: Pseudomonas sp. LAIL14HWK12:I7 (assembly GCF_000483465.1). NCBI lineage: Bacteria > Pseudomonadati > Pseudomonadota > Gammaproteobacteria > Pseudomonadales > Pseudomonadaceae > Pseudomonas > Pseudomonas sp. LAIL14HWK12:I7. The sequence continues at coordinate 237,881 of NZ_AXYZ01000004.1, forward strand.
GCCACGATAAGGATCCAGGCCGCCGTCAGCAGGCTGGCGGCCAACGTTTCGCGCCCGCCCAGCGCACGCGTCAGCAAGCGCATCAGCGGCCAGCTGGCAAAGGCCAAAATGGCGCCCCACAGCAGCGCCGAAATGAACGGTGCCATGACCCACAACGCAGCGCCGAGCAGCGTCAACAGGACGATCTGGATCAGCAGGCGGTCATTATTGGCCATGGCGGTGCTCGTTCAACGGATCAGTTCCAGGTGCAGGCCATCGGTAGGGGCGTTGCCGACCTCGAGCCGGTTGCTGCGCACGCCCGCCTTGACCAGTTGCTCACGCCACGCTTCGGCCTCTTTGCCGCTGAGGCTGGCGCGCAAGGTGCTGTCCAGGTTGAGGCTACGCCCCAACAACGCCACCCAGGCAGGTTGCGGCGTGCTCAGGTCAGGGTAGTCGAGCTTGCCGGTGTCGCGCATTTCGCGCAGCACCGTGGCGGCCGTGGGCAGCAGCTCACCCAGCGGGCTGGCAGCAACGAACTCTTCCACGTGCAGGTAGGCGCGGCGGTTGCCGCGGGTGACGCTGTACAACGCCACCAGTGTGTCGGCCTCTTCTGCAGAACGGCGCAGGAGGATGAACGCCTGCTGCTCGTCACCGCCATTGAGCCGTGCATTGGCGAATACATCATTGGCCCAAAGGCTGGCTTCGCCGCAGTCGCGGCCCTGGCACCAGAACAATGGGTAACCACCGTCGTGTTGCAGTGCTTCGCGGGCGCTGGTGAACGCTTCGCGGGCCGTGCGCTCCACCGGCAGTTCATAGGTGACCGAGCTGACCTGGCCACGGCTCTCGACCTTGTCGTCGACCCGCAGGCGGCCGCTGATCTTGCGCAAAGGCCCCATGGGGTACACGCGCTCCTGCTCCACTGCAGGGCGTTGGTCGACCACTTTGGCATCCACGGGAACGGGCAGGCTACCTGCCCACAGCAAGGGGCTGGCGAGCACGAAGCAGGCAGCGAGGGTAGTACGGAGGGTTACGGGCGCGCTCATCGGCAGCCCAGTCGGCGCGGGGCGCCGAAGCTAAGGTCCAGCGTGTCTGGCATGTGCATGGTTGTCTCCCTGTTCAACCCGCCAAGCCTCGGCACTTGTCCGGTGCAAGTCAAGCAAAGCCAAAGAAGCGATTGAAACAGTCTGCGACAAGGGCCGCGCCCTGCTCATCGTTCAGGTGCAGGTGATGCCCCCCAGGCAGCGTCACCTGTTCAAAGGGTAGCTGCTCCAGCAACTCCGTGTGGCGCGCCAGCATGCCGTCGGCGGCCACCACCAGGCAGGCCGGGCAACTCACCCGCCTGACAAAGGCCATCGCTTGCGCGTGGCTCAGGCGAACAGGGGACGGCAAGGTCAGGCGGCTGTCGCTGCGCCAGCTGTACCCCCCCGCTACTGGCATCAGCCCACGTTGGGCCAACAGTTCGGCTGCCTCGCAGCTGACGGCGACCATACCCTTCATGCGCGCCTGCACGCCCTGCTCCAACGCCGGGTAGACGGATTTACGTTTGCCATCCAGGCGCAGCTGCGCCTGCAATGCCATGCCCAGGCGTTCACCGGCGTCCTGTTCGGCCCCGGTGGGCGGAATGACGCCATCGATCAGCGCCAGGTGGCTGATCCGCTCCGGCAAGGCGCCCGCCAGTTGCACCGAGATGATCGCCCCCAGTGAATGGCCCAGCAAGGCAAAGCGCTGCCAACCCAACTGCTCGGCCACCCGCAACACATCGTGGGCGTAGTCGGCCAGGGCGTAACTGGCGCCAGGCGGGCGATGCTCCGAGTAACCATGGCCCGCCAGGTCCAGGGCGACGATGCGCAGGCCCTGCAGCCGCGGCGCCAGCAGGGCGAAGCTGTTGGCGTTGTCCAGCCAGCCGTGCAGGGCAATCACCGGCAGCCCATCCTCAGGGCCGAACAGGTGCGCAGCCAGTTCGATATGGCCCAGGCTCAGGCGGATTTCCTCCATGTGCGCGCTCATTCGTGGCTCCAACGGTCGAACAGGCCTTTGATCAGGCTGGCGGTGTCGGTCGGGCGTTCCAGGGGGAACATGTGCCCGCCCGGCACGCTGTGGTACTCGCCTTTGGCCATGCCGCGCACGGCCAGCGTGTGGTGCCGGCGGATCACGTTGCTGCGCTCGCCGCGCACCATCGCCAGTGGTACCTGCAGTTGCCGGGCAGGCGCTGGGCTGGCATGGGGGATGCTGCGGTAGATACTGATCTCGGTAGCCGGGTCGAAACGCAGGCGCAGCCCTTCTTGCGCGGGCTCCAAGCCATGCTCCAGGTAGGCTTCCAGGCAGTCGGGGTCAAAGTGGCGGAACAAGCGTTTGCTGGCGAAATAGTCCCGTGCGCTGTCGCGATCGGCAAACGCCTCGCGCCGCCCCAAAGTGCGGCCGGCCGGGGTGATGCGGTCGATAAAGCCAAAACGCTTGGCAGTGCGCAGCAGCCATTGATCGGCGCGGGTCAGCACCGGCGAGTCCAGCATCACCACCCCGCGGTAATACTCAGGGCAACGCAAGGCGGCATGCAAGTGCAGTACCCCGCCCAACGAATGGCCAACCCCCCAGACCGGCGCATCCTGCTGCGCCAGGTGGTGCAGCAATTCATCGACCAGGTTCTGCCAGTTTTCATTCACCGGGAAGCGCGGGTCGTGGGCATGCTGGGGCAGGTGGTGAACGTGATAGTCCGGCGCCAGGGCAGCGAACAGCTTGCCGTAGGTGGCAGACGGGAAACCATTGGCGTGGGCAAAGAAGATGTGCTGCGACATGGCGCCTGGTCCGGACGGTGGGAGGATGGCCCATTGTCGGCATCGCGGGGCCGCTCGGCAATGTCCGGAAAGGTCATCGGCGAGGGCTATCAGGTCATCGGGTACGCACAAAACTGGCCAGCGAACGCTGCAGGCAGGCCTGCATATAGGCCAGCTGGCTCTCGAGCACTTCACGCGCCAGGCACTGGTCCTCATAGTCGAGCTGCAATCGGCGCAGCGCCAGGCAACTGGTCTGCAGCAAACGGGACACCCGCAGGCAGGCTTCCTGCAGCTCGCCCAGGTCGTCTTTAGCATCGCCCACCTTGCCCATCAGGTGATAAAGCTTGGCGTCGGCCGAGTCGCGCAACACGCTGTACCGGGCAAAGTCCAGCACCACGCCTTCCTGCACTTTGTCTACTGTGGGTTGCAAGTCCAGTGAACGTAACAGCGCTTGCATATCACCCTTCATCAACTGCTCCCTGCCTGGCCACTCATTCGATGTGGCGCCACGCTAGCAAGCGGTCGAGTGAAGCGGCAACTGGCAGAAATGCCAGTTGCCAAGAGGCGTCAGGCTGGCGAACTGATTGCGCGCAAGGTCATCAGGCCTGCCAACGGCCACTCCCCTTCCAGCTCCGCCAGGCTGGCGGTGCTCATGGGCGCCGGTTGCTGTACATGGCCATGCTCCAGGGCACAGACCAAGGCCCCCACCAGCGGTTGGTGGCTAACCAACAGCACGTGCTCCAGGCCGAGCTTTTCGATTTCACCGATCACCTGCTGCACATTGCTGTCCGGCGTCAGCCAGGCCGCGGTGCGCACTGGCGCGGGGAAATCCAAGGTGTCATGCACCAGCGCTGCCGTTTGCTGGGCACGGACATAAGGGCTGGCGATGATGGCCTGCAACGGCTGCCCAAGCAGGCGCGCGGCACTGTGCAGCACCTGCTCGCGGCCATGGCTGGTCAGGCGGCGTTCGGCGTCGCTGTTGGCCCGAGGCTCTGCCTCACCGTGGCGCAGCACCCACAGCTTCACAGCTTGGGCTCTTCGTCACGCACCGGGTGCGGCGCGGGTGCCACAGCATGGGGCGCCTCACCTTCCGGGGCCCGCGGGGCTGGCCAGTCGGCGAATGGCCAAGGCTTCTGGTCGCTGTGAAAGCTGCCGAAGCGGCCGATCTGCGCCAGGTACTGGCTGAGGCTATCGCCGAAGTTCATCAGGCTGGCGCTGGGGGCACCGTAGACCAGGCGGTAGATCAGTTGTACCAGCACCAGGCCGCCCAGCAGCAGCTCGGCCAATTGCCAGACCACCAGGAACACCAACATCCACAGCACCCGCAGGATGATCGACTCGCGCTGGGCGCGTTCGGGCGTATCGTTCATGTGTCGCTCCTTGTTCCGGTCGAAGCCGCTGACGGCTTAATTAAAACCACTGATGGAAATGAAATCGACGTCGGTCTTGGGTTCGGCGCGCATCAGGTGCTCGATCACCTGGTTCAAGGTACGGCCCTCGAACAGGATGGCGTGCAGGCCCGCCACCAGCGGCATGTACACCTGAACTTCCTGCGCCTTGGCCTTGAGCACCTTGAGGGTGTTCACCCCTTCGGCCACTTCGCCCAGCCGATTGACGGCCTGCTCAAGGCTCAGGCCTTGGCCCAGGGCGTGGCCGACCTGATAGTTGCGGCTCTTGGGCGAGGAACACGTAACGATCAGGTCACCGACACCGGCCAGGCCCAGGAAAGTCATGGGGTTGGCACCCTGGCTCACGGCGAAGCGAGTCATCTCGGCCAGGGCACGGGTAATCAGCATGCTCTTGGTGTTCTCGCCCATGCCCAGGGCCACGGCCATGCCGGCAATAATGGCGTAGACGTTTTTCAGTGCCCCGCCCAGCTCGACCCCGAAGCGGTCGGCACTTGCGTAGACGCGGAAGGTACGCCCGTGCAATACGGCCTGCACCTGTTGGCAGAGTTGTTCATCTTCGCTGGCGACCACGGTGGCGGTCAGCGCATGTTCGGCGATTTCACGGGCCAGGTTTGGCCCCGACAGGACGCCGATGCGGGCTTGAGGTGCGATTTCTTCGATGATCTGGCTCATCAGCTTGAAGCTCTGCGCCTCAATGCCCTTGGTCAGGCTGACCAGGCCCTTGCCGCGCAACAACTCGGCATGGGGCGCCAGCACGCTGCGCAAGGCGCTCGACGGCAAGGCGACGAACACCAGGTCGCAGGCCTGCAAGGTGGCCAGCAGGTCGTTGACCGGCTCTACGCCGTCGTGCAGGCGAATGCCTTTGAGGTAGCGTGGGTTCTCGCGGTTGACACGCATGGCCTCGGCCTGCTCGGGGTCGCGCATCCATTGGCGCACCGGCACACCGTTTTCCGCCAGCAGGTTCGCCACGGCGGTGCCGAAGCTGCCGCCTCCCAGAACTGCAACAGGCTGCTGTTCAGTCATATCTAATCCGTTAAAGCCAAAAGTTAAGTGGCGACGCTGCATTATACGGTGCGTATTCGACAGGGCCAGTGCCAGCGCCTACGAAAGGGCCGGCAAGGAAACCCAGATCACTGGCAAAAGCCCTGCGGTCGGTTAACATGCCTGTTTCATCCCTGAAACAAGGTCGTACCGTGTTCCCAGGCACGCCTCCTTACCCGCGTCTTCTGCTTCTGACTGCCCTGCTCGGCGGCCCGGCCATGGCCGACGATCTGTTCATCGACAACACCGACCTGCCGCAGGTTCTGACCGCCACCCGGCTCAAACAATCCCCGGCGGCGGTCCCTGGCAGCATGACCGTGCTCGACAGTGAGCTGATCCGCGCCAGCGGCGCCCGCGATATCCCCGAACTGCTGCGCCTGGTGCCGGGCATGATGATCGGCTACGGCGCCGGCAACCAGCCGACGGTCAACTACCATGGCAGCAACGTCAACGACGCGCGGCGCATGCAGGTGCTGATCGATGGCCGCTCGGTGTACCGCGCGGGCCTGGCGACGGTGGACTGGAGCGACATCCCCCTGGCCATGGAAGACATCGAGCGCATCGAGGTGTTCCGCGGCCCCAACACGGTCAGCTATGGCGCCAACGCCTTGATGGCCGTGGTCAACATCCTCACCCGCAACCCGGCCGACAGCCATGGCACGCGCCTCAAGGTCACCCGCGGCGAGGATGGCATCAACGATTTCTACGCCAGCCATGGTTTTGGCTGGGACGGCGGCGACATGCGCCTGTCGGTGTCCGGCCAGCAAGACGATGGCTTCGATCAGGACCAGTACGGCCAGGACTACCGTGACAGCCGCCGCCTCACCCGCTTCAACCTCAGCGCCAGCCACACCCTGGCCCCCGACCAGACCCTGGAATGGCAACTGGCGGCCAAGGAAGGCAGCAACCAGCGCCCCTATACCTACCAGCCGGTGTTCCCCTACGTCACCGAGCGCGGCGACAACACCGACGCCAACGCCAAGGATTACGCGGGTTCGGTACGCTGGAACATCGACTTCAACCCCGAGCACAGCCTGTACGTCCAGGGTTCGGCCCAGCACTTCGACCGCCAGCAAGTCTGGCGCGCCTGCGATGCGGCGCTGTCGTTCAGCCCAGAGCTGACCCGCCTGTGGCAGTTGAACCCGAATTTTGCCGAGCTGGTGGCGCGCGGCGCAAACGCTCCACCGCGCAGCAGCAACCCCGAAGAACAGGCGCTGGTCGATGCCATCAAGGACCAGTGGAACAACCAAGGTGGCCGCGATGTGGTCTGCGGCGATGTCGACCAGAGCACCCGCGAAACCCGCTACGACCTGGAAATCCAGGACACCCTGAGCCTGACCGACAGCCTGCGCCTGCTCAGCGGCATGAACTACCGCTATGATCGTGCCGACTCGCAGACGTACTTCAATGGCAGCCTCGTCGACCAGACCTGGCGCCTGTTCGGCCAGCTGGAATGGCGGGCCGACGAACACTGGATCATCCAGGGCGGGGCGATGTTCGAAGACGCGCGCCTGTCTGGCAGTTCGCTGACCCCACGGGTGGCGGTCAACTACCTGATCACCCCGCGCCATGGCCTGCGTGCGGTCTATTCCGAAGCGGTTCGCTCCCCCGACATGTTCGAGAACAACGTCAACTGGAGCTACACGGTCAAAAACCTCAACCCCAGTGCGTTTGGCCAGCCGCACGGTGAGTATTTCGTCAAGACCCGCGGCCCGGGCGACCTCGAGCAAGAGCGCATGCGCTCGCGCGAGCTGGGCTACAACGGCTATTTCAGCGACATCGACCTGAGCATGGATGTGAAGCTGTTCTACGACGAGATCACCGGGATGATCAGCGAGCCTTTGAAGAACAACCAGTACATCGCCAGCAACAGCAACAAGGCGCGCTTCACCGGCAGCGAGGCGCAACTGGACTGGCGCCCCACCCTGCGTGACCGCCTGCGCGTGACCTACGCCTACGTCGACGCCTGGGCCAGCAACCCCGACGACCGCCGCCTCAGCGCCCGCAACAGCGGCTCGGCGGGCTGGATGCGCGAGTGGGGCGACGGCTGGTCGAGTGCGCTGTTCTATTACGGTGACGATGCCCTCAACCAGTACCGCTACGAGCGCCTGGACCTGCGCCTGGCCAAGCGCTTCCGGGTACAGGGCAGCAACCTTGAGCTGGCGGCGCTGTGGCAACAACGCCTGGACGATGAGCCCACGACTGCGCTGCAAAACCGCTACGACAGCCGCCACCGCCTGAGTGTCAGCGCGGAGCTGGAGTTCTGATGGCCCGCTTGCTGCGCGTGCTGCTGCTTTGCCTGTGGCCCCTGGGGCCGCTGTCCGCCGGTGAAATCTTGCTGGTCGGTGGCGAGGATCAGCCCGGCATTCGCAGCTTCGTCGCCGCATTCGAAAGCCATCGCCCGCATGACCGGGTGCGTTTCCAAACCACTGCCGACTTGCCCCGCCCAAGCCAGCTCAAGGGCGATCAACGCCTGGTGCTGCTTGACAGCGCCGCGCTGGATTGGCGCCTGAGTGAAAACGCCGGGCCACCAGCATTGGCCATGCGGGTCAGCCGAGTACAGGCTGAACAGCGCCTGGGAAAGTCGCGCCCCCCCTTCCTTACACTGCTGTGGAGCGACCCGCCCCTGGCCCGGCAACTGCGCCTGGCGCGCTACCTGCTGCCACAGGCGCAACGCATCGGTGTGCTTTACGGTAGGCAAAGTGCCTTTTTGCTTGATGAACTGCGCCATGCCGCCCGCCCGCTGGGCCTGGAGATCATTGCCCAGGACTGGCCCGACCAACGTGACAGCCGGCCCCTGCAACAGCTGTTAGGCAACAGCGATGTGCTGCTGGGCCTCGACGACCCCGCCCTGTACAACCCCAAGACGGCGAAAAACCTGCTGCTCAGCAGCTACGGCCGGCAAATGGCGTTGATTGGCCCAAATGCCGGCTTCGTTCGCGCAGGCGCCCTGGCCAGCACCTACAGCGACCAGGACGACTGGCTGGCCGTGCTCGACCATTTGCTCGACCAGCCACCCGCGCGCTGGCCGCGAAGCCTTTACCCGGCGCGCTACGGCGTCAGTGGCAACCAGCAGGTGGCACGCGCCCTGGGCCTTGAACCGATCGACCCGAACGCCGCTGCCAAGGCCCTGGCCGAAGGAGAATCCAACCCATGAGCAGACGCCTGAGCTGGGACATCCACACCCGCACCCAGATCATCAGCCTTGGCCCGGCCCTGCTGCTGACCTTGCTGCTGATCAGCTTCTTTACCTTCGTGCGTATCCAGGACTTGCGCCAGGAACTCAACCACACCGGCCAACTGATCGCCAACCAGCTGGCGCCCGCCTCCGAATACGGGGTTATCTCGGGCAACAACGAGGTGCTCGAAGGGCTGATGCGCGCCACCCTGAGCATTCCGCACGTGCGCTTTCTCGAGGTGCAGGACAGCCGCAACCACATCCTGGTCTACGTCGAGCAGTCCGACGAAAGCGCCAACCGGGCGCAGCAAGTGGAAGTGTTCCAGGCGCCAATCCGCCTTCAGCAAATCCGCCTGGACACCGACTTCCTGCAGCCCGGCAACACCTCCACGCCGGCCATTGGCGACGACTACCTGGGGCGGGTGATCGTCGGCATGTCCGATGACGCCTTCAGCCAGCGCCAGCAGGAAATCGTCATCAAGGCGGGCATCCTGGCCTTGTTCGCCCTGCTGTTCACCTTCCTGCTGGCCCGCCGCCTGGCCATGAGCCTGGCCAAGCCGATCAGCGACATGGGTCACGCGGTCAAGGCCATTCAGCAAGGCGAGTACAACACGCCCCTGCCCGTGGTGGATGACAGTGAACTGGGCCATCTGGCGCACCACATCAACAACCTGGCCAACGCCCTGGAGCAAGCCAGTGACGAGCAGAAGCGCGCTATCGCCCAGTTGACCCAGGCGCGCGAGGAAGCCGAACAGGCCAACCGGGCCAAGTCGGACTTCCTGGCGATGATGAGCCATGAGCTGCGCACCCCCATGAATGGTGTACTCGGCATGCTGCAATTGCTCGAAACCACACCGCTGACCAGCGAGCAGGCTGAGTACACCGCCGTTGCCAGCGAGTCCACCGGGCACCTGCTCAAGGTCATCAACGACATTCTCGATTTCTCGCGCATCGAACGCACCGCACTGGAGCTGGAGCGCATCGACTTCAACCTCGGCGAGCTGATCGCCAGCAGTGTCCAGTCGTTCCAGCACAGTGCCCAGCAACGTGGCCTTGGCTTGCACCTGAACATGCCGACGGGCATCGAGCACCTGAACGTGAACGGCGACCCCACGCGTATTCGGCAGATTCTGCTGAACCTTGTCGGCAATGCCCTGAAATTTACCGAGCAGGGCCAGGTGCAGGTCGAAGCGCGCTGCCAGGTGCTGGACCGCCAACTGCTGTGGTTCACCTGCAGCGTGCGCGACACCGGTATCGGCATCGACAGCGACCGCCTGGAAATGATGTTCGTGGCCTTCCAGCAGGCCGACAGCTCGATTTCCCGGCGCTATGGCGGCACGGGCCTGGGCCTGTCGATCGCACGTACGCTGGCCGAACGCATGGGCGGCAAGCTGCGCGGTGAGAGCCGCGAAGGCCTGGGCTCGACCTTTACCCTGGAAATGCCCTTGGCCCTGGCCGCACCGGCCCAGGCGCCACTGCCCGGGGCGGTGCGTGAACAGCGCCCGCTTACCGGCAGCGAGCGGGTGCTGCTGGTGGAGGACAACCCGGTCAACCAGAACGTCATCGAAGCCATGCTGCGCAGCCTGGGGCTTGAGGTGAGCGTGGCGGCAGACGGTATCCAGGCGGTCGAACAGGTCAGCCAGCAACCGTTCGCCGCCATTCTGATGGACTGCCGGTTGCCGAACCTGGATGGCTATGAAGCCACCCAGCGCATCCGCCTGCTGCCAAACGGCATCCACGTGCCGATCATCGCCTTGACCGCTAACGCCTTGCAGGGCGACCGTGAGCGTTGCATGGCCGCGGGCATGGACGACTACCTGAGCAAACCCTTGCGCCGCACCGAGCTGCAGCGGGCGCTGCAACGCTGGTTACCCGGTCAGACAACCGCGACTGGCGATAAATGCTAAAGTGCGGCAGTCTTAAGGACTGGACAGGACGTTCTTCGGACCTGAAAATAGACGTTTCAGTGAACACCTGTACTTCTTTCGCCAGGTGCACTGTGACTTTCACCACAACGCAATAGTCTACCTGTAGGCTGCCGCCCCGGAGTCATCGCTTTTCGGGCCGGCCGGGAAGATTCATCCCCTGCCGCAGGGGGTTATTGAGGAGCTCGCATGACCAAACAACACGCCTTTACTCGGGAAGACCTGCTGCGCTGCAGTCGCGGTGAGCTGTTCGGCCCAGGTAATGCGCAACTGCCCGCGCCGAACATGCTGATGGTCGATCGCATCACCCATATCAGCGAAGAAGGCGGCAAGTACGGCAAAGGTGAATTGGTCGCCGAGCTGGATATCAATCCGGACCTGTGGTTCTTCGCCTGCCACTTCGAAGGCGACCCGGTGATGCCGGGCTGCCTGGGCCTTGACGCCATGTGGCAGCTGGTCGGTTTCTTCCTCGGCTGGCAAGGCCTGCCGGGCCGCGGCCGTGCGCTGGGTTCGGGTGAAGTGAAGTTCTTCGGCCAGGTATTGCCTACCGCCAAGAAAGTCACTTACAACATTCATATCAAGCGCGTCCTGAAGGGCAAGCTGAACATGGCCATCGCCGATGGCTCGGTCAGCGTCGACGGCCGCGAGATCTACACCGCCGAAGCCCTGCGGGTCGGCGTGTTCACCTCCACTGACAATTTCTAAGGGTTATTCGCATGCGCCGCGTCGTTATCACTGGTCTGGGCATCGTATCGTGCCTGGGCAATGACAAAGAGACCGTCACCGAAAACCTGCGTAACAGCCGTCCGGGTATCCGTTTTAACCCGGAATACAAGGAAATGGGGCTGCGCAGCCAGGTTTCCGGGTCGATCGACCTCAACCTCGAAGAACTGATCGACCGCAAGGTCTACCGCTTCGTCGGCCACGCCGCGGCCTACGCCTACCTGGCGATGCAGGACGCGATCAAGGACGCCGGCCTGACTGAAGAGCAGGTTTCCAACCCGCGTACCGGCCTGGTTGCCGGCTCCGGCGGCGCCTCGACCCTGAACCAGATGGAAGCGCTGGACACCCTGCGCGAGAAAGGCGTCAAGCGCGTCGGCCCATACCGTGTTACCCGCACCATGGGCAGCACCGTTTCGGCTTGCCTGGCCACGCCGTTCAAGATCAAGGGCCTGAACTACTCGATCTCCTCCGCCTGCGCTACCAGTGCACACTGCATCGGCACCGCGCTGGAGCAAATCCAGTGGGGCAAGCAAGACATCGTCTTCGCCGGCGGTGGTGAAGAAGAGCATTGGAGCCAGTCGTTCCTGTTCGATGCCATGGGCGCCCTGTCGACCAAGCGCAACGAAACCCCGGAACTGGCCTCACGCGCCTACGACAACGACCGTGATGGCTTCGTCATCGCAGGCGGTGGCGGCATGGTGGTAGTCGAGGAGCTGGAGCATGCTCTGGCCCGTGGCGCCAAGATCTACGCCGAAATCGTTGGCTACGGCGCGACCTCCGACGGCTACGACATGGTTGCCCCAAGCGGCGAAGGCGCCATCCGCTGCATGCAGCAGGCACTGTCCACCGTCGACACCCCGATCGACTACCTGAACACCCACGGCACCTCGACCCCGGTCGGTGACGTTGCCGAGATCAAAGGTGTTCGCGCCGTGTTCGGCGACAAGGCACCGAAGATCAGCTCGACCAAGAGCCTGTCGGGCCACTCGCTGGGCGCCGCTGGCGTGCACGAGGCGATCTACTGCCTGCTGATGATGGAAAACAACTTCATCGCCGGCTCCGCCAACATTGACGAGCTGGACCCGGAAGTCGCCGACCTGCCGATCCTGCGTCAAACCGAAGAAAACGCCAAGATCGATACGGTCATGAGCAACAGCTTCGGCTTCGGCGGCACCAACGCTACCCTGGTGCTCAAGCGCTGGGAAGGCAAGTAAGGCCTTGAAGCAGTAATGAAAACGCCCCGACTGGTTCGGGGCGTTTTCTTTTGTGTTACCTAGCCTTGGGCAACACAGCCAGAAAATTATCCTTGGCCACCTTGTGCGCCACCGCCTCCGGCAACGCATCCAGAAACGGCTTGAACCCGTGCATCTGCTCGCCAAGGCTCCCAAACTTGCCCACCACATCCGACCCGAGCATGAACCGCTCCGGGTAACGTTCTACCAACGCCACCCAAACCTTGCGCGGCACACCTTTGTCATCCAGCAGATAAGGCTCGAGCACGCTCCACGACAGGTCGACATACAGGTTCGGGTAATCCTCCAGCAACCGCGTCAGCACCGGCAGCAGAAAGTCCATCTGCGTCTGATGCCGATGAATTTCCATGCTGCTGCCAGCATGCGCCCAGATGAAACGCGTGTGCGGGTGATTGCGCAGCGGCTCTTCGATTTCGGCCAGGTACAGTGGGTTGCGCTCACGCTTGGAGGTGATGTTGGAGTGCAGCAGCACTGGCAAGTCCCGTTCGGCCGCCAGGTGATAGATGCGGGTCATGGCCTCGTTGTTGGCGCGCGGGGTGTCACCGCTGGTCAACGCCGTCAGGTCGTCGTGGCGGGTGAACACCTCGCCAATGCCCTGCCAGAGCCCAGGGTAGAGATCAAGCATGCGCTCGATATGGCTGACCGCGTTCTTGTCCACCGGGTTGAAGCCGGTCAGAAACGGATGAAAGCGCTTGCGCTGCGCTGCGGGCAGCCCTTGCACCGCTGCCGCCACGTAGGTATCGGTCGCGCTGTACCAATAGGCATCGGCGTCGTCCCCGGCGTAGTAGCGAGGGCGCTTGGGTTCGTCCTCGTGCCATTTCTTGGCCACCGGAATACCAGAAATCATCGACTGCTCGATGCCGGCTTCATCCATGGCCTTGATCAAGGCCGGCATGCCCTCCGTCTCCTGGAAAAAGTCGACGTAGTGCAGGTGGGCATCACTGTAGCGGTAATCACGCGCCTGCGCCGACAGGCACACCCCTGCGCACAACAACGCGCCAGCCAGCATTCTGGCGATCATGGGCAGCTTCCTTCTCCTGGTTCGAACAGGGTAGACCGACCGCCAAGCGCAGCAGTTCAGCCCTGCCCGGCAAACCGCTATGCTTGGAGCACTTGCAACCTGCCTGGAGCCCCTCATGAGCAGCCCCCTGGTCATCCGCCCACGTGCCGAGTCGGTCGAGGGCCAGCCGATTTTGCGCCCGCTGCCCTCGGCCCAATGCCGCAGCGTCGGCCCGTTCGTGTTCTTCGACCATATGCTCGAAACCGACTACGCCCCAGGCCATGGCATGGACATACGCCAGCACCCGCATATCGGCCTGTCGACGCTGACGTACCTGTTCGAAGGCGAGATCCTGCACAAGGACAGCCTCGGCTCCGAACAGCACGTGAAGCCGGGCGATGTCAGCTGGATGACGGCAGGCAGTGGCGTGGCGCATGTCGAGCGCACCCCTGCCGGTGCACGTGCCCGCGGCTCGCGCCTGCATGGCCTGCAGGTGTGGCTGGCGTCACCCCGCGCACTGGAGCAAGGCACGCCCCATTACAGCCATCACCCGGCGGCTAGCCTGCCGGTGAGCGACAGCCTTGGTGTGCGCATCTGCATGATTGCGGGCAGTGGCTTTTGCCTGGAATCGCCGGTGCCCGTGCTCTCCCCTACCCTTTACGCGCATGTGCAGATGCAGCCCGCCACTGCATTGCGGGTACCTGATGAGCCAGTGCAACGGGCGCTCTACCTGCTGGATGGCGAGTTGATGCTCAATGATGAGGAGGTTGAGCCAAGCAGCCTGGTGGTACTGCCCGAGGGTGAGCAGATGACATTGTATGCAGAGGGTGAATGCCAGCTGGTGTTGATCGGCGGCGAGCCACTGGATGGGCCGCGGCGGATGAACTGGAATTTCGTGGCGAGCGATCCGGCCTTGATCGAGCAGGCCAGGGTGAGGTGGGCTGCGGGGGATTGGCCTACGGTACCGGGGGAGACCTCGCGGATCGAGTTACCCAGATAAATGGGGGGCCGCTTTGCGGCCCAATCGCTGGCAAGCCAGCTCCCACAGGGTCCTCACAGGGTCTGAGCCTGCGCAGATACCTGTGGGAGCGGGCTTGCCCGCGAAGAGGCCGGGACAAGCACCACAAGACAGTTGCTCCCACAGGTGCGGCGCTAGACTTGGAGGCTACACAGTTCGGGTGGGAGCCGGCTTGCCGGCGAAAGGGCCGCGCAGCGGCCCCCATGCACTGTCAGCGCTGGAACACTTCAGTCAGCAGATTGTGCATCGAGCGGAACGCCCGCTCCGATGTCTTGCGGTCGTACTGCATCTTGCCCGGTACATTGGCATTCGGGTCAGTGAACGAGTGCACCGCACCACCATAGCTAAGCAGCTGCCAATCGACCTTGGCCGCGCTCATCTCCTCCTCGAACGCCGGCAGTTGCTCCTTCGGCACCAGCGGGTCCGCTGCGCCATGCAACACCAGCACCGAGCCCTTGATACGCTTGGCATCTTCAGGATTCGGGGTGTCCAGCGTGCCATGGAACGACACCGCCGCCTTCAGGTCGGCGCCCGTACGCGCCAGCTCCAACGCACAGCAACCGCCGAAGCAGAAGCCGAAGGTGGCCACCTTGCCAGGGTCCAGCAGTGCCTTCGACTGCGCCAGCAACTGCGACAGCGCTTCATTCATGCGCTTGCGCAGCTCGGCGCGGTCGTTCTTCAGGGGCATCATCGCCGCACCTGCCTCGTCGGCATTGGACGGCCGCACCGACTGCCCATAGAGGTCGGCAATCAGCACCACATAGCCCTTCTCGGCCACTTCCTTGGCAATGCGCTCGGCACCTTCGCCAATACCCATCCAGTTCGGCGCCATCACCAGGCCAGGCTTAGGTAGCGCACCGGGCTCATGGACCAGACGGCTTTCATACGTTTTGCCGGACAGGTGATAAACCAGCGATTCGACGATTACCTTGCTCATCAAGCACTCCTTAAGGCTTCACCATGAAAAAAGCCCGCCGAAGCGGGCTTTCCTTTGCATCAACTCAAGCAGATAGCTCGACCAGCAGCTTGTTCAGGCGACGAACGTAGGCCGCCGGGTCTTTCAAGCTGTCACCGGCCGCCAGGGCCGCCTGATCGAACAGGATGTGCGACAGCTCGGCGAAGCGGTCTTCGCTCTGCTCGTTATCCAGCTTCTCGATCAGCGGGTGGGTCGGGTTGAACTCGAAGATCGGCTTGGAATCCGGCACCTTCTGCCCGCTGGCTTCGAGGATCTGACGCATCTGCAGGCCCAGGTCCTGTTCGCCGATGGCGAGGATAGCCGGCGAGTCGGTCAGGCGGTGGGAAACACGCACCTCGGCAACGCTTTCACCCAGCGCGCCTTTCAGACGCTCGACCAGGCCTTCTTTGTCCTTGGCGACTTCTTCCTGGGCCTTCTTGTCTTCCTCGGAGTCCAGCTTGCCCAGGTCCAGGTCGCCGCGGGCAACGTCGACGAAGCTCTTGCCGTCGAACTCGTTGAGGTAGCTCATCAGCCACTCATCGATACGGTCGGTCAGCAGCAGGACCTCGATGCCTTTCTTGCGGAAGACCTCCAGGTGCGGGCTGTTCTTGACCTGCGCGTAGGTCTCGCCGGTGAGGAAGTAGATCTTGTCCTGGCCTTCCTTGGCACGGGCCAGGTAGTCGGCCAGGGCAACGCTTTGCTCACCGCTGTCGTCATGGGTGGAGGCGAAGCGCAGCAGGCCTGCGATCTTCTCTTTGTTGGCGAAGTCCTCGGCCGGGCCTTCCTTCAGCACCTGGCCGAAGTTTTTCCAGAAGCCCTTGTACTGCTCAGGCTCGTTCTTCGCCAGCTTCTCCAGCATGTCCAGCACGCGCTTGGTCAGCGCGGTCTTCATCGAATCGATGATCGGGTCTTTCTGCAGGATCTCGCGCGACACGTTCAGCGACAGGTCGTTGGAGTCGACCACGCCCTTGATGAAGCGCAGGTACAGCGGCAGGAACGACTCAGCCTGGTCCATGATGAACACGCGCTGCACATACAGCTTCAGGCCACGCGGTGCTTCACGCTGGTACAGGTCGAACGGCGCGCGGGCCGGCACGTACAGCAGCGAGTTGTATTCGAGCTTGCCTTCGACCTTGTTGTGGCTCCAGGCCAGCGGATTTTCGAAGTCATGGCCGATATGCTTGTAGAACTCCTGGTACTCCTCGTCCTTGATTTCGGTACGCGGACGGGTCCACAGGGCGCTGGCGCGGTTGACGGTTTCCCATTCCTCGGCGGGCTGTTCTTCGCCTTCGGCAGCGGCTTGCTCCTTTGGCAACTGGATCGGCAGGGCAATGTGGTCGGAGTACTTCTTGACCAGGTTGCGCAGGCGCCAGCCATCAGCAAACTCCTGCTCGTCCTTCTTCAGGTGCAGGACGATGCGGGTACCGCGCTCTGGCTTGTCGACGGTTGCGACTTCGAACTCGCCCTCGCCTTTCGACGACCAGTGCACACCCTCGGAGGCTGGCTGGCCAGCACGACGGCTATAGACGTCGACCTTGTCAGCCACGATGAAGGCCGAATAGAAGCCCACACCGAACTGACCGATCAGGTGCGAGTCCTTCTTCTGGTCACCGGTGAGGTTCTTCATGAAGTCGGCGGTGCCGGACTTGGCGATGGTACCCAGGTGGGTGATGACGTCTTCGCGGCTCATGCCGATGCCGTTGTCGTCGAGCGTGATCGTACCGGCGTCCTTGTCGAAGCTCAGCCGAATGCGCAGATCCGCGCCGCCCTCGAGCAGTTCCGGCTTGGCCAAGGCCTCGAAGCGCAGCTTGTCAGCGGCGTCGGAGGCATTGGAAACCAGCTCACGCAGGAAGATTTCCTTGTTGGAATACAGCGAGTGAATCATGAGGTGCAGCAGCTGCTTTACCTCGGTCTGGAAGCCCAGGGTTTCCTTTTGTGTTTCCACACTCATGGTCTTCAAAACTCCGATCAGATGACAGTGGGCGCCTGGCAGCCGGTTCGGCCTGCGTTAATGGCGGATGTCATGCAGATGGGGGCTGCCCAGACGATTTCAAGGGCTTTTCCGGTTCGATCTTGAAATGCGCCCGCGCAGTGGCAATTGGCGACTGCCGATCACCCTGCCAGGCGGTGATGGCGACATTGGTCACCCGCCGCCCCTGGCGCCACAGCTGGCACTGGGCATACGTGTCGCGAAAATGCCCGGCGCGCAGGTAGTCGATGGAGAAGTCGATGACCTTCGGAATGCTCGCACTCTCGCTGAAGATCAGCAGATACAGCGCTGCGGAAAGCTCCATGAAGCCTGCGATCACCCCGCCGTGGATCGCGGGCAGTAAAGGGTTACCAATGTTGTCTGCACTGGCGGGCAGGCGAAACAACAGGTCCTCGCCCTCGCGCTCGCATTCGATGCCGATCAAGCCAGCATAGGGAATCAACGCCAGCAGGGGCCGGTAGTCACCGACCGCATGGGCCGCATTGAGCTGCTGACGGATTTCGAGCGGGATCATGCGTCACCTTCCTTGAGCCGGTTGCCAAAGCCGAGGCCGCCCTTGACTTGCGGCCCCAGGCGCATGAACGTGCCTACCACCTGGCAGATCGGCCGGTCGGGGTCGTCCTGGTAGGCGCTGCCACGGGTGAAGATCACATCCCGGGTAACCCGATAACACTGGGCGTGGCCAAAGATGTCCTTGCCGGCTTCGGCCGCGTGCATGTAGTCGATGCGCAGGTCCAAGGTCGGGCACACCTCGAATCGCGGCAGTGCACACAGGGTGGCCATGCCGCAGGTGGTGTCCAGCAACGTGGTCAGCGCCCCGCCGTGCACCGCGCCGGTTTGCGGGTTGCCGACGATCACAAGCGACCACGGCAGGATCAACGTCATGCCGTCGGCGTCGGCATGTGCCACGCGCATGTGCAACAACTGACAATGCTTCAAGGCCGACAGAAAACGTTCGGCCATGGCCATCAAGCTTGAATCGCTCATCGCAAGTTCCCGGGCCGCTGATGCAACGGCATAAAAACGTTAAAAAGTCTATATAGAACGGGGGGTTATATATCTGTAACCTTCGCGGAACTTCTTCCGCGTAGTTGCACTCGAAGGAACAAGTCACTTATTCCACCAAGGAGATACACCCCCATGCGTAAACCTTTTGCTTTTGCTCTCATGCTGGCTGCTACCATGGGCCTGGCCGCTTGCGATAAAGCGAGCGAAGATAAAGCCCAGGACGCGCAGCAACACGCTGAGCAAGCCCAGGAAAAGATGGGCGAAGCTCAGGATAAGATGAACGAAGCCGCCAAGGAAAACGCCGAAGCCGCCAAAGATCAGGCCGAAGCGCAGCAGAAGGCAGCTGAAGAAGCCGCTCCGTCGACGGAAGCAGCACCTGCTACTCCGGCCGAACCTGCCAAGCAGTAATCGGCGCGTACAAAAAAACCCGACAATGTCGGGTTTTTTTGTACCTGCAGTTTAAAGATTAAACGTTTCAGGCACCGGAAACGGAACTTTCTTTAGCGGTATCAATCGGCGCACTTTCCGTGGGCGTGTACACCATCACATCCAGCACATCGGAATGGAACTCGCGGCGGTACAGAATCAGCACTACGCCGACACTCATGCCCATAAATAACCATGGGCTGATAAACCAGCTCAACATGGCCATGCCAAAGTAATAAGCGCGCAACCCGAAGTTGAACTGGTTGGCCGCCAGCGACAGCACCCTCGCCGCCCGTGAGGCAAATGCCTTGCGCTCCAGTTCATTGACCAGGCGCTCACCAATCATTGGCGCAGAGCCGACCAGCACGGCTGCAAAGTTGTACTGGCGCATGCACCAGCTGAAGGTGAAAAAGGCATAGACGAACACGGTCGCCAGGCACAGCAGCTTGATTTCCGACATGCCCTGGGACGCCTGCTGCACCAAGGGCAGGTCAGCCAGCAGCGACAACGCCCGGTCCGAAGCGCCGAGCACAGTCAGAATACCAGCAAGAATGATCAGGGTGCTGGAGGCAAAAAACGAGGCATTGCGCTCCAGGTTGCCGATCACGCTGGCGTCAGCAATGCGGTTGTCGCGCAGCAACATGCGGCGCATCCAGTCTTCACGGTACAAGTGCAGCACGCTGGCCAGGCAGGCGGTGTCGCGGCCTTTCCAGATGGCATAGCGGGTATAGCCGCCCCAGCAGGCGACAAACCAGGCGATTGCCAGCAGGTTGTTGAGATTGCTTTGAATGAAGTTCATGCAGGTTTCCCGAAAGCCAGGTGCACAAGAGTAGAGACCGCATTTCGACGCCCGCAAGCCCGGAAAGACACACCGCTGTCACAAATTGTTTTTGCCTGCCCAGCCCATCGCCGGTGCACACAAACAAAAACCCCGCGCCCTTTCGGACGCGGGGTTTTCAAGTTTGAACCGCTGGCAGGCACCCTACGGCTTGTGGCCGGTGCCGCCCTCAGGCTTCAACCTATCAAGCCAGCGCTTCGCGCGGCTTGCCCAGCATGCGGTCGCAGACCACAGCAGCGGCCAGGGTGACCACCGACGGCACCAGCCAGGCCAGGCCTTGATCGCTCAGCGGCAGGTGTGCAGCGGCGTCCGGCAGGACATGCGCCAGGCTGCTGCCTTTGATCGCGTCGACAATACCGAACACCAGCGACACCAGCATGACCGGCGCAAGAATGCGCGTTGGCGAGTTCCACAGGTCCTTCACGAAGCTCAGGCCCACCACCACGATGCACGGCGGGTAGATCGCCGTCAGCACCGGGATCGAGAACATGATCAGCTTGGTCAAGCCCAGGTTGGAAATCAGCAGCGAGAAGCCCGCCAGGATCACCACCAGTGCGCGGTACGACAGCGGCAGAATCTGGCTGAAGTACTCGGCGCACGCGCAGGTCAGGCCAACCGCGGTCACCAGGCACGCCAGGGCGATCAGCACGGCCAGGAAGCCGCTGCCCAGCGAACCGAAGGTGTGCTGCACGTAGGCATGCAGTACGGCTGCGCCGTTGGTAGCGTCAGCCGCGATTTCGTGGCTGCCGGCACCCAGGCGGAACAGGCTGATGTACACCAGTGCCAGGCCCACACCCGCAATCAGGCCGGCGATGATGGCATAGCGGGTGATCAGCTTCGGCGATTCGACACCGCGCGAGCGGATCGCATTGACGATGACGATACCGAAGACCAGCGCGCCCAGGGTGTCCATGGTCAGGTAACCATCGGAGAAGCCCTTGGAAAACGCCGCGGCGGCATAGGCCGGTTGCGCTTCACCAATGGTGCCGGCAGGCAGCGCGAACGCGGCGATGCCCAGCACGGCCAAGGCGATGATCTTCAGCGGTGCAAGGAAACGCCCCACGGTATCGAGCAGTTTGCCCGGATACATGGACACCGCCAGAACCACGATGAAATACACCAGGCTGTAGATGAACAACGCCAACGGGCTTTCACCGGTCAACGGCGCCACACCGACCTCGAACGACACGGTCGCGGTACGCGGCGTCGCGAACAGCGGGCCAACCGACAGGTAGCACACGGCGGCCAGCAGGCCACCGAAGAACTTGCCGATCGGGCTGCTCAGGGCATCCATGCCGCCACCGACCTTGGCCAGCGCGACCACGGTGATGACGGGTAGGCCCACGGCGGTCACCAGGAAGCCAAGGGCCGCCATCCACACGTGCGGGCCAGACTGCAGACCGACGATAGGCGGGAAGATGATATTGCCGGCGCCCACGAAAAGCGCAAACGTCATAAAGCCAAGCGCCAGGATATCCTGGCCTTTTAGAACTTTCATTTAAGGTAGTACCACACTGCTGAAATCGGGATTCGAGAGGGGATTTCCCTATGGATGAGGGAAATGCTGCCCGGCTTGGTGAGCCAGACCCGTTTAGCGTGTCGTTCCCTTTTGGGGGACGGGCACAGAGTGAACGCGTAGATTAACTGTTTTAGCAGTTAAACGCACTGGCACAGTGCTGCTTGTCCGATGTGCGTATGTGTTTGTCGTCTGTGCGGCCGGGGACGGGGTAATTATCGCAGCGGGGCGGAAAGTGTCTGTGTGAAAATCCCTATCAAACCCATCGAAAAACCCACTTCATGCCTCTCCCCTTGTAGGAGCAGCCTTGTGCTGCGAAGGGGCCAGTGTGGGCAATAGAGATTAAGGGTGGCTGCACCGGCCTCTTCGCAGCACAAGGCTGCTCCTACAGAATCGGCTAGCTGTGGATTGCCACAACCCGTAAACGACAAAGGCCACCCGAAGGTGGCCTCTGTGCGCGTGGGGGGGTGAAGCGTATTACTTCTTGGCTTCCCAGCCAGTCAGCTCGGCCAGGGCCTTGCCGATGTCGGCCAGCGAACGCACGGTTTTAACACCTGCGTCCTGCAGCGCAGCGAACTTCTCGTCCGCAGTGCCTTTGCCGCCAGAGATGATGGCGCCAGCGTGGCCCATGCGCTTGCCCGCAGGTGCGGTAACACCCGCGATGTAGGAAACGACAGGCTTGGTAACGTGGGCCTTGATGTAGGCCGCGGCTTCTTCTTCAGCCGAACCGCCGATCTCACCGATCATGACGATCGCTTCGGTCTTCGGGTCTTCCTGGAACAGCTTCAGGATGTCGATGAAGTTGGAGCCTGGGATCGGGTCACCGCCGATGCCGACGCAGGTCGACTGGCCGAAGCCGGCGTCGGTGGTCTGCTTAACGGCTTCATAGGTCAGGGTGCCGGAACGCGAAACGATACCGACCTTGCCTGGCAAGTGAATGTGACCTGGCATGATGCCGATCTTGCACTCGCCTGGGGTGATGACGCCTGGGCAGTTAGGGCCGATCAGGGTAACGCCCAGCTCGTCGCACTTGACCTTGGCATCCAGCATGTCCAGGGTAGGAATGCCTTCGGTGATGCAGACGATCAGCTTGATGCCGCCGAAGGCCGCTTCCAGGATCGAGTCTTTGCAGAACGGAGCCGGAACGTAGATGACCGAAGCATCAGCGCCAGTCGCTTCCACAGCTTCCTTGACGGTGTTGAACACCGGCAGGCCCAGGTGGGTGGTGCCACCCTTGCCTGGGGTAACGCCGCCGACCATCTTGGTGCCGTAGGCGATGGCTTGTTCGGAGTGGAAAGTACCCTGCGAGCCGGTGAAGCCCTGGCAGATGACTTTGGTGTCTTTATTGATCAGGACGCTCATTACTTGCCCTCCGCAGCTTTGACAACTTGTTGAGCAGCGTCGGTCAGGCTGGTTGCCGCAATGATGTTCAAACCGCTTTCTGCCAGTACTTTAGCGCCCAGTTCGGCGTTGTTGCCTTCGAGGCGAACGACGACCGGAACTTTAACGCCGACTTCTTTCACTGCACCGATGATGCCTTCGGCAATCATGTCGCAGCGAACGATGCCGCCGAAGATGTTGACCAGAACGGCCGCGACATTGCTGTCGGACAGAATGATCTTGAAGGCTTCGGTAACGCGCTCTTTGGTAGCACCACCACCTACGTCGAGGAAGTTGGCTGGCTTGCCGCCGTGCAGGTTGACGATGTCCATGGTACCCATGGCCAGGCCGGCACCGTTGACCATGCAGCCGATGTTGCCTTCCAGGGCCACGTAGTTCAGCTCGAAGCTGGCAGCGTGGGCTTCACGAGGATCGTCCTGCGACGGGTCGTGGAAGGTTTTCAGCTTAGGCTGACGGTACATGGCGTTTGCGTCGATGTTGATCTTCGCATCCAGGCAGTGCAGGTCGCCGTCGGCCTTGATGACCAGCGGGTTGACTTCCAGCAGGGCCAGGTCGTGTTCTTTGAACAGCTTGGCCAGGCCTACGAAAATCTTGGCGAACTGTGCAACTTGCTTGCCTTCCAGACCCAGCTGGAATGCCAGTTCACGACCCTGGAACGGCTGAGCGCCGACCAGCGGATCGATAGTAGCCTTGATGATCTTCTCAGGAGTTTCGTGAGCGACTTTCTCGATGTCCACGCCACCTTCGGTGGAGGCCATGAACACGATGCGGCGGCTCGAGCGATCGACTACAGCGCCCAGGTACAGCTCTTTGGCGATGTCAGTGCAGGATTCGACCAGGATCTTGGTCACTGGCTGACCGTTGGCGTCGGTCTGGTAGGTTACCAGGCGCTTGCCCAACCATTGCGCAGCGAACGCCTTGGCGTCTTCCTTGCTGCGAACCAGCTTGACGCCGCCCGCTTTACCGCGACCACCTGCGTGAACCTGGGCTTTAACAACCCACTCGGAACCGCCGATCTTGTCGCAAGCTTCTGCTGCAGCTTCAGGGGTATCGACAGCGAAACCCTTGGAAACTGGCAGGCCGTATTCAGCGAACAGCTGCTTACCCTGATACTCGTGAAGATTCATGCTTTTTACCGTCTTCGTTAGGTACTGCGCTTCGGCGCTGCGCCATTGCTGGCGCCGCACCACCTGTGACCGTTAACCCCGGGTTATCCCGTGTAGTCCGATCCGGCGGACTTTCCGCGGTGAGTCATGCACGCAAGACTCACGACGGGCAGCCCGCCGTGGTTTCTTATAATTAACGCTTCTTACGGTTGGCCACGTGAATGGCGCCGCCATTCACTGCCAGCGCTGCTTCATGCAACGCTTCGGACAGGGTTGGATGGCTGAAGACCATCATGCCCAGATCCTCGGCACTGGTGCCGAATTCCATTGCGATTGCGCCCTGCTGTACCAGTTCGGCAGCCGATGGGCCAATCACGTGCACACCCAGTACGCGGTCGGTCTTGGCGTCAGCGATAACCTTGACGAAACCACCGGTGTCGTTGGCTGCCATCGCACGGCCGCTGGCCGCGAACGGGAAGGTGCCTACGTTAACCTCAACACCCTCGGCCTTCAAGGACTGTTCGGTCTTGCCGACCCACGCGATTTCCGGGTGGGTGTAGATAACCGATGGGATCAGGTCGTAGTTCATCTGGGCCTTGTGGCCTTTGATGCGCTCGACAACCATGATGCCCTCTTCCGAGGCCTTGTGCGCCAGCATCATGCCACGTACCACGTCACCGATGGCGAACACGCCCGGCACGCTGGTAGCGCAGTGATCGTCGACGAAGATGTAGCCACGTTCGTCGATGGTGACGCCGCTGTCGGAAGCCAGCAGATCAGTGGTCACTGGACGACGGCCGACCGCAACGATCAGCTTGTCGAAGGTGATCTTCTGTTCGCCTTCGGCATTGGTGTAAGTCACTTCGACTTCGTTGCCGTTGACTTTCGAGCCGGTGACGCGAGCGCCCAGCTTGATGTCCAGGCCTTGCTTGGTCAGGGTCTTCTGGGCTTCTTTCGACACGGCGGTGTCGGCAGCCATCAGGAAGGTGTCCAGGGCTTCCAGGACGGTGACTTCAGCACCCAGGCGAGCCCATACAGAGCCCAGCTCCAGGCCGATCACGCCCGCACCGATCACACCCAGACGCTTTGGAACCGACTGGAATTCCAGGGCGCCGGTGGAGTCGACGATGACGTTCTGGTCGACAGGAGCCGGCGGAATGTCGATCGGACGCGAGCCGGAGGCCAGGATCACGTTGTCGGCTTCGATGATTTCGGTGGTGCCGTCAGCTTTGGTGACTTCGACTTTCTTGCCGGCCAGCAGTTTGCCGTGGCCCTGGATCGAAGTAACGCCGTTAGCCTTGAACAGGGTAGCAACGCCACCGGTCAGGTTCTTGACGATGCCAGCCTTGCGGCCAACCATCGCGGCGACGTCCATCTTCACTTCGCCAGTGGAGATACCGTGGACGTTGAAGCTCTCTTTGGCTTCCTTGTACTTCCAGGAGCTGTCCAGCAGCGCCTTGGACGGAATGCAACCTACGTTCAGGCAGGTGCCGCCCAGGGCCAGTTTGCCCTCGGCGTCGGTGTATTTCTCGATACAGGCAGTCTTCAGACCAAGTTGGGCAGCCTTGATGGCAGCCACATAGCCGCCAGGACCTGCACCAATCACCACTACGTCGAATTTCTGGGTCATAAAAGATTCCTTATCAGCTACAAGCTACAAGCCGCGAACCGCGCGGCCCCGCCTCTTTCGAAGCCAGGGGCCGAACGGTACGCAGCCAGAGGGTTAGATGTCCAGCAGCAGGCGAGACGGATCTTCCAGCAGGTTCTTGATGGTGACCAGGAAGGTTACCGCTTCCTTGCCGTCGATCAGGCGGTGATCGTACGACAGCGCCAGGTACATCATCGGGCGGATGACCACTTGACCATTGATGGCCATCGGGCGCTGGATGATGTTGTGCATGCCGAGAATGGCAGCCTGCGGCGGGTTGACGATCGGGGTCGACATCATCGAACCGAAGGTACCACCGTTGGTGATGGTGAAGGTGCCGCCGGTCATTTCTTCGATCGACAGTTTGCCATCACGGGCCTTCTTGCCGAAGGTGGCGATGCCGTTCTCGATTTCAGCCAGGCTCATCGACTCGGCGTTACGCAGCACCGGTACTACCAGGCCACGGTCGCTGGAGACGGCAACGCCGACGTCGGCGAAACCGTGGTAGACGATGTCGTTGCCGTCGATCGAGGCGTTGACAGCCGGGAAGCGCTTCAGGGCTTCGGTGGCAGCCTTGACGAAGAACGACATGAAGCCCAGGCGTACGCCGTTGTGGGTCTTCTCGAACAGGTCTTTGTACTTCGAACGCAGGGCCATGACTTCGGTCATGTCGACTTCGTTGAAGGTGGTCAGCATCGCCATGTTGGACTGGGCTTCGACCAGACGCTCGGCGATCTTGGCACGCAGACGGGTCATCGGCACGCGCTTCTCGGTGCGATCGCCAGCGGCGGTCACAACCGGGGCAGCAGCGGCAGCGGCAGGCTTGGCAGCCGGCGCAGCAGCAGGTGCAGACTTCTTGTTGGCGACTGCAGCGACAACGTCTTCCTTGGTGACGCGACCGCCTTTGCCGGTGCCGGCAACGGTAGCCAGGTCGATGCCGTTCTCTTCAGCCAGCTTGCGTGCGGCAGGCGCGGCAACCGGGTCGTCTTCGCCAGCATCGGCGGCAGCGGCAGCCGGGGCAGCAGCGGCCGGAGCAGCAGCAGGCGCAGCGGCAGCGCCACCTTCAACGATCGAACCCAGCAGCTCGTCGGACAGGACGGTATCGCCCTCGCCCTTGACGATGTCACCCAGCACGCCATCGGCGGTGGCCAGGACTTCCAGGACGACTTTGTCAGTCTCGATGTCGACGATCAGCTCGTCACGCTTGACGGCGTCGCCCGGCTTCTTGTGCCAGGTGGCAACGGTGCCGTCGGCGACCGATTCCGGGAAGGTTGGGGCTTTGATCTCGATAGCCATTATCAGTGTTTCCTTAAATTCGGTTTCAGGTGCGCGAAGGCGTTAAACAGTGAAGGCGTCTTGCAGCAGTTTTTCCTGCTGTTCGGCGTGCTTCGAAGCGTAACCACAGGCTGGCGCGGCAGACGCGTCGCGGCCGGCGTATTCCAGGACCAGTGCCTTGTTGTGGCGGCCCAGGATACGGCGCATGTGGTGCTGGCTGCTGTACCAGGCGCCCTGGTTCATCGGCTCTTCCTGACACCAGACTGCATGCTTGAGGTTGGTGTACGGCGCCAGGATTTCGACCAGGTCGTCTTCCGGGAACGGGTACAGCTGCTCGATACGCACGATGGCGATGTCTTCGCGGCCTTCGGCACGGCGTTTTTCCAGCAGGTCGTAGTAGACCTTGCCTCCACACAGCACCAGGCGCTCGACCTTGGCTGGATCCTGGGTGTCGATTTCCGGGATCACGGTCTGGAACGAGCCTTCTGCCAGGTCTTCCAAGGTCGAGACGGCCAACTTGTGGCGCAGCAGCGACTTCGGCGTCAGGACGATCAGCGGCTTGCGCAGCGGACGGATGACCTGGCGACGCAGCAGGTGGTAGATCTGAGCTGGGGTGGTCGGTACGCAGACCTGAATGTTGTGCTCGGCGCACAGCTGCAGGTAACGCTCCAGACGCGCGGAGGAGTGCTCCGGGCCCTGCCCTTCATAGCCGTGCGGCAGCAGCATGGTCAGACCGCACAGACGGCCCCACTTGTGCTCGCCGCTGGTGATGAACTGGTCGATCACCACTTGCGCGCCGTTGGCGAAGTCGCCGAACTGGGCTTCCCAGATCACCAGCGCGTTCGGCGTGGTGGTCGAGTAGCCGTATTCGAACGCCAGTACCGCTTCTTCCGACAGGAAGGAGTCGTACAGGTCGAAGCGCGGCTGGCCTGGGAACAGGTTCTGCAGCGGCACGTAGGTGCTGGCGTCCTTCTGGTTGTGCAACACCGCGTGGCGGTGCGAGAAGGTGCCACGGCCGATGTCCTGGCCGGTCATGCGGATCGGGTGACCTTCGAACTGCAGGGTGGCGTATGCCATGGTCTCTGCATAACCCCAGTTGATCGGCAAGCCACCGGCCTGCATCTTCTGGCGATCTTCGTAGATCTTCGAGACCTGACGCTGAACCACGAAACCTTCTGGCAGCTCGAGCAGCTTGGCCGACAGGTCTTGCAGGGTCTTGAGGTCGAAGCGGGTGTCGTGACGCGCAGTCCAGGCATGGCCCAGGTACGGACGCCAGTCGACGAACAGTTCGCGGTTCGGCTCCTTGACCAGGCTCTTGACCACGTGCAGGCCGTTGTCCAGGGCGTTACGGTACTCGTCGATCTTGGCCTGAGCACGCTCGGCATCGATGCGACCAGCCTGGATCAGCGCTTCGGCATACAGCTCACGGGTGGTGCGCTGCTTGCTGATCTGCTGATACATCAGCGGCTGGGTACCGTTCGGCTCGTCGGCCTCGTTGTGGCCGCGACGGCGGTAGCAAACCAGGTCGATGACCACGTCACGCTTGAACTGCATGCGGTAATCGATGGCCAGCTGGGTCACGAACAGCACGGCTTCCGGGTCATCACCGTTGACGTGCAGGATCGGCGCCTGAATCATCTTGGCAACGTCGGTGGCGTACTCGGTGGAACGCGAGTCCAGCGGGTTGCTGATGGTGAAACCAACCTGGTTGTTGATCACGATGTGCACGGTACCGCCGGTCTTGAAACCGCGGGTCTGCGACATCTGGAAGGTTTCCATCACCACGCCCTGGCCTGCGAACGCAGCATCGCCGTGGATCGAGATCGGCAGCACTTTGTCGCCAACGGTGTCGTTGCGGCGGTCCTGACGGGCGCGCACCGAACCCTCGACCACTGGCGAAACGATCTCCAGGTGGGACGGGTTGAACGCCATGGCCAGGTGAACTTCGCCACCGGTGGTCATCACGTTGGAGGAGAAGCCCTGGTGATATTTCACGTCACCGGAGCCCAACTCGTTCATCTTCTTGCCTTCGAACTCGTCGAACAGCTCGCGCGGGTTCTTGCCGAAGGTGTTGACCAGCACGTTCAGACGGCCACGGTGGGCCATGCCGATCACGACTTCCTTGGTACCGTAGGAGCCGGAGCGCTGGATCATCTCGTCCAGCATCGGAATCAGGCTTTCGCCGCCTTCCAGGCCGAAACGCTTGGTGCCTGGGTATTTGGTGCCCAGGTACTTCTCAAGGCCCTCACCGGCCGTGACGCGCTCGAGCAGGTGAGCCTGCACGTCAGCGGAAAATTCCGGACGGCCGCGCACGCTTTCAAGGCGCTGCTGGAACCAGCTGCGCTGCTCGGAATCGACGATGTGGGTGAACTCGGCGCCAATGGTGCGACAATATGTCTTCTGGAGCGCCTCGGAGATCTCGCGTAGGCTCGCTTCCTCTTTGCCGATGAACAGGTCGCCGGCACGGAAGGTCGTATCAAGATCGGCATTGGTCAAGCCGTAGTGATTGATCGACAGGTCTACGGGCGCAGGGCGCTGCCACAACCCCAACGGGTCGAGCTTGGCAGCCTGATGGCCGCGCATACGATAGGCCTGGATCAGTCGCAGAACTTCAACCTGCTTCTTCTCGTGTTCACTGCTCACGCTCCCGGCGGATACCGGTTGGGCGCGGCGCTGGTTCTTTGCCAGCAGTACGAAATGGTCGCGGATTGTCGAGTGCGATACATCGGTAGCGGTGCTGCCGTCGGCTGGCAACTTCTGGAAGTAAGTGCGCCACTCTTCTGGCACAGCGTTAGGGTCGTGCAGGTAAAGCTCGTAGAGCTCTTCCACATATGCAGCGTTACCACCTGAAAGGTGGGCGCTTTCCCACATGCGCTGCATCACGCTTTCTTGCATGCTTGGTCACCCTCGGTTAGGGGACGATCGGCGAGAGCCACAGCAAACCTGGAAAAGTCCGAACACAGCGACTGAACCACGCCACTTGGATCTTGCTGATTTTCCGGGTACCAGCCCGGAAAGCCCCTGCTGGTCTCATATCTTCATAGGTAATGAGCGCGGGCTTTGTGGGCCCTTGCTCGAGTTTTACCTCAGTGCGGGCTCACCACCCGCACCTCGGCTTACTGCAGGTACAACGCTTTGAATCAGGTACCGCTTTGCAGCAGCATGTTACGTACGTGACCGATTGCCTTGGTTGGGTTCAGACCCTTAGGGCAAACGTTTACGCAGTTCATGATCCCACGGCAGCGGAAGACGCTGAACGGGTCATCCAGGGACGCCAGGCGCTCCTGGGTCTTGGTGTCACGGCTGTCGGCCAGGAAGCGATAGGCCTGCAGCAAGGCAGCGGGGCCCAGGAACTTGTCTGGGTTCCACCAGAACGACGGGCAAGAGGTCGAGCAGCAAGCGCACAGGATGCACTCGTACAGACCGTCCAGCTTGTCACGCTCTTCTGGCGACTGCAGACGCTCGATGGCCGGAGCCGGGGTGTCGTTCTGCAGGAATGGCTTCACCTTCTCGTACTGCTTGTAGAAGATGCTCATGTCGACGACCAGGTCACGAATGACCGGCAGGCCCGGCAGCGGGCGCAGCACCAGCTTGTTGCCCTTGACCACGCCCGACAGCGGGGTGATGCAGGCCAGGCCGTTCTTGCCGTTCATGTTCATGCCATCGGAACCGCACACGCCTTCACGGCAGGAGCGACGGTACGAGAAACCCTCGTCCTTTTCCTTGATCAGTGCCAGTACGTCCAGGACCATCAGGTCCTTGCCGCCGGTATCGACGTCGAACGACTCCATCTTGGGCGCCGAGTCGGTGTCGGGGTTGTAACGATAAACTTCGACTTTCAACATAGCAGCCACCCTTAGTAAGTCCGGATTTTAGGCTCGAAGGCCGGCACGGTCTTCGGCGCAAAGTTGACGCCGCGCTTGGCAACGCGCTTCTCACCCGGGTAGTACAGGGTGTGGCACAGCCAGTTTTCGTCGTCACGGTCTTCGAAGTCTTCACGGGCGTGAGCACCGCGCGACTCTTTACGGGCTTCGGCCGCAATGGCAGTAGCTTCGGCAACTTCCAGCAGGTTCTGCAGCTCCAGCGCTTCGATACGCGCGGTGTTGAAGGCCTGGGACTTGTCGTTGATCTTCACGTTGGCGATGCGGTCACGCAGGCCAGCCAGCTGCTCGATACCCTTCTGCATGTATTCGCCAGTACGGAATACACCGAAGTAGTTCTGCATGCAGCTTTGCAGCTCGCGCTTCAGGCTTGCCACGTCTTCGCCAGTGGTACGCTCGTTGAGCTTGTTCAGGCGGTTCAGGGCAACATCGACGTCGGTGTCGCTGGCATCGCGGTACTCGACGCCTTCGGTCAGCGCCTTTTCCAGGTGCAGGCCGGCAGCACGGCCGAACACGACCAGGTCGAGCAGCGAGTTACCGCCCAGGCGGTTGGCGCCGTGGACCGATACGCATGCCACTTCACCTACGGCGAACAGGCCCGGAATGATGTGGTCCTTGCCTTCGGCGTCCATGGTGATGGCCTGGCCATGAATGTTGGTGGCAACACCACCCATCATGTAGTGGCAGGTCGGCACGACCGGCACCGGCGCGACCACTGGGTCGACGTGGGCGAAGGTCTTGGACAGTTCGCAGATACCTGGCAGGCGGCTGTGCAGCACTTCCTCGCCCAGGTGGTCCAGCTTCAGCAGTACGTGATCCTTGTTCGGGCCCACGCCGTTGCCGGCGATGATTTCTTTGACCATGGAACGGGCAACGACGTCGCGGCCGGCCAGGTCTTTCGCGTTCGGCGCGTAACGCTCCATGAAGCGCTCGCCGTGGGCGTTGATCAGGTAGCCACCCTCACCGCGGCAACCCTCGGTGACCAGTACACCGGCGCCGGCGATGCCGGTTGGGTGGAACTGCCACATTTCGATGTCCTGCACCGGCACACCGGCACGCAGGGCCATGCCGACACCGTCACCGGTGTTGATCAGGGCGTTGGTGGTCGAGGCGTAGATACGGCCTGCACCGCCAGTAGCCAGAACGGTGGCCTTGGACTTGATGTACAGGGTTTCGCCGGTTTCGATGCAGATGGCGATCACACCAACGAACGCACCGTCCTGGTTCTTCACCAGGTCAACGGCGTAGTACTCGTTGAGGAAGGTGGTGCCGGCTTTCAGGTTGCCCTGGTACAGGGTGTGCAGCAGCGCGTGACCAGTACGGTCGGAAGCGGCGCAGGTACGAGCAGCCTGGCCACCCTTGCCGAAGTCCTTGGACTGGCCACCGAACGGACGCTGGTAGATACGGCCGGTTTCGGTACGCGAGAACGGCAGGCCCATGTGGTCCAGCTCGAAGACCGCAGCCGGGCCTTCCTGACACATGTATTCGATAGCGTCCTGGTCACCGATGTAGTCGGAACCTTTGACGGTATCGTACATGTGCCAGCGCCAGTCATCGTTCGGGTCGGCCGAAGCGATGGCGCAGGTGATGCCGCCCTGGGCGGATACAGTGTGCGAACGGGTCGGGAAGACCTTGGTCACTACGGCAGTCTTGTGACCACCTTGAGCCAGCTGCAGCGCTGCGCGCATGCCGGCGCCGCCGCCACCAATAATGATGGCGTCGAAGGAAATAGTTGGAATGCTAGCCATGGATCAGATACCCCAGAGAATCTGCACACCCCAGACGAAGTAAGCGAACATCGCAACGCCGCATACCGCCTGGAACAGGAAACGAATCGCAGTTGCCGACTTGCCGAACGCCATTGGCGTCAGGTAGTCGGTGGCAATGGTCCACATGCCGACCCAGGCGTGAGCGCCCAGGGCAACGAGGGCCAGCAGACTGAAGATCCGCATCGCGTTGTTGGAGAACAGACCGTGCCACTGGGCATAGTCGATACCTGGGTGGGCTACGACGTAACCGATCAGGAAGAGGAAGTAAGCCGCGAGAACGACCGCAGAGACGCGCTGTGCCATCCAGTCATAGAGGCCCGAACGCGACAGGTTCGTGACATTGGTTACCATACCCAAACTCCCACCAGAACGATCACCACCACGGAGATGACAATCACGATTTTCGAGCCCAGTTTGCCGCCTTCCAGCGTCTCACCGATGCCCATGTCCATGATCAGGTGGCGAACACCTGCCACCAGGTGATACAGCAGGGCGGACAGCAGGGCCCAGGTCACCAGTTTGGCCAGCGGACTGGTCAGACACGCCTTCACCTCACCGAAGCCTTCCTCGGAACCCAGGGACTTGCCCAATGCATAAAGCATGATGGCCAGGCCGAGGAACAGGATGACGCCGGAGATACGGTGCAGAATGGACGTGTACGCGGTGATCGGGAGCTTGATGGTCCTTAGGTCTAGGTTTACAGGTCGTTGGCTTTTCACGGCTTTTTTCACACTGAAGAGCCCCTAGCGAACAGGGCAAAGTTGTTGGTAAGTGTACTGGTCAGGTACCCACCACCCAGGGAACGGCGACCCCCAGCAGTTCGGGCTTGCAAGCCCCTGGCGGTCGGGTGCCGAGTATAGACAGTTAGGCTGCTTATGACAACGTGATGGGGTAGCCCAAATAGCGCATTGCCTTTGGCGAGCAAAAGGCGTAAATGGGCGACAATTTCGAGAAAAATCAGGCCTCAGGCCCCGTTTCAACCAGCCTTTAGGCAAATTGACATCTGAATTTATCCCTCTATAGTGGTGCGGGCCCTGCGTGGGGGGTCTGTCTGATGATTTCAAGCATTAATAGGAGGCCACATGGCTGACAAAAAAGCGCAGTTGGTCATCGAGGGCGCTGCCCCCGTCGAGCTGCCCATTTTAACCGGCACCGTTGGTCCTGATGTAATCGACGTCCGCGGGTTGGGGGCCACTGGTCACTTCACCTTCGACCCTGGTTTCATGGCGACTGCCTCGTGCGAGTCGAAGATCACCTACATCGACGGCGACAAGGGTATTCTGCTGCACCGCGGCTACCCCATCGAACAGCTCGCCGAACAATCGGACTACCTCGAAACCTGCTACCTGCTGCTCAACGGCGAACTGCCGAATGCCGAGCAGAAGGCCCAGTTCGTCAGCACCGTGAAAAACCACACCATGGTTCACGAGCAGCTGAAGTCCTTCTTCAACGGTTTCCGCCGCGACGCTCACCCCATGGCGGTGATGTGCGGTGTGGTCGGCGCCCTGTCGGCGTTCTACCACGACTCCCTGGACATCAATAACCCGCAACACCGCGAAATTTCCGCGGTGCGACTGGTCGCCAAGATGCCGACCCTGGCCGCGATGGTTTACAAGTACTCCATGGGTCAGCCGATGATGTACCCGCGCAACGACCTGTCGTACGCGGAAAACTTCCTGCACATGATGTTCAACACCCCGTGCGAGATCAAACCGATCAGCCCGGTGCTGGCCAAGGCAATGGACCGGATCTTCATCCTCCACGCCGACCACGAGCAGAACGCCTCCACCTCCACCGTACGCCTGGCAGGCTCCTCGGGTGCCAACCCGTTCGCCTGTATCGCCGCCGGTATCGCCGCACTGTGGGGCCCTGCCCACGGCGGTGCGAACGAAGCCGTACTGACCATGCTCGATGAAATCGGCGATGTCTCGAACATCGACACCTTCATCGCCAAGGCCAAGGACAAGAACGATCCGTTCAAGCTCATGGGCTTCGGTCACCGCGTTTATAAAAACCGCGACCCACGCGCCACCGTGATGAAGCAAACCTGCGACGAAGTCCTGCGTGAGCTGGGCATCAAGAACGACCCGCAGCTGGAACTGGCCATGCGCCTGGAAGAGATCGCCCTCACCGATCCTTACTTCATCGAGCGCTCGCTGTACCCGAACGTCGACTTCTACTCGGGGATCATCCTCAAGGCGATCGGCATTCCGACCAGCATGTTCACCGTGATCTTCGCCCTGGCGCGTACCGTCGGCTGGATCTCGCACTGGAAAGAAATGCTCTCCAGCCCGTACAAGATTGGCCGCCCGCGCCAGCTGTACACCGGCGAGCAGAAGCGCGACATCGTCGCCCTGACCGACCGCAAGTAAGCTCCTCGAGCCGAACGCAAAAAGGCTGCCCTCGGGCAGCCTTTTTTATTGCCTTTGTCCTGTACCAGAACAGGCAGCGCGAACCCTCAGTTTTTCTCAGCCCGCTCACGCAACCCTTTCAGGGTATTGAACGGCGCATCGACCACGAACTTGTTAGCCACCATCGCCGGTACACTGCCGCCCGGCTCGGTGTGCACCTGGTAGGTCACTTCTGTCGTGTCACCCTTGGGCACCAACTTCCAGAAGCCCTCGACTTTCGCCACCCGCACGAACCCCTTCTCCTCCGGGAGATAGGTCGGCTCTTCCTTCAGGTTACGCGTCAGGCTACCGTCCGCCTCCTTGACCGTGGTGATGTGCAGCACCGAGTCCCGCGGGGTGACCGGCCATGGCGTGTTGAACTGGGTGTAGGTCCAGCTCTGGTCACCTTCATGCTTGAGCAGCTTCTGCGACTTGCACTCATGAATCCAGGCACACGCCCCGGCTACGTCCTCTTGCAGCGCCTCGACCTTGGCCAGCGGCGCCTTGATCACGGTAACGCCCCGGTAGGCCTTGTACTTGGAGCCCGCCACTTCACTGGTGGAAACCTTGATCCCCTCCTCGTCCTTGGCCACCTGCCAGTTCTCGGCCCAGGCAGCGGGCGCCAACAACACACCCATGCCACACAGCAGTGCAATACGCTTGAACGATCTCATCATCTTTATCCTTATTGTCGAAGATCCAGCCTGTCACGCCGCCGTCATCTGCTCCCACCAACCGAGAATCCTGATTGCCTCATCGCGATCACTGCCGCACACCTCGATATCTGCCTTGAACCCACCGCACACCGCCGGCCGCTCGGGCTTGCCGAACAGGTCGCAGAGGTTGTCGACGGTCAGGTGCAGGCAGCGCTCGCCGGCCGGCTTGCCTTGGGGCATGCGCGGCATTGCAGAGCTGATGGACGGGGCGATGCAGCAAGCACCGCAACCCTCACGGCAGTTCATGGTTATTCACCAAAATCAGGTCTCCCTGGAGCAAAACGGGACGAACGTCACCGGATAGTAACCGCTCAAACATGCGTTTGAAATTGCTGGCCCGACGAAATATGCCGTGACCCAGCAGTCAGTTGCCTGGCTATTGGCGGTACTCGAACTCGATTGCCGCTCCTTCCACATCGCGGCGGCTTTCATTGCGTAATTGCAGTTGCATTTCGTTGCTGATCAAGCGGCCGTTGAGCTGGAACGGGCTTTCATCGCTCTGCGGCTTTTCAGTGAACATGGCCGGCAGCAAAGGTTTGCGTCGCGTGGCCGAACTGCCCACATTCGGTTCAAGGTCGTTGACCATGTCGACAGGCAAACTCAGATCCAGCGCGGGCTTGGGCAACGGTGTAGCCACCACCTTGCTGACCGGTTTATGCGCCGTACGCTTTTTGGCAGGCTTGGCAGCTTTGCTAGCGGCCTGTTTCGACACAGGCTTGGCCACCGGCTTTTTCACGGGTTTGGTTTGGGAAGCCTGCGCCTGGCCGGCAGGCTGCGCAGCCTGGGCGACGCCGCTGAAACAGCAGATCGGCACCAGGCAAAAACTCAGAGCGATACAGCGCAACAGTTTCATGGACATCGGCAGTCAGGCTGGAAAATGCATATGCTCCCTGTTCCGCCTGCGCCTGACAAGCCTACAAAAGTGAACCTGTAGTCTCTCTGCACAATTGCTGGGCCAAAAGCCCCAGGGTAATCACCGCCCGCTCGGCCTCTTTGTTCCACGGGATACCGCAGTTAAGCCGGATGCAGTGGTTGAATTGCTCGGTGTTACTGAAGATCAACCCCGGCGCGATACTGATGCCCTGCTCCAACGCCCGCACATGCAGGTCCTGGGTATTGACCCGCCCCGGCAGGCTCACCCAGAGAATGAAACCACCGGTAGGCCGGGTCATCTGCGTGCCTTCTGGGAAGTGCTGCTGCACCGCCAACTGGTAAGCACTGAGGTTCTTGCGGTACTCCTGGCGGATGTAGCGCAGGTGCCGGTCATAGCCGCCGTTTTCCAGGTAAGCGGCCACCCCCATCTGCGTCACGCTGCAGGCCGAATGGGTGGTGAAGGTCTGCAGGCGCTGGATTTCGTCCTGGTACCGCCCCGCCACCATCCAGCCGACACGCACCCCTGGCGACAAGGTCTTGGAAAAGCTCGAGCAATAGATCACCCGGTCCAGCCGGTCGAACGCCTTAAGCGCCTTGGTCTTGCCTTGTTCGAACATCAATTCGCCATAGATGTCGTCTTCGACGATCTGGATATCGAAGTCCGAAGCCAGGCGCAGCAACTGTTTTTGTCGCTCCTCAGGGATGGTGCCGCCCAGCGGGTTACTCAGGCGCGACGTCAGCACCAACGCCTTGATCGACCACTGGTTGGCGGCCAACTGCAAGGCTTCCAGGCTGATCCCGGTGGACGGGTCGCTTGGAATTTCGATCACTTTCAGGCCCAGCAGGTCAGCCAACTGCAGCAAACCGTAGTAAGTCGGCGACTCGGCGGCGATCAAGTCCCCCGGGCGGGTCAGCACGCGCAGCGACATCTGCAAGGCATCGACGCAGCCATGGGTCACGATGATTTCACGCGGGTCGACCAGCACACCGGCATCGCGCATGCGGATGGCGATCTGTCGGCGCAGCGGCTCGAAGCCTGGGCTGAACATGTAACTGAACGCACGTGGGCTATGGAAGCGGGTCACCTTGGCAATCTGCTGATGCAGGGCGCGCACCGGCAGGTAATCCACATGAGGCACCGCAGCACCGAACGGAAACACGCCGTCGCGGCGCGCTTCGGTCAACACCTGCTGAATGATGCTGGCCCGGGTCACCAGGCCAGGGCGCTCGACCCGGGCGATATCCGGTGTTTGCGCGGTCAAGGCTGGGGTCTGGTGAACGTAGTAGCCCGACTGCGGGCGCGCGCGGATCAGCCCCTGGTCTTCAAGATTGGCATAGGCCTGCAGCACCGTGGCATGGCTGACATTGAGCTGGGCGCTCATCTTGCGCACGGAGGGCACGCGCTCGCCCGGCTGGTAGACACCGCGGCGGATGTCCTCGGCCAGTTGCTGGGCGATACGCTGGTAAAGCAGCAGGTTGGTCATGGCGATATCTCGACGCGCGGACGGGCTCGTTATTGTTGTGCGACTCACTGACGGCACAGAATACCGTAACAGTTGCGAAGTGTACTGGGACAGATTGCAGAATAGCCAACACTACAGTCGCGTGACAGTACCCCAGCGCAGGAACTCACCCACTCACCGATAATCGGTGTAGGAGCAGCCTTGAGCTGCGAAGAGGCCGGTAATAACAGCACAATTTCTAGGGCTGCTACCTGCCTCTTCGCAGCGCAAGGCTGCTCCTACAAGGATTGGGGATCAACGCGCGGGGGCGAGCTTGCCTTTGTCGTCAGAAAAGACGATTTCTACCCGGCGATTCTGCGCCCTGCCCCGCTCCGAGGCATTGGCTTCGATCGGGTACTGGTCACCATAGCCTTCAACCTGCAGACGCTTTTCGTCGATGCCCAGGTCCACCAGCATGTCAGCCACCGCCTGCGCGCGATCACGCGAGAGCTTCAGGTTGTCTTCCGGGGCGCCGGTGCTGTCGGTGTAACCCTCGATGCGCACCACACGGCGCGGGTTGAGCTGGAGAAACTGCACCAGTTTGAGCACCGTACGGCTGGCCGAATTCTTCAGGTCGGCACGCCCGGTATCGAACAGCACATCGCCCAAGGTCATCACCAGGCCACGGTCCGTCTGCTCCGAAGCCAATGCGGCAATCTGCGACTCGACCCACTTGCCTTGCTGCTGCACGCTGGCAAGCTTCGCTTCACGCAGCGCCAATTGCAGGCGTTGGCGCTCCAGGTCGAGCTTGGCCAGGCGCTCCTGGTTCAATGCAAGCTTGGCATGCTCGCTGGCAATTTCGCTGTAGCGCTGGCTCAGGTAGGCGTAGTGGCGCACATCGGTACCGGTGCCGATATAACTGGACAGGCGCTCGGCACGCGCCAGCGACTCACCGGCACGAATTACATCGCGCGGCGCACTGCGCAGCACGTCGGAGTCGTCTTTTACCTTCTGGAAGGTGGCACTGGCTTCATCCAACGCCGCCTCGCTGCGATGGCTGGCGCACCCGTGCAAGCCTGCCGTCAACGCCAGCAACACCAGCGCCGTCATGGGTGTATGGCGCATCATGGCTGCACCTCCAGCTGTTTGCGCAGGCGCGTAACCCGCGATTGCAGCACTTGCAGCTGCTCTTCACTCTTCTGGTTCAGCACCTGAGCCTCGGCCAGGCGTGCATCCAGCTCGGCCTGCTCGGCACGCATGCGCGCATCGCGAAAATCTTCGGTAAGCATGTTGGTCTTGGCCCGGGCCAGCTTGTCTTCGGCCAGCTTCAGCGCCTCGACCTGCTCGGTGGCGCCAACGGCCTTGGCCTGTTCCAGCGCCTGCTCGGAAATGCGCAGTTGCTCGTTCGGCGCCGGGTCGTTGGCGCAACCCGCCAGGCCGAGCATGGCCAGAGCAAGGAATAGTGGTTGGATTCTCACGCAATCTTCCTAATGTTTGGGGGCGTCCAGCGGCACCTGCATCTGCGCCTTCCAGCGCTCGACATTTCGTTGCAGCACAGCCTCGGACGCACCGGAGATCGGCAATTCTGTCAGTTTTTTCGCCAATTGCCCACGTAACCAGCTGTCATTGCACGCCGAGTTGTGCGACACGGCCAGGTACAGCCCTGGGCGATCGACTGGCAGGCCGCGGGCAATCAGGTCGTTGCTCATGCCCAGGCTCTGGGTCATGGCCATGCCGGAGTAGCGCCCGGCGAGCACATAGTCCACCTGCCCCAGCACCAGTTTCTGGAATGCCTGGGTCAGGTTTTGCGCAGGCTGCAACTTCAGGTGGGCTTTGGCGAACGCTTCAAAGGCCGGCGTGAGTCGCGCGCGCTCGGACAAACTGCCCTGGTACTTGGCCAGGTCTGCCGGGCCATCGAAGGCCAGCTCGGCGTCATGCCGCGTCCAGACCAGGTATTCGTTCAACTGCAACGGCGGGTGGATGTAGTCCAGTGCGGTCAGCTGACCGACCTGCAGGGGTGTATCGAGCAGCAGGTCCATACGCCCACTGCGCACCTCTTCCAGCGCCTGATCGCGTCGCCCTGCACTCAGCACGTCCACCTTCACACGCAGCTCACTGGCCACCTGCTGCAACAGGTCGACATTGGCGCCGATCAGGTGCTTGGGGTCTTTCGGGTCCTGCCAGGAATACGGGGGCGCATCGGGGCTGCCGGTCGCGACCAAACGTTCGCACTTGCCTGCCGCCATCGCGACGGGCGCCAGCATCGCCGCCATGCATGCCAGTACACCGCCTGCTTTACGCAGCACCATTGCTCACTCCTTGTATTGCTTGGCCCGGCCCATCAGGTACACGCCGCACCTGTAGGAGCAGCCTTGTGCGGCGAAAGGGCCGGCATGACCAACAAATTTTTGTGGTTGTGACTGCCTCTTCGCAGCACAAGGCTGCTCCTACAGGAACCGCGACAAGCACTGCATCGGAAAAGGCCATAAAAAAACCCGGCCCTCAGTACGAGGGCCGGGCTTCTTTATAAGTGAAGCAGGCGGATCAGACCAGCTTTTCCAGCTCCGGAACCGCTTCGAACAGGTCAGCGACCAGGCCGTAGTCGGCCACCTGGAAGATCGGCGCTTCTTCGTCCTTGTTGATCGCAACGATCACTTTGGAGTCTTTCATGCCGGCCAGGTGTTGAATCGCGCCGGAGATACCGACGGCGATGTACAGCTGCGGTGCGACGATCTTGCCGGTCTGGCCGACCTGCATGTCGTTTGGCACAAAGCCTGCGTCGACCGCGGCGCGCGAGGCACCGACGGCGGCGCCGAGCTTGTCAGCCAGGCTGTACAGGTGCTTGAAGTTGTCACCGTTGCCCATGCCACGGCCGCCGGAAACGACGATCTTGGCAGCGGTCAGCTCTGGGCGATCAGACTTGGCCAGCTCTTCGCCGACGAAGGTGGAGATACCGGCGTTGTGCGCAGCGCCAACAGTTTCGACAGCAGCGGAACCGCCTTCGGCAGCAACGGCGTCGAAACCAGTGGTACGCACGGTGATGACCTTGACCGCAGCGCTCGATTGCACGGTGGCAATGGCGTTGCCGGCATAGATCGGGCGCTTGAAGGTGTCGGCCGATTCAACCGAGATGATCTCGGAGATCTGGTCGACGTCCAGCAGTGCCGCGACGCGCGGCAGGATGTTCTTGCCGTTGGTGGTGGCCGGGGCCAGCACGTGGCTGTAGCCCTTTGCCAGCTCGACGATCAGCGGCGCGACGTTTTCTGGCAGGACGTGGGCGTAGGCTGCGTTGTCAGCAACCAGTACCTTGGCAACACCCGCGATCTTGGCAGCAGATTCGGCAACGCCGCCGACGTTCTGGCCAGCGACCAGCACGTGCACATCACCACCGATCTTGGCGGCTGCGGCGACAGTGTTCAGGGTGGACGGGGCTACAGCACCGTTCTCGTATTCAGCGACAACCAGGATAGTCATTTAGATTACCTTCGCTTCGTTCTTCAGCTTCTCGACCAGTTCGGCCACCGACTTGACCTTGATACCTGCGCTGCGTGCAGCCGGCGCTTCGACTTTCAGGGTCTTGTTGGTGGAAGCGAGCGATACGCCCAGCGCGTCTGGCGTAACGGTCTCCAGCGGCTTCTTCTTGGCCTTCATGATGTTCGGCAGCGACGCGTAGCGCGGCTCGTTCAGGCGCAGGTCGGTGGTGACGATCGCTGGCAGGCTCAGCGATACGGTCTGCAAGCCGCCATCGATTTCACGGGTGACGTTCAGCTTGTCGCCAGCGACTTCAACCTTGGAGGCGAAGGTGCCTTGGGCGTAGCCGGTGAGCGCAGCCAGCATCTGGCCGGTCTGGTTGTTGTCGCTGTCGATGGCCTGCTTGCCGAGAATGACCAGCTGTGGCTGCTCTTTGTCGACAACGGCTTTCAGCGCCTTGGCCACGGCCAGCGAATTCAGCTCATCAGCGGCTTCGACCAGAATGGCACGATCGGCACCCAGTGCCAGCGCAGTACGCAGCTGCTCCTGGGCAGTGGTCGGGCCGACGGAAACGACGACGATCTCGGTCGCAACGCCCTTCTCTTTCAGGCGTACGGCTTCCTCAACGGCGATTTCGCAGAAGGGGTTCATGGACATCTTGACGTTTGCAAGGTCGACGCCGGAGTTGTCCGCTTTGACGCGAACCTTGACGTTGTAGTCGACCACTCGTTTGACAGCTACAAGAACCTTCATGGATTCCTCGTTACTCTCCGGTGAATAGAAAGTCGCCTGGGGACATGCCCGGCGATGCGCGTGGGTACAAGGGCACCTCTAAAAACGTACCGGGAGAAGCAAACTTCAAGGTGACCGAGCAGTCTTGTCGCGACGCTTGCGGCAAATACCCGCGGGTCATTTTCTGTGGTGGCGTGTAAACTCCACTACATACCGTGAATTGGCCCGAAAGCCTTACTCCACACCTGGTCTTTAGAGGTGTACCTGCGCCCGGCGGTAAGCCTAC
The DNA here is from genome assembly GCF_000483465.1 of Pseudomonas sp. LAIL14HWK12:I7. Taxonomy (NCBI): domain Bacteria; kingdom Pseudomonadati; phylum Pseudomonadota; class Gammaproteobacteria; order Pseudomonadales; family Pseudomonadaceae; genus Pseudomonas; species Pseudomonas sp. LAIL14HWK12:I7. The sequence continues at coordinate 279,901 of NZ_AXYZ01000004.1, forward strand.
GGCGAACGTAAAACCGCTCGTATCTTGACCGCAACACCCAATCCGGTCAATACGGCAAATCGGTCACCCTCCAGCCGTACGCCTGTGATTTTACTGGCCTGCGGCAAATTCAAACAAACGTTTGTATTGGACCCGCCAAGTGGTGTAGATATAATGCGCGGCCAAGACAAAACGGTGTAGTCCATCCTCTGCGCTGCTACAGCTCCGCTCCCGTGAAGCGCGGTGCGCATGATCACCCCACACCCATAAGACAAAGCAACAGCACGAGCCTTGATGAGTAGGAGAGAACCAGTGGAACGCGAATACATGGAATTCGACGTGGTCATCGTCGGCGCCGGCCCGGCGGGGCTGTCCGCCGCCTGCCGCCTGAAGCAGAAGGCCGCCGAAGCCGGTAGCGAGATCAGCGTCTGCGTGGTCGAAAAAGGCTCCGAAGTCGGTGCGCACATCCTCTCCGGCGCGGTGTTCGAGCCGCGCGCACTGAACGAACTGTTCCCTGACTGGAAGGCACTCGGCGCGCCGCTGAACACCGAGGTCAAGCGTGACGATATCTATGTGCTGAAGGATGCAGGCAGCTCGACCAAGGTCCCCGACCTGTTCGTGCCCAAGACCATGCACAACCACGGCAACTACATCATCTCCCTGGGCAACCTGTGCCGCTGGCTGGCCCAGCAGGCCGAAAACCTGGGCGTTGAAATCTACCCAGGCTTCGCTGCCCAGGAAGCGCTGTTCGATGAAAACGGCGTGGTGCGCGGCATCGTCACCGGCGACCTGGGTGTCGACCGCGAAGGCAACCCGAAAGACGGCCTGTACACCCCTGGCATGGAACTGCGTGCCAAGTACACCCTGTTCGCCGAAGGTTGCCGCGGCCATATCGGCAAGCAGCTGATCAAGCGCTTCAACCTCGACAGCGAGTCCGACGTCCAGCACTACGGCATCGGCCTCAAGGAAATCTGGGAAATCGACCCAAGCAAGCACGAGCAGGGCCTGGTGGTGCACACCGCAGGCTGGCCGCTGGACGTGATGAGCGCCGAAAACACCGGTGGGTCGTTCCTCTATCACCTGGAAAACAACCAGGTGGTGGTAGGCCTGATCGTCGACCTGTCCTACAGCAACGCCTACCTGTCGCCGTTCGATGAGTTCCAGCGCCTGAAGCACCACCCGGTGATGAAGCAGTACCTCGAAGGCGGCAAGCGCATCAGCTACGGCGCCCGCGCCATCTGCAAAGGCGGCCTCAACTCGTTGCCGAAGATGGTATTCAACGGCGGCGCATTGATCGGCTGCGACCTGGGCACCCTGAACTTCGCCAAGATCAAGGGCAGTCACACCGCAATGAAATCCGGCATGCTCGCCGCAGAAGCGGTCGCCGATGCGTTGATCGCAGGCAGCGAGGGCGGCGACGCACTCACTACTTATGTCGATGCCTTCAAGGCCAGCTGGCTGCACGAAGAGCTGTTCGCCAGCCGTAACTTCGGCCCGGCGCTGCACAAGTTCGGGCCGATCCTGGGTGGTGCGTTCAACTACATCGACCAGAACTGGTTCGCCGGCAAGCTGCCCTTCACGCTGCACGACACCAAGCCGGATTACGCCTGCCTCAAGCTCGCAGCCGACTCGAAAAAGATCGACTACCCGAAACCGGACGGCAAGCTCAGCTTCGACAAGCTCAGCTCGGTATTCCTTTCCAGCACCAACCATGAAGAGGAACAACCCTGCCACCTGAAGCTGACCGACCCGAACATCCCGATCGCCAGCAACCTGCCGCTGTACGACGAGCCGGCCCAGCGTTACTGCCCTGCCGGCGTGTACGAAGTGGTCAGCCAGGATGACGGCAGCAAGCGCTTCCAGATCAACGCGCAAAACTGCGTGCACTGCAAGACCTGCGACATCAAGGACCCCGCCCAGAACATCACCTGGGTAACCCCTGAAGGCGCCGGCGGGCCGAACTACCCGAACATGTAAGGCCCCCTGCCCTTGCGGCACTAAAAAGCCCCCGCCTCGTCAGAGCCGGGGGCTTTTTGCTGCCTACCTGCATCAGGCAGTGCGTACTTCTTCGAACAGTTCCGGGTGGCGATCCAGCAGTTTGAACAGCTTGACCAACGCCACGGGTGGCCTGGTTTTACCGTTTTCGTAACGGGAGAACGCATTGACGCCACCCCCGAAAATCTCCCCTGCTTCACGCTGGTCGAGATCGAATTTCTTGCGCACTGAGACGATGAAACCCGGGTCGACCGCCGCAGCGTTGACCTGGCGATTGAACGCCGACATCAGGTCACTGATGCGCAAAGCTTCATCATGGCTCAGCACTGCCTCACCACAGGCAGCACAGTAGTCGCCACTGACATTCGGAATAAGGGTCGCTTCACCCTTGTATCGATAGGGCATGTCCTGAGTGTCGGGCGCAAGCTCCGCACCGCCGCAGATTGGACATCTCATGGTTACATCTCCTTGAAAGACACGATGAGAACGTCGTCCACCACAGACAGTTTGAGGTACACGTACCCCTTGACCGTAAGCGGACGATAAACATCCTGCCAAACGCGATGATCAACGTAGCTGGTCATGCTTTTGTAAAAGTCTCTGCGCTCCAAGCCATTGATGACATCGAGCATATCCGGGTATTCCATCCCCAGTGCCTGGGCGTCTCGCAACGAGGCGGTAGTCGGGCTGATACGTCCAGCACTGACCAATGCCCTTATCCGCTGCAGCGGACAGTGAGGCGTTCTCTTTTCCATGAGAAATTAACCTTCCAGGTTAAATTTGGCTAATAGGTTATTCCAATAGCCCCCACCCGGAAGTCTGCCTCACCACCTGCCAGCCGCTACTGGCTCATTTGTCACCGCACATGATTGGCATGGGCTCCGCCGCAAACGCCAAGGGCTCGCGACGCCCGAAGTACAGGGCAGTAAGCAGCCCCACCATGCCCATGATCAGACAAAACCCGACACACACCCATGGGCTCCAAGGCATCAAGGCGATCAGCGCCAGCGGCGTGGTGCTGGCCCACAGGGCATAGGCGACGTTATAGGTGAAGGAAATGCCCGACACCCGGATCTGCGCAGGGAACAGCCCGACCATCACCGACGGCACCACGCCCACCACGCCACAGCACAGCCCTGCCACGGCATAAGCCAGCCAGGTTGCGCCCCACTGGCCCACCAGGCTTGCATACAACACACCGATGCCCAGCGGCAGCAGCAGGCTGTACATCATCAGGGCACGCCAGGCGCCCAGGCGATCGACCAGCAGGCCGGCCAGCACACAACCGATATTAAGGAAGACAATACCCGCACTGCTGAGGGCAAAGGTGTGCCCGGCAGTCATGCCAAAACGCTGTTGCATCACCGTCGGCGTGATCACCACCAGCACCACCACCGCCGACGTCAGCACACAGGTCAGCAGCGCCGCGGGGATCAGCGCCCGGCGATGCTCGCCCAGGACGCGCCGCAGCGGAAACGCCACCGGCTGCTCCTGACGCTCGCGCAAGGCCAGGAACACGGGCGTTTCACTGAGCCACCGGCGCAGCCACACACCTATCACGCCAAACACCCCACCCAGCAGGAAGGGGTAGCGCCAGGCATGGTCGAGAATTTCTTCGGGGGTAAACACCTGCGCCAGCAGCGTGGCCGTCAGTGCGCCCAGCAAGTAACCGAAGGTAAGCCCAGCCTGCAAGAAGCCCAGGGCATAGCCCCGTCGCCCAGGTGGCGCATGCTCGGCAACGAACGTCCAGGCACTGGGCACTTCGCCGCCGACAGCCGCCCCCTGCAGAATGCGCAGCGCCAGCAGAATCAACGGCGCGGCGTAGCCGATATCGGCGTACGTCGGCATCACACCGATCAGCAGGCACGGCAGGGCCATCATCAGGATGCTCAGGCTGAACACCCGCTTGCGCCCCAGATGATCGGCGAAATGCGCCATCAGGATGCCGCCCAGTGGCCGCGCCAGGTAACCGGTGACGAAGATCCCGAAGCTTTGCAGCAGGCGCAGCCATTCAGGCATTTCTGGCGGGAAAAATAGCTTGCTGAGGGTCAGGGCGAAGAACACGAAGATGATGAAATCGTAGATTTCCAGCGCGCCACCCAGTGCCGCCAGGCCCAAGGTCCGGTGGTCGCCACGGCTGAAGCGTGGCGGGCGAGCGGTATCGATGGCAGTCATGGCAGAGTCCGCAGATCGGCAAAGGGCAAGAGGATAGCAAATAGCTGCCCCCTTGCCCCGCCCACATCGGCGCTAGCGGCTGAAGACCGTGTGCGCGAAGTTCACCCGCGGGCGCGGGTGCAGCGCGCTGGCGGGCACGGCAGCTGGCAGGGGCAGCTTGCCGACCAAAAGCGGCGCATCGATGATCGCCATGAACGATTCCAGTGCCTCGTTATCGGGCGCTTGCGGCAGGCTCACGCTCACGGATTGGCGCTCGGTTTGCGGCACCGAAGGCACTTGCAACTGCTGGGAGTGGTAAAGCAGGGCGTGCTGGATTTGCGTGCTCACCCGGCAGAAACGCGCCAGGTCGACGCCGACGTGGCTGGCCAGTTCGATGTTGCCAAGCAACAGATGAAAAGGCTGCAAGGCAGATTGCACCAGGCGTTGCAGCTCCTCGAAGCTGTCCACGGGCGCAATCCGGTAATAGCCCAGGCCATTGAGCAACTTTTCCAGCTGCAAGCGCTGGCTGGGGTGCTCGTCGGCGATGAGGATGCGCAGGGTCTTGTTTGCCATTTTCGGACCTGGGCAGTTAGGTAAAAAGGGACACTCCCTGACCATACTGCGCCAGTAACGGCAATCGCCAAAGCTTTGCCTGGCTGGGGTCTACCTAGATAGTTGTCGGGAAACCCGCAGAAATCAAGTCGATGCTTGACGGAATTTTCATTCGTCTTTCACCAGACTTTCAGGATTCCCACTCACGCATGCGCACCCGGCAGTGCTTCATGGCATTGACGATGTGCTTTTCCACCACGCTGCGAGACACCCCCAGGTGCTCGGCAATCTGCTGATGTGACAGGCCATCGAGCTTGCGCAACAGGAAGCAGTCGCGGCAGACCTTGCCCAGTTCATCCAGGGCGCGCTGCATCAGCGCCAGGCGCTGATCGAGCTGCATGTCATGGGTGGGTGCCGGGCTGTGCCAGCGCTCGTCGCTGTCGAGCACCTCCAGTGGCTCGGCCTGGCGAACCTGATGCCGCCGGTGGCGGTCGACCACCAGGTTGAGCGCGGTACGGTACAGAAAGGCACGCGGGTGCTCGATCCGTTCCGCATCGGTGCGCTCCAGCACCCGCAGATAAGCATCGTGCGCAACATCTTCGGCCGCCTGACGACTGCCCAGGCGCGCGGAAAGGAAGCCCACCAGTTCGCGATAGTAATGTTCCACGACGTTACCTGAGAGGGCCCTGCTGCTTTTTCTGAAAGCCATTTCACAAAGCTGTGCAGGACCGAAGTGATGTCAACGTGCGATCTTACAAATTATAATTATTCTCAGCAACACGACATCCTCCTGCCCTGTACGCTAAATCCCGCCCGCTAGCCTTCGTCTATCTGGGACCTCAGTGCGCGCCGCTTCTTGCGCTGCGCGTGGCCTTCACTCCTGGCTGGAAGTCTGCATGCGACGTTTACCCCACACCCGCCGTCGGCTACTGCTCAGTGGCTTGGCCCTGCTGAGCCTCGGCAGTTTGCTGGCCTGGAAGACCCTGCCCTTCGGCGCGCAGCCGATCAGCACAGTCGCCGTCACCCGTGCCGATATCGAAAGCAGCGTGACTGCCCTGGGCACCCTGCAGCCGCGACGCTACGTGGACGTGGGCGCCCAGGCTTCCGGGCAGATCCACACGCTGCACGTTGAAGCCGGTGACCAGGTACGCAAAGGCCAACTGCTGGTCGAGATCGACCCGTCCACCCAGCAAGCCAGGCTCGATGCCGGGCGTTATTCGATCGACAACCTCAAGGCACAACTGGCCGAGCAACGTGCACAGTTTCAACTGGCCCAGCAGCAGCTCAAGCGCCAGCGTGACCTGGCGGCCGCCGGTGCGACCCGTGACGAAGACGTGCAGACGGCCGCTGCCCAGCTCAAGGTGACTCAGGCCCGCATCGACATGTTCCAGGCGCAGATTCGTCAGGCCCAGGCCAACCTGCGCAGCGACGAGGCGGAACTGGGCTACACGCGCATTTATGCACCCATGGACGGCACCGTGGTAGCGGTCGATGCCCGAGAAGGCCAGACCCTCAATGCCCAACAGCAGACCCCTCTGATCCTGCGCATCGCCAGGCTTTCACCAATGACCGTCTGGGCCCAGGTGTCGGAAGCCGACATCGGCAAGGTCAAGCCCGGCATGACCGCTTACTTCACCACCTTGGCCGGCGGCAAGCGCCGCTGGACCAGCACGGTCCGGCAGATTCTACCGATCCCGCCCAAACCCCTGGACCAGAGCAGCCAGGGCGGCGGCAGCCCGACCAGCGCCACCAATGGCACCACCGGCAGCCAGGTGGTGCAGTACACCGTGCTGCTGGATGTCGACAACCCGGATGGCGCCCTGATGGCCGAGATGACCACGCAGGTGTTCTTTGTCGCCGGCCAGGCCAGCCAAGTGCTGACCGTGCCGCTTGCCGCACTGGACGACAACAATGGCTTGCGCCTCGCCCGGGTACTCAACAGCAAAGGCGAAGTGGAACAGCGCCAGGTCCAGACCGGCCTGAGCGACCGGCTGCGGGTGCAGGTACTTGACGGCCTCAGCGAAGGCGAGCGCCTGGTGATCGGCGCCCCCAGCATCAGCGGAGGTTGAATGACTACGCCCCTGATCGAACTGATCGACATCCGTAAATCCTACGGCGGCGTCGATACCCCCAAGGTCGACATCCTCCAAGGCATCAGCCTGAGCATCCACCCCGGCGAGTTCGTCGCCATTGTCGGCGCCTCCGGCTCCGGCAAATCGACGCTGATGAACATCCTCGGCTGCCTCGACCGGCCAACCGCTGGCAGCTACCACTTTGCGGGCAAGGACGTGGCCGAGCTGGACAGCGACGAACTGGCCTGGTTACGCCGTGAAGCCTTTGGCTTCGTCTTCCAGGGCTACCACCTGATCCCCTCGGGTTCGGCCCAGGAGAACGTCGAGATGCCGGCCATCTATGCCGGTATCGCCGCCAGCGAGCGGCACGCGCGCGCCACCGCCCTGCTCACCCGCCTGGGCCTGGCCAGCCGCACGGGCAACCGCCCGCACCAGTTGTCCGGCGGCCAGCAACAACGCGTATCGATTGCCCGGGCACTGATGAACGGTGGCCACATCATCCTCGCCGACGAACCCACCGGCGCGCTCGACAGCCACAGCGGCACCGAAGTCATGGCGCTGCTCGACGAACTGGCCAGCCAGGGCCATGTGATCATCCTGATTACCCACGACCGCGACGTGGCGGCGCGGGCGCAGCGGGTCATTGAAATCCGCGATGGCCTGATCATCAGCGATTCGGCCGCCGAGCAGCCACCGCCCCCCACACGCCAAGGGCTGCAGGCCGACGACCTGCGCCAGCGCCTGGGCCGCGGCGCCACCCTGCGCGGGGCCTGGAAAGGTGAGCTGGTCGAAGCCTTGCAGGCCGCTTGGCGAGTGATGTGGGTCAACCGTTTTCGCACCGCCCTGACCTTGCTCGGCATCGTCATCGGGGTAGCCTCAGTGGTGGTCATGCTGGCCGTCGGCGAAGGCAGCAAGCGCCAGGTCATGGCGCAAATGGCGGCGTTTGGCTCGAACGTGCTCTACCTCAATGGCAAGCCGGCAACGCTGGGTGAACAGGCCGGCACCATCACCCTCGATGACGTCGCGGCCATCGGCGAGCTGCCCCAGGTCAAGCACGTCATGCCGGTGATCGGCGACAAACTGATGGTGCGCCACGGCAACAACAGCCAGCAGTTTTATGTCGGCGGCAACAACATCTGGTTCCCGGAGATCTTCAACTGGCCGGCGGTCGAGGGCACCTTTTACACCGAGGCCGACGAAGCCAGTGCCGCGCCTGTGGCGGTGATCGGCCAGAAGGTGCGGGAAAAGATGCTGGACCCTGGGCGCGACCCGCTGGGGCAATACATCCTGATCGGCAATGTGCCTTTCCAGGTCGTCGGCATTCTCGCCGGTAAAGGCGCCAGTTCCGGCGACCAGGACAGCGACGGGCGCATCGCGGTGCCCTATTCCGCCGCGGCTATCCGCCTGTTCGGCCAGCGCGACCCAGACTACATCGCCGTCGCCGCGCATGACTCCACCCGGGTCAACGAAGCCGAAGTGGCCATCGATCACTTGCTGCGCCAGCGTCACCAGGGCCGTCAGGATTTCGAGCTGACCAACGACGCAGCACTGATCCAGGCCGAGGCACGCACGCAGAACAGCCTGTCGCTGATGCTGGGCGCAATCGCGGCAATTTCGTTGTTGGTGGGTGGCATCGGGGTGATGAACATCATGCTCATGACCGTGCGCGAGCGTACGCGTGAGATTGGCATCCGCATGGCCACGGGCGCGCGCCAGCGCGACATCCTGCGGCAGTTTCTCAGCGAGGCCGTGATGCTGTCGATGGTCGGCGGCGTGGCCGGCATCGTCCTGGCCCTGGCCATCGGCGGCGGCCTGATGCTGGCCGAGGTTGCCGTAGCCTTCGCCCTGCCTGCCATATTCGGCGCGTTCGCCTGCGCTGTCGTCACCGGCATCGTGTTCGGCTTCATGCCGGCCCGCAAAGCCGCCCGACTCGACCCGGTCAAAGCCCTTACCAGCGAATAATCCATGACCTTGCCAAGCCGTATCAGCCTATTGACCTTGTGCCTGAGCCTTGCCGCCTGCAGCACGCCGCCCACGCCTGACAGCGGGATTGCCGCGCCGCACGCCTGGCAAGGCGAGGCCGCGCCGTCATCCACCGAGCTGCCATCAGCACAGTGGTGGCGCGCGTTTGCCAGCAGCGAGCTGGACCGCCTGGTCGAGCGCGCCCGGCTCAACGCTTATGACCTCGCGGCCGCCACGGCGCGTGTGCGCCAGGCCCAGGCCCAGGCCGTCATCGCTGGCGCGCCATTGCTGCCCGAACTGAACCTGGGCCTGGATGGCAGCCGCCAGCGGCTGTTGAAGGGTGAAGGCAACGACCAACTGGACGTCAGCAGCAGCGAACGCACCAGCACCGCGTTCGACCTCAAACTCAGCGCCAGCTACGAGATCGACTTCTGGGGTGGCCTGCGCGCAGCACGGGCCAGCGCCTTGCGCAGCCTCGATGCCAGCCGCTTCGACCGGCAGACGGTCGAGCTGACCTTGGTCAGCGCCGTGGCCGACAGCTACCTGCAAGGCCTGGCCCTGGAAGCGCAACTGAACATCGCCCGGCTCAACCTGCGCAATGCACGTGACGTGCTGGGCCTGGTCGAAGCCCGCCAGCGCACCGGCTCGGCCACACGCCTGGAACTGGCCCAACAGCGCAGCCTGGTGGCTGCCCAGGAGCGGCAAGTGCCGTTGCTCGAACAGCAGTGGCAAGACAGCCGGGTCACCTTGGCGACGCTGCTCGGCGACCCGGTGCAGGCCCTGCCGCCCAGCCGTGAAGCGTTCGATGCGCTGCAGTGGCCGTCCATTGGCAGCGGCGTCCCTAGCGAACTGCTGGCCCGTCGCCCCGACATTGCCGCCGCCGAAGCGCGGCTGGCAGCGGCCAGCGCCAACGTACAGGTGGCCAGGGCGGCGATGCTGCCCAAGCTGACCCTAGGGGCCAACCTGGGCAGTGGCGCCAATACCTTTGCTCATGTGCTCGACAGCTCGTTTTATACCCTCAGCGCCGGGCTGGTCGCGCCGATCTTCAACAACGGCCGGCTGCGCGCTTCTCGCGACCTGGCCGAGGCCGAGCAAGCTGAGTTGCTGGAGACGTACCGGGGCAGCATCCTGGCCGGTTTCGCCGATGTCGAGAAAGCGCTCAATGCGATTCACGGCGTGGACCGCCAGCGCCGGTGGCAGGACGAGGAGGTACAGGAGGCGCGCCTGGCTTTCGAGCTGGCCCAGCAGCGCTATGGCGCGGGCGCCGAGACCCTGCTCAGCGTGCTTGAAACCCAGCGCACCCTGTACCTGGCCCAGGATCAGCAGGCGCAGCTGCGCTTGGCACGGCTGCAAGGGAGTGTGGCGCTGTACAAGGCGTTGGGGGGTGGGTGGAAGGTTGAGCGGTAGTGTAGGGCGATGGATTTGCTGCGGGTTCGAGATCGAGCGCCGCGCGGGCGGCGCTCGATCTAAAACCCACCGAAAATCCCTCGCCCTACACCCCGATCCCATCCCCCCCCCTCAAAGCGACCGCTGCGCCACCTTCAGATTGCGCGCATACCAAGGCCGCTGGGGCACCTTCGGTCGCAACTTGTCGAACAGGTCTTCATCGCTGTAGATGATGCGCAAAGCCAGCTTCATCGTCTCCGGGTCCATCTCGACGCTGCGCCCCGGCCGCAAGCCCGGCACCGTCGAGCAACCATGGGTGTCAGGCCCTAGCCAAGGGTCTGCCACTTCGACCCAGCGCCCTGGCGCAAACCAAGGCACGCCATTGATTTCCAGGCGCCGCACCTCGCCGGGGTGAACCCGCTCATGGGCGCGGAACCAGTCCTCGATGCGGTCATCGATCCAGCCATGAAAGTGCCAGAACACGGGGTTTACATGGGATGAAAACGGGTCACCCAGAAAGTCGTTTTCGGCCGCGAACCAACGCGCTGCAAAGTCGTCAGGCGTGCGCGCCGTCGGCACCGGCATGCCGTTGGCCGGGTCACGCGGCACCGAGGCCCAGCGCATGTGCAGCCAGTCATGCAGGCCCAGTTCCACCTCTGAACCGAACTGGCCCAGGGTCAGTGTGCTCAGGTAGTCCGGGTCGCTGTAACGCGACTCCCAGACCTGGAAGTTGCCATGGTAGGTATCCGGGTGCTTGATGTCGCGCACCCACTGGGTGTATTCCGCATCACCACTCGCCAACCAGGTGGGCGGCAAGGCGTTGCCGTCATGGTTGTCCCAATAGCGGGCGAACCCGGCACGGTCGCGCTCAAGCTCCGGCTGTGGCTGCGGAAACCGCGTCCATGAAGGCAGGTCCTGCAAGGCGCGGGCACTGCCAAGCATGTGCCGGTGCATGAAAAAGAAATCCTCACCCGAGCCGTTGCGGTCCTTGTGCCGGCCGCGCGCGTCACGCTCCCGATCACGCGGCCCCGGCTGCCAGCCCAAGCCGCGCAGGGCCGCTTGTTTGTCTTTGTCCAGCTTGTGCCATTTGTCACGCGAGGAATGCCACAACTGGTGGAACAATCGGTGCTCCGGGGTGATCAGCCAGGCCAGCAGTTGCGGGCTTAACGGCCTGCGCTCGCGCGCCTCGGGGAAGGTGTGTTTCAGCGCCAGAAAGTGGTTGTCTTGCACCGGCAACGACAACGCTCGGTCCAGTGGCGCAATGCGCCCGTTGAGGGTCGCGGGCCCGGCATTGCCGAAGCGGCCCCAAACCTCGTCGATGACGATATGGCATTCGTAGCGGGCCTGTACCTCACCTGGCCGGTTCGAGAACAAGCGCCAGCGTAAAGTGCCCGGTTTGCCTGCCAGCAGGTCGCCCACCACACGGTAGCGCGGTTGTTCATCGCTGCGTAGGCGCTCGGGGGTATCCAAGTAGCCGCGCAACGCCCGCCCACTGGGCGCAACATCCAGGAACAGCTCCAGCTCGCCCTCAGGCAACCCTTGCAGGCCCGCGTCCTTGCCATGCAAGGTCCAGCGCCAGATCCCGCGCAAGGTGTCACCCAACTGCTGCAGGTGCGTATCAGCCCGTTCGACGACCGCCTCGCCAGGGGTTTCCGGAAACGCCTCGGCGGCCCGCTGGCGCTGTACATACAACGCACCGGGCACCACCACGCCCGTCAATGCCACACCGGCGATGAACCCGCGTCGAGAAATCGTCATTGCAACTACCTGTGCATTTATTGCGGCCGTGGAGCACAGCCCGTCCAAGGCTAGAACGTTGTCCACACCGCGAAATTTACCGATGCCGCCGCAGGGGTGCCGCCACGGCTGGGTAAATTTCCACAGGGTGGGCTCGTTCACTCCAGGTAGCGGCGGCCTCTGTGCCCATCCCTCGACGGTGAACCTACTGAGACCAAGATGACGACTCCACGCTGGAAAAAAGCCCTGTTTATCAGCCTGGCCGCGGCCGTGACCGCAGGTGCCGGATTTGCCGCCTGGCACTACTTCACCACGCCGGCCGACTACTCCAGAGAGGTGGTGCGCCAGGCCAACGACCTGCAGGAACGCATCATCTCGTTCGACAGCCATGTCACCCTGCCGCTGACGTTCGGCACTGAGGGCAGCGAGGCCGACAAGGATGGCAATGGCCGCTTCGACCTGGCCAAGGCCGCCCGCGGGCGGCTGTCTGGCGCCGCGCTGACGATCTTCGCCTGGCCCGAATCGTGGACCGGCGACGATGGCCCGCACCGGCCGACCGCAGGCTTCGTCGAAGCCGCACGCCACACCCAGGAGGTGCGCTATAACGCCATCGACGCCATGGTCCGCGACTTCCCCGAACAGGTCGGTATCGCCTACACCCCGCAAGACATGCGACGCCTGCACGGCGAAGGCAAGTTCGCGGTGTTCCTCAGCATGCTCAATGCCTATGCCCTGGGCGACGATATCGACCAGCTCGACCGCTGGGCCGCCCGCGGCGTGCGCATGTTCGGCTTCAGCTACGTGGGCAACAACAGCTGGGCCGACTCTTCGCGCCCGTTGCCGTTCTTCAATGACACCGCCGATGCTTTGGACGGCCTTTCGCCGGTCGGCAAACGCGCCGTACAGCGGCTTAACGACCTGGGTGTGATCATCGATGTGTCGCAGATGTCGAGCAAGGCACTGGCCCAGGCGGTCAGCCTCAGCCGCGCGCCGGTGGTGGCGTCGCACTCTGCGCCACGCGCCATGGTCGACATTGCCCGCAACCTGTCCGACAAGGAAATGCAACTGATCAAGGACAGCGGCGGCGTGATTCAACTGGTGGCCTTCTCCACCTACCTAAAGCCACTAAGCATGAAAACCCAGGACAAACTCAACGCCCTGCGCGCCCGCTACGACTTGCCACCGCTGGCCAACCTCAACTACGCGCTGATGCCGGGTGACCCGGTCATCGCCGGCTGGCCCGAGCAGAAGGTGGGCCAGTACGCCAACGCGTTGTACGGCATCCTCGACGAAGAGCCACCGGCCACGCTCAAAGACTTCGGCGACGCCATCGACTACACGGTGCGCAAGGTCGGCATCGACCATGTGGGGCTGAGCTCGGACTTCAATGAAGGCGGCGGCATCGACGGTTGGCACGACGCAAGCGAAGCGCGCAACGTCACTGCCGAACTGATCACCCGGGGCTATTCCGAGGCCGATATCGCCAAGCTCTGGGGCGGCAACTTCCTGCGGGTGTGGGAGCAGGTGCAGCACGCCGCGCAACCCGCCACCACTTCGTCCCGATAACCCTGCGAGCGCCTTCATGAACGACCGCCGTACCTTCCTCAAGCAGGCAGGCCTGCTGGCCGCGGCCCTGCCCTTGGCCAGCCAGTTGCTGCCGGGCGCTCAGGCCGCGCCATTACCACCCGCTGGCAGCGACGCCTGGGCCGCCTTTCGCGGCCTGTTCGACCTGGACCCCGCCTACGCGCACTTCGCCAACTTTCTGATCACGTCACACCCAAAGCCGGTGCGCGAGGCCATCGAGGCCTTGCGTGCGAGCTTCGACCGCCACCCGGCGCGCAGGGTTGACTGGGACAGCCAGGCGGAGTGGAAGCACGAGGCCGCAGTGCGTGAATGGGCCGGTCGCTACCTTGAGGTAACCCCCCGACAGATCGCCCTGACCGGCAGCACCACGGAAGGCCTGGGCCTGATCTATGGCGGCCTGAAGCTTGCACCTGGGCAGGAAATTCTCACCACCGTGCACGAGCATTCGGCGGCGCGCCAGACGATGAGTTTCCGCACTGCACGCGATGGCACGCCGGTGCGCCGCTTGCGCCTGTTCGAGAACCCGTCACAGGTCAGCACCGACCAGGTACTCGGCGCCCTGGCTGCGGCCATCAGCGCCAAGACGCGGGTACTGGGCATGACCTGGGTCCATTCGGGCAGTGGTGTGAAGCTGCCGGTGGGTGAGATTGGCGCACTGGTGCGCGAGGTCAATCGCCAGCGCGACGAGAAGGACCACATTATTTACGTGATCGACGGGGTACATGGCTTTGGCGTCGAGGACATGCGCTTTGCCGACCTGAACTGCGACTACTTCATCGCCGGCACCCACAAGTGGATGTTCGGGCCACGTGGCACCGGGATCATCTGCGCGGCCTCCACCGAGCTCAAGCAGCTGAACCCGACCATTGCCACGTTTTCCGAGAATGAAGACTTCGCCACCATCATCACCCCAGGCGGCTACCATGCCTTTGAGCACCGCTGGGCGCTGGGCAAGGCCTTCGAGCTGCACCTGCAGCAGGGCAAGGCGAATATCCAGGCGCGTATTCATGGGCTCAATGACTACCTCAAGCAGCGTCTTGAGGCGGTTGAAGCGGTCGAACTGGTGACGCCGCGCAGTGCCCAGTACTCGGCTGGGTTTACCTTTTTCAGGGTCAAGGGCCAGGATGCGGATGACGTGGCCGGGTATCTCAACAGCCAGCGCATTGTCGTCGATGCCGTGTCACGTGATGCTGGGCCGGTGGTGCGTACCGCGCCTGGGCTGCTGAACACCGAGGCCGAGATCGACCGCTTGGTCGATGTGCTGGGGCGGCGGGTGCGTAGTTCGTGACGAATGCTGGGGGCGCTTTGCGGCCCCAGTGCCCCCAAACTAACCCCCAACCTTCTGCAGCCAGCCCCCCACATCCTGATAAATCTCCCCCACCTGCCCCACGATCCCGGACATGCGCAAGAAGTCATGGGTCAGCCCCTCGACACGGGCAAACGTCACCTCGGTACCCCCCGCCACCAGCCAGTCACGGTAGGCAAGCCCTTCGTCATGCAACGGATCGTACTCGGCCACGAACAGGTACGCCGGCGCCAATGGCTCACGCACCGTCGACAGCAAGGGCGACACACGCCAGTCCAGACGCTGCTCCGCCTGCGGCGCATAGTGCTGGTAGAACCACTCCAGGGTAGGCGTTTCCAGCAGGTACCCCTCGGCATGCTCGCGGTGAGAGTTGCGCTGGCAGGAAATGTCTGTCACCGGGTAGAACAGCAACTGCGCCAGCGGCTTGAACGCCAGCGCTTCGGGCTGCTCGACGGCCGTGATGGCCAGCACGGCGGCCAGGCTGGCACCGACGCTGTCCCCGGCCACCACCACCCGACGGTTGTCCAAGCCCAACGCCCCAGCCTGCTCGGCCAGCCAGTTGGCGGCATCCAGCACATCGTGCAGCGCCACCGGAAACTGCTGCTCCGGCGCCAATCGGTAATCCGGCGCCAACACCGCAAACTCTCCCATGGCTGCCAGGCGGCGGCACACCGAATCATGCGAGTCGAGGCTGCCCACCACATAGCCACCACCGTGCAGGTAGAAGATCACCGGCTGCAAGGCATCACCTGCGTCACCCGTGCGGTACAGCCGCGCTGGCAGGCTGGCGCCATCGCGCGCCAGGACCTGCAGCTCGCTCACCGCCACGCTGCCGGGCGGGCTTGGGTCGAGCACCTGCGAACTGCCCTCGAACTCGGCCCGGGCCTGGGCCACGTCCATCGCGTGCATGGGCAGGCTTCTGCCCGTCAACCGGCCAAATTCGACCAGCTCCAGAAATCCCGCCAGATCAGGTTGCAATGCCATGTCGGATCCTTGCTTGAACAATATGACTGCTGTCCCTACGGGACGTAGAAGGCCCACCGAAAATTAGCCGTAAGCGCCGCTAAATCGATGGCGGACACACTCGTTATCCCTGCACAACGAAATCCCGTCAGAGGCTAACCGTGGACCTTCAGAGCATCCTCAGCAAACTGTTCGCAAACGCCCATGCCGTCGGCATCGAAGGCGTGTTCCAGTTCGTCTTCGGCCACGACCGGGCCTTCTGGTCGGAAGTGCGCGACACCAGCCGCACCGGTGCAGGCCGGCACAGCACCCCGGATGTCACCATCGAGGTGGCCGAGCGCGACTTCCTCGGCATCATGGGCGGCACGGCCAACGTCGAGGAGCTGTTCGCCAGCGCACGCCTGAAGATCACCGGCAACATGGGCCTGGCCACCTTGCTACCGCAAATCATCAACAACGCCCGCAAAGGCGCCGCAGCGACCAAGGTGGCGATGAACCAGCGCTACCCAACGCCGGCACGCCTCAGCGAGCGGGTCTCGGCCGCGCTGCCGGTGCAGCGCGAGGTGCAGCGCATTGCCCGCGCCGACATGCCCCTGCAACGGTTTCAAAGCGACTACCTGGCGCACGGCATACCGGTGGTGCTCAGCGATGCCCTGCAGGACTGGCCACTGTTCACCATGGGCCGCGAAGCGTCACTTGAGCATTTCGCCGAACTGCAAGGCATTACCCGGCACGGTGACTACGTCAAGAAAACCTTCTCTACCGACCGCGACTTCCGCTCGACCTCCATGGCCGATTTCATCGCCTCGCTGGACACCCCGGCCAAGCCTGGCGAAACGCCGGCTTACATGGGCAACAACATCGTCCCGGAAAAACTCCTGACCCTGATCCGCTTTCCGGACTACTTCGAGCGCCAGCGCTTCATCTCGCCACGCATCTGGATCGGCCCAAAGGGCACCCTGACGCCCCTGCACCGCGACGACACCGACAACCTGTTCGCCCAGGTGTGGGGGCAGAAGTCGTTCATCCTGGCTGCGCCCCACCACCGTGCGGCGCTGGGCACCTGGTCGACCAGCCCCAAGGGCGGCCTGGACGGCTGCGATTTCAACCCCGACGCACCGGACTACCAGCGTTTCCCAGCCGCGCGTGACGTGCCGTTCCTGCGCGTGGTGCTGCAGGCCGGTGACCTGTTGTTCCTGCCTGAAGGCTGGTTCCACCAGGTGCAGTCGGTGTCGACGTCGTTGTCGGTGAACTTCTGGGTGAATTCCGGGCGCGGCTGGTAGCCGCACCTGCGGGGTTAATTTGCAGTGGCGTCGGCTCGTTCCTAGAGAAACCGCTTGCAAGAGGACTCCCGCATGGCCAACCCCACCCGCCTGTCCCAGGCGCTGCAGCAAGGCTTGCGCCGGCTGGTCAAGGGCCGCTCGCCGAGCACCAGCGCCTAACACATTCGACTGATGCGGTAATGCCGGGGGCGCTGTGCGCCCCAATCGCCGGCAAGCCGGCTCCCACAGGGTTCCTCACAAGGTCTGAGCCTGCGCAGTTACCTGTGTGGGCTTGCCCGCGAAGAGGCCGGAACAAGCACCACAAGACAGTTGCTACCAAAGCTCGCGCCGAACCCGGTGGGAGCCGGCTTGCCGGCGATTGGGCCGCAAGGCGGCGCCGGTAATGATCAGACAGCAGCCCTGAGGGCTTCGGCAAACCGCTGCGCCACGTCGTCGATCTGCTCGCCACTGATGATCAACGGCGGCAGGAAGCGCACTACTGCGCCATGGCGACCACCCAGCTCCAAGATCAGGCCACGCTTGAGGCACTCACGCTGCACCTTCGGCGCAAGCTCACGGTTGGCCACAGGGTGGCCCAGGGCATCGCGCTGGCCCTGCGGGTCGACCAGCTCCACCCCAAGCATCAACCCACGCCCACGGATATCACCCAGTTGCGGGTAATCCCGCTGCAGGTGAAGCAAATGCTGGCGCAGGCGCTGGCCCATGGCCTCGGCATGCTCGGCCAGGCGATGTTCGACCAGGTAATTAATCACTGCGGAACCTGCTGCCATGGCCATCTGGTTACCACGGAAGGTGCCGGCATGGGCGCCCGGCTTCCAGGTGTCCAGCCAGTCGCGGTACACCACCACCGCCAGCGGCAGGCTGCCGCCAATTGCCTTGGACAAGGTCACCACGTCCGGCACGATGCCGGCATGTTCGAAGGCGAACATCCGCCCGGTGCGGGCGAAGCCGCTCTGGATCTCGTCGACGATCAGCGCCACCCCGGCTTGCTCGGTGATCCGCCGCACGCCCTTGAGCCACTCGATATCGGCCGGGATCACCCCGCCCTCGCCCTGCACCACTTCAAGGATCACTGCCGCCGGCAGCGGCACACCGCTTTCTGGGTCGAGCAGCAGGTTTTCCAGGTAATGCAGGTTAGCCTTCACCCCCGCTTCGCCACCCAGGCCGAACGGGCAACGGTAGTCGTACGGGTACGGCATGAACTGCACACCGTTGCCCAACAAGGCACCCAACGGCTGCTTGGGCCCGTGGCTGCCCATCAGGCTCAGCGCACCTTGGCTCATGCCATGGTAGGCACCTTGGAAGGCCAGCACGGTGCTGCGCCCCGTGGCGCCGCGCACCAGTTTCAGCGCCGCCTCAACGGCATCGGTCCCGGTCGGGCCGCAAAATTGCACCTTGGCTTCCCGGCGCAGCGCCTCGGGCAGCACGCCGAACAGGTCCTGAACAAAGCGGTCCTTGACCGGCGTGGTCAGGTCGAGGGTGTGCAGCGGCAGTTCGTCGGCCAGTACACGCTGGATCGCCTCGATCACCACCGGGTGGTTATGGCCCAGGGCCAAGGTGCCGGCACCGGCGAGGCAGTCGATGAACTGACGGCCTTCGACATCTTCGACATGGATGCCACGGGCGCGCTTGAGCGCCAACGGGATGCGCCGCGGGTAGCTGCGGGCGTTGGATTCCTGTTGCTGCTGGCGTTGCAGCAAGGGCGAATCGGTGAACGCATACAGGGGTTGCGGCGCACTGGCCGGCAAGACCTGGGCAAAGCTGGAAGCGGTCGACATGGGTAGATCCTCGCAAGCAAGCGAAAGTGCCCCGCCACGCCCCTGTAAGCAGATGTGTGCGGGTAGTTGTCGCTTGGAGAACGCTTCAGCGCAAGGAGGATTTAGCGGTTGTTGTGGGATTTTTACAGCCTGGGCCGGCCAATAGGCCGGCCCAGGCCAGCAGATCAACGCCCCGAACGCGCCGGTACCTGCAACAGCACCCGCAAGCCATCGCTACGGCTGTCGAAACGCAGGCTGCCGGCACAGCGCTGGACGATTGCCTGGACGATCGCCAAGCCCAAGCCACACCCGCCACTCTGGCCGTTGCGCCAGAAACGCTCGGTCAGGTGCTGCAGGTCCGCTTCGGCAATGCCGGGCCCGTGGTCGCGCACCATGAACCCCACCTGGCCGTCAGTCATCTGCACCTCCAGCTCCACCGCGCTTTCGCCACCATGGCGCAGGGCGTTGTCCAGCAGGTTGCGCAAGGCCGCAACTGCCAGCGGCGCGGGCATGCCCAGGTAGATTTGCGTGGCCTCCTCGGGCAGACGCAATACGATGCGACGGTTATCGCCACCGCCGGCATCCTGCACCGCCTGGCGGGCGACCTGATCGGCGCTGCACTGCACGCCATCCTCGAACGACAGGCTGCCTTCCACACGCGCCAGCATCAGCAGTTGCTCAAGCGTGCGGTGCATGCGGTCGGTACCTTGCTCGGCATGCTCCAGTGCCTGCTCACGCACCGCGCCGTCGGTCATCCGCGCCACCTGCAGGTGAGTCTTGATCGCCGTCAGCGGGCTGCGCAGCTCGTGGGCGGCGTCATCGGTCAGGCGCCGTTCGCGCTCGATGGTTTGGGCGATCCGCAGGAACAACTGGTTCTGCGTGTCCAACAGCGGCTGCAGCTCGCTGGGCAGGCCCGCCACCTGCAGGGGCTCAACGCTGTCGGCGCGCCTTCGACGCAAGGCATCGCGCATCCGGTTGAGCGGCTCAAGGCCCTTGCCCAAGCCGATCCACAACAGGCCGAGGCTGCCGAGCAATGCCATCAGCACCGGCGCCGAGGCGGCCAGCAGGATCGACTGGTTGAGGGCCTCGCGCTCCATGTGGCGGTCGGCGGTGGTGATGCGCACATCGCCGTGGTTAAAGGTGAACGTACGCCACAACGCCCCGTCGATGGTCTGGTCACGGAAGCCGCTGCGCTGGTCATCCATGGCGCCATCATGCTTGTGGTTGCTGGCCAGGATCTCGCCGCGCAGCGAGCTTACCTGGCACGCCATGCCATCCGGCACGCTGAACTGGTCGGCGGAAAAATGCGCGTCCTCGCCCTTGGCCGCCAGCGGCTGCGGCAACTGGTCGATCAACCCGGCCACCATGCGTGCCGAAGCCACGAGGCGCTGGTCGAGGGAGAACATCATCTGCTGGCGCAAGTCGCGCAGCATCCACGCGGCAGCCAGTACCCAGATAATCACGAAGGCGCTGCCCAGGATCAGGCTCAGGCGTACCCGCAGGCTCATGAAGCAGCCTCTTCCGGTGCTTGCGCCGGGCCAAGCCGGTAGCCCAGGCCGCGAACGGTCTCGACGATACCGTTGCCAAGCTTGCGGCGCAGGTGGTGGATATGCACGTTGAGGGCGTTGCTTTCGACCTCGTCGCTGAAGCCGTACACGCAGTCCTTCAACTGCTCGCTGGACAGCACCCGCCCAGGGTTCTGCAGCAATGCCTGGAGCAGCGCCTGCTCACGACGGGACAGATCGACCGGCTGCCCGGCCAGGAAGGCTTCGCAGCTGCTAGGGTCGTAACGCAGCGGCCCATGCTCGATGACATTCACCGCGCGCCCGGCCACCCGGCGCAGCAGGGTGTGCAGGCGCGCTGCCAGCTCGCGCAGGTCGAACGGCTTGAGCAGGTAGTCGTCGGCACCGGCTTGCAAGCCATCGACCCGGTCGGTGACCGCATCGCGGGCGGTGAGCACCAGCACAGGCAGGGTCTCGCCCTGCTGACGCAAGCGCCGCAACAGCTTCAGGCCATCTTCGTCGGGCAGGCCGAGGTCGAGGATCATCACATCGAACTGCGCGGCCTGGAGCATCGCCCGCGCACCTGCAGCATTGGCTACCCGGTCCACGGTCAGGCCCTGGGCGGTGAGGCCGGCGCAGATGCCGCTGGCGATCAGGTCATCGTCCTCGCAGAGCAGAACGTGCATGGTGGGGGCTCCGGGGTAAGTGAGGCAGATACTGCACCACGGGTGGATTAAGTGGGGATTATGGACCTTGAGCGTGCGTTTAGGGGGGATGTAGGACCGGGTTAACCTTGGGTTAATCGACCCAGGCCAGCATGGCCCACTTCATCGTATAGCCAAGGCGAAGACATGCGCGCCCTCTTTCTGTTCCTGGCCCTCCTGCTGGCCGGCCCCCTGCAAGCCAACCCGTTCGAGGTCAAATCCGACTTCCTGCCGGTCGACCAGGCCTTTGTCCTGAGCCACGACCGCCAACCCGACGGCCAGATGCGCCTGTTCTTCCAGATCAAGCAAGGCTACTACCTGTACCAGAAGCGGCTGAAGTTCGACGGGCTGAGCCCCGAGCAGCAGCCACAGCTGCCCCCCGCGCTCAACCACCATGACGAATTTTTCGGCGACAGCGCGGTGTACCGAGACCAGCTCGAACTGCTGATCCCGGCCAGTGCGCAAGGCCAACTGCGCCTGGGCTGGCAAGGCTGTGCCGACGCCGGCCTGTGCTACCCACCGCAGACCACCGCCATCGACTTGGGCGGCAGCGTGGCCCCCGCCGCCGATCAGGCCAGCGACCAGGCCCTGGCCAGCAACCTGCAACAGGGCAACCTGGCCTGGGGCCTGCTGGCCTTCTTTGGCCTCGGCTTGCTGCTGGCCTTTACACCCTGCTCGCTGCCGATGCTGCCGATCCTTGCCGGGCTGGTGCTGGGCAATGGCGCCAGCGCCCGGCGCGGCTGGCTGCTGGCCGGGGTCTACGTGCTGAGCATGGCCTTGGTGTACGCCGCCCTGGGGGTGGTGGCCGCGCTGCTCGGCGCCAGCCTGCAGGCCTGGTTGCAGCAACCCTGGCTGCTGGGCAGCCTGGCGGTACTGTTCGTGTTGCTGGCGCTGCCGATGTTCGGCGCTTTCGAGCTGCAGTTGCCCGCTGCCTTGCGCGATCGCCTCGACCGCGCCGGCCAAGGCACCCGTGGCGGCAACCTGTACGGCGCAGCATTGCTCGGGGCGCTTTCCGGCTTGCTGCTCGGCCCGTGCATGACCGCACCGCTGGCCGGCGCGCTGTTGTATATCGCCCAGAGCGGTGACGTGCTGCAGGGTGCGCTGGTGCTGTTCAGCCTGGGCCTGGGCATGGGCGTGCCGCTGCTGTTGCTGGTGACCCTGGGCAATCGCTACCTGCCACGCCCCGGCGCGTGGATGAATCGGATCAAGGGCGTGTTCGGCTTCGTGTTCCTGGCCATGGCCCTGTATACCGTGCGCAGCCTGCTGCCAGACAGCCTGCTGCTGGCCCTGAGCGGCGCCTGGCTGATCGCCCTCGCCTGGGCCGCGTGGCCGGCCCTGCAGCGGTTGCCGGCACTGCGCGCGGTGCCGTTGCTGGGCGCGCTCTGGGGTGCCCTGTTGCTGGTCGGCGCGGCCGCCGGGGGGGATGACCTCTGGCAACCCCTGCGACCGTTCGCGGGGGGTGCCGCGCCTGCGGCCGGGCAGCACGCCGAGGATGCCTTCGTCACCGTCAACCGCCCCGAGGACCTGCAACGCGAGCTTGCGGCTGCCAAAGCCCGTGGCCAGTGGGTGATGGTCGACTACTATGCCGACTGGTGCGTGTCGTGCAAGGTCATGGAAAAAAACGTCTTCACCCGCGCCGACGTGCAAGCCAGCCTGGCCGGCGTGCACCTGCTGCGCCTCGACGTGACCGCCGATACCCCGGCGAGCAAGGCATTGTTGCAACGCTACCAGGTACCCGGCCCGCCCAGCATCATCTGGGTCGGCCCGGAAGGCGACGAACGCCGCGCGCGGCGCATCACCGGTGAAGTGGATGCCGCCGCGTTCCTGCAACACTGGACCCAGACCAGGAGCCAAGGCTGATGCTGACCGTAACCCTCGGGCCACTGACCATGGCCCTCAACCACCTGCTGATGCTCACCGCCCTGGTGATCGCCAGCGTGGTCGGCTGGTGGGTCGCCCGACGCGGTGGCGAAAGCCCGGAGTCGGCCCTGTTCAACCTGTTTCTGATAGGGGTGCTGTGCGCGCGGCTGGGCTTCGTCGTGGCTTACTGGCCGATGTACCAGGATGACCTGGTGCAAGTCATCGACATCCGCGACGGCGGCTTCCTGTTCTGGTCTGGCCTTGCCGGCATCGTGCTGGCCGCGCTATGGCAAGGCTGGCGTCAACCAGGCCTGCGTCGCCCGCTGGGCTGGGCATTGTTCAGCGGCGCGCTGTTCTGGGGCCTGAGCAGCCTGGGCAGCCACCTGTACAGCAAAGGCACCGAGCTGCCTGAGTTGAGCCTGCGCAACGCTGGCGGGCAGCCCGTGGCGTTGCACAGCTACCGCGGCAAGCCACTGGTCATCAACATCTGGGCCACCTGGTGCCCACCTTGCCGCCGTGAAATGCCCGTGCTGCAACAAGCCCAGGGTGACTATCCCCACGTAACCTTCCTGTTCGTCAACCAGGGCGAGACGCCTGAGAATGTCAGCACCTTCCTCGCCACCACTGGCTTGAGCCTGACCCACGTGCTGTTCGACGGCGCCGGGCAACTGGCCCAGCGCGTCGGCTCGATGGCCCTGCCCACCACGCTGTTCTACGACAGTGATGGGCGGCTGATCGGCAGCCACCTTGGCGAGCTGTCCCGGGCCAGCCTGCGCCATGCCTTGGAACCTTTCGACCGGGCCACCGCGCCCACCCCTGCCGCACAAGGAAACTGACATGCGATTGACTGCACTGCTGCCCCTGTCCCTGGCCCTGCTGGCCGCCCCGCCCTTGCACGCCGAAGACGCACTGCCCAAGGCGATCCAGCAACTGCAAACCAAGGGCGCCGTGATCAAGGGCAGCTTCGACGCCCCCGACGGCCTGCGCGGCTACGCCGCCGAATACCAGAACAACGGCATCGCCCTGTACCTGACGCCTGATGGCAAGCATGTACTGGTCGGCAGCCTGTTCGACGAACAAGGCCAAGACCTCAGCGCCGCACCGCTGGACAAGCTGGTGTATGGGCCGATGAGCAAGGAAATCTGGGCGAAGATGGAGAAAACCGCCTGGATCGCCGACGGCAAGGCCGACGCCCCGCGCAAGGTGTACCTGTTCAGCGACCCCAACTGCCCGTACTGCAACATGTTCTGGGAACAGGCGCGGCCGTGGGTCGAGTCGGGCAAGGTGCAGCTGCGCCACATCATGGTTGGCATCATTCGCGAAGACAGCCCCGCCAAGTCGGCGGCATTGCTGGCGGCAAAAGACCCGGCCAAAGCATTGGCAGAGCACGAGAAGGCCGGCAAGGCCAGTACGCTCAAGCCGCTGGAGAAGGTGCCAGAGGCCGTGCAGCAGAAGCTGGCGGCGAACATGGCGTTGATGGAAGAAATGGGGCTGCAGGCGACCCCGGCGATTTTCTACCAGGATGAGCAGGGTAACTTGCAGAGCCAACAAGGGGCGCCGCGGCCGGAGGTGCTTGGGAAGATTTTGGGTAAGCGCTAGCGCATGTGTTGAGTTTTGCAGTGGGGCAGAAATCGAGCGCCGCCCGCGCGGCGCTTCGCGGGGCAAGCCCGCTCCCACATTTGTTTCGGGCCAGTTATTCCTGGGGCAAATGCGCGCGGCCCCTTTAGTGCCCGCCTCAATATAGAGTCGAATCAACAAGGCGGTCGCGCGCGGAAGGCACAGGCGAAACTGGCCCGAAACAACTGTAGGAGCAGCCTTGTGCTGCGAAGCGCCGCGCGGGCGGCGCTCGATGTCCGCCGCCCCGCAAAACCCAAGGCGAAACCCTAACCCTACAGCCCCTCAAGCTCCGCCATCAGGTCACTCAGCCGGTCGACCTTGTCGTCATCCAGCACACGCCCCTGCAACCCCTCCACATACACCGCCAGTTCCGGCGCCGTGCCCGCCATGATCGAAGAGCATTACCCCTACCTACTTCATGCACATAAGCCCTTTCGACTTTAGTACTACTTCTCTTTCGTACGTCAGCTTGCATAGTTGAAAACAGCCACATGGAAATATAATGAAACACTACAACTTACTCATTTGCAACTGAACACAGAGCCAGCAACACCAGTGTCAAAATATAAAAATCAAACCAATCTAGGAAACATCCTTATTGCGATCAGAACCATCAGACACAGGAATCAGAAAATTCCGACTATGATTCGAGAAACGAAAACCAAATAACTGCAACGCTAACCCTTTGCAGGAATATCCTTAAAGAACACTCTTACACAAAGCTATTCTGGCAAACAAAGCAGGCAACAGCGCCTGCGACCCTAAAACCCACAAACCATTGACATTATGCAAATCCAAATCTAATCCTCTAAGTGCCCTGGCAATCGGGGCGACAACAAAAACAATCGAGGATATATCAATGGAAATTCAATACGGCATCAACCTGTTGGAACTAGCTCCTGATGCAAACTGCGAAATGGAAGCGACATTTTTCGGTGGTTCAGGGGGTGCCGGCGGGTGTGGCGGTAGTGGCGGTTGTGGAGGTGGCGGTGGATGTAGTGGTGGCAGCGGTGGTTCAGGAGGTAGCGGCGGCAACGCGGCAGACAATAGCGAGAACGCTAGCCACTAACTAAAAGGCGGCGCTCTTGATGATTTATCGAGAGCGCCCGCCCCTGCCCAGGCGACAACTATGAATACGCTGAGAATTTACAACTACGAAATCCTCAACTTTGACACTGAGCCTATGGTCTTCTCTGCCACGGGCTTTACGAAAATCACTGAACCTAACATTACAAATGCGCTGAAACGTATCGAAAAAATTCGATCAAAATACATTCACTACGACGCATTACAACAACTACTTCGCGATGAAAACCTTCATCCCGACACCGCCACTCAATTCCTGAAATCGCTACTAATTATTAGCGAAAAAGCAGAAACACCCCACATTAAAAACACAATAATATATCACGACCTAAACATATCAGATAACCTGAAGCTCCACCTGGAGAAAACAAACGAAAGAAATATACAATTCAAAGATCTCCCAACCAACGACCTACCTCATTCGGACTCACCCACCTTATACGTGCTCGCCTGTTTAAAACTTTGCCCTCAATCGCTTAGAAACACCTATACCGAACTACTAAAACAGAATCCAGAATGCGCAATTAGCGTTGGCTTTGTCAGTGGAAATCATTTCCACTTGACCGAGCCTCACATACCAGCGATTGGGAATCCTTGCGCCTACTGTACGCTCGACCGCATCGCTCATTACGAGTCAAACAGGACCAGCCAGCACTACTGGAGCAAGATTTGGACGTTCTGTTGCGCTAACAACCTTGACCTTCCCAGAACAGAGACTGACGAGTTTCAAAACACCTTAATTCTCGGAGCCATCATTTCCTTCGCAAACAAACTGACGCAGGCCCCTAAATCCAAGATCACGCAAGATCAAACATTACTCTCAAGAACCCTTAACTTGGACAACGGCACATACACTGAGGACTGCAGCATTCACTGGCCACTCTGCCAATGCCTAGGAGACAAACCATGAGCATTAGCCACGATCACTACCTGAAATACACCTCCCCCAGCGTACTGGATGAAACCTTAGCATTCCACGCCAAAGGCAATTACGTAATTCACAAGACCACCCACCACTTGAGCACCCTCCATCAACTACCACCCAGCGCGCTCGGAAAACTGACCGGCAATGAACTTCAACTCAATATCCTCGCCTGCGAAAACGGACAAGGAAATATCGAACTTACAGGACTCCCCTCGCCCCACCCCCTGCAGAGAAACAGCTCCTGCGAACGATTTAATGAACGTCCACTCCACTTTGACACTGTCCGAGCACTCCTTGCCCCCTTACTTGAAAAGGACAGTACCACGGGTAAGCGAGGCTACCCAAGTGGCGGAGCACTTTACCCTGTTGAGGTTTTTTGCATTAAATTAACTAACACCATTCAACAATGGCCATCCGAGCAGAGCGCACTGCACTTACTTCCCTCATCAAGATCCTTTGAAGTGCATACACCCGACCTCAATTCAAAGCCACTCGCGCGTGCAATTCTACCGATGACTGCCGACATAGGCTCGCCCTCGCTGGCGCTGATTTACTTCATTTACTTACCCAAGGCGCTGTTCAAGTATCGCTACAGAGGGTATCGCTTAGCGCTCATGGAGGTGGGTTCAATGTACATGCTCACAGATCTGCGTTGTAAGGAGCTGAAGCTTGGCAGTAGGCCTTGGTCAGGCTTCACCGACCATCAAGTATCAAAGTACTTAAACTTAAATCCCACCCTCTTTTTACCTGCATGCATCCAACTAATTGGTTGACCCATGAATACGTATAACGAGATCCACAACCCTACCTTTGCTGATTTTAAATTACTCCGACCCAGCGCGACCCTCCACTTCCCGCACAGCATCGAATGCGGTAGCCGCTGGCAAACATTCGGCTCCAGCAGCGGCTGGACCACTGACATAGCATCAAGCGCCTTAGGTGAGCATTTCGAACGCAAGCATTTCTATTTGGACGTACCGGTGCACGACACTGGTACGCTCGATGACGGATTGACATCTCAAGAATACGACGATTTTATCAAAGCATTCTCCCAGACAAAAAACCACCGAACGAGGGCGGACTTGGCTTTACATGTCTTTGATCGTACAAATGTTTATAGGATCGTTGACTTTACACGCTGCAAAGTACCGACCGCATGCATCTCAATATCAGCGTGCCTAAATCCCATCGACAATCACTTTTACCCCATGAGGGACACCTGCGGCTGCAGCGCACATATTAGTGTAGAGCGCGCACTTCTTGGCGCTCTTAAAGAGGCTATGGAACGCCAGTTTCTGCTCCGATTCTGGTTAACCAACACCTGCACTGAGAAAATCGGACATGACGAATCCTGCGCCATGCTTCTTGGGCGCTCTTGTTTGTCGCTTTTTAAGGAGCTGTGTAAAACGGGGGAAATCTGCGTACTCGATCTAACTGATAAGCGCTTCCCCGGTAGCTGCATTTTTCTGTCTTACGGAAATCAAAATGACAACGCTAAAGTCAAATATTGCGCTGGCATGGCGTATGCGGAATCGCTAGACAAAGCACTCGAAAAGTCGATTGTTGAATTATGGCAGACCTTTCGCTTCATGCTGTCATTCGACCAGGCAAACATCGGCAAGACTGAAACCTTAGACCCTTACATCAAGCACTTTCTAGAGTGCAATCGATATGAGACATTTGGCAAGACCTCTTCCCCCACCAAACTGGCAGCTCTCCAACATCACAAAATACAACCCGACACACTGAGCCTTAGCAGCTTGCTCCCTGCTGTACGCCGCCTCGAAATCAATGGCTATTTTTATTTAGCCTCCCTACCAACAAAAGGGCCGACCCTCTACTTTTGCAAGTACCTTTCACCCAAACTATTCCTCCACATGAACAATGCCAGCAACTTCAATCTTGAGAACACCTACTCCGCCCCCTTCCTTGATCAAATTATTAAAAATCGTCTAACAGAAATGGTACCCTTCCCATGACCCACTCAGTCCAGCACATTACTTCCACTGCGGCAAGTATATTTAAGCTTACAAAAACCCTCACCCTCGAAAACCTGAGAGAACCCACTGCACTTCTATGGACAGCTATTGCACCATCGGTGATGTTCATTTTCGCAACCCAAAACAACCGAGCACTCCCCCCTTTAGAAGAAAACTTCCTAGCCTCAGCCGCGTGGTTTTACTCATATATTTCTGCAAGCGTCGCCTTTTTTGGATTCAGTTTTTACTTAATAGGAAGAAGGGAAAGTGGGTTTCTCCGATCCTTTATTTATCAACGGAACGCAATCAGGCTCTTCCTCGCCTCACACACCCTAAGCTATTCATTACTCAGCTTCGTCTACTCCTCGCTTTTCTACATCGTCGCCAAACCCTTGCACGGTCCTTATTCGGCCAACGAGTTCTTTTACCTTACAGCATGTTTCTATACCAGCTATCTTATATTTACCTGCATTGGCCTGGTGATCATTGCACTGCCGATTAAATTCAGCACTGCCAGCACCCTATTCTCGCTCATGTCATTTCTCATGCTGCTTTCCGGCTATTTAGGTGCAGCTCAACACAGCACTCCTCACGCAGTGACACTGCTCAGCCCATTGTATTTAAGCACCCAAATCTTCCTGGGCGACGTCTCACTGCCTATCAGTTTTCTCTCAGCGTTTAGCGCCTCAACGCTTGGCATCTACCTCACGGGAAGATTCTTCAGAACCCAGCCTGTCTGGAGCAGATATTAAATGAACCTATTATCTATCGATAACTTAAAATACCAACACAACCGCAAGACACTCATGGAGAACTTATCACTCACGGTAAAAAAAGGCGAACTCGTTGGCGTCCTCGGCATTAATGGTGCCGGAAAAACAACACTATTTGATCTGATCTGTAAAATGAGAAAACCCAGCCACGGGACGATTATCAACCGCGCCGAGCGCCAAGTTTACTTGACGCAGATCCTGACACCACCTCCTTTACTTCGTATGCGTGAGATTTTCAGCATCATCAGTTGCCTAAATTCAAACCATGCGCTCAGCCAGCGCGAAGTTTTTTCCCGCCTAGCCCACTGGTCACCCTCATTGTCCAAACGCTATGCGGATATATCGGAAAAGAAAGCCGCCACGTGCAGCTATGGTGAGATTCGCAGTTTTTTCACGCTGACGCTTCTGCTGATGGGCAGTGACTTGATCATCCTCGACGAGCCCACTGCAGGGGTGGACCCTGAGTTCCGACATTATATTTGGCTCGGCATCAAGCACGCCTGCGAGGAAGGCGCAAGTGTGCTGGTTTCCTCACACTACACTCAAGAAATCTCAGAGAACTGCCACCGTTTTTACATGCTTGCCCATCACCGGCTCGAAGCCTTCGACAATGGCGATCAATTTTTGAATCGCCACAACGCAGCCACGCTCGATGAGGCGTTTATCAATGCCGCGATGTAGTAGCTGAGGTTGCTGGGTGGGGAGACTTGGCATGCCCGCGAAGGGGCGCAAAGCGCCCCTCAACTTTTTACAGCCCCTCAAGCTCCGCCATCAGGTCACTCAGCCGGTCAACCTTGTCGTCATCCAGCACACGCCCCTGCAACCCCTCCACATACACCGCCAGTTCCTCCACCGTGCTGCACTCGAACATCGCCCGCAGCGGCACATCCAACTGCAACTGCTTCTGCACCCGCGAAGCGATCTGCGTGGCCAGCAGCGAATGCCCGCCCAACGCGAAGAAGTTGTCGTGTACCCCCACCCGCTCGGCCTTGAGCACATCGGCCCAGATACCGGCCAACACCGTTTCCAGCTCGTTGCGCGGCGCCAGGTAGGCCTGGCTGTGCTGGCTGCCGATGTCGATGGCCGGCAGTGCCTTGCGGTCGAGCTTGCCGTTGGCGTTGTGCGGCAGGCTGTCGAACCAACCCCAATGCAGCGGCACCATGTACTCCGGCAATGCCGCGCGCAGGCGCTGCTTGATCTGTTCGAGCAACGCCGCATCAGGGGTTACGCCCTGATGGGCCACCAGGTAGCCGACCAGGTGCTTGCCGTTGGCGCCTTCCTGCACGCCCACCGCGGCATCACGGATTTCGGCCTGTTCATGCAGGCGCGCTTCAATCTCACCCAGTTCGATGCGGTACCCGCGAATCTTCACCTGGTGATCGATGCGGCCCACATACTCCAGCACCCCGTCCAGGCGCTGGCGCGCCAGGTCGCCGGTACGGTACAGGCGTTCACCCGGCGCGCCATGGGGGTGCGGGATAAAGGCCAGGGCGGTACGCACGGGGTCGCCAACATAGCCACGGCCAACGCCGGTACCGGCAACGCACAGCTCGCCAACCGCGCCCAACGGCACCAGGGCCTGGTCCTCGCCGAACAGGTACAGGCGGTTGTTGTCGGTCGGGGTGCCAATCGGCAGGTAACTGCCGCGGGTGGACTCGACATCGACACGGAAGAACGCCACATCGTCCGAACACTCCGCCGGGCCGTAGGCATTGACCAGGCCAATGCCTGGGTAACGCTGTAGCCATTGCGCGGCCAGCTCTGGCGGCATCGCCTCGCCGGTCGGCAGCATCCAGCGCAGGCCGTTGAGGGCCTGGTGATCGTTGGCCAGCATGCCCTGGATCAGCGACGGCACGCTTTCCAGCACGGTGATGCCGGTAGCCTGCACATGCGCCAGCAGGCCTTGCGGATCATGGGCGATGGCATTGGGCACGATCTCCAGCCTGGCGCCGAACAACGGCGCGGCCAGGAACTGCCAGACCGAGATATCGAAGCTCTGCGAAGCGGTCTGGGCAATTACGTCCTGCTCGTTCAGGGCCAGGTAAGGCACCTTGCTGAGCTGGTTGTTGAGCATGCCGCGCTGCTCGACCATCACCCCTTTGGGCAAACCGGTGGAGCCCGAGGTGTAGATGACATACGCGAGGTTGTCGGGCCCACTATGAATACCCGGGTTGTGGCTGGCGATGTTGCTGGCCTGGATGTCTTCCCACACCAACAATTGCGGCCGCGCCACACCCTCCAGTGCGTTCAGCAACTGCCGCCCCTGCTCGGCACAGGCCGCGCTGCATACCAGCACCGGTGTGCGGCTGAGCGCGACGATGCGCTGCAGGCGCGCGGCGGGCAGGCCGGGGTCCAGCGGCAGGTAGCCGGCACCGGCCTTGAAGCTGCCGACGATCATCCCCAGCAATGGCAAACCGCGCTCGGCCAACAGCGCAACCGGCTGATCGACGGTTACGCCTGCGCCGATCAGGGCATGGCCCAGGCGGTTGGCCGCAAGGTTCAGGCCCGCGTAGTCAAAGGACGCGTCCAGGCAACGCGCCACCGTGCGTTCTGGGTGCGCGGCGACCTGCGCCTCGAACTGCTCGACATAGCTCTGTTCCAGCGCATAGGCGTGCTCGGTGCGGTTGCAGTCTTCAATCAGGAAGCGTTGCTCTTCGGCACCCAGCAGCGGCAAGTCGCTTACCTCGCCCTCGAAGCCCTGCACCAGCGCCAACAGCAGGCGCTTGAACTCGGCCAGCAGGCGTTCGACGGTCGAAGTGTCGAAGTAACGTTGGTCGAACGACAGGTGCAGGCCCAGGTCATCCCCCGGGTAGCACACCGCCGTCAACGGGAAGTTGGTGTGGGTGCGGCCCGAGTCGGAGCTGGCGTTGAGGTGCTGGGCGTGGTCCAGCACTGCGGTTTCCACCGGCGCGTTCTCGAACACGAACAGGCTGTTGAACAGCGGCTGGCCCTTGGGCAGTTCGCTGCATTCCTGGATCGCAACCAGCGGCAGGTACTCGTACTCGCGCACTTCCATATTGTGCTCGAGCACGCTTTGCAGCCACTGGCGTACGCTGCAGCGCTCGCCGGCGGCGGGCAGTAGCACGCGCAAAGCGATGCTGTTGATGAACAGGCCAACGGTGCGCTGCATCTGCGGCATGCTCACCGGGCGCCCGGCCACGGTGACGCCGAAGGCCACGTCGCGCTCGCCGCTGTAGCGCGCCAGCACCAGGGCCCAGGCCGCCTGGGCAAAGGTGTTGATGGTCAGCTGATGGGCCTGGGCCAGTTCGCGCAAGCGAACACCGTCAGTGACGTCCAGGCGGGTGTAGCAGTCGCCGACGATCATGCCGTCACCGGCGTGGTCGTGGCGCAACGGGCGGTCGCTGGGGATCGCCGTGGCCCGTTCGAAGCCGGCCAGGTTGGCCTGCCACCACTGGCGCGCTTCGTTCAGGTCCTGGCGTTGCAGCCAGCCGATGTAGTCACGGTAGCGTGGCGGCACCGGCAACTGGGCCGGGCGGCCTTCGCCAAGGGCCTGGTAGACCTCGAAGAAGTCGTTCATCAGCAACGAGCGGCACCAGGCATCGATCAGGATGTGGTGGTTGCTCATCATGAACCAGTAGCGTTCATCGGCGACGCGCACCAGGCGCAGGTGGAACGGCGCTTCACGCAGCAGTTCGAAACCGGCCTCGCGCTCCTGTTTGTGCAGGGCTTGCAGGCGGGCTTCCTGGGCACCGTCGTCGAGGCCGCGCCAGTCTTGATAATCCACTGCCGTCTTGCCGGGCTTGTGGATGATCTGCAGCATCGCCTCGCCGGCGTTCCAACTGAACGACGCCCGCAGGGCCTCATGGCGCGCCACCACCGCCTGCCAGGCCTGGGCGAAGCGTTCGGCGTCGAGCGCGCTGTTGATGCGGTAGCGGTCCTGCATGTAGTAGATGCCGGTGCCTGGCTCCAGCAGGGTGTGCAGCAGCATGCCTTCCTGCATCGGCGTCAGCGGGTAGACATCGTCGATCTCGGCGGCAGCGACCGGCAAGTTGTCGATCTGCTCCTGGGTCAGGTGCGCCAAGGGGAAGTCGGACGGCGTGAAGCTGCCGTTGCCGTCGGCCAGGCAGTGGCCGACCAGTGCCAGCAGCTCCTGGCGGTAGCCTTCGGCCAGGGTGGCGATGGTCTGCTCGTCGTAGCGCTCGGTGCTGTAGGTCCAGCGCAATTGCAGGGCACCGGCATAGACCTGGCCGTCGACACTCAGCCAATTGGGCAGCGGCGCCTCCAGGTCATGGGCCAGGCCCGCCGGTGCATCCAGCGGCTGGAACAGCGCATCGGCGTCAAACTGCTGGTCGAACTGCCCCAGGTAGTTAAAGGTGATGCGGGCCTGCGGCAGTGCGGCCATGCGCTCGCGCCCGGCCGCGTCGGCCAGGTAGCGCAGCACGCCATAGCCCTGCCCTTTGTGCGGCACCTGACGCAGTTGCTCCTTGACCCGTTTGATCGAGCGGGCGCGCGCTGCATCGTCATCACCCAGCACCGGGCAAAGGCTCAGCGGGTAGGCGTTGGTGAACCAGCCGACGCTGCGGGTCAGGTCCATGTCTTCGAACAGCCCGTCGCGGCCGTGGCCTTCGAGCTGTACCAGCACTTGGCTGTCACCGCTCCACCGGCACAAGGCCCGGGCCAGGGCTGTCAGCAGCAGGTCGTTGACTTGGGTGTGGTAGGCCGCGGGTGCCTGTTGCAGCAACTGGCGGGTCTGCTCGGCATCGAGGCCGATGACCAAGGTGCGGGCGTGGCGGTGCAGGTTGCCACCCTGCGGGTGATCACACGGCAGTTCGTGGCGCACAGTGCCGAGCTGGGCGTGCCACCAGTCCAGCTCGTCGCGCAGCGAGTCGCTGCCGGCGTAGCTGGCCAGGCGTGCGGCCCAGTCGCCCAGGGTGTGGGTCTTGGCCGCCAACGGCTGGCCACGGTACAGCGCCTGCAAGTCTTCGAGCAGCACGCGCCAGGACACGCCATCAACCACTAGGTGGTGAATCGCCAGGAGCAGGCGTTGGCTGCCCTGCCCGTCCGTCACCAGCAAGGCGCGCAGCAGCGGGCCTTGCTCCAAGTCGAGGCTGCGCTGCAGGTCGGTGTACAGCGCCTGGCACTCATCGAAGTCGGCAACCGTGGCCGCCCACAGCAACTGCTGAGGCGCAGGCTGGGCATACTCGGCCTGCCAGCGACCATTGGCCTGGCGGAAACGCAGGCGCAGGCTGTCGTGGTGCTGCACCAGGGCGGCCAGGGCCTGCTCCAGTGCCGCGCTGTCCAAAGGCTGGCGCGCCGCCAACAGTACAGCCTGGTTCCAGTGCTGTGGCTGGGCGACTTCGCTGTCGAAGAACCAATGCTGGATTGGCGTCAGCCCAGTTTGCCCCTCGTGCAGGCCCTGCTCGATACCGCTTGGCGCGGCGCTCAGGCTGACCACCGTGGCCAGGGTCTGGATGGTCTGGTGCTGGAACAGGTCACGCGGGGTGAACTGCAGGCCCAACTGACGGGCCCGGCTGACCACCTGAATCGAGAGGATCGAGTCGCCACCGAGTTCGAAGAAGTTGTCCTGCACGCCAACGCGGGCAACGTTGAGCACGTCGCGCCAGATCTGCGCCAGCTGCGCTTCCACTTCGTTGCCTGGAGCCTGGTAATGCTGGTGCGCCTGCTCCAGGTCCGGCAACGGCAGCGCCTTGCGGTCGAGCTTGCCGTTGCCCATCAGCGGCAGGCTGTCGAGCAGCACCAGGTGTGCGGGCACCATGTAGTCCGGCAGTTGCTGGCGGGCATCGGCCTTGACCGCGTCGCGCAGCGCGGCCTGGGCGTCGCTGTTGGCACCGGCCTGCTTGCACACCAGGTAACCCACCAGTTGTTTGCCGCCCGGCAGGTCGAGGGCCAGGACCACCGCCTCGTCGACATCGGCATGCGCCTGCAGGCGGCTTTCGATTTCGCCCAATTCGATACGGAAGCCGCGAATTTTCACCTGCTGGTCGGCACGGCCAACGTACTCGACCAAACCATCGACGCCCAGGCGCACCAGGTCGCCGGTGCGGTACAGACGCCCGCCCTGTGTGCTGAAGGGGTCGGCAACGAAGCGCTCGGCGCTCAGCCCCGGGCGGTCGTGATACCCCTGGGCCAGGCCGGCACCGCCGATGTACAGCTCGCCGATGCCGCCTTGTGGCAGCAAGGCCAGGTCCTCATCGAGGATGTACGCATTGCGGGCGCCAATCACGCGGCCGATCGGCACACTGCCCAGGTCGGCCGGCAGCGTGGGTGGCGCCAGGCAGGCCAGCGGCATGACCACGGTTTCGGTCGGGCCGTAGGCGTTGAAGAACTGTTGCGGCGTGAACGCCTGGCGAATGCGCTGCAGGTGCTCGCCGGTCAGCGCCTCGCCGCCGGTGATCACCAGGCGCACCGGCAACTGCTCGCCCTGCCCGGCCAGGTACTGGGCCAACTGGCTGCCATAGCTTGGGGTGAAGCCAAGGATGCTTACCTGTTGCTCGCGCACCAGTTGGCAGATCTCTTCAGCGCCCCACTGGCCTTGGGCACGGATCACCACGCGGGCACCACACAGCAGCGGGGTCAGCAGGCGTTCGCTGGCCGCGTCGAAGTTGATCGAGTAGAAGTGCAGTTCGCAGTCGTCGCTGCGCATGCCGAAGGCCTCGATCACGGCCTGGCAATGCATGGCGATTTCACCATGGCTGACCACCACGCCCTTGGGCTTGCCGGTGGAGCCGGAGGTGTAGATCAGGTAAGCCTGGTGCTGCGGCAGGTTGAGGTTATCCAGCGGGGCATCGCTGAAGGCGGACAAGCCTGCAGTATCGTCTTCCATGCTCCAGCGGGCCACGCCGTCTGGCAGTTCGCCAAGGGTTTCCAGCAGCGCGCGCTGGCTGAGCAGCAGGCCGATGCGGCTGTCTTCGATCATGTAGCGCAAGCGGTCGAGGGGGTACTCGGGGTCGAGCGGCACATAGGCACCGCCCGCCTTGAGGATGGCCAGCAGGCCGACGACCATTTCCAGCGAACGCTCCAGGGCCAGGCCGACGCGTACCTGCGGGCCGACACCGCGCTCGCGCAGGGCGCGGGCCAGGCGGTTGGCCTGCTGGTCCAGTTCGGCGTAGCTCAGGTGCTGGCCCGCGAAGGTCAGCGCAGGGGCCTGTGGTGTGCGCGAAGCTTGGGCGGCAAACAGGCCGTGCACGGTCTGGTCGAGGGCAAAATCCTGCTCGCCTTGTAATTGCCCAACCAGCACTTGCTGCTCGCCTGGGCTCAGCATCGGCAGCTCGCACAGGCGCTGTTGTGGGTCGTCCAGCAGGCCGATCAGCAACTGCTGCCAGTGCTCGGCCATGCGCGCAATGCGCGGCGCGTCGAACAGGTCGCGGCTGTAGGTCAGGCAGCAGCCCAGGCGGCCATCGAGGTCAGTGACTTCGAGGTACAGGTCGAACTTGGTGGCGCTGGCGTCGTTCACCAGGTAGTCGACCTGCATGCCCACCAGCTCGCGGCTTTGCTGGAACGCCCAGCGCTGGACGTTGCACATCACTTGGAACAGCGGGTTATAGGCGCTGCTGCGCGGTGGCTGCAGGGCTTCGACCAGCTGGTCGAACGGCAGGTCCTGGTGCGACTGGCCTTCGATGGCGGCCTGGCGCATCTGCTCCAGCAGCTCGGCGGCGGTCATCTGGCCGTCCAGTTCGCAGCGCAGTACCTGGGTGTTGAGGAAGGCGCCGATCAGCCCCTCGCTTTCCGGGCGGATGCGGTTGGCCACCGGTGCGCCGATGCGCAGGTCACGCTGGCCGCTGTAGCGGTGCAGCAAGGCCGCCAGGGTTGCCGTCATGGTCATGAACAGAGTCAGCCCGCGCTGGCTGTTGAACGCATGCACGCGCGCCACCAACGCCGGGTCGAGCTCGAACCGGTGCAACTCGCCACGGTGGCTCTGCACCGCTGGGCGTGGGCGATCGGACGGCAATGCCAAGACCGGGTGCTCATCGCCCAGGCGGGCTTTCCAGTAGGCCAGCTGCCGCGCGCCTTCGCCGCTTTCCAGCCAGTGCCGCTGCCACACGCTGTAGTCCAGGTATTGCACCGGCAGCGGCGTCAGTGGCGACTCGCGATCATCGACAAAGGCTTCGTACAGCTCGCCCAACTCGCGGGCGAAGATGTCCATGGCCCAGCCTTCGGTGACGATGTGGTGCAAGGTCAGGACGAAGTAATGCTCACGTTCCTCGGCCTTGACCAGGCAGGCGCGCAGCAGCGGGCCACGCTCGAGGTCGAACGGCTGGTGCGCCTGGTCGTCGGCGAGCTGTTGCAGGCGCTGTTGGCGGGCCTCGGCGGGCAAGGTGCTGAAGTCTTGCCAGTCGAGGTGCACGCCGCTGTCTTCGGCCACGCACTGGTACGCCACGCCGTCGATGCTGGGGAACGTGGTGCGCAGGGTTTCGTGACGCACGATCAGCGCCTGCAGCGCCCGCTCGAATGCGTCCACGTGCAGCGTGCCACGCAAGCGGGCCATGCCGCCGACGTTGTAGGCGGGGCTGTCAGGCTCCATCTGCCAGAGGAACCACATGCGCTGTTGCGAGTACGACAACGGCACCGCTTGGCGGCGGTCGACACGGGCGATTTCGCCTTGCAGGTTATGCGCGCCGGCCTCGCGCAGGCGCGTGATCTCGGCGCAGAACGCGCCCAGCTCGCTGGCATCGAACAGCACTTTCAGCGGCAGCTCGACATCGCACGCCTGACGGGTCCGCGAGACGATCTGGGTGGCGAGCAGCGAGTGGCCTCCCAGGGCAAAGAAGTCGTCCTGCAGGCCGACACGCGGCAGGTTGAGCACTTCACGCCAGATCGCCGCGACCTGCTGCTGCACGGCACTTTGCGGCTCGACATGCTCGCGCTGTTGCCACACCGGGGCGGGCAGCGCCTTGCGATCGACCTTGCCACTCGGGCCCAACGGCAGGTGTGCCAGTGGGATCAACTGCGCCGGCACCATGTACGCCGGCAGTTGCTCGGCCAAGGCGGCCAGCAGTGCAGCCGGCTCGGCCGCACCGCTGTAGTAGCCGACCAATTGCGCGCCCACAGCGTCCTTGTGGATCAGCACCAGGGCCTGCTCGACACCCGCTTGCGCCAACAGGCAGGCCTGGACTTCTTCGGGTTCGACGCGGAAGCCGCGCACCTTCACCTGCTGGTCGAGGCGCCCCAGGTATTCCAGCGCTTCCAGCTGGACTTGCCAGCGGGCACGGTCGCCACTGCGGTACAGGCGCTGGCCGTCGCCGTCGGCCTGGGGCACGAAACGCTCGGCCGTCAGGCCCGGGCGGCCCAGGTAACCTCGGGCCAAGCCTGCGCCGCCCAGGTACAGCTCACCCGGCACACCGGGCGCGGTGAGTTCCAGTTCATCGTCCAGCACGCGGCACAGCACGTTGCCCAACGGGCGGCCGATCGGCGAGCGCTCGCCGTCTTCGGCCTGGCAGTGCCAGTGGGTGACGTTGATCGCGGTTTCGGTCGGGCCATAACGGTTGTGCAGTTGCACCTGGGGCAGCAGTTGCAGCACACGGTCACGCAGGTTGGCCGACAACGCCTCGCCGCCGGAGAACAACCGGCGCAGGCTGGTGCAAGCTGCGGCCTGAGGCTCTTGCACGAACACCTGCAACAGCGGCGGCACGAAGTGCAGCGTGGTCACGCCATGCGCTTGCACCAGCGCAGCGATGCGCTGCGGGTCACGATGCTCGCCAGGGCCTGCCAGCACCAGCCTGCAGCCGGTGACCAGCGGCCAGAAGCACTCCCACACCGAGACGTCGAAACTGATGGGCGCTTTTTGCATCAGCACGTCGCTGTCGTTCAGCGCATAGGTGGCCTGCATCCACTGCAGGCGTTCGGCCAGGGCCGCATGGGTGTTGCCCACGCCCTTGGGCTGGCCAGTGGAGCCCGAGGTGTAGATCACATAGGCCAAGTTGTCGCCGTGCAGGTGCAGGCCGGGGGCATGGCTAGGCCAGCTGTCCAGGTGCAACTGGTCGAGGGCGATGGCGCTGACACCTTCGACCTGCGGCAGCTTGCCCAGCAGGCCGCTGTGGCTCAGCAGTAGGCTGGCCTTGCAGTCGCCGAGCATGTAGGCCAGCCGCTCGGCCGGGTAGTCCACGTCCAGCGGCACGTAGGCGCCACCGGCCTTGAGGATGGCCAGCAGGCCAACCAGCAGCTGCGGCGAACGCTCGACGGCAATGGCCACACAGGTATCGGGGCCAACGCCTTTGTCACGCAGGTAATGGGCCAGGCGGTTGGCTTGCTGGTGCAACTCGGCATAGTCGAGGCTGCCGCCCTGCCAGGCCAGCGCGGTTCGCTGCGGGGTCAGCCGGGCCTGCTCGTTGAGCTGGTCGACCAGCAGGCGCTGGGGCGCCGCCTCCGGTGCCTGGCCCCAGCCGAGCAGCTGTGCGCGGTGCTGTTCATCGAGCAACTGCACCTCGCCCAGCGCCAGCTGCGGCCGGGCGCAAACCTGCTCGAGCAAGGCCAACAGGTGGGCGGCCAGGCGTTTTACCGTGCTGGCCTCAAACAGTTCGGCGGCATAGTCGAAGGCCAAGGTCAGGCGGCCTTGATGGTCCTCTTCACTGTGCAGCTGCAGGTCGAACTTGGCTTCGCGGCTGTGCCACGGCAACTCTTCGGCAAGCAAACCTGGCAAGCGGCGCAGCGCCGAAAGGTCACGCTGCTGGTGGTTGAACATGACCTGGAACAGGCCCTGCTCGCGCGCCTCGGGCAGGGCTTCGAGCAGCTGTTCGAACGGCAGGTCCTGGTGGGCCTGGGCCTCAAGGGTGGCCTGGCGGGCCTGGGCCAGCAGGTGATCGAAGGGCAAGCGGCCATGCAGTTGCGCACGCAGCACCTGGCTGTTGATGAAGAAGCCGACCAGGCCCTGGGTTTCCAGGCGCGGGCGGTTGGCATTGGGCACGCCGATGCGCAGGTCTGCCTGGCCGCTGTAGCGGTGCAGCAGCGCTTGCCAGCCGGCCAGCAGCACCATGAACAGGCTCGCCTGCTGCTCGCGGGCCAGGGCGTCGAGCGCTTCGGTCAGCTTGGCCGGCACCTTCAGGGTGTAGCGCGCCGCGCGTTTGTCACGCTGGCTGGCGCGCGGCTGGTCGGTGCACAGGTCGAGCACCGGCAGTTCATCACCCAGCTTGGCTTTCCAGTACTGCAACTGGCGTTCGGCCTCGCCGTCGGCCAGCCATTGCCGTTGCCAGGTGCCGTAGTCGGCGTAACCCAGGGGCAGCGGCGCCAGCGTGGCCGTTTGGCCCTGGCAGTGCGCGGCGTACAGTTTGGCGAACTCGTCGAGCAAAATGTTCAGCGACCAGCCATCGGCGACGATGTGGTGCAACGTCACCCACAGCTGGTGGTCTTCATCGTCCAGGCGCGCCAGGGTCACGCGCAGCAGTGGGCCTTGGCACAAGTCGAACGGCTGCTGGGCCTCTGCCTCGCGGCGCGCGGCAACTTGCTCGGGGGCCTGGCCTTCGAGGTCCAGACGACGCAGGCCGAACGGCTGCTGGTCCTGAATTCGCTGCAGGGCTTGGCCATCCACTTCGCTGAACACCGTGCGCAGCGATTCATGGCGCGCCACCAGGGCCTGGAACGCAGCCTCCAGTGCGGCGACGTCCAGCTCACCGCGCAGGCGCAGGCCGGCCGGAATGTTGTAGGCCGCCGATTGTGGCTCCAGTTGCCACAGCAGCCACAGGCGGTTCTGTGCCAGCGATTGCGGCAGCGACTGGTCGCGCGCCAGGGTGGTGATGGCCTGGGCTTGGGCGCCACCCTCAGCGAGGACCGCGGCCACCGCAGCGCTGTACTCGCCCAACAGCGGGGCTTCGAACAGGGTGCGCAGGCTCAGGTTGATGCCCAGCTCATCCGCCAGGCGCGCGGTGGCCTGGGTGGCTGCAATGGAGTTGCCGCCCAGCAGCAGGAAGTGGTCGTCCGCCGCCACGGCTTCGACCTTGAGCACATCGCGCCACACGGCGGCGATTCGGGCCTGCAGATCATCTGCCACCGCGCCGCTTGCGGGTTGCTCACTGGCCTGCGGGAAGCGCGCGTAACAGTCGAGGCTGCCATCGTCCATGCGCTGGCGGCAGGCCGAGCGTTGCAGCTTGCCGCTGGAAGTCTTGGGCAGCGCGCCCGGGTTGAGCAACAAGACCACGGCCGGCGCCTGGCGGCAGGCGTCGGCAATGACCTGGCGCAGGGTTTTGATCAATGCCTGGGGCTCGAGGGCTTTTTGCACGTTGCGGCTGATCTCCACCGCCACGCCGATACCCTCCTCGCCCTGGTGGTCCACGGCAAACACCGCCACGCGGCCTTTGCGCAGCACGTCGACTTCGCGCTCCAGAGTTTTTTCCAGGTCTTGCGGGTAAAGGTTTTGGCCGCGGACGATGAGCATGTCTTTCAAGCGCCCGGTGACAAAGACTTCACCCTCGCGCATAAAGCCCAGGTCGCCGGTACGCAGCCAGGTCTGGCCATCGCGTTCGACGAACGTGCGCGCGCTGGCCTCGGGGTTGCGCCAGTAGCCCAGGGCGATGCTCGGGCCACCGGCCCAGATTTCACCCACCTGGTTGTCGCCCAGCGCTTCGAGGCGCTGCGGCTCGACGATGCGCACCGCATGCCCGGGCTGCGGGTAGCCACAGCTCATCAGCACGCTGCCGCTGCCGTTTTCGGCGCGGTTGGCGGCGAAGGCTTCGGCGTCCAGCGCCAGGGCGCCGATGCCCTGGCCAC
The DNA here is from genome assembly GCF_000483465.1 of Pseudomonas sp. LAIL14HWK12:I7. Lineage (NCBI taxonomy): Bacteria > Pseudomonadati > Pseudomonadota > Gammaproteobacteria > Pseudomonadales > Pseudomonadaceae > Pseudomonas > Pseudomonas sp. LAIL14HWK12:I7. Next base: position 321,755 of record NZ_AXYZ01000004.1, read on the forward strand.
GCCGGCTGCCGCTGACAAACAGGGTCGCTTCGGCCAGGCCATAGCTGGCAAAGAAGCTCTGCGGGTCGAAGCCACAGGCCTGGAACTTGTCGGCGAAGGTTGCCAGGCTGTCCTGGCGAATCGGTTCGGAGCCGGAATAGGCCACGCGCCAACGGCTCAGGTCGAGCCCGGCCAAGGACGCCTCGCTGACCCGTTCGCTGCACAAACGGTAGGCGAAGTCGGGGCCACCGCTGATGGTGCCGCCGTATTCGCTGATCGCCTGCAACCAGCGCAGCGGCCGGGCGAGGAAGTAGCCCGGCGACATCAGCACGCACGGCACGCCGCTGAAGATCGGCTGCAGCAAGCCGCCGATCAGCCCCATGTCGTGGTACAGCGGCAACCAGCTGACGATGACATCGTCGGGGTTCACATCGATACCGAAACCGTGACGGATCAACTGCTCGTTGGCCACCAGGTTGCCGTGGCTGACCTGCACGCCCTTGGGCAGCGCGGTGGAGCCCGAGGTGTACTGCAGGAAGGCGATGTCATCGCTGGCCAGGGCAGGTGCCTGCCAGGCATCGGCCAGGGCCGGGTCAAGGCCATCCACGGCCAGCAGTTCAGGGGCGTTGTCCGCCGCCAGCGCGTCCAGGCCCTGCAAGCTGTCGTGCAGGGCCGCGACGGTCAGCAGCAGGCGCGGTTCGGCATCGTCGATGATCGACAGCAGGCGCTCCTGGTGATGGTGACGGGTGGATTCCGGTGGATACGCTGGCACGGCGATGACGCCGGCGTAGAGGCAACCAAAGAACGCCGCGACATAGTCCGGGCCACTGGGGAACAGCAGCACCGCACGGTCACCGAACTCGGCCCGGGCCTGCAGGGCGGCGGCGATGGTGCGCGCGCGGCGGTCCAGGTCCCGGTAGCTGAGCACGGCCTGCTCGCCAGGAGCGTCGGCGAGAAAGCGCAGGGCTATCTTGTCCGGGGTCTGCGCGGCGCGTTGCGCCAGGGCCTGGACCAGCGAGAGCGGGAGTTCGAAGGCGTCCGTCATGGGGTGTTCCTGCCAGTGTCTGGTGAAGTCGGGCCGGCTGCGCCGCACACGTCGGCGGGCAGCACTCGGCGGCCGGATGTACACAGGGGAACGGATGGGCGGGGGAAGAAATTAGCGGGGTTTGCCTTCAGAGGTGTGGCGCGTGGGAGACCCGCAATGTGCCACACGTCTCAATCCTTGCTTAGAACCGAAACGTACAGATACTAATTACGTTTCGTATTTGACAATCATTATCATTCTGAATAGCTTGTCGCACGTCTCGGGAAGCTTCCCAACTTTGGGTGCCTCCTCTCCCCTCTGTGACAAGGTGATTTCCATGGCGGAACAACTATCCACAAGTAAGTGCGATTCACCATTACTCCAGGCCTTCGTCGACAATCGCAGCATTCTGGTCAAGATCGCTGCGCGCATCACCGGCTGCCGCTCACGCGCGGAAGACGTGGTGCAAGATGCATTCTTCCGGCTCAGCGCCGCCCCGCAGATCACCTCGTCCTTCAAGGCGCAGCTCAGCTACCTGTTCCAGATCGTGCGCAACCTGGCCATCGACCACTACCGCAAGCAGGCGATGGAGCTGAAGTATTCCGGCAGCGAAGAGGAAGGCCTGAACGTGGTCATCCAGAACGCTTCGCCCGAAGCCACGCACATCAACCTCGCCGCCCTCGATGACATCGCCGAAGCATTGAGCGAGTTGCCCCAGCGCACCCGTTATGCGTTCGAGATGTACCGTTTGCACGGCGTGCCGCAAAAGGACATCGCCAAGGAATTGGGCGTGTCGCCGACCTTGGTCAACTTCATGATTCGCGATGCCTTGGTGCATTGCCGCAAGACGGCCAACCGTCAGGTTTGAATAGCTGAAATGGCTGGGGTGCGAAGCGCCCCCAGCAATCTCAGACCAAGGTACACTGATCGAAAAACCGCTCCCGCCCCAGAATCATCAGCGCCGCGCGCTTGTGCGGGAAGTCGAATTCTTTGTCGCAATGGAAACACTGATCGTGCATGTAGCCGATCATCTTGCCGTTGTCCGCCCGCGGCTCTGCCACCACCCGTTGGGTGCGCGGGTCATCGAGGAACAGGTAGTGCACCAGCGCCGATAACCAGCTGGCCACCTTGTGCGGCCCACGGTGCGCCTCCTCCCCTACCAACATGTGAATGCCGCGGTCGTAATCATCAGCCGAGTAGAACGGCGCAATCCGGTCTTCCTTTGCCCAATACGCCTCGAAGTAGGCGAACGGCTCATCGTCGAAGCAGCCGATGAGCGTGAGGGTATGCGGGTCGGCTTCCAGCTTTTCCAGGTATTCACGGTGCTGCTGTAAAGAGCCGCTTTCCTGCCAGAACGCGTCGACCCGAGGGTTGTTCTGCCAGCGGCTGAAGCGCTCCAGGTCCTGATCGATTTCCAGTGCGCGCAGCGACACCCAACTGCCCAGGCGCGCATCGAAGCGCCGGTACACTTCGCCGCGGGGCTTGGGCGCCCGGCGCGGATGGCGCTTGCCGTTGCTGATCTGCATCTGCTGCGGGTAAACACTCGCAGCCGTGTCGCCGAGCCAAGGCTGGGGCAACTGCCAGAACAGCGCACGCTCGCACAAGTACACACCCGGCTGCTCGCCGGGCAGCAACAGGCCGCTGGCAAGCGCCTGTGGCACGCCCTCGGGCAGGTGCCAGGCCAGGCGCTGGCAGGCGACATCACGCGAAAGCAGCCAATAGCAGGCGGCCCACAGGGCCTGGTAAGGGCGCTCTGGGCAAAGGCTTTGCACGTGCACTTCCAGGCACGCACCCGGCACCAGCCGCAACTGGATCAGCGGGCGCCCCTCAAGGGTCAGGCTCAACCAGCTATCGCCCTCATCGGCGCTGAGGGTGCGCCAGCGTGGCGGTGACAGTGGCTGCGAAGCGGCATCGAACGGCATGGTCTTGGCTCACGAAGATGAAAAGAAGGCTCACCGTGGAAAACGTTGCCGCTGCAGCGGAATTTAGTCGCGCGGCGCCTGCACCGTGATCCGGTAGGGCTGGAAGATACGCGTCAGTTCCCCGTTGTCGCGCAGGGCACGCATCAGCGCCGCGAACGACTGCTCGCCGATGGGCGCGCCCGGGCGTAGCAAGGCGTAGTGGTGATAGACCTGGTCGATACGCTGCGATGCCACCAGTTGCGCCTGGCTGCCGGGGTTGCGCTGCAGAAAGTCGCTTAGGTACGAACGGGTGACCAGGGCGATGTCGGCACGGCCAGCCTGCACCATCAGCAGGTTGCTGTCGTGGGAATAGGTCAGGGTCGCGTTGAAGGCTTTACGCAAGTAGTCAGGGTCGGCATTGAAGCGGGCGAAGGCGTAGTGATAGCCGTTGAACAGCGCCAGGCGCTTGCCGCGCAGCTCATCGAAGTACCGAGGGTCACGGCCATTGGCCTGGCTGGCGACGAACACCTCAGCATCCTCCAGGCCCATGTCCACGGCCTGGTGAGCAATGCCCTGCCAGCCCCACTGCGGGTTCTCGAAGATCGCCATGTCGGTGCGGCCCTGCTGCAAATCGCCAAAGCGCCGCTGGATGGACGTGGGCACCAGCACAAAATGGTAGCCCTGTTGCGCACGGTTCAGGGCTGCAACCAACTGCGGCAACAGACCGGTGTCGGCCCCCTGCTCGGGGCGCACGGTGTAAGGCGGGAAGTGCGCGGCGCCGATCTTCACTTCGATCGCGTCGGCAGCCCAGCCTGGTATTGCCAGCCAAAGCGCGGCCAGCATCAGCAGAATGGGCAAGGCCTTTAAGCCGGGCGCTGGGGTCAAGACGCACACTCATCAAGGTTCGTACCTGGTTGCGCCTAAGCTAGGCGTTTTCCGGGCAGGGCACAACTGCTGGTCGCCGGCCTTAGTGCCAAAGCAGGCGGCAAATTGCCAGGGGGTGCCGTAAGGCCAGACATTGGCTACGCTCTAGCAGGATCTGCAAGGGAGCCTGGTATGGGCCATTGGTTGGTGATCGACCTGGAAGCCACCACCGACGATGGTGGGTGGCCGGTCACAGAGATGGAAATCATTGAAATCGGTGCAAGCCTGGTAACCCGCGAAGGCCGCGAAGTCGACCACTTCCAGCGTTTCGTACGGCCCCGGCGGCGGCCACAGCTGACGCCGTTTTGCCGCGAGCTCACGCACATCAGCCAGGCCAGCGTCGACAGCGCCGCGCCCTTCCCTGAGGTGTGGGCGCGCTTCGAGCGCTGGCTGGGGCACCACCGCGGGCAGTTGCAGGCCTGGGTCAGCTGGGGCGACTACGATCGCCAGCAGTTGCTGCAGGAATGGCAACAGCATGGGCTCGACAGCCTGCTGCGCAACGTGCCGCACATCAACCTCAAGCAGCGCTTCGCCAAAGCCCGTCACCTGCAGCGGCCGACCGGCCTCAATGGCGCCTTGCAACTGGCCGGCATGCACTTTTGCGGGCAGCAGCACCGGGCCCTGGAAGATGCGCGCAATACCGCGCGGCTACTGCCCTTGAGCCTGCCGGCCAATGGCACCTGAAAGCAGATGACGACGGGGATGGCCTTGGGCATACTGGCCAGCCCTTTTTCATCCCCCTGTTCAGGAGTCGCCCATGTTCCAGGTCAACGAGTACTTCAACGGCACCGTCAAGTCGATCGCATTCGCAAGCGAAGAAGGTCCGGCCACCGTGGGTGTGATGGCACCGGGCGAATACGAGTTCGGCACAGCCAAGCGCGAAATCATGCATGTGATTTCCGGTGCTTTGACCGTCAAGCTGCCGGGTAGCGACAACTGGGAAACCTTCAAGGCTGGCGACAAGTTCAATGTGGCCGCGGACAGCAAGTTCCAGCTGCAAGTGAAAGTGGATACCGCCTACCTGTGCGAGTACCGCGACTAAGCGCTGGCCTGCACCGGCCTCTTCGCGGGCAAGCCCGCTCCCACAGGGACATCACAATGCTTGAGTCCTGTGCCACACCTGTGGGAGCGGGCTTGCCCGCGAAGAATCCAGCACTATTTCGACAAAAAGCCCGCCACCTTCTCAGCCGCCGCCTGCAAATGCTGCGCATGGCTGAACCCCGAAGCCTTCAACGGCTTCAGGTCATGATCGCCCGCCACCAGCCAGCTCACCTCGATCGCCGGTGACAGTGCATACCCCGCCACAGCCTCACGGTTACCCAGCGCATCCCGTTCGCCCTGCACGATCAACGTCGGTGTCTTGAGCCCCGCCAGGTGCTCGACCCTGGGCTTCTCCGGCTTGCCCACGGCATAGAACGGATACCCCAGGCACACCAGTGCATCCGCTTCGAGCTCGTCAGCCAACAAGCTGGCCATACGCCCGCCCATGGACTTGCCACCGATGGCCAGCTTACCTGTGACCAAAGGTCGCACCTGCCGGTACACCTCGCGCCAGCATTCCAGCAGCACCTTCTGCGGATTGGGCGGCCACTTGCCGCCGTTCACCCTGCGCTCGGCCATGTACGGGAACTCAAAGCGAATCACCCCGACCCCAAGCGCCGCGAGCCTTTGCGCCATCTCGTCCATGAACCCGCTGTCCATCGGCGCACCGGCACCATGGGCCAGGATCAGACAGCCTTTGTAGCCGTCATCCCCTTGAATTTGCGGAAGATCGCAGCGCAAGCCTGGGACATTTCCGACCTTCGCCCATTGATCCCCGTCAATACCGGCACTTTGCCCATTAATCATGCTTGCCTCGCTCTATAGCCTGCCAATAACCGTGGATGGGAACCCATACATGAACACAACCAGCAGTACCGCCTACAACTACAAGGTGGTCCGCCAATTCGCCATCATGACGGTGGTGTGGGGAATCGTCGGGATGGGGCTCGGCGTCTTCATCGCCGCCCAGCTCGCCTGGCCGTCCCTCAACTTCGACCTCCCCTGGACCAGCTTCGGCCGCCTGCGCCCCCTGCATACCAATGCGGTGATCTTCGCCTTCGGCGGCTGTGCACTGTTCGCCACCTCGTATTATTCGGTGCAACGTACCTGCCAGACCACCCTGTTTTCACCCAAGCTGGCCGCGTTTACCTTCTGGGGCTGGCAACTGGTGATCCTGCTCGCGGCCATCAGCCTGCCGCTGGGCTACACCAGCTCCAAGGAATACGCCGAGCTGGAATGGCCGATCGACATCCTGATCACCATTGTCTGGGTCTGCTACGCCATCGTGTTCTTCGGCACGCTGATGAAGCGCAATACCAAGCATATCTACGTGGGTAACTGGTTCTTCGGGGCCTTCATCCTGACCGTGGCGATGCTGCACATCATCAACAACCTGGAGCTGCCGGTCAGCCTGACCAAGTCGTACTCGGTCTACGCGGGCGCCACCGACGCCATGGTCCAGTGGTGGTACGGCCACAACGCGGTGGGCTTCTTCCTGACCGCAGGCTTCCTGGGCATGATGTACTACTACGTGCCCAAGCAGGCCGAGCGGCCGGTGTATTCCTATCGCCTGTCGATCGTGCACTTCTGGGCACTGATCACCCTGTACATTTGGGCCGGCCCGCACCACCTGCACTACACCGCGCTGCCCGACTGGGCACAGTCGCTGGGCATGGTGATGTCGCTGATCCTCCTGGCACCGAGCTGGGGCGGCATGATCAACGGCATGATGACCCTCTCTGGCGCTTGGCATAAGTTGCGCAGCGACCCGATCCTGCGCTTCCTCGTGGTATCGCTGGCGTTCTACGGCATGTCCACCTTCGAAGGCCCGATGATGGCCATCAAGACGGTCAACGCCCTGTCGCACTACACCGACTGGACCATCGGCCACGTCCACGCCGGCGCCCTGGGTTGGGTGGCGATGATCTCGATCGGCGCGCTGTACCACACCATCCCCAAAGTGTTCGGCAAAGAGCAGATGCACAGCATCGGCCTGATCAACGCGCACTTCTGGCTGGCGACCATCGGCACCGTGCTGTACATCGCCTCGATGTGGGTGAACGGCATCGCCCAGGGCCTGATGTGGCGCGCGGTCAACAGCGACGGCACGCTCACCTACTCGTTCGTTGAAACCCTGGTGGCCAGCCACCCTGGCTTCATCGTGCGCTTCGTCGGCGGTGCGATCTTCCTCAGTGGCATGTTCCTGATGGCCTGGAACACCTGGCGCACGGTGCGTGCGCCCGCCACTGACGCCGCCCCTGCGAACGCCCAGCTGGCCTGAGGAGACACGCCTGATGAAACATGAAGTCATCGAGAAAAACATCGGCCTGATGGCGCTGCTGATGGTGTTTGCCGTCAGCATCGGCGGCCTGACCCAGATCGTCCCGCTGTTCTTCCAGGACGTCACCAACAAGCCGGTCGAAGGCATGAAGCCCTACACCGCGCTGCAACTGGAAGGCCGCGACATCTACATCCGCGAAGGCTGCGTCGGCTGCCACTCGCAGATGATTCGCCCATTCCGCGCCGAGACCGAACGCTACGGCCATTACTCGGTCGCCGGCGAGAGCGTATGGGACCACCCGTTCCTGTGGGGCTCCAAGCGCACCGGCCCGGACCTGGCCCGCGTGGGCGGCCGCTACTCGGACGACTGGCACCGCGCGCACCTGTACAACCCGCGCAACGTGGTGCCCGAGTCGAAGATGCCGTCCTACCCGTGGCTGGTCGCCGAGCAGGTCGACAACAGCCACACCGAAACCAAGATGCGCACCCTGCGAACCCTCGGCGTGCCGTACACCGACGCGGACATCGCCGGTGCCCGCGACGCGGTCAAGGGCAAGACCGAGATGGACGCGCTGGTCGCTTACCTGCAGGTGCTCGGCACCGCGATCAAGAACAAGAGGTGAGTGCGATGGAAATAGACATCGGCATGATCCGCGGGCTGGGCACCCTGGTGGTGATGATCGCCTTCATCGGCCTCTCGCTCTGGGTATTCAACCGCCGCCGCGACCGTGATTTCGCCGAAGCGCGCCTGCTGCCCTTCGTCGACGACCGCCTGCCCCCTGCCGGGCAGGAACCTGCTGCCAAGAGGAGTTCCGGGCAATGACCACCTTCTGGAGTACGTACATCAGCGTACTGACCATCGGCAGTTTGATCGGCCTTACCTGGCTGCTGCTGTCGACCCGCAAGGGCCAGAGTACCGACACCACCGACCAGACCATGGGCCACAGCTTCGATGGCATCGAGGAATACGACAACCCGCTGCCCAAGTGGTGGTTCTGGTTGTTCGTGGGCACCCTGGTTTTCTCGGTCGGCTACTTGATCCTCTATCCAGGCCTGGGTAACTGGAAAGGCATCCTGCCGGGCTACGACAACGGTTGGACCGGGGTCAACGAATGGCAGAAGGAAATGGACAAGGCCGATGCCAAGTTCGGGCCGATCTTCGCCAAGTACGCGGCCATGCCGGTCGAGGAAGTGGCCAAGGACCCGCAAGCCCTGAAGATGGGCAGCCGCCTGTTCGCCTCCAACTGCTCGGTGTGCCACGGCTCGGACGCCAAAGGCGCCTATGGCTTCCCCAACCTGACCGATAAGGACTGGCGCTGGGGCGGCGAGCCGGAGACCATCAAGGCCTCGATCATGAACGGTCGCCACGGCGTGATGCCGGCTTGGGCCGAGGTCATTGGCGAGCAGGGCGTGGCCGATGTGGCCGCATTCGTGCTGACCAACCTGGATGGCCGCAGCTTGCCGGAAGGGGTCAAGGCCGACCCGGCCAAGGGCAAGGAAATCTTCGCCGGCAACTGCGTGGCCTGCCACGGGCCCGAAGCCAAAGGCACCCCAGCCATGGGCGCGCCTGACCTGACTCACCCGCAGGCGTTCATCTACGGCTCGAGCTTTGCCCAGTTGCAACAGACCATTCGTTATGGTCGCCAGGGGCAGATGCCGGCACAGGCCGAGATCCAGGGCAATGACAAGGTGCACTTGCTGGCGGCTTATGTGTATAGCCTGTCGCACGGTGACGCGCCTGAAGCAGTGACTGTTAAGTAATACCCGGGGGCCGCTTTGCGGCCCATTCGCAGCGCAAGGCTGCTCCTACAGGCGATCGCGTGCTTCTTGTAGGCGCAGCCTTGTGCTGCGAATGGGCTGCAAAGCAGCCCCCACGCCCCCCCCCGCCATACCCCTCCCCTTGCACCCCCCCCTAACCGAACTAAGCTTGTTGCCTCAGTGGGCTTCGCTGCCAATCCAGCGAAGCAGACGCGGCGCATAGCCTGGTGCCGTCCGACAAAAAAGCCTGACCGATCGATCAGAAAAAGATGAAAAACGGTACACATTACAAATATTTATTTGTGTACAATCGTTCGAACCCAACACCGCTGGACACAGGTGGACGGGCTTGGACACGGGTCGGCGTACCAAAGTTGCGTTGCGGTAACCCGAGGGGTTATCGATACTGGCGCCGATTTTTCGACCAACAAGAACATCAAAACCGTGGAACCTTAGAATGAGCACAGCAATCAGTCCGACTGCTTATAACTATAAGGTCGTCCGCCAGTTCGCCATCATGACGGTGGTCTGGGGGATCCTTGGCATGGGCCTCGGCGTTTTCATCGCCTCGCAACTGGTATGGCCGCAACTGAACCTGGACCTGCCCTGGACCAGCTTCGGCCGCCTGCGCCCGTTGCACACCAACCTGGTGATCTTCGCCTTCGGCGGCTGTGCGTTGTTCGGCACCAGCTACTACGTGGTGCAGCGCACCTGCCAGACCCGGCTGATCTCCGACAGCATGGCGGCCTTCACCTTCTGGGGTTGGCAAGCGGTGATCGTCGGCGCACTGATCACCCTGCCGATGGGCTACACCACCACCAAGGAATACGCCGAGCTGGAATGGCCGCTGGCGATCCTGCTGGCCATTGTCTGGGTGACCTACGGGCTGGTGTTCTTCGGCACCATCGTCAAGCGCAAGACCAAGCACATCTATGTCGGCAACTGGTTCTACGGCGCATTCATCGTGGTCACCGCGATGCTGCACATCGTCAACCACATCTCGCTGCCGGTCAGCCTGTTCAAGTCGTACTCGGCCTACTCCGGCGCCACTGACGCCATGATCCAGTGGTGGTACGGCCACAACGCCGTGGGCTTCTTCCTCACCACCGGCTTCCTGGGGATGATGTACTACTTCGTGCCCAAGCAGGCCGAGCGGCCGATCTACTCGTATCGCCTGTCGATCGTGCACTTCTGGGCGCTGATCACCCTGTACATCTGGGCCGGCCCGCACCACCTGCACTACACCGCCCTGCCCGACTGGGCACAGTCGCTGGGCATGGTGATGTCGATCATCCTGCTGGCGCCAAGCTGGGGTGGCATGATCAACGGCATGATGACCCTGTCCGGTGCCTGGCATAAATTGCGCACCGACCCGATCCTGCGCTTCCTCGTGGTATCGCTGGCGTTCTACGGCATGTCCACCTTCGAAGGCCCGATGATGGCCATCAAGACCGTGAACTCGCTGTCGCACTACACCGACTGGACCATCGGCCACGTCCACGCCGGCGCCCTTGGTTGGGTAGCGATGATCTCGATCGGCGCGGTTTATCACATGATTCCCAAGCTGTATGGCCGGGCGCAGATGCACAGCGTCGGCTTGATCAACGCGCACTTCTGGCTGGCGACCATCGGCACCGTGCTGTACATCGCCTCGATGTGGGTCAACGGCATCACCCAGGGCCTGATGTGGCGCGCCATCAACGATGACGGCACGCTCACCTACTCCTTCGTCGAAGCCTTGCAGGCCAGCCACCCGGGCTACATCGTCCGCGCGCTGGGCGGTGCATTCTTCGCCTCGGGCATGTTGCTGATGGCCTACAACGTGTTCCGCACCGTACGCGCGGCCAACCCGGTTGAAGCAGATGAAGCCGCCAAGATCGTCGTCGTGGGAGCGCACTGATGAAGCATGAAGCCGTCGAGAAGAACATAGGCCTGCTGGCCTTCTTCATGGTCATCGCCGTCAGCGTCGGTGGCCTGACCCAGATCGTCCCGCTGTTTTTCCAGGACGTCACCAACAAACCCGTTGAAGGCATGAAGCCGCGCACCGCGCTGGAGCTTGAAGGCCGCGACATCTACATCCGCGAAGGCTGCGTGGGCTGCCACTCGCAGATGATCCGCCCGTTCCGCGCCGAGACCGAGCGCTACGGCCACTACTCGGTGGCCGGTGAAAGCGTGTGGGACCACCCGTTCCTGTGGGGCTCCAAGCGCACCGGCCCGGACCTGGCCCGCGTGGGCGGCCGCTACTCCGATGACTGGCACCGTGCGCACCTGTACAACCCGCGCAACGTGGTGCCCGAATCGAAGATGCCGTCCTACCCGTGGCTGGTCGAGAACAAACTCGACGGCAAGGACACCGCGAAGAAGATGGAAGTGCTGCGGACCCTCGGCACGCCGTACACCGACGCCGACATCGCCGGCGCGCGGGACGCGGTCAAGGGCAAGACCGAGATGGACGCCATCGTCGCGTACCTGCAGGGTCTTGGCACCATCATCAAAAGCAAACGGTGACGCTGATGGATATCGGGATGATTCGCGGCCTGGGCACCGTCGTGGTGATGGTGGCCTTCGTAGGCCTGGCGCTGTGGGTGTTCAACCCACGGCGCAAGCAGGAGTTCGACGAGGCGACCCGGTTGCCCTTCGCGGATGACCCCGAAGCCACCCGGCACGTCGAGCAAGCGCAAGCAAAAGTTTCTGGGAGCAAAAAACAATGACAACCTTCTGGAGTCTGTACGTCACCGTCCTGACCCTGGGCACCATCTTCTCACTGACCTGGCTGCTGCTGTCCACCCGCAAGGGCCAGCGCGAAGAGGTCACCGACGAGACCGTCGGGCATGCCTTCGATGGCATCGAGGAATATGACAACCCGCTGCCCAAATGGTGGTTCTGGCTGTTCGTCGGCACCATCATCTTCGCCCTCGGCTACCTGGTGCTGTACCCAGGCCTGGGTAACTGGAAAGGTATGCTGCCGGGCTATTCGTACCTGGACACCGACAAGCAGACCGAGTTTGCCAACGGCCAGCCGGGCTGGACCGGCGTGCACGAGTGGGAAAAGGAAATGGCCAAGGCCGATGCCCGCTTCGGGCCGATCTTCGCCAAGTTCGCGGCGATGCCCATCGAGGAAGTCGCCAAAGACCCGCAGGCCCTGAAAATGGGCGCACGGCTGTTCGCTTCCAACTGCTCGGTGTGCCACGGCTCCGACGCCAAGGGCGCCTACGGGTTCCCCAACCTGACCGACAACGACTGGCGTTGGGGCGGTGAGCCGGAAACCATCAAGACCACCATCATGGGCGGTCGCCACGGCGTGATGCCGGCCTGGTCCGAGGTGATCGGCGAGCAAGGCGTTGCCGATGTGGCAGCCTTTGTGGTCAGTAAGCTCGATGGCCGCACCCTGCCGGAAGGCGCCAAGGCCGATGCCGAAAACGGGCAGAAGATCTTCGCCGCCAATTGCGTGGCCTGCCACGGGCCAGAGGGCAAGGGTACGCCGGCTATGGGTGCACCAAACCTGACCCATCCACAGGCGTTCATCTACGGCTCGAGCTTTGCCCAGCTTCAGCAGACCATTCGCTACGGCCGCCAGGGGCAGATGCCGGCGCAGGAACAACTGCAGGGCAACGACAAGGTGCACCTGCTGGCAGCTTATGTGTACAGCCTGTCTCATCAGGAGCAGGAGCCTCAAAAGGCTGAGTAAGCAGGTCCGGCCTCTTCGCGGGTAAACCCGCTCCCACAGGTATCTCGCCGAGCCTGAGGGCAGCGGGGTCCCTGTGGGAGCGGGTTTACCCGCGAAGAATCCAGCACAAGCTGACCTGGATCAATTGACACCCGCCATATCACGATTCATACCACGAACCCAACGCGACTAAAGGTCGCAGTGCAACCCCTGGGTGCCATCACAGGCGTATCATGGGTCGCAGAGCGCTAGCAGATTGCGCGAGACTGCGGCCGGCATGCACTGGCCGCGGCATTTCTCCACTGCCGTGGGACTTGATGATGAGCAAGCAAATTCCGGTACATGACGTCACCCCGCCTGCCAACAAAGGGAAGGATTCCGTCGACCTCTACGCCTCCCGCGAGAAAATCTACACCCGCGCCTTCACAGGCGTCTTCCGCCGCCTGCGCATGGTCGGCGGTGCAGTACTGTTCCTGCTCTACTTCGGCACCGTGTGGCTGAACTGGGGCGGTCACCAGGCCGTCTGGTGGAACCTGCCCGAGCGCAAGTTCTACATCTTCGGCGCCACCATCTGGCCCCAGGACTTCATCCTCCTGTCAGGCATCCTCATCGTCGCCGCGTTTGGCCTGTTCTTCGTCACCGTGTATGCCGGCCGGGTGTGGTGCGGCTATACCTGCCCGCAAAGCGTGTGGACGTGGATTTTCATGTGGTGCGAAAAAGTCACCGAGGGTGATCGCAACCAGCGCATGAAGCTCGACCGCGCCCCCATGAGCGGCAACAAGTTCCTGCGCAAATTCGCCAAGCACAGCCTGTGGCTGCTGATCGGTTTCGTCACCGGCATGACCTTTGTCGGTTACTTCTCGCCGATCCGTGAGCTGGCCATCGAGTTCTTCACCGGCCAAGCCGATGGCTGGGCCTACTTCTGGGTCGGTTTCTTCACCCTCGCCACCTATGGCAACGCCGGTTGGCTGCGCGAGCAGGTGTGCGTGTACATGTGCCCCTATGCGCGCTTCCAGAGCGTGATGTTCGACAAGGACACGCTGATCGTGTCCTACGACCCGCGCCGTGGCGAAACCCGTGGCCCGCGTAAAAAAGACATCGACTACAAGGCCCAAGGCCTGGGCGACTGCATCGACTGCACCATGTGCGTGCAGGTCTGCCCCACCGGCATCGACATCCGCGACGGCCTGCAGATCGAGTGTATCGGCTGCGCCGCGTGCATCGACGCCTGCGACACCATCATGGACAAGATGAACTACCCCAAAGGGTTGATCAGCTACACCACCGAGCACAACCTGTCCGGGCAGAAAACCCACATGCTGCGCCCTCGGCTGATCGGCTATGCGCTGGTGCTGCTGGTCATGATCGGCGCCCTGGCCACCGCCTTCGCCACCCGCTCGCTGGTCGGCTTCGACGTCAGCAAGGACCGCGTGCTGTACCGCGAAAACGCCCAGGGCCGGATCGAGAACGTCTACAGCCTCAAGGTCATGAACAAAGACCAACGCGACCACGTCTACGTGCTCGATGCCGCCGGCCTGCCGGACCTCAAGCTCGAAGGCCAGCGCGAGATCCGCGTGGCCGCCGGTGACATCGTCAGCCTGCCCGTGCAGCTGTCGATAGCGCCCGAGAAACTGCCATCGACCACCAACGAAATCACCTTCATCCTCAAGAGCGCCGATGACAGCGACGCCCAGGTTGAAGCCAAGAGCCGCTTCATCGGCCCACAGATCCGCTGAGAGAGATTATCGACAATGCCTGCCGCCACCGCCGCCAGCCCTTGGTACAAGCACCTCTGGCCCTGGATCATCATCGGCATCCTCACCACCTCGGTGTGCCTGAGCCTGACCATGGTCAGCATCGCCGTGCGCAACCCGGACAACCTGGTCAACGACAACTACTACGAGGCTGGCAAAGGCATCAACCGCTCGCTGGACCGTGAGCTCCTGGCCCAGACCTTGAACCTCAAGGCCAGCGTGCATTTGGATGAGCTGACCGGCGAAGTCGACCTGCGCCTGACGGGCGACAGCGACCCGCAAACGCTGGAACTGAACTTGATCTCGCCCACCCAGCCGAACAAGGACCGCAAGGTGGCGCTAACCCGTGCCGAGGCTGGGCGCTATGTCGGGCAACTGGACGACAAGGTCGAAGGGCGGCGCTTCGTCGAGTTGCTGGGCAGCCAGCAAGGGCAGGTGTGGCGGTTGTTCGAGGAAGAGAAGGTGGAGCATGGTGTGACTCTGCAGCTGGGCGATGAAGCGTTGCTAGGCGCAGAACACAAATAATCGCGACACCACTGCCCCTGTGGGAGCGGGTTTACCCGCGAATGCGTCAGACCTGTAATCACCACTGCCTGATCTATCGCATTCGCGGGTGAACCCGCTCCCACAGGGTTCGATGCAAACCAGCTGATTTGTGTAAGGCAACAGCCCAATGACCCAACCCACCCCCTGCTACCACTGCGCTCTGCCCGTCCCCGCCGGCAACCGCTTCACCGCCGTGGTCCTCGGCGAGCCACGGCAGTTCTGCTGCCCAGGCTGCCAGGCAGTGGCCGAGTCCATCGTCGCCGGGGGCCTGGAGCACTATTACCAACACCGCAGTGACACCAGCGCCAACCCCGAAGCCTTGCCCAGGCAACTGCAGGATGAACTGGCGCTCTACGACCGCAGCGACGTGCAACAAACCTTCGTCCGCCACGCCGGCGAACTGGCCGAAGCCACCTTGCTGGTCGAGGGCATCAGTTGCGCCGCCTGCGGCTGGCTGATCGAAAAGCACCTGCGCAACCTGCCCGGGGTCACCGAAGCACGCCTGAACCTGTCCAATCACCGCCTGCTGCTGGCCTGGGACGACCACCAGCTGCCCCTCTCGCGCCTGCTCGCCGAGCTGCGCCAGATCGGCTACGCCGCCCACCCCTACCAACCCGACCAGGCCGCCGAACAGCTGGCCCGGGAGAACCGCAGCGCCTTGCGGCGCCTGGGTGTCGCCGGGCTGCTGTGGTTCCAGGCGATGATGGCAACCATGGCCACCTGGCCCGAATTCAACATCGACCTGTCGCCCGAGCTGCACACCATCCTGCGCTGGGTCGCGCTGTTTCTGACCATCCCGATCGTGTTCTACAGCTGCGCGCCGTTCTTCAAAGGCGCAGCGCGCGACCTGCGCACCCGTCACCTGACCATGGACGTCTCGGTATCGTTGGCCATCGCCCTGGCGTTCGGCGCCGGGATCTGGACCGCGATCAGCGGCAGCGGCGAGCTGTATTTCGATACTGTCGGCATGTTCGCGCTGTTCCTGCTGACCGGTCGCTACCTTGAGCGACGCGCCCGCGAGCGCACCGCGGCGGCCACCGCGCAACTGGTCAACCTGCTGCCCGCCTCGTGCCTGCGCCTGGACGTTATCGGCCGTGCCGAGCGCATCCTGCTCAGCGAACTGCAGCGCGGCGACACGGTGCAAGTCCTGCCCGGCGCGGTAATCCCCGCCGATGGGCGCATCGTCGAAGGCCGCTCCAGCGTCGACGAGTCACTGCTGACCGGCGAATACCTGCCGCAGCCGCGTCGCGTCGGCGATCGGGTCACCGGTGGCACCCTGAACGTCGAGAGCACCCTGAACGTGGAAGTCGAAGCCCTCGGCCACGACTCGCGGCTGTCGGCCATCGTCCGCCTGCTGGAACGCGCGCAGACCGAAAAACCGCGCCTGGCCGAGATCGCCGACCGCGCTTCGCAGTGGTTCTTGCTGTTTACCTTGATAGCCGCCGTGGCCATCGGCCTGTGGTGGTGGCACCTGGCCCCGGACCGCGCCTTCTGGATCGTGCTGGCCATGCTGGTGGCAACCTGCCCTTGCGCACTGTCCTTGGCCACGCCCACGGCCCTTACCGCCGCCACCGGCACCCTGCACAAACTCGGCCTGCTGGTGACCCGCGGCCATGTGCTCGAAGGCCTTAACCAGATCGACACGGTCATCTTCGACAAGACCGGCACGCTCACCGAAGGCCGCCTTACCTTGCGCAGCATTCGTCCGCTGGGCGACCTGGCCGCCGACCGTTGCCTGGCCCTGGCCGCCGCCCTGGAAAACCGCTCCGAACACCCCATCGCACGCGCTTTCGGCCGCACCGCCGCGCCTGCGGACGATGTGCAGACCGTACCGGGCCTTGGCCTGGAAGGGCTGGTTGACGGCCAGCGCCTGCGTATCGGCCAGGCCACGTTCGTGTGCGCCCTGAGTGGCGCAGAAATCCCCGGCGTGCCCGAGCCACGCGGCCAATGGCTGCTGCTGGGTGATCGCCAAGGGCCGCTGGCCTGGTTCGGCCTCGATGACCGCCTGCGCGATGACGCCCCGGCCTTGCTCGCTGCCTGCAAGGCGCGGGGCTGGCGGACGCTGCTGCTGTCGGGTGACAGCTCGCCGATGGTCGCCGAAGTGGCGGCGCAACTGGGTATCGACCAGGCCATCGGCGGCCTGCGCCCGGACGACAAGCTGGACCGGCTCAAGGCGCTGCAAGCCGCTGGCCGCAAGGTGCTGATGCTGGGTGATGGGGTCAACGACGTGCCGGTGCTGGCTGCCGCCGACATCAGCATCGCCATGGGCAGCGCCACTGACCTGGCCAAGACCAGCGCCGATGCGGTGCTGCTGTCCAACCGCCTGCAGGCGCTGGTACAGGCCTTCGACCTGGCCCGCCGCACGCGCCGCAACATCCTCGAGAACCTGCTGTGGGCGACCCTGTATAATGGCCTCATGTTGCCGTTTGCCGCGCTCGGCTGGATCACCCCCGTGTGGGCGGCCATCGGCATGTCGGTGAGCTCGCTGATCGTGGTCCTCAACGCCCTGCGCCTGACCCGGCTGCCAGGCGTGGCGGCCACCAGCAGCCACCCGCAACCCGCCACCGCCTGATCAGGAGCCGCCCATGCCAGCCCTCTATGTCATGATCCCGGCCGCCCTGCTGCTTGTCGGCGTTGCCGTGTACATCTTCTTCTGGGCGGTGGACAGCGGCCAGTACGACGACCTCGAAGGCCCTGCCCACAGCATCCTGTTCGACGACCAGGACCCGCGCCACCAGGCTGCGGTCAAGCCGGACGACAGCCTGGCCGAAGACGACAAGGAACCCCCACCCCGTGCCTGACCTGCTGCCCCTGCTCGGCTCGGCGCTGATCCTTGGCCTGCTCGGTGGCGGCCACTGCCTGGGCATGTGCGGCGGCCTGATGGGCGCGCTGACCCTGGCCATCCCGCCCGAGCAACGCGGCCGACGCTTGCAGCTGCTGCTGGCGTACAACGTCGGGCGCATTCTCAGCTATGCCTGCGCCGGCCTGCTGGTAGGCCTGGCTGGCTGGGCCGTGGCCAGCAGCCCGGCCGCCCTGGCGCTGCGGGTGGTAGCCGCGTTGCTGTTGATTGCCATGGGGCTGTACCTGGCCGGTTGGTGGAGCGGGTTGACCCGTATCGAGGCCCTGGGCCGAGGGCTGTGGCGGCATATCCAGCCAATCGCCTCGCGTTTGCTGCCGGTGTCGAGCCTGCCGCGCGCCCTGTTGCTGGGGGCCTTGTGGGGCTGGTTGCCGTGCGGGCTGGTGTACAGCACGTTATTGTGGGCTGCGAGCCAGGGGAATGCGGGGTACAGCGCGGCGTTGATGCTGGCCTTCGGGCTGGGCACCTGGCCGGTATTGCTGGCCACGGGCTTGGCGGCGGAGCGGGTCAGCAGCCTGCTGCGACGGCGCAGCGTGCGCATGGCGGGTGGGTTGCTGGTCATCCTGTTTGGCCTGTGGACGCTGCCTGGGCCACACCAGCATTGGTTGATGGGGCATTGAAGCGGGCTGCTGTGCAGCCCATCGCCGGCAAGCCAGCTCCCACTGCTACAGCACAAGCCTTGAGGCAGTGAGGCCCCTTTGGAAGCTGGCTCCCACAGCTACAGCACAAGCATTAAGGCAGTGAGGCCCCTGTGGGAGCTGGCTCCCACAGCTACAGCACAAGCATTAAGGCAGTGAGGCACCTGTGGGAGCTGGCTTGCCGGCGATGGGCCGCTCAGCGGCCCTAAAGGCTCTTGATACAAATCAACACAGATTCCTACAGACGGCCATAGACTCCGGACACTGCTCGCTCTATCCGGGGACCGCCCACATGCTCGACGACCTACGTTGGGACACCGACCTGATCCGCCGCTACGACCTGGCCGGACCACGCTACACCTCCTACCCGACCGCCGTGCAACTGCACAGCGAAGTGGGCTCGTTCGACCTGCTCCACGCCCTGCGCGAGAGCCGCCGGGCGGTGCGCCCGTTGTCGCTGTACGTGCACGTGCCGTTCTGCGCCAACATCTGCTACTACTGCGCCTGCAACAAAGTCATCACCAAGGACCGTGGCCGCGCTGCGCCCTACCTGCAACGCCTGGAGCAGGAAATCCAGCTGATCGCCTGCCACCTGGACCCCAAGCAACGGGTCGAGCAACTGCACTTCGGCGGCGGCACGCCCACCTTCCTCAGCCCCGTGGAATTGCGCCAGCTGATGGCCACCCTGCGCCAGCACTTCAACCTGCTGGACGATGATTCCGGCGACTACGGCATCGAAATCGACCCACGCGAAGCCGACTGGTCGACCATGGGCCTGCTCCGCGAGCTGGGCTTCAACCGTGTCAGCTTGGGCGTGCAGGACCTGGACCCGGCCGTGCAGCGGGCGGTCAACCGCCTGCAGAGCCTGGAGCAGACCCGCACCCTGATCGAGGCAGCGCGTACCCTGCAATTCCGCTCGATCAACCTGGACTTGATCTACGGCCTGCCCAAACAGACCCCGGAAGGCTTTGCCCGCACGGTCGAAGAGGTGATCCGCCTGCAACCCGACCGCTTGTCGGTGTTCAACTACGCCCACTTGCCCGAGCGTTTCATGCCTCAGCGACGCATCGACAACAATGACCTGCCGAGCCCGTCAGCCAAGCTCGAAATGCTGCATGCCACCATCGACCAGCTGACCGCCGCCGGTTACCGCTACATCGGCATGGACCACTTCGCCCTGCCCGACGATGAGCTGGCCATGGCCCAGGAAGAAGGCACCCTGCAACGCAACTTCCAGGGCTACACCACCCACGGCCATTGCGACCTGGTCGGCCTGGGGGTGTCTGCCATCAGCCAGATCGGCGACCTCTATTGCCAGAACAGCAGCGACCTCAACACCTACCAGGACAGCCTCTCCAACGCCCAACTGGCCACCCAGCGCGGCCTGCTGTGCAACCACGACGATCGCCTGCGCCGGGCTGTGATCCAGCAGTTGATCTGCCATTTCGAACTGGATTACGAGCCGATCGAACAGGCCTTCACCATCGATTTTCGCGGCTACTTCAACGACCTTTGGCCAGAACTGCTGACCTTGCAGCGTGATGGCCTGATCAGCCTGGACGACAAGGGCATCCGCATCCTGCCCGCCGGCCGCCTGTTGGCGCGCTCGGTGTGCATGGTGTTCGACGCCTACCTGGCGATGCAAAACCGCCAGCGCTTCTCACGGGTCATCTGAAAAGCGAGACGTTCAACCGCATGGACAAGTGGGCTTGTGCGGCACACTATGGGTACACGAAAGGCCTCGACGCGCACCCGCCGAGGCTTCGCCAGCACGCACCACAATAGCGCACGCTGGCCTACAACCTACGCCGTGAGTTACCCTTACGTCTTATGTGTGCTTTCCCACAAGGATCGATTGAAAATGTCCGAGCCAGTTAAACTGCGCCCACATACCCAGGCCCATTGCAAGGATTGCAGCCTGGCCCCCCTGTGCCTGCCTCTTTCGCTGAACCTGGAAGACATGGAAGCACTGGATGAAATCGTCAAACGTGGACGGCCGCTGAAAAAAGGCGAGTTCCTGTTCCGCCAGGGTGACAATTTCGGCTCGGTCTACGCCGTACGTTCCGGCGCCCTCAAAACCTTCAGCCTCAGCGACAGCGGCGAAGAGCAGATCACCGGCTTCCACCTGCCCAGCGAACTGGTCGGCCTGTCCGGCATGGACACCGAAGCCTACCCGGTGTCGGCCCAGGCCCAAGAGACCACCTCGGTGTGCGAAATCCCCTTCGAACGCCTCGACGAACTCTCGGTGCAATTGCCGCAGTTGCGTCGTCAGCTGATGCGTGTGATGAGCCGCGAGATCCGCGACGATCAGCAGATGATGCTGCTGTTATCGAAGAAAACCGCCGACGAACGCATTGCCACCTTCCTGGTCAACCTGTCCGCACGCTTCCGCGCACGTGGCTACTCGGCCAACCAGTTCCGCCTGAGCATGTCGCGCAACGAAATCGGCAATTACCTGGGCCTGGCGGTGGAAACCGTGTCGCGGGTCTTCACCCGCTTCCAGCAAAACGGCCTGATTCGCGCCGAAGGCAAGGAAGTGCATATCCTCGACCCGATTCAGTTGTGCGCGCTGGCCGGCGGTGCAATAGAGGCCTGAGCTTTTGTTAACGGGTATACTGGCGCCATCGTTTTTCCAGGATACCCGCAACAATGCATAGCGAAGCCTTCGACCTCAAAGCCCTGATCCGCCCGGTAGTGGACTTCCCCAAACCGGGTGTGATCTTTCGCGACATCACCCCGCTGTTCCAATCCCCACGCGGGCTGCGCTATGTCGCCGACCAGTTCATCGAGCGTTATGTCGAGGCTGAGTTCAGCCACATCGGTGCCATGGACGCGCGCGGCTTCCTGATCGGTTCGATCATCGCCCACCAGCTGAACAAGCCGCTGATCCTGTTCCGCAAACAGGGCAAGCTGCCGGCTGACGTGCTGAGCGAGGGTTATCAGACCGAGTACGGCGAGGCCTTCCTCGAAGTGCATGCCGACAGCCTGTGCGAAGGCGACTCGGTGTTGATTTTCGATGACCTGATTGCCACTGGCGGCACCCTGCTGGCGGCAGCCAACCTGGTGCGTCGTACCGGGGCTCAGGTATTTGAAGCGGCAGCGATCATTGACCTGCCGGAGCTGGACGGTTCGCGCCGGCTGCAGGCTGCGGGTGTGCCGACCTTCTGCCTGACCGAGTTTTCCCTCAGCGAATACTGAGTGCATTGCAGCCATCGCTTTTTGTAGGAGCAGCCTTGCGCTGCGAAGAGGCCAATGACAACGAGGCTATTTTCGTTGCCATTACCGGCCTCTTCGCAGCACAAGGCTGCTCCTACAGACCGCGCGTAGGTCTTTAGAGCGAAATCGGCCTGCGCCCCGCAAAGGCATGGGCCAATGTCCCGCCATCCACCAGCTCCAGCTCGCCACCCAGCGGCACACCGTGGGCAATGCGCGACGCCACCAGGCCTTTCTCGTTCAGCAACTGCGCGATGTAATGCGCCGTCGCCTCCCCTTCCACCGTCGGGTTGGTCGCCAGGATCACCTCGGTAAAGGTGCCCTGCTCCTCGATTCGCGCCATCAGCTGCGGCACGCCGATCGCCTCAGGCCCCAGGCCATCGAGCGGCGACAGATGCCCCTTGAGCACGAAATAGCGGCCGCGGTAACCGGTCTGCTCCACCGCATACACATCCACCGGCCCTTCGACCACACACAACTGCGTGTCGTCACGGCGCGGGTCGGCGCACTGCGGGCAGAGTTCCTGCTCGGTCAGGGTGCGGCACTGACGGCAATGGCCAACCCCTTCCATGGCCTGGGTCAACGCCTGAGCCAACCGCAGGCCGCCGCTGCGGTCACGCTCAAGCAGCTGCAGGGCCATGCGCTGGGCGGTTTTCTGGCCGACACCCGGCAGGGTGCGCAAGGCATCGATCAGTTGGCGGATCAGGGGGCTGAAGCTCATGTAGGCAGGCCTGCAAGTCGGGGGAACAGAATGAACAAGGGAGCAACGGCCCCAAGGCCGTTGCTCCCCATTTGACGCAAAAGGTGAATCAGAACGGCATTTTGAAGCCTGGCGGCAACTGCATGCCAGCGGTCATGCCGCCCATTTTTTCCTGGCTGCTCTGCTCGACCTTACGGACCGCATCGTTCAGTGCGGCAGCGATCAGGTCTTCGAGCACTTCCTTGTCGTCTTCATCGGTCGACATCAGGCTTTGATCGATGCTGACGCGCTTTACGTCGTGACGACCGGTCATCACCACGCTCACCAGGCCGCCACCGGATTGGCCGGTCACTTCGGCGTTGGCCAGTTCTTCTTGCATCTTGGCCATTTTTTCCTGCATCTGCTGGGCCTGCTTCATCAGGCCGGCCATGCCACCTTTCATCATGGGGGTATACCTCGATTGGGTCATGTGATGCGGCCCGGCACCGGGCCAGCCGCATGGTTATCCGTTACTGGCCCTGATTGGCCAGGGCCTCTACAGGCTCAATAGTATCCTGTCGCACCTTGGCACCGAACTGCTTGATCATCTGCTGGATCAACGGATCCTGCTCGATCGACACCACGGCGTCCTGCTGGCGCTCGGCACGCTTGCGCGAGGCGGCCTGGGCTGGCGTTTCCTGCTCAGGGCGTATCAGCTCGATACGCAGGTTCAGGGTGCGCCCCAGGTGCTGATTGAGCGCGTCGTTCAAGCGCCGCTGCTGGGTGGCGTTGAACAGTGCGCCCTGGCCTGGGTCCAGGTGCAACAGCCAGTCGTCGCCGTCGGCGGCAATCAGCGTACAGTTTGCGGCGATGTTGCCTGTCATACCGGAGACAGGCAACTGTGGGAATAATTCCAGCCATTGCAGGGCCAGGCCGGTAGCCGGCTGGGCGGCCGGCAGCGGTTCGGCAGCAGGTTTGGGCTGCTCTTCCTGGACGTGCTCGGCCAGTTCATCGAGGTAACTGAACCCGACGGGGTCGCTATCACCTACGTAGTAATCTTCGTCCGCTGGCGGTTCGTCGTCGCGGTCCATGCCCGCTGCCGCATAGGCCGACGGGTCGAACGGCGGCTCGTCGTAGGCCGGCTGCTCGCGCTGCGGCTCGGCCATGGCTGGCTGGGGCTCAGGTGTTGGCTCAGCCACAGGCACCGGCGAGGCGGCAACCGGCACGGGGGGCGCTACAGGCGCTTCCCAAGGCAGGTCGATGACGTCCTCGACAGGTGCGGGTGCTGGCGCAGCAGGTTCAACTGGCGCTGGCTGGGTAACGGCAGGCGTCGGCTCTACGGCCGGTGCTGCAGGGGGCGGCACCTCCACCGCTTGCGCGACAACCGGCGCCACGGGCGCTGCGGCTGGCTGATAGGCCACTCCCGCAGCTGCCACCGGTGTTGCAGGATCAGCTGTGGCTTGGCTGATCCCCACCGGCTTTAGCACCGGCTTCGGCGCGTCATCGGTGTCGGCCGGGCGGAACGCCAGCATGCGCAACAGGACCATCTCGAAGCCACCCCGCGGGTCCGGCGCCAAGGGCAGGTCGCGGCGGCCAATCAGGCCCATCTGGTAATAGAACTGCACGTCCTCGGCCGGCAATGCCGAGGCCAGCGCCAACACGCGGTCGCGGTCGCCCTGGCCGTTGTCCACCGCCTCCGGCAGAGCCTGGGCAATGGCGACACGGTGCAGCACGTTGAGCATTTCGGCCAGCACGCCACTCCAGTCCGGCCCTTGCTCGGCAAGGTTGCGCACAGCCTCCAGCAGCGCGCGGGCATCGCCTTCGAGCAGCGCCTGCAGCACGCCATAGACCTGGCCATGGTCGAGGCTACCGAGCATGGCCCGCACATCGGCCGCCAGCACCTTGCCTTCACCAAACGCGATGGCCTGGTCAGTCAAGCTCATGGCATCGCGCATCGAACCGTCGGCGGCGCGGCCCAGCAGCCATAGGGCATCTGGCTCGAACGGCACGTTTTCCGCGGTCAGCACATGGCTGAGGTGCTCGACTACCCGCTCCGGGCTCATGTTCTTCAGCGAGAACTGCAGGCAGCGCGACAGGATGGTCGCTGGCAGCTTCTGCGGGTCGGTGGTGGCGAGGATGAACTTGACGTAGGGCGGCGGCTCTTCCAGCGTCTTGAGCAAGGCGTTGAACGAGTGGGTCGAGAGCATGTGCACTTCGTCGATCAAATAGACCTTGAAGCGCCCACGGCTCGGGGCATATTGCACGTTATCCAACAGCTCGCGAGTGTCTTCGACCTTGGTGCGGCTGGCGGCGTCGATCTCGATCAGGTCGACGAAGCGGCCCTCGTCGATCTCCCGGCACACTGAACAGGTGCCGCAGGGCGTCGAGGTGATGCCGGTTTCGCAGTTCAGGCATTTGGCGATAATGCGGGCGATGGTAGTCTTGCCCACACCGCGGGTGCCGGTAAACAGGTAGGCATGGTGCAGGCGCTGGTTGTCCAAGGCATTGATCAAGGCCTTGAGCACATGGGCCTGGCCGACCATTTCGCGGAACGAGCGCGGACGCCATTTTCGTGCAAGAACCTGATAACTCATCGAAAAACCATCGTAGCCTGATCGAGCGGAAGATCGCTAATGCTAGCGGAGCGGGGCCGAAATTGCACCCTGCGCGACTGGTCTAAGCTATGAAACTGGCGCGCTATCCAGGGAGGATGTGCCTTGCGAAGACTGTTGCCCCTGCTATTGCTGTGGACCACCCACAGCCTGGCCGACCCACCCGTGCTGCGTTTTTCCGTCGCCGAGAGCTGGAGCATGCCGCTGATGCGTGTCGAAGGCGATCAACCGGTGGAAGGTTTGCTGTTCGACCTGATGCAGGCTATTGCCCGGGAAGTGGGTGTGCGACCGGAGTATCACGTACTGGCACGCCTGCGCCTGCAGGAAGCCATGGAAAGCGGCGATATCGACGTGCGCTGCTATGTCAGCACCCAGTGGTTTCAGGATCGGCCGGGCAATTTTGTCTGGAGCATCCCCGTGATCCACCAGCGCGACGTATTGGTTGGCGGCGCTGAAGCAAGCAACCCTACCCGCCCAGAGCAACTGGCGCCGCAAGCCATCGGCACTGTGCTGGGTTATGCCTACGGCACCCTGCAACCCTTGTTCGAGCAGGGCCGATTGCACCGCGAAGACAGCCGCAGCCAGCTGCTGGCCCTGCAGAAGCTGCACGCGGGGCGGTATCTGCATGCGGTGAGCAACGAGTTGTCGTTGCAGTGGTTCAACCAAGGCTTACCGGCGGGGCAACAGCTGCAAACGCTGGCAGTGCTGGAAGAGCAGGACTTGGGATGCATGGTGCGCACTGACCCGGAGGTACCGACGCAAGGGGTGCTCAGGGCACTGGTGCGCATGAAGCAGTCCGGGGAGATTGAGCGGATCAGCCAGCGGTATGGGGGTGCGGGGTATGCTGGGAATGCCGCGGCGCGGACGCCTTGAATAGCGCACACGTGTGGGAGCAGGCGTGTGCTGCGAAGAGGGTGTAGCTTCTGGGCAACCTATTCGCAGCACAAGGCCAGATAAAGCGAACTATCAGTTTTACAACTCGCTCATTTTACAAGCTGTCGCGGCTGCGATCCGTAATACACAAAATTGTCAAAGTCTGCATGGCGGTAGGTATCGTGCCGTTCATAATAGTTGTAAACCACCGAAAGTTTTTGCTCACTCACAGTCGGCTCACAATCATGTAACACTTTCCGCCCTTGCATGAGCAGCAATGCCCCTTTGCGCGCATGGATTCTGCCATGCTCTAGCCAAGGCTCCTTTTTACTAGGATGAGAACGCTCGACGCTGAAACGCAATGGCGCCTCTTGGTTCGTCGTCAAAAATAACAGGCACGTTATGCCATTGGTGTCGTAATGAAGCCCTAATGTGCCACCACCCGGAGGGTACGCTTTAATATTTACATCTGACGCGGGGTAAGGCGACACCACAGTGTCGGTGTGGGTGATGATGCTGATCAGCGGCACCAACGCAACAACGCCGAGTATGGTGAGTACGTCACCGGCCCAGAAGTCATCAACGAAGAATCCCGCAAGGCCATGCGCAACGCTCTGAAGCGCCTGGTATACGGCATTAAGCTCCGGCAGATGGCATCTGACATCAGCCCCCTTGAATATGTGATGCTTATATTGCCCACCAAAGTCCGAAACTGCGTCGGTGCCCAACCCTGAGTGCTGAACCAAGTCCACCCCACCCTCATCAATGACATGTTGTACCCGACTGGCCAAGCTGTCACACAACGCTTCCGGCAAAACACCTTCGACTACTGTCAGCAATTCATAGAAGTACTCTCGCCGGTGTTTATTAACATCGAACATTTCATCATCCTCTGACAAAGTGCATCCGTGCGTTGAACGTCCAGTTAGGTTAATGCGCTATTCCGTCAAGCCTCTGCCCCTCATGATCCGCTGCAGGTTGTGGGCGTTGACGAAGATCAAGATGCCCAGCAAGACGAAGCCAATCGCAATCGCTTTGGCAATGCTCATCTGCTCGCCAAAAAACAGGTAGGAAGCAACCAGCCCCGATATAGGCACGAGCAGCGAGAGCGGTGCGACCTGGGCAGCCGGGTATTTCTTCATCAAGTTGTTCCATACCAGGTAGCCTAGGATCGTTGTGATGTAGCTCTGGAACAGCACAGAGAACAAGGCTTCCCACGCTATACCACCGGCAAGCACTGCGAATGAGGCCCAGCCATTGGCTGCGACTGTCAAAACGAATATCGCCGGGACCGAAAAAAGGCTCGACCAGATAATGAACGCGACCATGTCGGCCGGGCGTTTGAGCTTGACCACCAGGTTGCACAGCGACCAGGCCAGGGCAGCGATAAGTACGAGTAGAACACCGGTAACCGTCGACGACTCACCGCCTAATGCCAAGATCATTATCAGACCGCAGGCGGCTGAGGCCATGCCGCACAGATGGATTCCACTGACTCGCTCGCCCAGAAGGAGGCTGCTGAGGAGGATAGTGAAAAAGGCACTGAACTGCAGAAACACCGAAGACATGCCGGGGGACAAGCCTTGGAACATTGCGAAGTTGACCACCCACCACAAGCCGGCGCCGAACATCACACCGTATAGGGCCAGCACCCCATATGAAATGCCTGCCGGGCGCTTGACGAAGAACACCAGAGGCATAGCGCAGAACACGAAACGCAACAGCGTCAGAAGGTAAGGATCCAGGCTTCTCAAGCCTAGTTCGATGACAGAGAAGTTACAGCCCCATAGGACTGTCACCAGAACACCGGCGACCAAATCCCGCTTGCTCATTTTCATGCCTGCTCTCCCTTGTTGCGGCATGCATTACTGTAATGACATTGATTGCGCCTGGATGCAGGAGGCGTCCTACCGACACGTGGGGCTGTTCTGAGAAATTTCGCCTGCATTAAACATCGCTGTTTAAAGCAGCCCGCTGACTGTGGGCAGACCCCGCTACTTCTGGCGTTCGACAGCCAATGTCACGGCATCAGCCTGGCCCCAGGCGATTTGCATGGCGCGCAGGCCATGCTCCAGTAGCTGTCGCGTTTCTTCGTCTTGGATGCGCTCAAGTGCTCGACGGCTATCGCTGTAGGCGAACATTAGGTAGTGGGAGACATTCATCAGCGCGAACTCTATTGGCACGACGCCTTCGCTGATGGCGCGGGAAAGGGATTTACCGGGGGGAAGGTCGAAGGTATGGGGTGGGTCGGGGACGATTTTTTTCATGCAAGCTCCATGTGACCTGAGCTGCACCCTTTTGCTTCCACGCATTAGGGTGACAACTGTACGCGGGGTGGAAGACCAGGCACATGGAAAACCCGGCAGGTACGAGTACCTCCCGCGCACAGCTGCCATAACAGACAACTGCTCCAAGTCATTCCCGGGCTTCCACACCCGATCGCTGAACCGACAGCGACCGCAAAAGCCTATTGGGTGGGGTTTCCAAGGACAATCAGACGGGAGTCGACGGGATGCGTAGGATATTTCTGCAAGCCTTACAAATGCAGCAGGAAACCGCCTAGATAGGTGTAGGAACCGTCCTGGTTTTAGAGCGCGCTGGGGCTGACGGGTGTCCGCCGGAAGCGCTATGGCGCCTTCGAGATCGAGCGCCGCCCGCGCGGCGCTTCGCAGCACAAGGCTGCTCCCACATCTGTTTCGGGCCAGTCACGCCTGTGCCAGCGCGCGCGACCGCCTTGTTTGTACGACACGATATTGAGGCGGGCGCCAAGGGGTCGCGCGCTAATACCCCAGGAATAATTGGCCCGAAACAAATGTGGGAGCAGCCTTGTGCTGCGAAGCGCCGCGCGGGCGGCGCTCGATCTCAACGAACACACAAGACCCACGCCATACGCCAGCCCTACCAATATCCAGGCCCCTACCCCTGGCAGCCTTCAATCAATCGCCACCAAAGCCGCACTCAAAAACATCCCAACCCCAAACACCGTATGGGTCACCAGACTCTTCAGGCAGTTACGCCCAGGTGTCGGCGTCCGCGAGGCAAAGAACCCCGCCCCCATCACCGGCTGCATGAAACACAGCGGCGCCACCACCGTCGCCACACCCCAAACCAGTGCAGGCCAAAGCGTCGGGGCACTTAGCCAGCCCTCCCCGACCATCCCCACCAGCATCACGGCAAACAGCACACCGATCACGTAGTGGATAACCCACCCCAAGGCCAGTTCGTTCGCAACCGGTTCGGCCTTGGCGATAGCGTCGTGGCGCACCCGTCCCTTCATCACATGGCCCGCCCAGCGCCCCACCATGGCGAAATTCAAGGTAGGGATACCCAAGCGCCGCAGCAACATCCCCCACAGGTCCATGATCACGGTGGCCCCAACCCCGATCAGCAAAGCGGCTTTTAGCATGGCAAGCGTCATCGATTCAGCCCTCTAAGATTGACGTTCAGCAACATGCCGCGCAGCATAGAAGTTGAAGTCAACTTCAAGTCAAGGCCTAGAATGGACATTGCCGATGTCGCCAAGCGCACAGGCGTACCCGCATCAACGCTGCGCTATTACGAAAAGAAAGGCTTGCTCAAGTCCCTCGCCGGCCGCGGCCAGCGGCGGCAGTTTGCTGCCGACGTGGCGGACCGGCTGGCACTGATTGCCCTAGGCCAGGCCGCAGGCTTTTCCCTGGATGAAGTGGGCGCGATGCTGGTGGACCTGCAGGTCGATCGGCAAATGCTGATAGCTAAAGCGGACGAAATCGATGCACGGGTCAAGCGCTTGCAAGCAATGAGCAAGGGGCTGCGGCATGCAGCGCAGTGCCCGGAGGACGATCACCTGGCCTGTCCGAAATTTCAGCGCTTGATGAAGCTTTCAGCCGCCGGGGTGTTGGGGGAAAAGCACCTACACCAGGGCGGGCCTGGAAAAACGCGAAGCCAGCCACCTCGCCGTACTTAGCCCTACAACCAAAAGCGCAACGCCTTCAATGCTCAACATCATCGCACTGATGCCTAGCTGCGTGATCAATTGACTGGCTACGAAGGGGAACCCGAACACACCGATGAAATACGACAGGCTGAACAGCAGCAGTGCTTGCGCGGTAAGGCCCGCTGGCGCCTCATTGGCAGCCAGCCCGTTGATTACCGAGTAGTTCAAGCCATAACCCACGCCCAACAGCATGGCCATCGCCAGATAGCGTTCGGCGCTGTGCACCCATTGATCAAAGCCCACTACGGCAGTGGCCATGATCAAGGTTAAAACCCACGAAGTCGCCAGCGGCGGTTGCTTCACAACCCAGCCGGCCAGCAAGAGCCTGCAGGCGATCGCAGCGCCCATGAAGCCAATGAAGAAGATCGAGTAATCAAGCCCGAGGCGGTCGGCATAGCTGGTCTGGAAACTGCCCATCGTGCCGAAAATCGCCCCACCCAGCCCTACCATCAAAATCGACAAGCCCGAACGCGAACGCATCACGTTGAGCGCGGACACCAAACCGATCTGCACCTTCTCAGCCGGTCGTTGCCCCAGCGAAGTCGAACCAAGCCAAGCAAAGTACAACCCCGCCAAACCTGCAGCACACGCCGCCACCCAAAAAGCGAGCTGGGTAGGCAGCGCCACGAAGGCCGCGAACTTACCCAGTAATGGCCCGGTACCTATGCCAGTCAACATGCTGCCGGAGAGCAATGCAAAACAGTGCGTGCGGCGTGATGGCTCGACCATTTGAGCAACCATGATCGGCCCTACCGTGTAGAAGAGCCCCCAACCAACCCCAAGCATCAAGCCACACGCCAACAACGCGCCGCCCAGGCCGGGCACCACGGCAAAACCCACTGACGCCACGACCAGGCAGAACGCCCCGACAGCGATAGCGCGAGCAGCGCCAACGCGCTGCAACAGATGCCCCGAGCCCACCACAGACAGCAGCGTACTGAGCATCGCGACTGCAAATACCCGCCCTGCATCGCTCGCAGTGCCGCCCAACGCCTGCACCAGCATAGAGAGCAGAAACGTCGTGCCATAGCTGATGGACAGTAGGAAGCAGGCGATGCAGAACACGGTAAAGTGCTGAAACCGTGGCGGGGGTACAGACGACTTCATGTAAGCAGTCCTTGCTGAAAGGTACTGCTTTCTATCACGGCACGGCACTGGCAAAGGCATGCATTTGCTGACGTTGAGATCGTCACTTCAGTACCTAAACGACCGCCACCCTTTGACGCCACTGATCGCGGCTCAACTCCCAGATCTCTTTGAGCACGGCGCCACAGACGAAATGCCCCGGCTCAGTCCCGACCAGGCGCATGCCTTCGTGCAGGGAAACACTGCGCGACCTGTCATTGCTCGCCGCCTTGGGCACCTGCATGACGCAACGCCCAAGCGTCTCGAACCAATAGTCGTTGATGACCACACAGGCTTCGCGGATGTAGCCGTTTTTTTGCCAGGCAGGGGTGAGCCAGAAGCCACGGTTGTTACCCGGCTGGTCATAGAGGCTGATGCTGCCGATGATCTGCGTTGGCGCGGTTTTCAGGCGGATCATCCAGTGCCATTCGCAGCCAGCGTTCATGGCAGGCAATGCGATGTCTCGCACGTAGACGAGTGCGCCGTCTTCGGGATAGGGCCATGGCACGCGGCTGTCCAGGTAGCGGACAATGTCCCAGTGCGGGAACAGCTGCTGAATAGCGGGTGCGTCGCCAAGCTGCAGCGGCGTGAGTATCAGGCGCGAGGTTTCGAGGGTAGGAAGGCTGTCCATGGCGCAGCGTCCGTTCTGGAGGCGGTATGGCCTTCTGGCATTCTCACAGAGCAGCGGTTGAAACGTCGAGACGTCATGCGCTTTCGCACATTGACTAAGAGGTATTTTTGAACGAGACATCCTTGAGAGCTCAAGGATTTAAAGAATGGAGGCAGCCCCACCAGCCACACCCCGGCACTCGATGTTCCCGCTATGGCTGCTCCCTTCCGGGCCTGACCAGGTTAACGGGTAATCAATGCGGGGGGACCGATGGGGCCACCACTGACGCAACTCGCTAAGCAGCGAGCCGCGCCATTGTACCGGTCTGAGGCGAAGTTACAACCTCTGCGGGGAGAAAAAGTCATCATTTCTCAATGACTTGCTTAAAGGTGGGTCAGATTGCGATGCCCTGCTCCGCCAGAAAGGCGATGAACGCGTCTTCGTCCAGCACCTTCACACCCAGCTCACTGGCCTTGGCCAGCTTGGAGCCCGCGCCAGGGCCGGCAACCACGCAGTGGGTCTTGCCGGAAACGGAACCGGCCACCTTGGCGCCGAGGCTTTCCAGTTTGTCTTTGGCAATGTCGCGGCTCATGCGCTCCAGGGTGCCGGTCAACACCCAGGTCTGCCCGGCCAAAGGCAGGCCTTCGGCGACTTTCTTCTCGCTGTTCCAGTGCATGCCGAACGCCAGCAACTGGGCTTCGATGTCCCGCGCCAGCTTCTGGTTCGCTTCGTCCTTGAAGAACTCGCGCACGGCCTCGGCCTGCTTGGCGGCCAGGGCCTGGCGCAGGTCGATACCGTCGGCGGCGATAATCTTTTCCAGGCTGTCGAGCTTGGCCACCAGCTTCTCAGCGCCGGTCGGGCCGACCGAGGCGATGTCGAGCTTGGCAATCATGCCGGCCAGGGTGGTGCTGGCGGCGAACTCGGCGGCCAAGTCGCCTTCGTCCTGCAACTGCATGCCGCAGGCGAGCAGTTGCTCGATGACTTTGCGGTTGTGCTCGTCTTCGAAGAAGTTGTGGATTTCATATGCCACTTCAAGCCCGATGTCTGGCAGGTAGGTCAGCACCTGTGGCAGCGCCTGCTGCACCCGCGCCAAGCTGCCCAGCGAGCGAGCCAGGACCTTGGCGGTTTCCTCACCCACATCCGGAATGCCCAGGGCGTAGATGAAGCGCGCCAGGCTCGGGCGCTTGCTGGCTTCGATGGCATCCAGCAGCTTCTTGCTGGAAACTTCGGCAAACCCTTCCAGCCCGACGATCTGGTCGAACTGAAGCTTGTACAGGTCTGCTGGCGAGCCGATCAGCCCTTCATCCACCAACTGCTCGACGCTCTTTTCGCCCAGGCCGTCGATATCCATCGCGCGGCGCGAAACGTAGTGGATGATCGCCTGTTTGAGTTGGGCGCCACAGGCCAGGCGACCGACGCACCGGTACACCGCGCCTTCACTGGTGGTTTCCTTGCCTTTGCTGCGTTTGACCAGCTGCGTGCGCTCGACCTGCGAGCCACACACCGGGCATGCGCTCGGCACTTCAACCGGGCGGGCATCTTCGGGGCGGCGCTCGAGCACCACTTGCATGACTTGCGGGATCACGTCGCCAGCACGGCGGATGATCACCGTGTCGCCAATGCGCAGGCCCAGGCGGGCGATTTCGTCCATGTTGTGCAGGGTGGCGTTGGACACGGTCACGCCGGCCACTTTGACCGGCTTCAGGCGTGCCACAGGCGTCACCGCCCCGGTACGCCCCACCTGGAATTCCACATCCAGCACCTCGGTCAGCTCTTCCATGGCCGGGAACTTGTGGGCAATCGCCCAACGCGGCTCGCGCGCGCGGAAGCCCAGTTCACGCTGAGACGCCAGGCTGTTGACCTTGAACACCACGCCGTCGATCTCATACGGCAGGCTGTTACGGCGCTCGCCGATGTCGCGGTAATACGCCAGGCACTCTTCGATGCCGGCGGCATGCCGTAGCTCACGGCTGATCGGCAGGCCCCAGGCCTTGAGCTGCTCAAGGATGCCAATGTGGCTGTCGCCGATGCTTGCGGACACCTGGCCTACGCCATAGCAGCAGAACTCCAGGGGGCGGCTGGCGGTGATTTTCGAATCCAATTGGCGCAGGCTGCCGGCGGCGGCGTTGCGCGGGTTGGCGAAGGTTTTGCCACCCGCTTCTGCCTGGGCGGCATTGAGCCGATCAAAACCGGCCTTGCTCATGTACACCTCGCCACGCACCTCCAGCACCGCGGGCCAACCTTCGCCCTGCAGCTTAAGCGGGATGTTGCGCACGGTGCGCACGTTGGCACTGATGTCTTCGCCGGTGGTGCCATCGCCACGGGTGGCGCCTTGCACCAATTGGCCGTCGCGGTACAGCAGGCTTACCGCCAGGCCATCGAGTTTGGGTTCGCAGCTGTAGTCGACCGCACCCGGCTGATCGAGGCCATCTACCACACGGCGGCCGAATTCACGCAGGTCAGCTTCTTCGAAGGCGTTACCCAGGCTGAGCATGGGCACTTCGTGGCGCACCTGGCTGAATGCAGCCAGGGCCTGGCCGCCGACGCGCTGGGTTGGCGAGTCAGGCGTTACCAAGTGCGGATGTTCGGCTTCCAGCGCCTTGAGCTCATTGAACAGGCGGTCGTATTCAGCATCGGGCACGCTGGGCTCATCGAGCACGTAGTAGCGGTAGTTATGCTGGTCGAGCTCGGCGCGCAGGTCGTGGATTCGGGATTCGGCGGTCATTCGTTTGTCTTCTCTTGCAAAGCAAAAGAGCAGCCTGGGGGACGTTGCCTGGGGCCCTGGATCCTTTATCCCTGGTCTGGCCCCTTCGCGGGTAAACCCGCTCCCACAGGTACGCCACTGGGTTCAAAAACAGTGGGGTACCTGTGGGAGCGGGTTTACCCGCGAAGGAGCCAGATCAGACAACCTAGGAGCCCGAACCGGCCAGCACGCCCCGCAGGCTGCTCTTTCGTCTGGATCTATCAGCGCTTCTGGGTCAGCGCGCGGCGCTCGAACTCGACGATGCGCTGGCGGTAGTGCTCGATGGTCTGGGCGGTCAGCACGCTGCGCTGGTCGTCCTTGAGTTCGCCATTGAGCTCATGGGCCAATTTGCGCGCCGCCGCGACCATCACGTCGAAGGCCTGCTTAGGGTGACGCGGGCCTGGCAGCCCCAGGAAGAAGCTCACCGCACGGGTGCTGAAGTGGTCGATGTCGTCCAGGTCGAAAATACCGGGCTTCACGGCGTTGGCCATGGAGAACAGCACTTCGCCGTGGCCGGCCATGCTCTCGTGGCGGTGGAAGATGTCCATCTCGCCAAAACGCAGGCCGCTCTCGAGAATGTTCTGCAGCAGTG
The DNA here is from genome assembly GCF_000483465.1 of Pseudomonas sp. LAIL14HWK12:I7. Lineage (NCBI taxonomy): Bacteria > Pseudomonadati > Pseudomonadota > Gammaproteobacteria > Pseudomonadales > Pseudomonadaceae > Pseudomonas > Pseudomonas sp. LAIL14HWK12:I7. Next base: position 356,544 of record NZ_AXYZ01000004.1, read on the forward strand.
CCGGGCCCTTGAAACCACCCTCGTCACGGGAGATGACGCTGATCACCAGCACCTCTTCAGCGGGAGGCAGTTCCTTGACCGAGTTGTTGCTGGACGACGCACCGCTGTTGCGGTTGTTGTCGGCGGCAAAATCATCATCGGCATCGGCGAACAGATCAGGCTCGCGCGCCTCTGCGACCAGGTTCAGGTCACCTTGCGGCACTTCTGCGGCGCGCTTGCCACGCTTGCTGGCCTTGACTGGCTTGGGCTCGCGTTCGCGATCGCGCGACGACGCACTGAGCGAGGGCAGGTCGCTCTCGTCCAGTTCTGGTTCCTTGTGGTTATCCAATACCCGCGATGGGCCGAGCACTTCGGCGCCGCCCTCTTCGTCGGGGACATTGGAATAACTGCGGTCCAGACGGAATTTCAACTTGCCTTTCCCGCCGCGCATGCGGCGCCAGCCGTCGAAAAGAATACCGGCAATGACAATGATGCCGATGAGGATCAGCCACTCGCGCAGACCGATTTCCATGTAATCCCGTGCCTCTATAAAAATATGCTTGAAAACAAAGGGTTCAAAGCCCTTTAACACGTGGCGCCAACTCTATGTTCTGACAGGCGTTTTACCCACGCAAAAAACGAGTGACATTAAGCTAGCACGACCAAAGACAACTTTACACCGTCTGTCGCACATGGCGGGGCCATTTCGCTACAGAATGTGCCCTATCTTCGCGCATCAGGCGTCGACCATGGCCATCGCCTCCTCCACATCCACTGCAACGAGGCGTGAGCACCCCGGCTCATGCATCGTCACCCCCATCAATTGATCCGCCATCTCCATGGCAATCTTGTTATGGGTGATGTAGATGAACTGCACGCTTTCACTCATTTCCTTCACCAGCCGGGCGTAACGCCCGACGTTGGCATCGTCCAGCGGCGCATCGACTTCGTCGAGCATGCAGAACGGTGCGGGGTTCAACTTGAAAATGGCGAACACCAGCGCCAGGGCGGTCAGTGCCTTCTCGCCACCGGACAGCAGATGGATGGTGCTGTTCTTCTTGCCCGGGGGTCGCGCCATGATCGTTACCCCTGTATCGAGTAGATCTTCGCCCGTCAGTTCCAGATAAGCGCTGCCACCACCGAAAACTTTTGGAAAAAGTGCCTGTAATCCGGCATTTATCTGATCAAAGGTATCTTTGAAGCGGTTGCGCGTTTCCTTGTCGATCTTGCGGATGACGTTTTCCAGCGTCTCCAAGGCCTCGACCAGGTCGGCGTTCTGGGCGTCCAGGTAGCGCTTGCGTTCGGACTGCTGCTCGTACTCTTCGATGGCCGCCAGGTTGATCGCGCCCAGGCGCTGGATACGCGCCTCGGTCTGCTCCAGCGCCTGTTCGGTGCTCTGTTCGGTGGCGTCCGCTTCAAGGGTGGCAAGCACGCCTTGCAGGTCGTAGCCGTCGGCCAGCAGTTGTTCCTGCAGGGTCTTGCGCCGCACATCCAGGCCCTGGCATTCCAGGCGTAGCTGCTCCAGCTGGCCACGCAGCAGTTGGGCTTGCTGCTCGGCTTGGGTGCGGCGTTTTTCCGCGTCGCGCAGGGCGCGGTCGGCTTCGTCCATGTGCAGGCGCGCCTGGCGCATTTCTTCGTCGACGCTCATGCGCCGCTCCAGCAGCTCTTCGAGCTTGAGGCGCAGCTCTTCGAGGGGCGCTGCGCCCTCCTCCAGGTTCAGGCTCAGTTGCTCCTGGCGCTCGGTCAGGCGTGCTGCCTGCTGTTCCAGGCGCTCCAGGGCCTGATGGGTGGAGTCGTGCTGGGCACGCAGCGAGCCTAGCCGCACGGCCAACTGGTGGGCGTGGTCCTTGTGCTGACGGGCCTCCTGACGGATGCGATCAAGGCCTTCGCGCAGGGTATCGCGGCGAGCCATCAACTGTTCGCGCTGCTCGGTGTCCTGGGCCATCAGGTCCAGGGCTTCTTGCAGCACCAACCGCGCCTCGCCCAGTTGCTCGTGCTCCAGGGCGCGCTGTTCTTGCAGCTCGGTCAGCTCCTCGTGCAGGCGGCGGCGACGCAATTCGACTTGCTCGGCACGGGCCCGGCTGGCCGACAGGCTGGCCTTGAGCTCGCCGTGCTGGCGGCTTTCTTCCTGGGTGCGGCGGCGCAGTTGCTCGCGCTGTTCTTCCAGGCCCAATTGCTGCTCGCGCAAATCTTGAAGCTGTTGCTCAAGGTGCTCCAGGGCGGCTTCCTGCTCCAGCTGTTGCTGGCCCAGGCGCTCGATCTCCTGGCCACGGGCCAACACCCCGCCTTCGGCCTCGCCGCCTCGGCTGACCCGCAAAAAATGCCGGCCAACCCAATAACCATCGCGGCTAACCAGGCTTTGCCCTTCAGCCAGGGTCGCACGCAGTGCCAGCGCCTGGGCCAGGTCATCGACCGGCTTGACCTGCCCCAGCCAGGGGGTCAGGTCGGTACGCCCTTCGACTTTATCCAGCAGGCTGCCCGCCAGCCGCGCACCCTCGCCACTTGCCAGCAGCAAGCGCAACTCGCCTTGCTCCAGGTCGGCAAAAGCCAGGTTGTTGAAATCATCAACCAGCACGGCCTGCAGATCGGCGCCAAGCACCGTCTCCACGGCCAGCTCCCAGCCCGGCTCGACCCGCAGCCCTTCGGCCAGGCGCGGGCGCTGTGCCAGGCCCTGCTCGCGCAACCAGTCTGCGGCACCCACGCCCGGCTCCAGCGCGGCCTGCTGCAAGGCCTCCAGTGATGCCAACCGCCCGCCCAGGCGCTGCAGGTCACCCTGCGCCTGTTGTTGCGCCTGGGTGGCCTGCTGCAATTGCTCGCGCGTGCCTTCGAGTTGCTCGACCACTTGCTCTTCGGACAGTTGCAACGTTTCGAGCAGCATCTCGCTGCTGGCCAACTGCTCGGACAACTCGACCAGAGCCGCGTCCTGCGGCTCGGCACCTAACAGGTCGCGTTCTTCACCCAGCTTGCGCTGGCGCTCCGACAAGCGCTCCAGGCTGGCTTCAAGCTGCTGCAGGCGGGACTGTTGCACTTCTGCCTGACGGCGGGGCTCGGCGGAGCGGGTGTTGAAGGTGTCCCATTGTTCTTGCCAGCCGTGCATGCCCAGCTCGGCTTCTTCGAGGGTGGCAGCGGCTTCTTCGGCGGCCGCCAGGGTCATTTCCTGTTCGGGCTCGAGCATGGCCAGCTCTTCGCCGAGGGTGGCCAGCAAGGTGCGGTCATGGCCCAGGTGGGACTCGGTCTCCAAGCGCGTGCGCTCAGCTTCCTTGAAGTCGTCCTGCAACTGGCGAAGGCGCTGCTGGCCGTGCTGGATGCTCTGCTCGACCCGGGCAATGTCGCCCGCTACTGAATAGAAGCGGCCCTGCACCTGGTTGAAGCGCTCGGACAATTCGTGGTGGCCATCGCGCAGGCGCTCGATACTCGCGTCGGCGTTGCGCTGCTCGGCCACCAAGGCCTCGTGAGACACGTCCTGATCACCGATCACCGCCTCGCGCTGGCGTACGCGTTCGTCCAGGTCGCGCCAGCGCAGGGCCGACAAGCGGGCTTTCAGCTGGCGTTCCTGGGCCTTGTACTCACGGTACTTTTCGGCTGCCTGGGCCTGACGGTGCAGGCGTTCGAGCTGGCGTTCGAGCTCGTCACGCAAGTCGGTCAGGCGCGCCAGGTTTTCCTGGGTGCGGCGGATGCGGTTCTCGGTCTCGCGGCGGCGCTCCTTGTACTTGGAGATACCCGCCGCTTCTTCGATGAAGTTGCGCAGCTCTTCGGGCTTGGCTTCGATCAGCTTGGAGATCATGCCCTGCTCGATGATCGAGTAGCTGCGCGGCCCAAGGCCGGTGCCGAGGAAAATATCGGTGATGTCCCGGCGACGGCATTTTGCGCCGTTGAGGTAATAGCTGTTCTGCGCGTCGCGGGTCACCTTGCGGCGGATGGAGATTTCAGCGTAAGCCGCGTACTCCCCGACCAAGGTGTTGTCGCTGTTGTCGAACACCAGCTCGATACTGGCCTGGCTGACCGGTTTGCGGCTGGTAGAGCCGTTGAAGATGACGTCGGTCATCGACTCGCCACGCAGGTTCTTCGCCGAACTCTCGCCCATCACCCAGCGTACCGCGTCGATGATGTTGGATTTGCCGCAACCGTTGGGGCCTACCACGGCCGCCATGTTGCTGGGGAAGTTGACCGTGGTGGGGTCGACGAACGACTTGAACCCGGCCAGGCGAATGCACTTGAGGCGCATCGTCAGGCCCGGGCCAACGCCGCCAGCACCAGCTCACAGCTGCGCTGGCAATAGGCGGTGAGCACCTCGCGAATGCGCGGCAGGTCGCGGGCGACCACCGCCTCGAGCAGGCGCGCGAACAGCTCCAGGTAGTCGTCCGTGCTGGCCTGGCGTTGGTCCAGGGCCAGGTAGTAGGCGCGGCTCATGGCCGGCTGCAGGTTTTCGACGGTTTCCTGCAGGTACGGGTTGTCGGCGAACGGGTAGGCAGCCCGCATGACGGCGAAGCTTTCGGCGACGAAGGCCTTGATGTCTTGCTGGTCGCGGGCATGCTGCAAGCGCTGCTGGATCTCCAGAAACGGGCGCAAGTCGGCCTCCAGGCGCCATTTTTGTGCAACGGCGTTGCCCAGCAGGATGTAGAACTCACCCATCAAGTTGCACAGGCTGCGCACACTGCGCTCGTCCAGCTTGGTCACATGCGCACCGCGACGCGGCAAGATCGCTACCAGGTGGCGACGTTCGAGGATCAACAGCGCTTCACGCACCGAGCCGCGGCTGACATTCAGCGCCTGGGTAACCTTCTGCTCCTGAATGCGCTCGCCCGGCGCCAGCTCGCCGCGAATAATGCGTTCGGCCAGGTAATCGGCAATCTGCTCGGAGAGGCTGTCCGGGGCCTTGAACGTCATGGTTTTCCTTCAAAATCATTGAACTGGGCACAAGGGGCGGATTGTAGCGTACTTGACCCGCACTCGCGCAGAGGGACCTTGCGCTTTATTTGGCCTGCCAGGCAGCTGCCTGCACGGCGCGATCTATGCTTGTGATATGGGCAATGTGTTCGGCCGGGTGTAGACATACGCATTTTCCTGACCTTTGAGTCAGAAAAATATTGACCAGTTCGTCAGGTCTGCTTATTGTCCGCCCAACAACAATAAAACCATTGCGAGGCCATCCCCGTGATCCAGTTTCTCGTCAACCAGGAGCTGCGTAATGAGCACGCCCTGGACCCTAACATGACGGTGCTGCAATACCTGCGCGAGCACCTGGGCAAACCCGGCACCAAGGAAGGCTGCGCCAGCGGTGACTGCGGTGCGTGTACCGTGGTGGTCGGTGAATTGACCCAGGACGACCAAGGCCAGGATACCCTGCGCTACCGTAGCCTCAACTCATGCCTGACGTTCGTTTCGTCACTGCATGGCAAGCAGTTGATCAGCGTCGAAGGCCTCAAGCACCAGGGTGAACTGCACAGCGTGCAAAAAGCCATGGCCGACTGCCATGGCTCGCAATGCGGCTTCTGCACCCCAGGCTTTGTCATGTCGCTGTTCGCCCTGCAGAAAAACAGCCAAGGCGCCGACGTGCATCAGGCCCAGGAAGCCTTGGCCGGCAACCTGTGCCGCTGCACCGGCTACCGGCCGATCCTCGATGCCGCCGAGCAAAGCTGCCGCCAGCCTTGCCGCGATCAGTTCGACGCCCAGCAAGCCCAAACCATCAGCCGCCTCAAGGCCATCGCGCCAACCCAGACCGGCGAGCTCAACAGCGGCGACAAACGCTGCCTGGTGCCGCTGACTGTGGCCGACCTGGCCGACCTGTACAGCTCGCACCCCGAAGCACGTCTACTGGCCGGTGGTACTGACCTGGCGCTGGAAGTGACCCAGTTCCACAAGACCCTGCCGGTGATGATCTATGTCGGCCATGTGGCCGAGCTCAAGCGCATCGACAAAACCGCCAGCCACCTGGAAATCGGCGCAGCCACCCCGCTCACTGACTGCTACGAGGCGCTCAACGCCGAGTACCCTGATTTCGGCGACCTGCTGCACCGCTTCGCCTCGCTGCAGATCCGCAACCAGGGCACCCTGGGCGGCAATATCGGCAACGCGTCGCCGATTGGTGACTCGCCGCCCCTGCTGATCGCCCTGGATGCCCAGGTGGTGCTGCGTCAAGGCGAACGCCAACGCACCCTGGCGCTGGAGGACTACTTCATCGACTACCGCATCACCGCGCGCCAGGACAGCGAGTTCATCGAGAAGATCATCGTGCCGCGCGCCAGTGAGGATTGGGCCTTCCGCGCCTATAAAGTGTCCAAGCGTCTGGATGACGACATCTCTGCCGTGTGCGCAGCGTTCAACCTGAGCATCGAGAACGGGGTGGTCAGCGGCGTGCGTATCGCCTTCGGTGGCATGGCCGCGATACCCAAACGCGCCCGCGCCTGCGAAGCAGCCCTGCGCGGCAAGCCATGGAACCAGGCCAGCATCGAGCGCGCCTGCCAGGCCCTGGCCGAAGACTTCACCCCGCTCAGCGACTTCCGCGCCAGCAAGGAATACCGCCTGCTGACGGCGCAAAACCTGCTGCGCAAGTACTTCATCGAACAGCAAACGCCGTACATCGAAACCCGGGTGACCGCTTATGTCTAACCATCACGTAGCCAAGAGCCAGGCCGAGATGGCCGAACTGTTCAGCCAGGACCTGACCACCGGGGTCGGCCGCAGCGTCAAGCACGACAGCGCCGACAAGCACGTGGCCGGCGAAGCGGTGTACATCGATGACCGCCTCGAATTCCCTAACCAGTTGCACGTCTATGCGCGCACCGCCGACCGTGCCCATGCGCGCATCCTGCGCATCGACACCACGCCGTGCTATGCCTTCGAAGGCGTGCGCATCGCCATCACCCACGAAGACATCCCGGGCCTCAAGGACATCGGCCCAGTAGTGGCCGGTGACCCGCTGCTGGCCATCGACAAGGTCGAGTTCTTTGGTCAACCGGTGCTCGCCGTGGCCGCCCGTGACCTGGAAACCGCCCGCCGCGCCGCCATGGCGGCCATCGTCGAGTACGAAGACCTGGAGCCGGTACTGGATGTGGTCGAAGCGTTGCGCAAGAAGCACTTCGTGCTCGACAGCCACACCCACCAACGCGGCGACTCGGCCGCGGCCTTGGCCAGTGCTCCGCATCGCCTGCAAGGTACCTTGCACATCGGTGGCCAGGAGCACTTCTACCTGGAGACGCAGATTTCTTCGGTGATGCCCACCGAGGACGGCGGCATGATCGTCTACTGCTCCACGCAAAACCCCACCGAGGTGCAGAAGCTGGTGGCCGAGGTGCTGGACGTGCCGATGAACAAGGTCGTCCTCGACATGCGCCGCATGGGTGGTGGTTTCGGCGGCAAGGAAACCCAGGCCGCCAGCCCGGCCTGCCTGTGCGCGGTCATTGCGCGCCTGACCGGCCAGCCGACCAAGATGCGCCTGCCGCGCGTCGAAGACATGACCATGACCGGCAAGCGTCACCCGTTTTATGTCGAGTACGACGTTGGCTTCGATGACAACGGCCGCCTGCACGGTATCAACTTCGACCTGGCCGGCAACTGCGGCTACTCGCCCGACCTGTCCGGCTCAATCGTCGACCGCGCCATGTTCCACTCCGACAACGCCTATTACCTGGGCGATGCCACCGTGCATGGCCACCGCTGCAAGACCAACACCGCCTCCAACACCGCCTACCGCGGCTTCGGCGGCCCACAGGGCATGGTCGCCATCGAACAGGTGATGGACCACATCGCCCGCCACCTGGGCCGTGACCCGCTGGCCGTGCGCAAAGCCAACTATTACGGCAAGACCGAGCGCAACGTCACCCACTACTACCAGACCGTCGAGCACAACATGCTCGACGAGATGACCGCCGACCTGGAAGCCAGCAGCGATTACGCCGAACGCCGTGAGTCGATCCGCCGGTTCAATGCCAACAGCCCGATCCTCAAGAAGGGCCTGGCGCTGACTCCGGTCAAGTTCGGCATCTCGTTCACCGCCACCTTCCTCAACCAGGCGGGGGCGCTGATCCACATTTACACCGACGGCAGCATCCACCTGAACCACGGCGGCACCGAGATGGGCCAGGGCCTGAATACCAAAGTCGCCCAGGTGGTGGCGCAGATCTTCCAGGTCGATTTCGACCGTATCCAGATCACCGCCACCAACACCGACAAGGTGCCCAACACTTCGCCAACCGCGGCCTCCAGCGGCGCCGACCTGAACGGCAAGGCAGCGCAAAACGCCGCCGAGATTCTCAAGAAGCGCCTGACCGAATTCGCCGCGCGGCACTACCAGGTGACCGAAGAGGACGTCGAGTTCCGCAATGGCCATGTGCGCGTGCGCGACCAGATCGTCAGCTTCGAGCAACTGGTGCAGCAGGCGTACTTCGCCCAGGTGTCGCTGTCGAGCACCGGCTTCTACCGCACGCCGAAAATCTTCTACGACCGCAGCCAGGCCCGCGGCCGGCCGTTCTATTACTTCGCCTTTGGCGCGGCCTGCGTGGAAGTGATCGTCGACACGCTGACCGGCGAGTACAAGATGCTGCGCGCCGACATCCTGCATGACGTGGGCGACTCGCTGAACCCGGCCATCGACATCGGCCAGGTCGAAGGCGGCTTCATCCAGGGCATGGGGTGGCTGACCACCGAGGAACTGGTGTGGAATGCCAAGGGCAAACTGATGACCAACGGCCCGGCCAGCTACAAGATCCCGGCAGTAGCCGACATGCCGCTGGACATGCGCGTGAAGCTGGTGGAAAACCGCAAGAACCCGGAGGACACCGTGTTCCATTCCAAGGCCGTGGGCGAGCCGCCGTTCATGCTCGGCATCGCCGCCTGGTGTGCGATCAAGGACGCCGTGGCGAGCTTGGCCGACTACCGCGTGCAGCCGAACATCGACGCACCGGCGACCCCGGAGCGCGTGTTGTGGGGCTGTGAGCAGATGCGCAAGGAAGTGGCTCAGCAGCAATTTGCCGAACAAGAACTGGAAACCGTGACTCACTGACATCGCGTAACCCTGTGGGAGCGGGCTTGCCCCGCGAATACGAGGGTGTGGCCACTGCCGCATTCGCGGGGCAAGCCCGCTCCCACAAGGACAATGTCAGCCTTCAAGAGAGGTTGAATCATGCACCAATGGATCAACGCCCTCGCCGACCACCAGTCCCGTGGCGAACCCTGCGTACTGGTCACCATCATCGAGGAACGCGGCTCTACCCCGCGCAACGCCGGCTCGAAAATGGTCGTCAGTGCCACCGCGCTGTTCGACACCATCGGCGGCGGCCACCTGGAATACAAGGCCCTGCACATCGCCCGGCAGATGCTCGAAGCACAACGCACCACCCCGCACCTGGAGCGCTTCAGCCTCGGTGCCAGCCTCGGCCAGTGCTGCGGCGGCGTCACCGTGCTGCTGTTCGAACCGATGGCCGCAGTGCAGGCGCAGATCGCGGTGTTCGGTGCGGGCCATGTCGGCCGCGCTCTGGTACCCTTGCTCGCCGCGCTGCCCTGCCGGGTGCGCTGGATCGATTCGCGCGATCAGGAATTCCCCGAGCTCATCCCCCCTGGGGTGACCAAGGTGGTCAACGAGGAGCCGGTCGATGAAGTGGCCGAGCTGCCAGCCGGTTGCTATTGCATCGTCATGACCCATAACCACCAGCTCGACCTGGAACTGACCGCCGCCATTCTCAAGCGCAACGATTTCACCTGGTTCGGCCTGATCGGCTCGAAGACCAAACGGGCCAAGTTCGAGCACCGCCTGCGCGAGCGCGGCTACGACGCTGCCGTCATGGCCCGCATGCGCTGCCCCATGGGCATTGCCGAGGTCAAGGGCAAGCTGCCGATCGAGATCGCCGTGTCCATCGCCGCGGAAGTCATTGCCACCTACAACGCCTGCTTCGGCCAGCATGACGCTGCCGCCAACGCCGGCCCCATTGCCCAGTTGCTGCCGCCCTCCCGGCGCAGCCAAGCCATTTGACGAGCGCTTTATGACCGCAACCCGCAAAGCCTACCGTGCCGCCATCCTGCACAGCATCGCCGACCCGGCCGAGGTCGGCCTGGAGGCCTCCCATGAATACTACGAAGACGGCCTGCTGGTGGTCGACGATGGCCGCATCAGCGCCATCGGCCACGCCAGCGAGCTGCTGCCGACCCTGGATGCCGGTATCGACGTGGTGCATTACCAGGATGCCCTGATCACCCCGGGCTTCATCGATACCCATATTCACTTCCCACAGACCGGCATGATCGGCTCCTACGGCGAACAGCTGCTGGACTGGCTCAACACCTACACCTTCCCGTGCGAAAAACAGTTCGCCGACAAGGGCCACGCTGACCAGGTCGCGAAAATCTTCCTCAAGGAACTGCTGCGCAACGGCACCACCACGGCCCTGGTGTTCGGCAGCGTGCACCCGGAGTCGGTCAACGCCCTGTTCGAAGAAGCCGAACGGCTCGACCTGCGGATGATCGCCGGCAAGGTGATGATGGACCGCAATGCCCCTGATTACCTGACTGACACGGCCGAGTCTGGTTACACCGAAAGCAAGGCACTGATTGAGCGCTGGCACGGCAAGGGCCGCCTGCACTATGCGGTCACCCCGCGTTTCGCACCGACCAGCACTCCAGCGCAACTGACCCTGGCCGGCCAATTGCTCAAGGAGCACCCGGGCGTGTACCTGCACACGCACCTGTCGGAGAACCTCAAGGAGATCGACTGGGTCAAGTCGCTGTTCCCCGAGCAGAAAGGCTACCTGGACGTCTATGACCACTTCGAGCTGCTGGGCGAGCGCTCGGTGTTCGCCCACGGCGTGCACCTGTGCGACGACGAGTGCCAGCGCCTGGCCGAAACCGGCTCGGCCGTGGCCTTCTGCCCGACCTCCAACCTGTTCCTGGGCAGCGGTTTGTTCAACCTGCCCCAGGCCGAGCGCTTCAAGGTCAACGTTGGCCTGGGCACCGACGTGGGCGCCGGCACCAGCTTCTCGCTGCTCAACACACTGAACGAGGCGTACAAGGTCATGCAACTGCAGGGCGCACGCCTGCACCCGTACAAGTCGCTGTACCTGGCCACCCTCGGCGGCGCCCGCGCACTGCGCCTGGACGACCGCATTGGTAGCCTGCGCGCCGGCAACGATGCCGACTTCGTGGTGCTCGACTACAAGGCCACGCCGCTGTTGGACTACCGTATTCAGCAGTCCAACAGCATCGAAGAGACCTTGTTCGTGCTCACCACCCTGGGCGATGACCGCACTGTGCGCGAAACCTACGCCGCTGGGCGTTGCGTGCACCAGCGCTAAGGCTCTTTCGCCAGGCCCCGGTACAACGCGCCGCCGATCGCTGCCCCGATCAGCGGCGCCAGCCAGAACAGCCACAGCTGCTGCAGGGCCCAGCCACCGACGAACAGTGCCGGCCCCGTGCTACGCGCGGGGTTGACCGAGGTATTGGTCACCGGGATCGAGATCAGGTGGATCAGGGTCAGGGCCAGGCCGATGGCAATCGGCGCAAAGCCTGCCGGGGCGCGGGCATCGGTGGCCCCCATGATCACCACCAGGAACATCGCCGTCATCACCACCTCACTGACAAACCCCGCCCCCAGCGAATAACCGCCGGGCGAGTGATCGGCGTAGCCGTTCGACGCCAACCCCGATGACAACTCGAAACCGGCTTTGCCGCTGGCGATGAAATAGATCACCGCTGCCGCAAGGATGGCGCCGATCACCTGGGCGATAACGTAGGGCAGTAGTTCTTTGGCAGGGAAACGCCCGCCCACCACCAGCCCGAACGACACGGCGGGGTTGAGATGACAGCCAGAGATGTGACCGATGGCGAACGCCATGGTCAGGACAGTGAGGCCAAACGCGAAGGCGACACCGAGAACGCCGATGCCAAGCGGGGAACTGGCTGCGATTACCGCACTGCCGCAGCCACCGAGGACCAGCCAGAAGGTGCCGATCAGTTCGGCCCCCATGCGTGTACCGAGGGACATGCTCATGAACCCTTTCCTCAAGAAGTTGAACGCAACGAATGCGCAAGCCCAACTGCTTGATGAAGGTTTGCTCACAAGAATTTAGCAGACGTTTGGTTTATGGCCAGTAACGACCAGGGGCCGCGTTGCGCCCCATTCGCAGCACAAGGCTGCTCCTACAAAGGATTGTGTAACCCCTGTAGGAGCAGCCTTGTGCTGCGAATGGGCCGCAACGCGGCCCCCTAGTTCATACAAGCAAACGATCAACCCTTGGCAGCAACCTTGGGCTTTTTCAACAGATGCGAAAACACCGCATGCAGATCGTCCGAGGCACTTTCTTCGTCCAGGTTCAGCTTGCTGTCGATGTGGTCCATGTGATGCATCATCAGGCTCACCGCCTGCTCGGCGTCACGCGCTTCGATGGCATCGATCAGCTGCATGTGCTCGTCGTACGAGCAATGCGAGCGGTTGCCGCTTTCGTACTGGGCAATGATCAGCGAGGTCTGCGACACCAGGCTGCGCTGGAAACTGACCAACGGCGCATTACCCGCCGCCTCGGCCAGCTTCAAGTGGAATTCGCCAGACAGGCGGATGCCCGCGCCGCGGTCACCACGGGAGAAGCTGTCACGTTCCTCACGCACCATCTGACGCAGCTCGTTGAGCTGCTCGAGGGTGGCGTGCTGCACGGCCAGTTCGGTGATGGCGCGTTCGACCATGCGCCGCGAGAAGAATACTTGGCGTGCCTCTTCCACCGTCGGGCTGGCCACCACCGCACCGCGGTTGGGCCGCAGCAGCACCACACTTTCGTGGGCCAGGCGCGACAAGGCGCGACGGATGATGGTGCGGCTGACGCCAAAGATCTCGCCCAGCGCTTCCTCGCTCAACTTGGTGCCCGGCGCCAGACGCTGTTCGAGGATCGCCTCGAAAATATGCGCGTAGACGATGTCGTCCTGGGTACCGCTGCGGCCGGCCTTGCCAGCGCGCACAGGTTTTTTCAGAGGTTGCAGCTGTTCGTTCATGGGCTCTCGAGGCACGAAGGAAAGTATGGCGCCATTGTACACAGGCTGAGCCGTTTCTGCAGGTGGCCTTTTACCTATATAGCCGTTGTACGACGCATTGCGCACACAAAAGATAAAACATTATTTGCTTTCTTTGTACACAAAAGCATAATCCACCGTGCAACTTCCTGACCCATAAGTCAACAAAACGGTCAGGCGTCTGCCTTCCCTCGCGGAGCCGCCAAGTGCAAGCGCAGGACAATGGCTCCAAAACAACAAGAAAGACTTGAGGAGTACCCGCTGTGGAAAGCCGCAAATCCGAAGCCCCTACGCTGGATCTCGCCCCACCGCTCGAAACGAGCTGGCTGGAGCGGATTTTCAAACTCAAGCAACATGGCAGCACCGTCAAAACCGAAATGATCGCCGGGGTGACCACCTTCATCACCATGGCGTACATCATCTTCGTCAACCCCAACATCATGGCTGACGCCGGCATCGACCACGGCGCGGCGTTCGTCGCCACCTGCATTGCCGCCGCGCTGGGCTGCCTGCTGATGGGCCTGTACGCCAACTGGCCGGTGGGCCTGGCGCCTGGCATGGGCCTAAATGCCTTCTTCACCTACACCGTGGTCGGCACCATGGGCTACAACTGGGAAACGGCACTGGGCGCGGTGTTCGTCTCGGGTGTGCTGTTCATGTTCCTGACCTTGTCAAAAGTGCGCGAGTGGCTGCTCAACAGCATCCCGCTGAGCCTGCGCCATGCAATGGGGGCCGGCGTCGGATTGTTTCTCGGGCTGATCGGCCTCAAGACTGCAGGCATCATCGTCGACAGCCCAGCCACGCTGATCAAACTGGGATCGCTGCATGAACCCGGTCCACTGCTGGCGGCGCTGTGCTTCCTGTCGATTGCCATCCTCAGCTACAAGCGGGTGTTCGGCGCGATCCTGATCAGCATCATCGGCGTCACCCTGGCGGGCTGGGGCCTGGGCCTGGTGAAATTTGGCGGGGTGATGTCGATGCCGCCAAGCCTGGCGCCCACCTGGATGGCCATGGATGTGGCCGGCGTGTTCAACGTCAGCATGATCAGCGTGGTGCTGGCGTTCCTGTTCGTGCACATGTTCGACACCGCCGGCACCCTGATGGGCGTGGCGCAACGCGCCAACCTGGTGGCAGCGGATGGCTGCATCGAAAACCTGTCGCGGGCGTTGAAGGCCGACAGTGCATCGAGCGTGTTCGGTGCCGTGGTCGGCGTACCGCCAGTGACCAGCTATGTGGAAAGTGCTGCGGGGGTTGCGGCGGGTGGCCGTACGGGCCTGACTGCCGTCGTGGTCGGCCTGCTGTTCGTCGCCGCGATGTTCTTCGCGCCGCTGGCGGGGATGATTCCTGCCTATGCCACTGCCGGTGCGCTGATCTATGTAGCGATGCTGATGATGGGCAGCATGGCCCACATCCACTGGGACGAAGCCACCGACAGCATTCCGGCGATCGTCACGGTGATCATGATGCCGCTGACCTTCTCGGTCGCGGACGGTATTGCCCTGGGGTTCATCACCTATGTGGCGCTGAAGGCGGGGACTGGCAAGTACAAGGAAATCTCGGCCAGCCTGTGGGTGCTGTGTGCGATTTTCATTGCCAAGTTTGTGTTCCTCTGACACCCACTTGCACTCACAAAGGGCGCCTCGGCGCCCTTTTTTGGTGCCTCAACTGGCCTCTTCGCGGGCAAGACCCACAGGTTTGCTCCACTGCCCGGCAGAGCGACGCGATCTCTGTGGGAGCGGGCTCGCCCGCGAAGAGGCCAGTTGAGGCAACACAAAAACACCAGACGAAAAAAAGCCCGCCAGTGTGAGAGCGGGCCAAAGGACCTACGAAGATTCTTCTAGCGACCAACTAGCTTCCGCGATAGGTCGAATAGCTGTACGGCGAGATCAGCAGCGGCACGTGGTAATGCTCCTGTTTCTCGTCGATGCCAAAGCGCAGCACGACAACATCCAAAAACGCCTGGGCCGGCAGTTGCACACCGCGAGCGCGGTAGTAATCGCCAGCGCTGAACTGCAACTGGTAAACGCCCGTGCGGTAATCGTCACCCTGCAGCAACGGCGCATCAACGCGGCCATCGCTGTTGGTCAGGGCGGTGTTCACCAGCTCCAGCTGTTGGCCTTCGACACGGTACAACTCGACCTTGATCGAGCTGCCCGGGCAGCCATGCGCGGCATCCAGTACGTGTGTGGTCAAACGTCCCATTGCTTGTCGCCTCTTGTTCAATCTGTGGGCAAAAAATACACGGCCATCATCACGCCAACCGGCCTGCGATGTGCGGGAATGACGTTATTAAGACATTCCATCGCCAAATTGTACACAATTTTTTGAACCCATCCGTCGCGGCCCTGGCAAACCCGCCAACAGTCGCAAATACAGGCACCGTGCCGAGGCCAACGTCATTAGCTGACCAATCAGGCAGGTTTATTGCAAGGGATTCTCAAGCGACAAAAGGGAAGAAATGCGGAAAAACAGGCTTACAAAAGATTTCAGAAGTTGTATACAATCAGCCCATCCGGTGGTGCGACATACCGACGCGGCCCGCCCACCCCGCACTAACACACAAGAAGGAAGACTGCAGTGAGCGCTGACTATCCTCGCGACCTGATCGGTTACGGCAACAACCCACCTCACCCGCAATGGCCGGGCAACGCCCGCATTGCCCTGTCTTTCGTCCTCAATTACGAAGAAGGTGGCGAGCGCAACATCCTGCACGGTGACAAAGAGTCCGAAGCCTTCCTGTCCGAGATGGTCGCCGCCCAGCCGTTGCAGGGCCAACGCAACATGAGCATGGAGTCGCTGTACGAGTATGGCAGCCGTGCTGGCGTGTGGCGCCTGCTCAAGCTGTTCAAGGACAGCGGCGTACCGCTGACCGTGTTCGCCGTGGCCATGGCCGCCCAGCGCCACCCGGATGTGATCCGCGCCATGGTCGAAGCCGGCCACGAGATCTGCAGCCACGGCTACCGCTGGATCGACTACCAGAACATGGACGAGGCCCAAGAGCGCGAGCACATGCTCGAAGCCATCCGCATCCTCACCGAACTGACCGGCGAGCGCCCTGTGGGCTGGTACACCGGCCGCACCGGCCCGAATACCCGCCGCCTGGTGATGGAGGAAGGTGGTTTCCTCTATGACAGCGACACCTACGACGACGACCTGCCCTACTGGGAGCCGAACAACCCCACCGGCAAGCCGCACCTGGTGATCCCCTACACCCTGGACACCAACGACATGCGTTTCACCCAGGTACAAGGCTTCAACTGCGGCGAGCAGTTCTTCCAGTACCTCAAGGACGCCTTCGATGTGCTGTACGCCGAAGGCGCCGAAGCGCCGAAGATGCTCTCCATCGGCCTGCACTGCCGGCTGGTCGGCCGCCCGGCGCGCCTGGCCGCGCTCAAGCGCTTCGTCGACTACGCCAAGAGCCATGACCAGGTCTGGTTCGCCCGTCGCGCGGACATCGCCCGCCACTGGCACACCACCCACCCGTACAAGAAAGAGAACGCCTGATGACCGCTTTCAAGACCCTCACGCCATCGACCCTGGGCCGCGACGCCTTCGTCGCCGCCTTCGCCGACATCTACGAGCACTCGCCGTGGGTCGCTGAAAAAGCCTATGGCCTGGGCAACCTGAGCGAGCTGGACGAGATCGAAGTGCTGCACCAGCGCATGAGCGACATCCTGCTCAGCGCCAACCACGCCGACCAGCTGGCGCTGATCAACGCTCACCCGGACCTGGCCGGCAAAGCCGCCATCCAGGGCGAGCTGACCGAATCGAGCACCAACGAGCAGGCCGGTGCCGGTATCCACCAGTGCACCGCCGAAGAGTTCGCCCGTTTCACCGAGCTCAACGACGCCTACAAGGCCAAGTTCCAGTTCCCCTTCATCATGGCCGTGAAGGGCAGCAACCGGCACCAGATCCTCGCCGCTTTCGAGAAACGCATCCACAACGACGCGGATGCCGAATTCAAGGAAGCCCTGGCGCAGATCAACCTGATCGCCCTGTTCCGTCTGCTGCAGCTGTAAGCAACAGCCGAACCTCATTCAGAAAACGAACAATAGAAGAGATAACCGCATGCGCACCCTGATGATCGAGCCCCTGACCAAAGAAGCCTTCGCCCCCTTCGGTGACGTGATCGAAACCGATGGCAGCGACCACTTCATGATCAACAACGGCTCGACCATGCGCTTTCACAAGCTCGCCACGGTCGAAACCGCCGAGCCTGAAGACAAAGCGATCATCAGCATCTTCCGCGCCGACGCGCTGGACATGCCGCTGACCGTACGCATGCTGGAACGCCATCCGCTGGGCAGCCAGGCTTTCATCCCGCTGCTCGGCAACCCCTTTCTGATCGTGGTCGCGCCCGTTGGCGATGCACCTGTATCAGGCTTGGTCCGCGCCTTCCGCAGTAACGGTAGGCAGGGCATCAATTACCATCGCGGCGTTTGGCACCACCCGGTGCTTACGATCGAAAAGCGGGATGATTTCCTGGTGGTTGATCGCAGTGGTTCTGGCAACAACTGCGATGAGCATTACTTCACCGAGGAACAGATGCTGATCCTCAATCCCCACCAATAAGAAAAGGTCGATCATCGTAAGGTGATCGGCAGAGGTACATACTGTGGAAGCACACCTTCACGAATGGCTGAACCTGAGCATTCGCTGGGTTCACATGATCACCGGTGTCGCCTGGATCGGTGCATCGTTCTACTTCGTCTGGCTGGAAAACAACCTGAACCGGAGCAATCCGCGTGACGGGCTGTCGGGTGACCTTTGGGCCATCCACGGCGGTGGTATCTATCACCTTGAAAAGTACAAGCTGGCACCCCCGAAAATGCCCGAGAACCTGCATTGGTTCAAATGGGAAGCCTACTTCACCTGGATGTCCGGTATCGCCTTGCTGTGCGTGGTGTTCTACTGGAACCCGACCCTGTACCTGCTGGCCCCTGGCAGCACCCTGAGCGGTGCCGAGGGCGTGGCCATTGGTATCGGTTCGCTGGTGGCCGGCTGGTTCATCTACGACCTGCTCTGCGACTCGCCGCTGGGCAAGCGCCCGGCATTGCTGGGTGGCGTGCTGTTCGTGCTGATCATCGCTGCGTGCTGGGGCTTCAGCCTGGTATTCAGCGGCCGTGGCGCATACCTGCACACCGGCGCGATCATCGGCACCATCATGGTCGGCAACGTGTTCCGCATCATCATGCCGGCCCAGCGCCAGCTGGTGGCAGCGATCGAGAACAACACCACGCCTGACCCACGCCTGCCGGCCAAAGGCCTGCTGCGTTCGCGTCACAACAACTACTTCACCCTGCCGGTGCTGTTCATCATGATCAGCAACCACTTCCCGAGCACCTACGGTAGCCAGTACAACTGGCTGATCCTGGCCGGCATTGCAGTGGCGGCGGTATTGATCCGTCACTACTTCAACACCCGTCATGACAGCAGCAAGTACGCCTGGACCCTGCCCGTCGGCGCCCTGGCGATGATCTGCCTGGCCTACGTTACCGGCCCCAAGCCGATGGCCGTCAGCCCAGAGCAAGCCGCCGCGAAGATCGAGTACCAGCCGCTGCCCGCCACCGCCGTCGGCGGCAAGACGGCTGCCGAGCTGCGCGCCGAGGAGGCCAGCAAGCCCGCCGAAGCCCCTGCGGCACCGGCGCCAGCCACTGCCCAGGCAAGCGGCGACAGCTTCGACAAGATCCACAATGTCATCCAGGAACGCTGCACCGTGTGCCACTCGTCCAAGCCGACCAGCCCACTGTTCAGCGCCGCCCCTGCCGGCGTGATGTTCGACACCCCGCAGCAGATCCAGGCCCAAGCCGCGCGCATCCAGGCGCAAGCGGTCGCCAGCCAGATCATGCCGCTGGGCAACATCACCCAGATGACCACCGAAGAGCGCAAGCTCGTCGGTGACTGGATCGCCAAAGGCGCCCCGGTCAACTGACCCATCGGGCACACACCGCTCCCGGTGGGAGCGGGTTTACCCGCGAAGAGGCCGGCCTGTCCGGCCTCTGTTTCAAGGCAATACGCAACCAGCAAGCATCGAGCGCCAGGCCTGCAGCCTGGCGCTTGGATCCGAGAATAAAAACAAAACTCGAGGTGCTGCATGTCCGAGTCACGCAAGGCGTACATTCCCGTTGCGCCGCCGCGTCAGCCTCTGCCCCTGTTCCAACTGATCCTGGTAGGCCTGCAACATGTGCTGTTGATGTACGGAGGCGCGATTGCCGTGCCTTTGATCATTGGCCAAGCCGCCGGATTGTCCCGTGAAGAAGTCGCCTTCCTGATCAACGCCGACCTGCTGGTCGCAGGCGTCGCTACAATCATCCAGTCGTTCGGTATCGGCCCGGTGGGCATCCGCATGCCCGTGATGATGGGCGCCAGCTTCGCTGCCGTCGGCAGCATGGTGGCCATGGCCGGCATGCCCGGCGTCGGCCTGCAGGGGATCTTCGGCGCGACCATCGCCGCCGGGTTCTTCGGCATGCTGATCGCGCCGTTCATGTCCAAGGTCGTACGCTTCTTCCCGCCCCTGGTTACCGGTACCGTCATCACCTCGATCGGCCTGTCGCTGTTCCCGGTCGCGGTCAACTGGGCCGGTGGCGGCCATGAGGCAGAAGCCTTCGGCTCGCCCATCTACCTGATGGTCGCAGGCCTGGTACTGGCCGTGATCCTGCTCATCAACCGCTTCATGCGTGGCTTTTGGGTCAACGTTTCGGTGTTGGTCGGCATGGGCCTGGGTTACATCCTGGCCGGCTCCATCGGCATGGTCGACCTGACCGGCCTGAAAGACGCACCGTGGCTGCAAGTGGTCACCCCACTGCACTTCGGCATGCCGACCTTCAGCCTGGCACCGATCCTGTCGATGTGCCTGGTGGTGGTGATCATCTTCGTCGAGTCCACGGGCATGTTCCTCGCCCTGGGCAAGGTGACCGATCGTGAAGTCACGCCTGGCATGCTGCGTCGCGGCCTGCTGTGCGATGCCGGCGCGTCGTTTGTCGCGGGCTTCTTCAACACCTTCACCCACTCCTCGTTCGCCCAGAACATCGGCCTGGTGCAGATGACCGGGGTACGCTGCCGCTACGTCACCGTGGTGGCCGGTGCGCTGTTGATCCTGCTCAGCCTGCTGCCCAAAGCGGCCTTCCTGATTGCTTCGATCCCGCCTGCGGTACTGGGCGGCGCGTCCATCGCCATGTTCGGCATGGTCACCGCCACCGGGATCAAGATCCTTCAGGAAGCAGACATTGGCGACCGTCGCAACCAGCTGCTGGTTGCGGTGAGTGTCGGTTTCGGGCTGATCCCCGTGGTACGCCCGGAGTTCTTCGCACAGATGCCGCAGTGGATGGAACCGATCACCCACAGTGGCATCGCCATGGCCACGGTCAGCGCCCTGGTGTTGAACGTGCTGTTCAACATCCTCGGGGGTGCCGACCGCGCGGCGCATAACGACGCCTGTCACCAGCACTGAGCCAGAGGGGGCGGCGCAATGGCCGCCCCTGACTCACACCCGCAGTAACCGCTACACCGTCGGCCCGCCGGAATGGGCCGCTCGGGGCGCCCCTGCGCGCTAAAAAAACCGCCAACAAAAACAATAAGTCCGGGAATCACGACATGAAGCGCATCACCACGTCCCTGTTATTGGGCAGCAGCCTGCTGGCCACCCTCCCCTCGCATGCAGGCGAATGGCTGCAATGGCACGGCGAAAGCCTGAGCTACCTGTACGGCAAGGACTTCAAGGTCAACCCTGATATTCAGCAGACCATCACGTTCGAGCACGCCAACAAATGGAAGTACGGCGACACCTTCATGTTCGTCGACAAGATTTTCTACAACGGCAAGGCCGACCGCAGCAAAGGCGGGACCACCTACTACGGTGAGTTCAGCCCGCGCCTGTCGCTTGGCAAGATGACCGGCCACACGTTTGAGTTCGGCCCGATCAAAGACGTGCTCATCGCCATGACCTACGAGCGTGGCGAAGGCGACAACGAGGCTTACTTGATCGGCCCCGGCTTCGACCTGGCCGTCCCCGGCTTCAACTACTTCACCTTAAACTTCTACGTGCGCAACACCGAGGGCAGCCGCCCCGGCGACAACGTCTGGCAGATCACCCCGGCCTGGTCGTACACCATTCCCGTGGGCAGGTCCGACATCCTCATCGACGGCTACATGGACTGGGTCGTGGACAACGACCAGACCCGCCGTGGCACCTACCACGCCAACCTGCAGTTCAACCCGCAGGTCAAATACGACCTGGGCAAGGCCCTGAACCTGGGTGCCAAGCAGTTGTACGTGGGCTTTGAATACAGCTACTGGAAGGACAAATACGGCATCGACAGCCGCGGCAATGTGGACAGCAACCAGAGCGTTGCAAGCGCCCTGATCAAAGTCCATTTCTAATAACCTGACCAAACGCACAAGTTTGATTCACACCGCTCCAGGACGGAGCACTTGAGGACCGGCGCGCAAGCCAGTAATCTGCGCGCCCCCTCGATCAGGGCAGAACGGATTCTGCCTGCGTTTACTGACCGCTCAGTCAATGAATACGGGCGGTTGGCCAACGTGTTGCCAGCCTGAAAGACCCTTTTCATCCGTTCAGAACGAAGTCGAGCAGGAAGGTTGTGCCAGCCCGGAAAAGTTGGCTCAGCTCTTGCCAAACAGCTGTGGCCTATCGAAAAAAGCTGACTCAAAAGACAAAAACAGCGCCAACACCGAGCGCTGACAACAGATCAATCAAGGGAGCGACACTCGCAATGCGTACCATCAACAGCCTGATCCTCGCCGGCGGCCTGCTGGCCTGCGGCACCACCTTCGGCGGCGACCTGCTGCAGTGGCAGAACAACAGCCTCACCTACCTGTGGGGCAAGAACTTCAAGGTCAACCCCGAAATCCAGCAAACCGTGACCTTCGAGCACGCCGATGGCTGGAAGTACGGCGACAACTTCATTTTCGTCGACAAGATCTTCTACCAAGGCAAGAAAGACGCGGGTAACGGCCCCAACACCTACTACGGTGAAATCAGCCCACGCCTGTCGTTTGGCAAGATCTTCGACCAGAAGCTGGCGTTCGGCCCGGTCAAGGACGTGCTGCTGGCGATGACCTACGAGTTCGGCGAGGGTGATACCGAGTCCTACCTGATCGGCCCGGGCTTCGACCTGGACATCCCAGGCTTCGACTACTTCCAGCTGAACTTCTACCAGCGCACCACCGACGGCAGCCGCGCGGGTGACAACGTCTGGCAGATTACCCCGGTCTGGTCCTACACCATTCCAGTCGGCTCATCCGACATCCTCATCGACGGCTTCATGGACTGGGTCGTGGACAACGACGAGAACCGTCGCGGCACCTACCAAGCCAACCTGCACTTCAACCCACAGGTCAAATATGACCTGGGCAAGGCGTTGCACCTGGGTGAGAAGCAACTGTATGTCGGTTTTGAATACGATTACTGGAAGAACAAATACGGCATCAAGGACTCCGATGCCTTTACCACTGACCAAAACACAGCGAGCTTCTTGGTAAAAGTACACTTCTAAGCCGCTGAAACGTGACAGCGTTGCTAACCGGTGACGCTGTCACGCACTAAGTTGTAAGAGACTTCTTACAAGCTTTTAGGAGAAAACCTACCTAACAAATAACTTGCCTTGTAGGTCAATATAACCCCAGCCGGCAGAATAATACCCACTATCACCAATGCCATCTCCACCTGATGGTGCTCAAGCATCTGCAGGATATCCACCACCAGCATCACCACACTGATGGTCAGCGCCACGCCAAACATTGCGCAGCCCTTGTAGAGCGCCTGCATGTCTATCCCGCTCAGCAGGAAGCCAAAGCCCAGGCTCACCCAGGCAATCGCCGTGATCAGATACAACGCCAAGTGATAGGCGTCGTAGGTCAATACATTGCCGAACATGTGCACACCTCCCCATCAAGTCTGTAAACGACAGTGCCTAACTATAAATCTGACTTTCTCTGTGCGCACCGCAAAATTTTGACATTTTTTTTGCAAACACTGATCTAATCTGCCGCTCTCTGCACAACTAAAAAAGACAACAGGGCTATTTGATGCGCACTACCCTCGCCGCCCCTTGGCGCTACTTGGTACTACTTTGCTCACTCTGGTTCGGTATTTTCCTACTGACGCGGTTGGTATTGCTGGTAACCCACCTGGATGAAGTCAGTGGCAATTACTTCTCGTTGTTCTTCGACGGGGCGATCTACGACCTGAGCTTCCTGGCCTATGCTGCCCTGCCGATGGGCCTGTACCTGGCGGTTTGCCCTACCTCGCTGTGGCGTACGCGCGCCCATCGCGGGCTGCTGACCGGGCTGCTGGTGGTCAGCCTGTTCGTGATGCTGTTCGTCGCAGTGTCGGAATGGCTGTTCTGGGACGAATTCGGTGTGCGCTTCAACTTCATCGCCGTCGACTACCTGGTCTACTCCAAGGAAGTACTGGACAACATCCGCGAATCCTACCCCTTGCCCACGCTGCTCAGCGCTATCGCGTTGGTCGCAGTGGTGCTGGCGGTGCTGCTGCGCAAACCGCTGGCCCAGGCCCTGGCCGCCCCCGCCGCGAGCGTGCGTCAACGGGTACTGGGCATTGCCCTGCTGGCGGCGCTGGCTGGCCTGAATGGCGTGGTAATCGATCAGCAGTTTCCGCGCGGCCAAGGCGGCAACGCCTACCAGCGCGAGCTGGCCAGCAACGGCCCGTATCAGTTCTTCGCCGCCTTCCGTAACAATGAACTGGACTACACGCAGTTCTATGCCAGCCTAGACGCAGCTGACGTCGGCGCGCACATGCATCAGGAACTGGCCGAACCCGACGTCCGCTTCCAGGGCCAGGAGCCACAGGACATTCGCCGCCACATCAGCGCCCATGGCCCACAGCGCACCCCGAACATCATCCTGGTGACCCTCGAAAGCTTCAGCGCCAAATACATGGGCAGCAACGGCGACGCGCGCAACCTCACGCCCAACCTCGACGCCTTGCGCCGCGAGAGCCTGTACTTCAACAATTTCTACGCCACCGGCACCCGCACCGACCGCGGCCTGGAGGCCATCACCCTGTCGATTCCGCCAACCCCGGGGCGCTCGATCGTCAAGCGCATCGGCCGCGAAAGCGGCTATGCCAGCCTCGGCCAGCAGCTGACGGCCAGGGGCTACGACGCGGTGTTCGTCTACGGTGGGCGCGGCTATTTCGACAACATGAACGCGTTCTTCAGTGGCAATGGCTATCGCATCGTCGACCAGAGCAGCATCGATGAAAGCGAAATCAGCTTCAAGAACGCCTGGGGCATGGCTGATGAAGACCTGTATCGGCAAACCCTGAAGCTGGCCGACGCTGACCATGCCAAGCAGCAGCCGTTCTTCCTGCAACTGATGACCACGTCCAACCATCGCCCCTACACATACCCGGAAGGCCGCATCGACATTCCATCCGGTGATGGCCGTGAAGGTGCGGTGAAGTACACCGACCATGCCATCGCGCAGTTCCTGCAGGCGGCCAAGCACAAGCCGTGGTTCGACAACACGCTGTTCATCTTCGTCGCCGACCACACCGCTGGCAGCGCTGGCGTGGAAGACCTGCCGGTGAGCAATTACCAGATCCCGTTGTGGATCTATGCACCCAAGCTCATCGCGCCCCAAGAGGACGCCAAGCTGGCCAGTCAGATCGACCTGGCGCCGACCGTGCTCGGCCTGCTCAACGTTGACTACACCTCGACCTTCTTCGGCCGCGACCTGCTCAAGGAAGATGCACTGCCACCTCGCGTACTGATCGGCAACTACCAGCACCTGGGCCTGTTCGACGGCAAAAACCTGGCCATCCTCAGCCCACGCGGTGGCATGCGCGTGCATGAAGACGCCTTGGGCAACAGCCATGAAACCACCGTGGGCAACGACAACCCGTTGGTACGCCGTGCCATTGCCTACTACCAGAGCGCCGCCTACGGCTTCAGCAAGGGCCTGCTGGCCTGGAAGCCGGAGGAAAGCGGCGTGGTCGTCAGCCCCTGACGGCGCGCCACACCTTCGTTACGCCGCTGACCACCGCCAGCACCACGGCCCCGGCCACGACACCGGCCACGCCGTTGAGCAAGGCCACGGTCAGCCCACCACCGCGCCCCACGCTGAAGGCCTCGATGGCATGATGCAGGGGCGCGATGCCATGCACCAAAATCCCGCCGCCGACCAAAAACATTGCCGCCGTCCCGATCACCGACAGGCTCTTCATCATGTAGGGCGCGGCGCGCAGGATGCCGTTGCCGACCGCCTGGGATAGCCTGGATGCTTTGTGGGTCATCCACAGGCCCAGGTCATCGAGCTTGACGATGCCGCCCACCAGCCCGTAAACGCCAACCGTCATGACGACGGCGATGCCCGACAGCACGATGATCTGCTGGGGCAGCGGCGAATCCGCCACGATCCCCAAGGTGATGGCAATGATCTCGGCCGACAGGATGAAGTCGGTGCGCACCGCACCCTTGATCTTGGCCTTCTCGTAGGCGACAAGGTCGACACTGGCGTCGGCCACGGCCTCCTTGCGGGCCTCATGCTGCGCGCTGTCCTCTTCCTTGCTGTGCAAGAACTTGTGCGCCAGCTTCTCGAACCCCTCGTAGCACAGGTACGCGCCGCCGACCATCAGCAACGGCGTCACCGCCCACGGGATGAAGGCGCTGATCAGCAACGCTGCCGGCACAAGGATCGCCTTGTTGACGAACGAGCCTTTGGCCACCGCCCAGACCACCGGGATTTCGCGTTCCGCGCGCACGCCGGTTACCTGCTGGGCATTGAGCGCCAAATCGTCCCCCAGCACGCCGGCCGTCTTTTTCGCCGCGACCTTGGTCATCAACGACACGTCGTCGAGTACCGTGGCGATATCGTCGATCAGTACCAGTAGACTGCTTCCTGCCATGTGCCTGTTTCCCGTGAAATGAATGTGCCGGAGTCTAGCCGAAAGTCGCTGCCTTGAGCGCCCTTCAGCCGCGGTGCTAACATGCCCGATCCCTCTTAGAGGTGGCCAGACACGAGGAAGATCCCTGACAATGAGCACCATTCGCGAGCGCAACAAGGAACTGATCCTGCGCGCGGCCAGCGAGGAATTCGCCGACAAGGGCTTCGCCGCCACCAAGACCAGCGATATCGCGGCCAAGGCCGGCCTGCCCAAGCCGAACGTGTATTACTACTTCAAATCCAAGGACAACCTCTACCGCGAGGTCTTGGAGAGCATCATCGCGCCGATCATGCAGGCCTCGACGCCGTTCAATGCTGACGGTGACCCTAAAGAAGTGCTGAGTGCCTACATTCGCTCGAAAATCCGCATTTCCCGCGATTTGCCGCATGCCTCCAAAGTGTTTGCCAGCGAGATCATGCACGGTGCGCCGCATTTGTCGCCCAACCAGGTCGAGCAGCTCAACGAGCAGGCACGGCACAATATCGAGTGCATCCAGGGTTGGATCGAGCGCGGGCAGATCGCCAAGGTGGATGCGCATCACCTGATGTTCAGCATCTGGGCGGCGACCCAGACCTATGCCGATTTCGATTGGCAGATTTCGGCGGTGACGGGCAAGGCCAAGCTGGCCGAGAGTGATTATGACGCGGCGGCCGAGACCATCATTCGGCTGGTGCTCAAGGGCTGTGAGCCTGAGGCGGCCTGATAGGGCCAGTGGGGCTGCTCTGCAGCCCTATCGCCGGCAAGCCGGCTCCCACAGTGACCGCACAGCTTTTGAACACTGTGAATTTCCTGTGGGAGCCGGCTTGCCGGCGATGAGGCCAGTACAACCAATAGAGATTTAAGCAGCCACCCCCGCATCCGCCTTCAACCCAACTGCCTCGATCGCACTGATCGCGCATTGCTCGTCGATATCCGACGTATCCCCGCTGATCCCCACCGCACCCAGCACCTTGCCGTCCTGATCACGAATCAGCACACCCCCCGGTGCCGGCACCACCGGCCGCTCTCCCAGCCCATTCAATGCGGCAAAAAACGCCGGCCGTTGCTGCGCATCCAGCGCCAACAAGCGTGAGCCCTTGCCCAGCGCAATCGCCCCCCAGGCCTTACCGGTGGCCACTTCCGGCCGAATCAGGCTAGCGCCATCCTCGCGCTGCAGGGCCAGCAAGTGCCCGCCCGCATCCAACACCGCCACAGTCAACGGCGCAGCGTTGATCTGGCGGCCTGCCGCCAGCGCAGCATTGACCAGGCTTACCGCGACTTTCAGGTTCAGAACGTTCATGAAAAGGTCCTCTTCTTGTTGTGAGAAGCCCTAAGGGCAGTTGAAAACCAATAGCGCAAATAGAACACAACAGAAGATATTTTTGTATACAATATTTTAAAACGATCGTACTCGATCCGACAGAACGCCGTTTTCACGGGCGGTCCGACGAAAGCCATTCTCCCTGATGAAAATCCATTGACCTAAGCAGGCAGGCGTGAATACACTCTGCCGCACAGCAAGTTGTATACAATTACAAAATCGATGAGGCACAACCCATGAGCAAAATGAGAGCAATCGATGCAGCCGTTCTGGTCATGCGCCGTGAAGGTGTAGATACCGCGTTCGGCATCCCAGGGGCTGCCATCAACCCGCTGTACTCGGCCCTGAAAAAAGTCGGTGGCATCGATCACGTCCTCGCTCGCCACGTTGAAGGTGCCTCGCACATGGCCGAGGGCTACACCCGTGCCAACCCAGGCAACATCGGCGTGTGCATCGGCACTTCCGGCCCTGCCGGCACCGACATGGTCACCGGCCTGTACAGTGCGTCGGCCGACTCCATCCCAATTCTCTGCATCACTGGCCAGGCCCCGCGTGCACGCCTGCACAAAGAAGACTTCCAGGCCGTCGACATCACCAGCATCGTCAAGCCGGTGACCAAGTGGGCGACCACCGTGCTGGAGCCAGGCCAAGTGCCTTACGCGTTCCAGAAGGCCTTCTATGAAATGCGCACCGGCCGCCCAGGCCCTGTGCTGATCGACCTGCCGTTCGACGT
The DNA here is from genome assembly GCF_000483465.1 of Pseudomonas sp. LAIL14HWK12:I7. Lineage (NCBI taxonomy): Bacteria > Pseudomonadati > Pseudomonadota > Gammaproteobacteria > Pseudomonadales > Pseudomonadaceae > Pseudomonas > Pseudomonas sp. LAIL14HWK12:I7. The sequence goes on from NZ_AXYZ01000004.1 coordinate 384,471, forward strand.
GCAGATGGCTGAAATCGAATTCGACATCGACGCCTACGAGCCGCTGGCCGTCAACAAGCCATCCGCCACCCGTGTTCAGGCCGAAAAAGCCCTGGCAATGCTCAATGACGCCGAGCGCCCACTGCTGGTGGCAGGCGGCGGCATCATCAACGCCGACGCCAGCGACAAGCTGGTCGAGTTCGCTGAGCTGACCGGTGTACCGGTCATCCCGACCCTGATGGGCTGGGGCACCATCCCGGACGATCACGCCCTGATGGTCGGCATGGTCGGCCTGCAGACGTCGCACCGCTACGGCAACGCCACCCTGCTCAAATCCGACCTGGTGTTCGGCATCGGTAACCGTTGGGCCAACCGCCACACCGGCTCCGTCGACGTCTACACCGAAGGCCGCAAGTTCGTGCATGTGGACATCGAACCGACCCAGATCGGCCGCGTATTCACCCCAGACCTGGGTATCGTGTCGGACGCAGGCAAGGCGCTGGATGTGTTCCTCGAAGTGGCCCGCGAGTGGAAAGCCGCTGGCAAGCTCAAGTGCCGCAAGGCCTGGCTGGAAGACTGCCAGGAGCGCAAGGCCACCCTGCAGCGCAAGACCCACTTCGACAACGTGCCGGTCAAGCCGCAGCGCGTGTACGAAGAGATGAACCAGGTGTTCGGCAAGGACACCACCTACGTCAGCACCATCGGCCTGTCGCAGATCGCCGGCGCGCAGTTCCTGCACGTGTACAAGCCACGTCACTGGATCAACTGCGGCCAGGCTGGCCCGCTGGGCTGGACCATCCCTGCCGCACTGGGTGTGGTCAAGGCCGACCCATCGCGCAAAGTGGTCGCCCTGTCGGGTGACTATGACTTCCAGTTCATGATCGAAGAGCTGGCAGTCGGCGCGCAGTTCAACCTGCCGTACGTCCACGTGCTGGTGAACAACGCCTACCTCGGCCTGATCCGCCAGGCGCAGCGTGGCTTCGACATGGATTACTGTGTACAACTGGCGTTCGAGAACATCAACTCCAGCGACGCCGCCAGCTACGGTGTCGATCACGTCGCCGTGGTCGAAGGCCTGGGCTGCAAGGCCATCCGCGTATTCGAGCCAGGCGAGATCGCCCCTGCCCTGCTCAAGGCGCAGAAAATGGCCGAAGAGTTCCGCGTGCCGGTGGTGGTTGAAGTGATTCTCGAGCGTGTGACCAACATTTCCATGGGCACCGAGATCAACGCGGTCAACGAGTTCGAAGACCTGGCCCTGGTCGGTAACGACGCGCCAACCGCCATCTCGATGCTGGACTGATCGCCTGACGCCCCCAGGCATGCCCTGGGAGCCTTCATCGCAAGGAGACAACTCATGCCTCGCTTCGCTGCCAACCTGTCCATGCTGTTCACCGAACAGGACTTCCTGGCCCGCTTCAAGGCCGCCGCCGATGCTGGTTTTAGCGGCGTCGAATACCTCTTCCCGTACGATTTCAGCGCCGCCGAAATCAAGCAGCAGCTCGATGCGCACGGCCTGACCCAGGTGCTGTTCAACCTGCCGGCCGGCGACTGGGCCAAAGGCGAGCGTGGCATCACCTGCCACCCCGACCGCGTTGAAGAGTTCCGCGCCGGTGTCGACAAGGCCATCGAATACGCCAAGGTCCTGGGCAACACCCAGGTCAACGCCCTGGCCGGCATCCGCCCGCAAGGCCTGCAGTGCGCCGACGTGCGCAAGACCTTCGTCGACAACCTGAAGTTTGCCGCCGAAAAACTGAAAGCCGCCGGGATCCGCCTGGTCATGGAAATGATCAACACCCGCGACATCCCAGGCTTCTACCTGAATACCACGAAGCAAGCCCTGGAAATACAGGCCGAAGTCGGCAGCGACAACCTGTTCCTGCAGTACGACATCTACCACATGCAGATCATGGAAGGTGACCTGGCTCGCACCATGGAAGCCAACCTGAAACTGATCAACCACATCCAGCTGGCCGACAACCCAGGTCGCAACGAGCCAGGCACCGGCGAGATCAACTACCGCTTCCTGTTCGAGCACCTGGACCGCATCGGCTACCAGGGTTGGGTGGGCGCAGAGTACAAGCCGCTGACCACCACTGAAGCGGGCCTGGGCTGGCTGAAGACCCACAACGCAATTTAAGGGCGCATACGCACTGTGTAGGAGCAGCCTTGTGCTGCGAAGAGGCCATCGCTGCGCTAGAAGATCTGCCTGTCATACCGGCCTCATCGCAGCACAAGGCTGCTCCTACAAGGGCCTGCGTTGCCTGCTCCATCGAGATTCAACAAATACAACGAGGTAATCTCTCATGGCTAAAATCGGCTTTATCGGCACCGGCATCATGGGCAAGCCCATGGCTCAGAACCTGCAAAAAGCAGGTCACAGCCTGTTCGTTTCCACCCACCACGACGCCGCCCCGGCCGACCTGATCGCCGCTGGCGCGGTGGCCCTGGCCAACCCGAAAGAAGTGGCCCAGGAAGCTGAATTCATCATCGTCATGGTCCCCGACACCCCGCAGGTAGAAGCCGTCCTGTTCGGTGAGAACGGCGTGGCCGAAGGTGTCGGCCCGAACAAGGTCGTGATCGACATGAGCTCGATCTCGCCGACCGCTACCAAAGCCTTCGCCGAGAAGATCAAGGCCACCGGCGCCGCCTACCTGGACGCCCCGGTGTCCGGCGGTGAAGTCGGCGCCAAGGCCGCGACCCTGAGCATCATGGTCGGTGGCTGCCCGAAAGCCTTCGAGCGCGCCCTGCCGCTGTTCGAAGCCATGGGCAAGAACATCACCCGCGTGGGTGGCAACGGCGACGGCCAGACCGCCAAGGTGGCCAACCAGATCATCGTTGCGCTGAACATCCAGGCGGTTGCCGAAGCCCTGCTGTTCGCCGCCAAGAACGGCGCCGACCCAGCCAAGGTGCGTGAAGCACTGATGGGCGGCTTCGCTTCGTCGAAAATTCTCGAAGTGCACGCCGAGCGCATGATCAAAGGCACCTTCGACCCAGGCTTCCGCATCAACCTGCACCAGAAGGACCTGAACCTGGCCCTGCAAGGCGCCAAGGAACTGGGCATCAACCTGCCCAACACCTCCAACGCCCAGCAAGTGTTCAACACCTGCCAGGCCCTGGGTGGCGGCAACTGGGACCACTCGGCGCTGATCAAAGGCCTGGAGCACATGGCCAACTTCTCGATCCGCGACGAAGGCAAGTAAGCTGAATTTGGGGGCTGCTTTGCAGCCCTTTCGCGACGCAGCCGCACCTACAGGGATCGCGGTCTCCTGTAGGAGCGGCCTTGTGTCGCGAAAGGGGCGCAAAGCGCCCCCAGGGTCTCTGACCCAACACCGAGCAACACCCGCCCCTGGTTCGGCCTGCACGGAGGCAGTTCCAGGGGCGTTTTCGATTCTGCAGAACAACAATAATTTGGGAGCCTGCCATGTCGGTCGATCCGCAAAAAATTCTTCGCGAGCTGTTCGACACAGCCATCGCCGCCGCCCACCCGCGCCAAGTCCTCGAACCCTACCTGCCCGCCGACCGTAGCGGCCGGGTCATCGTCATCGGCGCCGGCAAGGCCGCAGCCGCCATGGCCGAAGTGGTCGAGAAAAGCTGGCAGGGCGAAGTGTCCGGCCTCGTCGTCACCCGTTACGGCCACGGCGCCAACTGCCAGAAAATCGAGGTGGTCGAAGCCGCTCACCCGGTCCCCGATGCCGCCGGCCTGGCCGTGGCCAAGCGCGTGCTGGAGCTGGTCAGCAACCTGAACGAAGACGACCGTGTCATCTTCCTGCTCTCTGGCGGTGGTTCGGCACTGCTGGCACTGCCCGCCGAAGGCCTGACCCTGGCCGACAAGCAACACATCAACAAGGCGCTGCTCAAGTCCGGCGCCACCATCGGCGAGATGAACTGCGTGCGCAAGCACCTCTCGGCGATCAAGGGCGGCCGCCTGGCCAAGGCCTGCTGGCCGGCCACGGTCTACACCTATGCCATTTCCGATGTACCGGGCGACCTGGCCACGGTCATCGCCTCCGGCCCCACCGTCGCCGACCCAAGCACCCGCGCCGATGCCTTGGCCATCCTCAAGCGGTACAACATCGAAGCGCCCAAGGCCGTCATCGACTGGCTCAACAACCCTGCCTCGGAAACCGTCAAGGCCGATGACCCGGCTCTGGCCCGCAGCCATTTCCAACTGATCGCCAAGCCCCAGCAGTCGCTGGAAGCCGCCGCCGTCAAAGCGCGCCAGGCTGGCTTCAGCCCGCTGATTCTGGGCGACCTCGAAGGCGAGTCGCGTGAAGTGGCGAAGGTGCATGCTGGCATTGCCCGGCAGATCGTTCTGCACGGCCAGCCGCTCAAGGCACCTTGCGTGATCTTGTCGGGTGGCGAAACCACCGTCACCGTACGCGGCAACGGCCGCGGCGGGCGCAATGCCGAGTTCCTGCTCAGCCTCACCGAAAACCTCAAGGGCCTGCCGGGCGTGTACGCGCTGGCCGGTGACACCGACGGCATCGATGGCTCCGAAGAAAACGCCGGCGCCTTCATGACCCCTTGCAGTTATGCCCGCGCCGAAGCCTTGGGCCTGTCGGCCAGTGACGAGCTGGACAACAACAACGGCTACGGCTACTTCGCTGCGCTCGATGCGTTGATCGTCACCGAGCCGACACGCACCAACGTCAACGACTTCCGCGCCATTCTGATCCTCGAGACTCCGCAATCATGACGCCTGATAAAAAAGTCAAAATCCTCGCCACCCTCGGCCCTGCGATCAACGGCATCGACGACATCCGTCAACTGGTCGAAGCCGGGGTGAACATCTTCCGCCTCAACTTCAGCCACGGCGAGCACGCCGACCATGCCCTGCGCTACCAGTGGATCCGCGAAGTCGAGCAGCAACTGAACTACCCGCTGGGCATCCTCATGGACTTGCAGGGGCCGAAACTGCGCGTTGGCCGCCTGGCCGAAGGCAAGGTGCAACTGCAGCGCGGCCAGTCACTGCGCCTGGACCTGGACACAACGCCGGGCAACAGCGAGCGGGTCAACCTGCCCCACCCGGAAATCATCGCCGCGCTGGAGCCGGGCATGGACCTGCTGGTGGACGACGGCCGCCTGCGCCTGCGGGTGACCTCCAAGCACGCCGACGCTATCGACACGACCGTGCTGAACGGTGGTGAGTTGTCCGACCGCAAGGGCGTCAACGTGCCGCAAGCGGTGCTCGACCTCTCCCCGCTCACCGAAAAAGACCGTCGCGACCTGGCCTTCGGCCTGGAGCTGGGCGTGGACTGGGTGGCCCTGTCGTTCGTGCAGCGCCCTGAAGACATCGTCGAGGCGCGCCAGCTGATTGGCGACCGTGCCTACCTGATGGCCAAGATCGAGAAACCCTCGGCGGTCGAACAGCTGCAGGCAATCGCCGAACTGGCAGACGCGATCATGGTGGCCCGCGGTGACCTGGGCGTGGAAGTACCCGCCGAAAGCGTGCCGCAGATCCAGAAGCGCATCATCGGCACCTGCCGCCAGCTGGGTAAACCGGTGGTGGTGGCCACGCAGATGCTCGAATCCATGCGCTTCTCGCCTGCGCCCACCCGCGCCGAAGTCACCGACGTGGCCAACGCCGTGGCCGAGGGTGCTGATGCGGTGATGCTGTCGGCCGAGACCGCGTCAGGCGACTACCCGCTGGAAGCCGTGCAGATGATGAGCAAGATCATCCGCCAAGTGGAAAACGGCCCGGACTACCAGGCCCAACTTGACGTTGGCCGGCCGAAAGCCGAAGCCACCGTATCGGACGCCATCAGCTGCGCGATCCGCCGTATCAGCGGCATTCTGCCGGTGGCGGTGCTGGTCAACTACAGCGAGTCGGGCGCCTCGACGCTGCGTGCCGCCCGCGAGCGACCACGGGCGCCGATCCTCAACCTGACGCCGAACCTGAACACAGCGCGCCGCCTGAGCGTGGCCTGGGGTGTGCATTCGGTGGTCAACGACCGCCTGCGTCAGGTTGACGAAATCTGCTCGACCGCCCTGGAAATTGCCCAGGCGCAAGGCATGGCCAGCCGCGGGGACACGCTGTTGATCACCGCCGGTGTGCCTTTCGGCAAGCCGGGTTCGACTAATACGCTGCGGATCGAGACCTTGGTCTGAAACCGCTGGGGGCGCTTTGCGCCCCTTTCGCCGGCAAGCCGGCTCCCACAGGCCGTACGCGGTCCCTGTAGGAGCTGGCTTGCCTGCGATGGAGGGCAAAGCCCTCCCCTTGCTCAGCGTCAAAAACCCTGCGGAAAACCGAGGCCCAAAGAGGCCCACCGCTTTTCAATCAACCTTACCGACTGCCCATGTACACCAAAAATTTTGTCAACCCGTGCCCCGACTGGGCCACGGCGCTGCTCAACGGCTTCAGCCAGGTGCTGCTGCTGCGCAACCCCCTGTGCGGCCTGTGCTGCCTGCTGGCCATCCTGCTGACCGCCCCCAACCTGGTCGGCGGCGCCCTGCTCGGCGCCCTTGCAGGCCTGCTCACCGCCCAGCGCCGCGGCTACGACCGCGCCGACCGCCAGGCCGGGCTGTACTGTTACAACGGCGTGCTGATCGGTATCCTGATCAGTGCGGTACTGCCGTGGTCAGCGATCATGCCGCCGCTGATCCTCGCAGCCGGTGGGCTATCGAGCATCATCACCCACCAATGGCGCAAGCGCGGTGGCAAGTTGCTGATCGCTTATACGGCGCCGTTCGTGCTGTTGGGCTGGGGCGCTTTGCTGATCGCTGAACCCTCGACGGCTGTCTTTGCCGAGCCAGACCCGCTGTACGCCCTGGCGCGCGGTGTCGGCCAGATCTTCCTGCTTGATAACCCATTCGCCGGGCTGCTGATCATCGTCGGCATGTTCATCGCCAGCCCCTACGCGGCTATGTGGGCCGTGATCGGCTCTGCCATCGGGGGCGGCGTCGCGCTGCTCATCGACCAGGCGCAGGTGGCCTGGATGGGACTATACGGCTTCAACGCAGCGCTGGCGGCACTGGCCTTCAGCCGCCAGAGTGAAAAACCCTGGGTGACGTTGTTGGCAATTGCCCTGGCCCTGTTGCTGCAAGCGCTGTTGAACTTGATGCCGATTTCAGGACTGACAGCCCCCTTTGTACTGGCCTGCTGGCTAATGCATTCAGGTAACCAGTTCTGGCAACTTTTACTGCGGCGATACTCCTGGCGTCTACCCAATTGATGACTGAAGCACATCGGACGTGCCGGTCTCTCACAGACAAGCAGTCATATTTAAGAAACGTCGCCGAAAACAAACACCCGATTCACAACTTCCTCCCGCTCCTGCTGCTCCCTGACTAAAACCATCCTACGCTCAATATTGCCAATTTCACTGCTCTGGGCACGCTGGTGATTGGGTACCATCTGGTCCACGCTCATCGGCTCAGTAGCTGGTCTGTGCTCCCAATACCGTACCTCCTTCCAAAAGGATTCACGCTCATAAAAAGAAGGCCCGCCTATGATCAAGTCCGGCACCCCGTACGAGCGTCTCTGCGCGCCCTGCAAGAGCTCACTAGACCCGGAACCGACCACTTCAACAAATTCCATCGAAGTAATTCGCGCTTGCACATACCTTCCCGGACCTGTTTTCAACTCCGGGGGCACTGGAAAGAGACTGAAAAACCCGTATCCCCCAGTCGGGTCTAAGCGATTGACTGGATCGCATTGGCAATAGGCATAAGAGTTGACTCCGCCCTTACCAAACGGGCTCAAAGCATCCGGGCTTAAAAAGCGCATCAACGCGGGGCGATAGAACCGATGTCCATTGCCCAATCCATAGCCATGCAGAACCCCGCTTCTCCGCTCGCCGTTGAAACCCAGCGAAGTACCCGACCCTTCCACCGAATGGCCATAAGCGCTATACGATAGCGTCTGTAATACCAAGCCAGGCTGGTCAGCTGCCCTATTCATGACCGACTCACACGCTCGCCCATACCTGATGCCATTCTGCGGCCAACATTCGCGTCTCAACAACTGGCATTATTGCCAGCTCGCCCTGTTGCAGGCCCAAGCGCTGACCTTCTAGGCTTAATGCTTACGCACCCGGAACAAAAACCATGCAAACCCCGCAATCAATACGTGAGCGGCTCTACGTCATCGTCTTCCAGACCGACACCGTCGCCGGGCGCCGCTTCGACAAGACCCTTCTGCTGATCATCCTTGCCAGCCTGGTCACGGTGATCCTCGACAGCATCGACGAAATCCACCAAGGCTACGCCGGCCTGCTCGCTGCCATCGAATGGGGCTTCACCGCGATCTTCCTGGCCGAATACCTCACGCGCCTGTACTGCTCGCCCAAGCCCCTGCGCTACGCTTTCAGCTTCTACGGCCTGGTCGACCTGCTGGCGATCGTCCCCGGGGTCATCGCCCTCTATTACAGCGACGCGCAATACCTGCTGATCATCCGGGTCATCCGCATGCTGCGGATCTTCCGCGTGCTCAAGCTTGGCCAGTACCTCAAGCAGGCCAACTACCTGATGGCCGCGCTGCGGGGCAGCAAGCAGAAGATCATCGTGTTCCTGGTCACTGTCTCGACCCTGGTGACGGTGTTCGGCACCTTGATGTACGTGATCGAAGGGCCGGAGCACGGCTTTACCAGCATTCCCAAAGGCATCTATTGGGCCATTGTCACCCTGACCACGGTGGGCTTTGGCGACATCGTGCCGAAGACGCCGCTGGGGCAGGTGCTGTCGTCACTGGTGATGATCACCGGTTATTCGATCATCGCCGTGCCTACCGGCATCTTTACCGCAGAATTGGCCAATGCCATGCGTGGGGAGCAGTTGCAGCATGACTGCCCAACCTGCCACAAGAGCAGCCACGAACACGATGCGTCATTCTGTTCGCGCTGCGGCAATGGGCTATTTCCCAAGCAGTGATGCTGCCTGTGCCGGCCCTTTCGCGGGTAAACCCGCTCCCACAGGATCACCACAGGCCTGAGCAGTGCGCGTTCCCTGTGGGAGCGGGTTTACCCGCGAAAGGGCCGGCACAGGCAGAAGCATAACCAAAGTCGTTTTTGTTCTTTAACCCGCATAAACCCAGCCGCTATAGTCGCTGGCAATCTGCCCCAATAACCTTCAAGAACAAGGAAGCAACGTGAAAAAACTCTTCACCGCCTCGCTGCTCGCCGCAGGCCTGGCCCTCGGCAACCTCGCCCAGGCCGCCCCGACCCTGCTCAACGTCTCCTACGACGTGATGCGCGACTTCTACAAGGACTACAACCCGGCCTTCCAGAAACACTGGGAAGCCGAGCACAACGAGAAGGTCAATGTGCAGATGTCCTTCGGCGGCTCGAGCAAGCAAGCGCGCGCGGTGATCGACGGCCTGCCGGCCGATGTCATCACCATGAACATGGCCACCGACATCAACGCCCTGGTCGACAACGGCAAGCTGGTGCCGGACAACTGGGTCACCCGCCTGCCGAACAACAGCGCGCCGTTCACCTCGGCCACCGTGTTCATCGTGCGCAAAGGCAACCCCAAGGCACTGAAAGACTGGCCCGACCTGCTCAAGGATGGCGTGCAAGTGATCGTGCCCAACCCGAAAACCTCGGGTAACGGCCGTTACACCTACCTCTCGGCGTGGGGCTATGTGCTCAAGCAAGGCGGTGACGAGACCAAGGCCCGCGACTTCGTCGGCAAGCTGTTCAAACAGGCGCCAGTGCTGGATACCGGTGGCCGCGCCGCGACCACCACCTTCATGACCAACCAGATCGGCGACGTGCTGGTGACCTTCGAAAACGAAGCCGAAATGATCGCCCGCGAATTCGGCCGCGACCAGTTCGAAGTGGTCTACCCAAGTGTTTCCGCCGAAGCTGAGCCACCGGTAAGCGTGGTTGACAAGGTGGTGGCGAAAAAAGGTACCCAGGCCGTGGCCGAGGAATACCTGAAGTACCTGTGGTCGCCAGCGGCACAGGAAATCGCCGCCAACAACTACCTGCGCCCACGTGATCCGGCGGTGTTGGCCAAGTACACCGACCGTTTCCCGAAAGTCGACTTCCTGTCGGTGGAAAAAACCTTTGGTGACTGGCGTACCGTGCAGAAGACCCACTTCAACGACGGTGGTGTGTTCGACCAGATCTACAACGGGCAGTAACTTACAATCACAGTCCTCACCCTACGGCTACTGCTAGCTCTGTGAGTAGCCGTACTTCAGAAACTTGGCAGCATGGGCCTCATGACTCAATGAGGCACTCACCATGCGTAAATTCCTTTTAATCTCCGCCCTCACCCTTGCAGGTCTCAGCACGGCCAATTCTGCAAACTCCCAAAGCCTTTCGCCGACTGTCGGTCTGCCACTGAACCACCCTGGCATCCTGGTTGACACCGCACTTTTGAATCTCGTCAAAGCCCGATTAGACACGCAGCCTTGGAAGGATGCCTTTGCGCAAGCCAAGCACAGTAAATGGGCCGCTGAGGACTACAAGGCCACCCCCTTCGCCAAGGTTGAATGCGGCTCGGGCTCCACTAACCCACGCGTTGGCTGCTTTGAAGAAATGGATGACGCAGCGGCGACGTACACACAGGCGTTGCTGTGGTCGTATACCGGTAATCCTCAATATGCCGCGAACGTCAGAAGCATTCTGCTGGCGTGGGCAACGACGCTGACGGGCGGACATCAGGCAAGTAATGGCCCATTGCAAGCTGCCTGGACCGCCGCACTCTTTACCCGGGGCCTTGAAATCGTCGATGAAGGCTACACCGGTTGGTTGCCGGATGAACGGGCGAAGGTTAAGAAAATGCTCACAGAGCAGCACCTCCCCACTATCAGGCAGATGTTCATCTCTGGCTCGCTGTGCCATAACAAGAACTGGCATGCCACCGCGATTGAGGCAATGGCCAATATCGGTATCGTCACGGATGACCGCGCGTTATTCGACGAAGCCATCGGGCGTTGGCATCAACTCGTACCTGCTTATATTTATGACGAGCAAAACGGTAACAGGCCGCCCAATGCACCGTGGTGCAGGCTCGATGACGATCGCATCAAGGCCCACTGGCACTTTCCCACCCACTACGTGAAGGGCCTTAGCCAAGAAACCTGCCGTGACCTCGCCCACACTTCAATGGGCTTGGCAGCCATCATCAATGTCGCAGAAACCGCCAGGCTGCAGGGCGTCGATTTGTATAGCAAAGAGCAGCAACGCATCGTCGCAGCGCTGGAACTGCATAGCGCGCAGATGAATGGCAACATCCCGCAGCCGCTCTGCGAAGGGCCTATCCGCGAGAACATCAGCGGCACCTTCGAAATTGCCTACAACCATTACGCACTGCGCAAAGGGGTCAACCTGCCCGAGACGCAAACATTTCTGGCAAAAAAACGCCCACAAGTGGGCGCGTTTCACCTGCGCTGGGAAACGCTCACCCATGGGCTGACGGGCTCGCTGCAAGGCAATCGCTGACCCCAGCACACGCACATCGAACTTTCGCACCGCTGAACGGCTCAGTTTCTGGAGTAACCCTGCCCCGCTCATCCCGGCCCAAGGAGTACTCCAGTGCTGCGCTACCTCACCACCCTGCTGCTCGGCTGCCTGCTGAGCACCCACCTGCTGGCGGCCGACCCCGCCCCCACCGACGCACAACCTGCCGAACCGGAGCCGGTACTTCAGGGCGGCCTGCTCGGTGCCTTGGCCGACGGCCTGGACAGTGCCGCCCAGGAGCTTGACCTGGATGCCCACTTGGTCGACGCCTGGCGCCTGCGCACTGACCGTGCAGCCAAGGAAGTGGAACGCCTGGTCGATCGCCATTCGGCCAGTGACTCGCTCACCTTGGCAGGTAACTTCATCCTGCTGACATTCACTTGGGCCGCGGCCTTCGCAGTGCTCACCACCCTTGGCCGCTGGGGCGCCACGCGCAGCGCCCGCACGGCATGGCTGCGCGACCGCCCGCGCGCCAGCAGCCTGCTCGGCTACCTGCTGCCCTATACGCTTCCCGCCCTGGCCAGCTTGCCGCTGACCTTGTATGTCAGCCGCTTCCTTGACCCATCGATCGCCCGCGCCCTGGGCCTGAGCCTGGCGTACGCCACCAGCAGCGGCCTATTCTCAACCTCGATCATTCTGTGCCTGGTCACCTTGTTCGATGCCGGCCACAAACGCTCGGCCGTGGCAGTGATCAAACGCCTGGCACCGCGCCCGCTGTTCCTGATCGGCTTCCTGGCTGCCTGGAGCGATGCGCTGACCAGCCCGCAGATCGCCCGCCAGTTAGGCGGCAACATCACCGCCAGCATCGCGGTACTCACCGGCCTCACCGCCACGGTCATCTTTGCCAGCCTGGTGATTCGCCTGCGCCGCCCGGTTGCCCACCTGATCCGCAACCGCGCCTTCAAGGACCGCCTGCAACACCGGGCGGTACAGGAAACCCTAAGGATCTTCTCGGTGGTGTGGTATTTGCCGATCCTGCTGATGATCCTGGTCTCGGCCATTCACCTGATCGGCGCTGGCGAAGAAAGCCAGAAGGCGCTGCAAAAAGCCTTGCTGACCACGGTGCTGCTGGTGTCCACGGTGTTTCTCAGTACTTTGCTGCAACACCTGTTGGCGCCCCGCGAAGCCGATGCTGGGCAACGGGTACGGCCTTACAAGGAACTGCTGCGCAGCCTGGCCCACGCGCTGCTGCGCATTGCCATGGCGGTGGCCTTCATCGAACTGCTGGGGCGTATCTGGGGCGTCTCGGTCATCGGCTTCGCCCTGAGCAACCGCCTGGGCCAGGCCATCAGCAATTCGCTGTCGAGCATCGGCCTGATCCTGCTGGTCACCTGGCTGCTCTGGGTGGTGCTCGACACCGCCATTCAGGAAGCACTCAAACCAGCGCCCGGGCGCCGTACCGCGCGCCAGCCGAGCACGCGGGTGCGGACCATCCTGCCCATGCTGCGCAATGCCATCAAAGTGGTGCTGATCGTCATCTGCACCATCACCACCATGGCCAACCTGGGCATCAACGTCGCGCCGCTGCTGGCCGGTGCCGGGGTGATCGGCCTGGCCATCGGCTTTGGCTCGCAGCAACTGGTGCAGGACGTGATCACCGGGCTGTTCATCCTGATCGAAGACACCATTTCGATCGGCGACTGGGTGGTGCTCGACTCTGGCCACGCCGGCACTGTCGAAAGCCTGACCATCCGTACCCTGCGCCTGCGCGACGGCAAGGGGTTTGTGCACTCGGTGCCGTTTGGCCAGATCAAGGCGGTTACCAACCAGTCGCGGCAGTTCGCCTATGCGTTTTTCTCGGTGCAATTCACCTACGACAGCGATGTGGACCAGTCGCTGGCGCTGATCCATGAGGTGGGGCAGTCGATCAGCGACGATCCACTGCTGCGCATCAACCTGCAGGGGCCGTTGCAGGTATTCGGGGTGGACCGCATGGACTTGAACGGGTTTGTGCTGACGGCGCAGTTCCGCACCATTTCCGGTGGGCAGTATGCGGTGAGCCGCGCGTTCAACGAGCGGCTGAAGAAGCGGGTGGACCAGACGGAGCAGGTGAGCTTTGCCCAGGTGTATCCGCTGCCTATGCGTGGAGTTTCAGCGTGATGCAAGCTTCAACCCTGCCGGAATACCAAGGCTTTAAGGCCCCCAGCCGGATCCGCATCAGGAAACTCCGGCGGGTTCTCCAGCCGCTCGACAAAAGCCAACGCAGGCGCCTGCTCGGCCATGCCTTCGATCAAAAACGCTGGCCCGATCCCCGGGTCGTTCACACAGGCCAGCACGGTCCCGCCCTCACTCAGCAGCTCCGGCAACCGCCGCAGAATCTTCGCGTAATCCTGGGTCAGCACAAAGCTGCCCTTCTGGAAGGTGGGCGGGTCGATGATGATCAGGTCATAGGGCCCGTACTTACGCACCTTGCCCCAGGACTTGAACAGCTCATGCCCCAGGTACGCCACCCGTGACGCATCGTGGCCATTGAGCCGGTGGTTGTCTCGCCCGCGGGACAACGCCGACTTGGCCATGTCCAGGTTCACTACCTGCTCCGCCCCACCCGCAATGGCCGCTACCGAGAAACCGCAGGTATAGGCAAACAGGTTGAGCACCCGCTTGCCTGCTGCCTGTTCGCGTACCCAGCGTCGGCCATAGCGCATGTCCAGGAACAGGCCATTGTTCTGACGTACGCCCAGGTCCAGCAGGTAAGTCAGGCCGTCCTCGACGACCTCCCGCTGCTGGCACGGCTCGCCCAACAGCCATTGGCCGGGGCTGTCCGGCAGGTAGCGATGCTGGATGAGGATGGCCTGGCCGTACCATTGCGGGCGCTGGGCGAGGTTACGCAGCATGGCCTCCAGCTCTTCCAGTTGGCCTTCAGGCGGCTCACGGAACAGCGCCACCGACAGCACGCCTTGCAGCCAGTCCACCGTCACCTGCTCAAGGCCCGGCCAGCAGCGGCCACGGCCGTGGAACAGGCGACGGGTTTCCTGTGGGGCGGGGTCGAGGGCGGCGAGCAGGTGTTGCTCAAGGGTCTGGATCGGCGAGGTCATGGCGGGTCGCAAGCTGGAAAAAGCGGCATTCTACCCTTGCGGGCCGCTTCGCGGGTAAACCCGCTCCCACCCGTACTGCACCGCTTCGAAGGACAGCACCTGTGGGAGCGGGTTTACCCGCGAAGAGGCCCGCAAGGTCACCTCAATGTTTGGCTGCAACCCGCGCAGAACTAAACCACCATCCCTGCTGCATCCCCGCCGCTGCCAGCAGAATCAGTGCCACACCCAGCCATTGCAACGGTGCCAGCCGGTGCCCAAAGGCCACCCAGTCGACAAGAATTGCCGCAATCGGGTAAACGAACGACAGCGCGCCAGTCAGTGCGGTAGGCAAGCGCTGGATAGCGCTGTACAGCAACACATACATCACCCCGGTATGAACGATGCCGAGGGTCACCAGGCTGGCCAGCGCCGAAGTCTCACCCGGCAACCCACTCAGCTTGACCCACGGCGCCAGCAGCAGCACGCCGGTGGCAACCTGGATCAATGCAATCAGGTGCGGTGGCGTACCTTTAAGGCGCTTGATGATCAACGCAGCGATTGCATACAAAAACGCCGCGCCCAGCGCCAGGCCAATACCCAGCAGGTAATCCTCGCCACTGCCCTGCCCCACGCCGTGGGCGCTGACGATAGCCAGCATGCCCAGGAAGGCAACGCTCAACCAGGTGACCTTGGGCAAGGTGATCTTCTCGCCCAGAAACACAGCCGCCAGGCCCACCAGCATGAACGGTTGGACGTTGTAAACGGCGGTGCCGATGGCGATCGAAGCGCGTGAATAGGAGGCAAACAGCAACACCCAGTTGCCGACGATGGCCACACCGCTGGCAATCGCCAGCACAAACGCCGTGCGGCCGATCACACCCGGTTTGAGAAAGCCCAAGGCCGCGCAGATCACCAGCAACGTGCCGGTACCCAACACGCACCGCCAGAACACCACGTCGAGTACTGGCTGGCCCGACACCAGCACGAACCAGCCGATGGTCCCGGAAATCAGCATGGCAGCGACCATTTCCAGCGAGCCACGGCGCAATGAACTGTCCATCTCACACCTCCGTTGATAATGGCAACAGTATGCAAAGGGTGGCGGGGGACCTTCCAGCTGATAACAAAGGCGCATCCGCCAGCTTGCCTTTACTATCAAGGCAAATCACCCGAATAGCCTGATGAGGTTACGCATGACCGATGCTATCGACCAACTGCTGATCAACGCGTTGATGGAAGACTCGCGGCGCTCACTCAAGGCCCTGGCGCAGATTAGTGGCTTGTCTGCCCCCAGCGTCAGCGAGCGCTTGCGCCGCCTGGAAGAGCGCGGCGTCTTGCGCGGTTACACCGTGGATGTCGACCCGCGCAGTTTTGGTTACCAGCTGCAGGCGATCGTGCGTATCCGCCCGCTGCCGGGGCAGTTGCAGGAAGTGGAGCGGCAGATCATTGCGATCCCTGAGTTCACCGAATGCGACAAGGTGACCGGCGAGGACTGCTTCATTGCGCGTTTGCATGTGCGCTCGATGGAACAGCTCGACACCCTGCTCGACCGGATCAACGTGCTGGCCGAAACCAACACCGCGATCATCAAGAAGAGCCCGGTGAAGCGACGCCTGCCGCCGATGGGCTGAACCTGCCTCGAGTGGTCTGCGCAGGCAAAAGCTGACTATTTTTTGTACACAGGAATGTCACCATAGGTGCCATTTTTGTGTGCACTTTTCTCAACCGCGCCCCAATACGTTACACCCTTCACGCCACTAATTTTGACCAATTGATCAACTAACAAAACGATCAAAAAATAAAAGCTGTTTATTTGGTCAATTTTTATTTCCTTAATTTCATTTAGTTAGCGTTAAACAAGACGAGTTCAAAACAATGGCAACTTGAACGTCGCTTTTCGGCTGGCATGGAACTCGCTTTTGTGTGTTCGTGTTTTGTATACAAGTTAGGCAAAACATAAATACACAAGAACCCGCGACGCCGCCCTACCCGTCGGCCGCCGCGCCCAGAACCCAGTGATGCCAACGCTGCACCGACGAGATGGCGAGCCCGTGCGCATTGCCCGCTCATCGCAGTCCACGTGCATCAGGAGCCTGCCGGAATGCGTACAAGCCTCGACCTTGCCCCTGAACTTTCCGTCGCCAGCAGCAACCCCATCTCCACACTTGCTGGCCCTGCGCCAGCACTTGAACTGAGCCCGCGCCTGCACAACCGCGACCTCGCCCCGACACGCGCCGAAGGTCGGCGCTGGGGCGGTTACAGCATCTTTGCGTTATGGACCAACGATGTGCACAACATCGCCAACTACTCGTTCGCCATGGGGCTGTTCGCCCTCGGGCTGGGCGGCTGGCAGATACTGGTGTCGCTGGCCATTGGTGCGGCGCTGGTGTACTTCTTCATGAACCTGTCCGGTTACATGGGGCAAAAGACCGGTGTACCGTTTCCGGTCATCAGCCGCATTGCCTTCGGTATCCATGGTGCGCAAATACCGGCGTTGATCCGCGCGGTCATTGCCATTGCCTGGTTCGGCATCCAAACCTACCTGGCCTCGGTGGTGCTGCGCGTGCTGCTGACCGCCGTGTGGCCGCAACTGGCCGTCCACGACCAGGACAGCATCCTTGGCTTGTCGAGCCTGGGCTGGGTCTGCTTCGTGGCGATCTGGTTGGTGCAGTTGGTGATCCTCGCCTACGGCATGGAGATGGTGCGCCGCTACGAGGCCTTCGCCGGCCCGGTGATCCTGCTCACCGTCGCCAGCCTGGCGGTGTTCATGTACTTCAAGGCCGACGCGCGAATCGCCTGGTCGGTGGCGGCGCCGCTGACCGGTTACGAGATGTGGCACAACATCTTCGCGGGCGGTGCCCTGTGGTTGGCGATCTACGGCACCCTGGTGCTCAACTTCTGCGACTTCGCCCGCTCATCGCCCTGCCGCAAGACCATCCGCGTCGGTAACTTCTGGGGCTTGCCGGTGAACATCCTGGTGTTCGCGATGATCACCGTGGTGCTGTGCGGCGCGCAGTTCCAGATCAACGGCCAGATCATCGACAGCCCGACGCAGATCGTCGCCAGCATCCCCAACACCCCCTTCCTGGTCCTGGGTTGCCTGGCCTTCCTGATCGTCACGGTGGCCGTGAATATCATGGCCAACTTCGTCGCCCCGGCTTTCGTGCTCAGCAACCTGGCGCCACGCCACCTGAACTTCCGTCGCGCGGGGCTGATCAGCGCCACCCTCGCCGTGCTGATCCTGCCCTGGAACCTGTACAACAGCCCGCTGGTGATCGTGTACTTCCTGTCGGGCCTGGGCGCCCTGCTCGGCCCGCTGTACGGGGTGATCATGGCCGACTACTGGTTGCTGCGCAAAGGCTGCATCAACGTGCCGCAGCTGTACAGCGAAGACCCGGCCGGCGCTTATCACTACACCAAGGGCATCAACCTGCGCGCCGTGGCCGCCTTTGTGCCGGCCGCACTGCTGGCCATCGTGCTCGCCCTGGTACCCAACTTCCATAGCGTGGCGCCGTTCTCCTGGCTGATCGGTGCCGGCATCGCCGCGGCCCTTTACCTGCTGATCGCGCCACGCAACCGCCACTACCTGGATGTCAGCGGTGAGTGCATCGCCGTTGACCACAGCAGCCACTGATAAGGGAGAGCTGCCATGCGTATTCTGATTGCCAACGTCAACACCACCGAAGCCATCACCGAGGCCATCGCCGAGCAGGCGCGCGCCGTTGCCGCGCCAGGTACCGAAATCATCGGCCTGACCCCGTGGTTTGGCGCCGAGTCGGTGGAAGGCAACTTTGAAAGCTACCTGGCGGCCATCGCGGTGATGGACCGGGTGCTTGCCTACGATGGGCCCTACGATGCAGTGATTCAGGCCGGCTACGGCGAGCACGGCCGCGAAGGCCTGCAAGAGCTGCTGAACGTCCCCGTGGTGGACATTACCGATGCCGCCGCCAGCACGGCCATGTACCTGGGCCACGCCTACTCGGTGGTGACCACCCTGGACCGCACCGTGCCCTTGATCGAAGACCGCTTGCGGCTTTCCGGCCTGTACGACCGCTGCGCGTCGGTGCGCGCCAGTGGCCTGGCCGTGCTCGAGCTGGAAGCCGACCCACAGCGCGCCGTGGAAGCCATTGTCGAGCAGGCCGAGCGCGCTGTGCGCGACGACAAGGCCGAGGTGATTTGCCTGGGTTGTGGTGGCATGGCGGGGCTGGATGAGCAGATCCGTCAACGCACCGGCGTGCCGGTGGTGGACGGTGTGAGCGCAGCGGTGACCATTGCCGAGTCGTTGGTGCGGATGGGGTTGAGTACGTCCAAAGTGCGGACCTATGCCACGCCGAGGGTGAAGAAAGTGGTGGGCTGGCCGATGCGCTTCGGGCGGTAAGATTCAGGTGCCTTAAGTGGCCCTAACGCCGGCAAGCCGACTCCCACAGGATGACCACAGGCCAGAAGGTTCTGAGACACCTGTGGGAGCAACTGTCTTGTGGTGCTTGTTCCGGCCTCATCGCTGGCAAGCCAGCTCCCACAGGTGCGGCGCTAGACTTGAAGGCTACATAGTTCGGGTGGGAGCTGGCTTGCCAGCGATAGGGCCGGTCCAGTCAGCGCAACATTCTGGCCAACCGCTCCCCACTGCCACAGGCCAACGTAAAACCCAGTGCCCCATGCCCCACGTTCAGCCACAGGTTCCGATACGCCGTCGCCCCAATGATCGGCACCCCGGTAGGCGTCGCTGGCCGCATCCCCGCCCATTCCACCGCCTGCCCGTAGTCGGCGGCGTTGGGCAGCGTATCCACCGCCAGCCGGCGCATGCTGTCGAGTCGGCGCGCATCCACCGCTTCATCGTAACCGACGATATCCACCATCGCCGCAACCCGCAGTTGGCGGTCCAGCCGCGCATAGACGATCTTGCGCTCGTAGTCGGTAACACTGACCTCCGGCGCCCGATGCTCAGCGGCAATCGGCGCAGTCAGGCTGTAGCCTTTCAGCGGATAGACCGGCAACTTCAACCCCGGTAGCGCCAACCCCGCACTGCGATGACCCGCACACAACACCAGGCGCTGCACATCGACCCGCTCGCTGCCCAACTGCAACGCAACCACCCGATCGTGATGTGTGACCAGCTGAGTCACAGGCTTACCCAGCAAAAACTGGCACTGCCCGGATGCACGCAAGCGCTCGGCCAGGCGTACACAGAAGCGGTAACAGTCGGCGACTTCCTCATCAGGTGTGAGCACGGCCCCCATGAACGGCCCCCCGGCCAAGGCCGGCTCCAGGGCCTTGAGCTCGGTGGCATCGAGCACGCGTTGGCTGATTGGATCGAGCAGGCGCCTGCGTCCTTGGGCGAACGCCCGCTCACTGCGAAAGGCGACCAGCTTGCCGTTACGCCGCCAGGCAAAATCCGTCAGCCCATCCTCCTCGCGCCAGCGCGCCAGGGCGGCTTGGCTTTCCAGCGCCAACGCCAGCAGTTGTGCGCCATTGCGAGCATTGACACGGCTGCGACAGGCCATCATGAACGCCAGTAACCAACGCCACTGCGCCGGGTCGAATCGCAACCGCAAACGCAGCGGCGAATCCCCCTGCAGCATCCAGCCCATTGCCTGCAACGGCACACCGGCATCGGCCAATGGCGCCACATAGCGGTACGACAACTGCCCGCCATTGGCGAAACTGGTGGCAGACGCCAGGCTATCCCGCGCCTCGATCAGTGCTACCGACAACCCTTCGCGTACCAGCGCATAGGCCGTCGCCAGGCCAATGACACCCCCTCCAATGACCGCCACCTCGTGCTTCATGCATGGCCCCTGTTTCAGCTTCCTTGCCCAAACAGTAGCAGCGCATCAGCTCGGACAGCTATGGGCACCATCATTGAGGCCCTGCCGTACATTGCGGCTGAGCAGGCTGGCCTTGCCGTCGTGCCAGGTCAGCGTGAGCACATACAGGGTGTCGAAATCGTCACCGTTCCAGTCCTCGGTGATCACCCGCTCTTCACCCAGGGCCTTGCCGGCCACGGTATTGATGAGTTCTGGCAGGTAACCATGGGACCAAGCGGTGTAGACCGTCGCGTTGCGGTATTTGTCGCTCAGCAACTCTTCGGCCAGCGCGTCGGTGTCGTTGGCACCGTAGTCGATGTTCACCGGCAGGCCCAAGCGGATGGCGCTGGGGGTGATGGTCATCAGCGGGCGGATATAGCTGTAGCTCTCGTCCTTGCTGCCCTCCTCGACATGCCGCGACGGGTTGGCAGCGAACACGTAGTCGGCATTGCCAAAACGTTCTGGCAGCAACGTGGCCAGGTCCAATGCCCGGTTGAGGCCTTGGCAGTTCAGTTGCCCCAGCCCCTCGCCCGGTTTCTCGGCGTGGCGCAGGAAGACCAGGGTCTGGGTGCCATCGACCGGCTGCGCACGGCTTTCGACAGCATCCAACGCCAGCGGTATGGCCACAGCCGTGAGCGCCAGGCTCAACAGCAAGTGGCGACGACGGCGGAGAAAGGTTGGCAACTTCATCAAGGCAGGCTCTTGTGGCAGAGAAAATCGGGTTGACCCGCCACGTTGCCCTGCGTCGCAGCCGCAGGGCGTCCTTGTAGTGAGTGCCATCCCTGGCAACGAGTGAGGGTCAGAGTGCCGTCAACCCGTTTGGTTCCTCCCTGAGCGTGATTGCCGTTCCCTAGGCAAGGCCAACGTTAGAGGATGTGTGTTGCTGAATTATGTATACCCTGTATGTACGGCGTGAATGATCTGGCGCCTACGAGACCGAGCGCCGCGCGGGCGGCGCTCGATCTCGTAGGCACTGCAAACCTCAAGGCATACACCCGCAAAAACTCATCAATATCTCAATCATCCCGCGTCAGCACTTCCAGCAGCTCGATCTCAAACGTCAAATCCGAATTCGGCGGTATCGCCCCCACACTGCGCTCGCCATACCCCAGGTGCGCCGGCACCTGCAGTTTGCGTTTGCCGCCGACGCGCATGCCCATCAAGCCTTGGTCCCACCCTTTGATCACGCGCCCCGTGCCGATCACGCACTGGAAGGGTTTGCCGCGCGACCAGGATGAATCGAACGTGCTGCCGTCGGCCAGCCAGCCGGTGTACTGGGTGGTGATCAGGGCGCCTTTGACGGCGGCTTTACCGTCGCCTTCGACGAGGTCGATGATCTGCAGTTCGCTGCTCATGGGCATGCTCCAACGCTGAAAAAATCAAAGCCGCCCTTTTCTCAGGTATGCACCGGTTTGGCAAGTTCTCGCGGCGTTCCGTGCTGGCGCATGGACCACAGCACGCCGCCAATCACCAGTATGATCGCTGCCGCCTCTAGTACGCTCGGCCCGGTCTGCCGCCAAAGGAAAGCATAAAGCAGGGCGAACAAGGTTTCGAAGACGATCAGTTGGCCGCTCAGGGTGAGTGGCAGGCGCTTGGAGGCAGCGTTCCACAGCGCCATGGCCAACCACGAACCCAGCACCGCGCAGCCCAGGCTGGCCGCCCAGAACAACCACCAGCGCGCCATCGGCGCGTCCACCTGCAACTGTTGCGGCTGCCACAGGGCCAGGGCTGCAACCATCACCAGGCTGGCCAGTCCGGTCATCACCCCGCACAGCACCGACCACTGATGGCTGTCGAAATGCCCGCATTGTTTGAGGTAACGGCTGTTCTGTACCGCGTACCAGGTCCAGCAGGCCAGGGCGGCCAATGCGTAGCACAGGCCCAGGAGCTTGTCGCCGATGTCGCCGGGGGCGAAGGCGAACGTCTGCAGGTTGATGCACAGCATGCCCGTCAGGATCAGCGCCAATGGGCCGATCAGCCGCGCCAGCGGTACCGCGCCACTGTCGTTGCGACCGTACAGGGTGATGGTCAGGGGCAGTACGCCGACAATCAGCGAAGCCGGCGCCACGCCCAGACGCTGGATGGCGGCCACCAGGAAAACGAAATAGACCAAGTTGCCGATGACGGCCAGGCGCAGCAGCATCCACGCGTCGTGCAGGGTCAGCTGACGCAGTTGGCGGGCCATGGGCAGTGCCAGCAGCAACGAGATGACCCCGACCATGACATAGCGCACGCTGCTCAGCAGCATCGGGTTGAACTCAGGCAGCAGCTCAGGGACCATCAACACCATGCCCCACAACGCACCGGCCATGCCGGCGTACATCACACCGCGTCTCACGTCTGCGATCCTCGTTTGAATTGGGCGCAGGCTACTGGTTGTGCGGGGGGGAGGCAATGATTTGGGGGATGCGGGTGGGGTTGCGGGGGCATGTCTTGGGGTTTGCAGCGCCTGGGAGATCGAGCGCCGCCCGCGCGGCGCTTCGCAGCACAAGGCTGCTCCTACATTTGTTTCGGGCCAATTAGTCCTGGGGCATTGGCGCGCGGCCCCTTGGCGCACACCATGATATCGCGTCGGACCAACAAGGCGGTCGCGCGCCGCCCCCACAGGCGTGACTGGCCCGAAACAGATGTGGGAGCAGCCTTGTGCTGCGAAGCGCCGCGCGGGCGGCGCTCGATCTCCCAGGCGCTGCAAACCTAAAGACATGCACCTCAGGCACCAAAAACATCCCTCAGATAAACACCTGCCCCCGCAGATACAACGCCGCCCGCCCGCTAATGATCACCCGCCCATTGCCCGGCACCTCGCACAGCAACTGCCCCTTGCGCACCCCACCCTGCTCGCAACTCAGCACATTCTTGCCCAGCCGCTCGGCCCACAACGGCGCCAGCGAGGTGTGCGCCGAGCCCGTTACCGGGTCCTCGTTCACGCCCACCCGCGGGCCGAACCACCGGGTGACAACATCAAACCCACGCCCCGCCGCAGTCACGGCGACCCCGCGCACATCAAAGGCCGACAGGGCGACAAAATCGGGTTTCAACGGGTCCAGCAACGACGCGTCATCGATCACCACCACCAAGTCATCGCTGCGGTACACCGCACGCGCACTGCTCAGGCCCAGCGCCTCCAACAGGCCCGCTGGGGCCTCCACCGCTTCCGGCTGCTTGGCTGGGAAGTCCATCGCCAGCAGCCCGTCGGCGCCACGGCTGACGCGCAACTCGCCGCTGCGGGTATTGAACCGCAACACGGGCGCCTGCTCGCCCAACTGCTCGAACAACACATAAGCCGAGGCCAAGGTGGCATGGCCGCACAGGTCGACCTCGACCGTCGGGGTGAACCAACGCAGATCGTATGCCTCACCGTTACGCACGAAATAGGCGGTTTCGGACAGATTGTTCTCTTCGGCGATGCGTTGCAGCACATCGTCCGGCAGCCAGCTGTCCAGCGGGATGACTGCCGCGGGGTTGCCACCGAAAGGCTCAGCGGAAAACGCATCGACCTGGAAGATCTCGAGTTGCATGCACACACTCCTTGTTGGCCGGGACGCTGCCAGGCTCATGGGTGAAAAGAGTCAGTTTCGTACCGGGGTCAGCACCGGCTCACCGGCAAAGAACGCCTGCAGATTGCGCACCACCAACGTCACCGTGTCGCGCGCGGCCTCCGGCGACTGGCCCGCCACATGGGGCGTCAGCACCGTATTGCCGAGCGCCTTGAGGGCATCGGGCACTGCCGGCTCGTCGTCGAATACGTCCAGGCCGGCACCGGCAAGCTGGCCGCCCGCCAGCGCCGCCACCAGGGCCTGCGTGTCCACCACACTGGCACGGGCGATGTTGACCAAGTACCCCTCGGCGCCGAGGGCTTTGAGCACCGGTGCATCGACCAAGTGCTGGGTAGCGGCGCCGCCTGGCGTGGCCACGACCAGAATGTCGACGGCATCGGCCAGGTGCAGCGGGCTGTCGTACCAGGTGTACGGCACATCCGGGCGCGGCGTGCGGCTGTGGTAGCTGATGCTCATGTCGAAGCCGAGGTTGGCACGCTTGGCGATCGCCAGCCCTACCGCACCCAAGCCGAGAATGCCCAGGCGCTTGCCGCTCACCGACGGGCTGATCACACGGTTCCACTCGCCACGGCGGGTACTGGCATCGGCACGGGGAATGTCACGCAGCAGCGCGAGCACCATTGCCAGGGTATGGTCGGCGACCGCGGCGGCATTGGCCCCGGCACCGTTGGTCACCGTGATACCGCGCGCGGCGGCGGCGGCCAGGTCGACCTGCTCGTAGCCGGCGCCGATCACGCAGATGATCTGCAAGTGGGGCAGCGCCTCGATTTCTGCGGCAGTCAGGCCCAATGGGCCCCGGGTGAGCACGGCATCGATTTCGCGGGCGTGGCGTTGGATGGCTTCGGTACGCAGTTGCGGCGACGGTGCGCGAATCAGCCGATAACCCGCCTGTTCCAGCAGGGGCAGGTAATCGTCGACGGTTTCCACCAACACCAGGACTGTCTTGCTCATGCCACCTCCGCGTCTGATCGAAGGGGCATTATGCGTAATCAGCGGGCGGTACAGTCAATCGATAAATCAGCAGAAAACTGTACTGTACCGGGCAATTTACTGGGCGAACGCCCGCCCAAGCCCACCAGGTACACCGCTGCTGTCGGTGTCCTGCCATGGGCCATCGGGGCTCAGTGACCAGCTCCAGCCCCCGTCGTAGCGGTAGTAGGTGCGCTGGCGGTAGAAGGTGTTGGGTTTTTTCTCCAGCACGTACACGCCCAGCTTAGGGTCCCAATGGCTGGAACCGCCCGGTGGCGGTGCAAAGCTGGCAGACGTGCGGGGCATCGGCTTGGGTGTCGCTGCGGGTTTGCTCGGTTGGGTCGAAGGCTGCCCGCCTGGCAACGGCTTGACCACCGGCCCCTGGTGCGGCGGTAGCCGCTCGATCGGTGGCGCGGGCTGCTCGTAAGGTTCATGCACCGTACACGCGGACAAACCCAGGGCCAGGGTGATCAGGGTCAGGCGGACGGTGCTGTGCATGGCAATGCTCTCTTACGGGTCTGGGCTGTCGATGGTCAGGTGTTGCGTGGCCTGAGTGGCAGTGGCCAGTGGCGAACCCTGGCCGATCCATTCGCCATGAGTGGGCTGGCCGGCACGCGACACACGGGCAACGAGTTGGACTTCAGTAAAGTCCGACAGTTTCATCTGCGGCATCATCGCGTCGGCATCAGACAACTCCACCTCGATCGGCAACTGCGCCACGGTCACCCGCTTCGCTGCCAGCGGCATGGGCGGGCCATTACTGGCACGGGCGAAAATGAACACCGTGTCGTCGGGCTTGACCTTGTCTTTGAGCGCCGCTGCCAGCTCCACACGCACCTTCAGCCGGGCAGCCACGGGTGTGACGGTTTGGCCAGGCTCACCGCCCAGGCGCTCGGCAGCCCGGTCGATACCGCCTTGCAAGGCGGCGCGCGAAGCATCGCCTTCAGGCAGTTGCGCCAGCAGGCGTTTCCAGTAGTCGATGGCTTCCTGGTAACGCTCACCCTCGAATGCAGCAATGCCGCGCAGGCCCAGGCTGGTCACTTCGTTCGGGTCAGCCTTGAGGGCTTCATCGGTCAACGCCTGCAGTTGCGGGTTCCACTGTTTGTCAGCGGCAAAGTACTGCGCTTGGGCCCATTGCCCCAGCAACTCGGGCTGACGGCCCGCCAGGGCCACGGCACGTTCGAAGGTACGCGCCGCATCGCCCGGACGCTGTTCGGCCATGTAGGCACGCCCAAGGAAATACAGGGCTTCGGCGGAATCCGGCTGGGCCTTCACCACACGCTCAAGGCGCGTGGTCATCTCGTCCATGGTCTTGGGCGCCTGGGCAAATTCCTGGGTCAGCTCGACTTTGTCAGCCGCGCCAAAGTGCAGGTACAGCCCCAACGCCATCAGCGGCACCAACACCGCCGCCAACAGCGGCAGCGCTCTGCCCAGATGACCTTGGCGCGCGGACTCACCACCTTCGGTGTCAGCCAGCAGTTCACGGGCCGCTTCGTCACGGCCCTTGGCCAATTGCACGTCATCGAGCACGCCAGCGGCTTGCTGCGCAGCCAGTTCGGCCACGCGCTCCTGGTACAAGGCGACGTTCAGGGCGGTGCGGTCTTCCTCTTGCTGACGGCGACGGCCACGCAGGATCGGGATCAGCAGAAAGCTGAGGGCAGCGAGCAGCAGCAGGCCCGCGCTAAGCCAGAATTCAATCATGGGTCTGTTCTTTTTCCAGCAGTTTGGCGAGACGCTCGCGTTCGTCGACGGACAACTCATGCGCACCTTGGGCCGCTGCACCGCGGCGGCGGCGAACGATCACCAGCAGCACCACGAAACCACCGGCCAGCAGGATCCCCGGGCCGAACCACAGCAGCCAGGTGCGCCCGCTGAGCGCGGGCTTGTAGCGCACGAAGTCACCGTAGCGGTCGACCATGAAGTCGACGATCTGCTCGTTGTTCTTGCCTTCGCCCAGCATGCGGAAGATTTCGCGGCGCAGGTCGGCGGCAATCGGCGCGTTGGAGTCGGCGATGTCCTGGTTCTGGCACTTCGGGCAGCGCAGCTCCTTGGTCAGTTGCTGATACCGCTCACGCTCGGCGTCATCGCGGAACTGGTAGGTATCGATGGCCGCCCTGGCCACGCCCGCCACGCCCAGGCCCAGGGCCAACCCCAGTACGGCTGCTGCCAGCCCGCGCTTCATGGCTTGGCCTCATCGACCAGGCCCTGGTACAGCGGCGCCAGCTGTTCGCGCCAGACGCTGGCATCGACAATGCCCACGTGCTTGTAGCGGATGATGCCCTTGGCGTCGATCAGGAAGGTTTCCGGCGCGCCATACACGCCCAGGTCCAGGCCCAGGGTGCCCTGCTCGTCGCGGATATCCAGCTGGTAGGGGTTGTGGAACTCGGCCAGCCACTTCAGCGCCGCGCCATTGTCATCCTTGTAGTTGACCCCGTGGATCACCACGCCCTGCTCGGCCAGCTGGTTCAGGTACGGGTGCTCGACCTTGCACGAAGGGCACCAGGTCCCCCACACGTTGACCAACGCCGGGCGGCCCAACAGGTCAGCCTGGGTCAGGTTGCGATCACCTTGCACCGAGGCCAGGGAAAATGCCGGGAAGGGCTTGCCGATCATCGCCGAAGGCAGTTCGTCGGGTTTGAGGAACAAGCCTTTGTAGAGGAAAACCGCCACCAGCAGAAACACCGCCAGTGGCACCACCATGATCCAACGCTTCATGCAGCTGCTCCAGACACGCCCAGGACATCACGCACCCGGGTCTTGACCTTGACGCGGTAACGCCGGTCCAGGGCCGCCAGCAAACCGCCCAGGCCGGTCAGCAGACCGCCCAGCCAGATCCAGCGGACATAAGGCTTGATATGCACACGCACCGCCCAAGCGCCGTTTTCCAACGGCTCGCCCAGGGCCACGTACAGGTCGCGGGTGAAGCCGGCGTCGATGCCGGCTTCGGTCATCATCGACTGCTGCACGGTGTACAGCCGCTTCTCAGGGTGCAGCGTGGTCACTTCGCGACCGTCGCGAGACACCACCACAGTACCCTTGTCGGAAATGAAGTTCGGCCCCTCGAAGTGCTTGGCACCCTGGAACAGGAAGTGATAGCCGCCAAGCTCGACGCTTTCGCCCGGCGCCATGCGCAGGTCGCGTTCGGCACTGTTGTTGCTCGACAACACCACGCCCAGTGCGCACACCGCCAGGCCCAGGTGCGCCAGCTGCATGCCCCAGTAGCTGCGGGTAAGGCCACCCATGCCTTTGGCCAGGCCCTTGTGGCGGGTCTTGTCGAGCACATCACGCAACCCGCTGAGTACGACCCAGGCCGCCAGGGCAAAGGCCGTCAGCGTTGGCCAGTCGAAATCGTCGACGATGAAGCCCGCGACCGGGGCGAGCACTGCGCTGCCGATCAGAACCGGGGTCATCATGCTTGCCAGCCATTTGCCGGGCGTGTCCTTCCAGCGCACCACCACGCCCACCCCAAGCACCACCATCAGCAGTGCCATCAGCGGCAGGAACAACGCATCGAAGTACGGCGGGCCGACCGACAGCTTGGCCCCGGTCAGGGCATCGAGCACCAAGGGGTACAGGGTGCCCAAAAGGATCATAGAAGCCGCCACTACCAGCACCAGGTTATTGGCCAACAGCAGCGTCTCGCGCGACCACAGGGCAAAGCCGACCTGGCTCTTGACCACCGGCGCACGCAGGGCGAACAGGGTGAGCGAGCCACCCACCACGAACAGCAGGAAGATCAGGATGAACACGCCGCGTGACGGGTCAGCGGCAAAGGCATGCACCGAGGTCAGCACCCCGGAACGGACCAGGAAGGTGCCCAGCAGGCTCAACGAGAAGGCTGCGATCGCCAACAGCACGGTCCAGCTCTTGAACACCCCACGCTTCTCGGTCACCGCCAGCGAGTGGATCAAGGCCGTGCCCACCAGCCAAGGCATGAACGAGGCGTTTTCCACCGGGTCCCAGAACCACCAGCCGCCCCAACCCAGCTCGTAGTAAGCCCACCACGAGCCCAGGGTGATGCCCACGCCGAGGAAGGCCCAGGCGACGATGGTCCACGGCCGCGACCAGCGTGCCCAGGCGGCATCAAGGCGCCCGCCAAGCAAGGCGGCGATGGCGAAGGCAAAGGCCACCGAGAAGCCCACGTAGCCCATGTACAGCATCGGCGGGTGGACGATCAGGCCGATATCCTGCAGCAACGGGTTGAGGTCACGGCCATCGGTCGGCACTTGCGGCAGCAGGCGCTGGAACGGGTTGGAGGTGATGATCAAAAAGCTCAGGAAGCCCACGCTGATCATGCCCATTACCGCCAGCACACGGGCCAGCATCACTTGCGGCAGCTGGCGCGAGAACACCGACACGGCGAAGGTCCAGCCGCCCAGGATCAACGCCCACAGCAGCAACGAACCCTCGTGCGCGCCCCACACGGCACTGAACTTGAAGTACCAGGGCAAAGCGCTGTTGGAGTTGCTGGCGACGTAGGCGACCGAGAAGTTGTCGGTCATGAAGGCATGGGTGAGGCAGGCAAAAGCAAAGGTCAGGAAGGCGAATTGCCCCCAGGCCGCCGGGCGTGCCAGGCTCATCCACAGGCTGTCGCCGCGCCAGGCGCCGAGAAGCGGCACACTGGCCTGCACGGCGGCAAAGCAGATGGCCAGGATCATCGCCAACTGGCCGAGTTCGGGTATCACCAGTGCCGCGTTCATGGTTTGGCCCCCGCGCCGGCGGCGGCTTGGCCGCTTTCTTTCAGGGCCTTGGTGACCTCGGGCGGCATGTATTTTTCGTCGTGCTTGGCCAGCACTTCATCGGCCACCACCACGCCCTCGGCATTGAGCTTGCCCAGGGCAACGATGCCCTGCCCTTCGCGGAACAGGTCGGGGAGGATGCCGCGGTAGGTGATCGGCACCGACTTGTTGAAGTCGGTGACCACGAAGCGCACGTCGAGCGAGTCGGCCGAACGCTGCACCGAGCCTTTTTCGACCATGCCACCGGCACGGATACGGGTATCCTGCGGCGCCTCGCCGTTGGCGATCTGAGTGGGGGTGTAGAACAGGTTGATGTTCTGCTGCAAGGCGCTCAGGGCAAAGCCGACGGCAACCCCGACACCGACCAACAGGCCGACGATGAGCAACAGGCGTTTCTTGCGCTGCGGATTCACTGGTTGTTCTCCCGGCGCAAACGGCGCGCCTCTTCTTGCAGGTAGCGACGGCGGGCCATCAGCGGCGCGGCGACATTCAGCGCCAGCACCGCCAGGCAGATGCCATAGGCCGTCCACACGTACAGGCCATGGTGGCCCATGGCGAGAAAATCACCGAACGAGGCAAAACTCATCGTGCGGCCCTCCGCCCCAGGCTGTTCAATACTTCCTCCTTGACCCAACTGGCGCGTGCCTCACGCTTGAGCACTTCAAGGCGCATGCGCATCAACAGCACCACGCCGAAGAAACAGTAGAAACCCAGCGCCGTGCACAGCAGCGGCAACCACATTTCGGCAGGCATCGCGGGTTTTTCGGTCAGGGTGAACGTGGCGCCCTGGTGCAGGGTGTTCCACCACTCCACCGAGTACTTGATGATCGGGATGTTGATCACACCGACAATCGCCAGCACCGCACAGGCCTTGGCCGCGCTGTCACGATTACTGATTGCCTGGCCCAGTGCAATGATGCCGAAGTACAGGAACAGCAGAATCAACATCGACGTAAGGCGGGCATCCCACACCCACCAGCTGCCCCAGGTCGGCTTGCCCCAGATGGCACCGGTGACCAGCGCCACGGCGGTCATCCAGGCGCCGATCGGCGCTGCGCACTGCAGGGCGACGTCGGCCAGTTTCATCTTCCACACCAGCCCCACCACCCCGGCCACCGCCAGCAGCACGTAGCAGGACTGCGCCAGCATCGCCGCCGGCACATGGATGTAGATGATGCGGAAACTGTTGCCCTGCTGGTAGTCCTGGGGCGCGAATGCCAGGCCCCAGGTGATGCCCACCAGCAGCAGCGCAAGGGAGGCAATGGCCAGCCACGGCAACATACGGCCGCTGATGGCATAGAACCATTTGGGGGAACCGAGCTTGTGGAACCACGTCCAACTCATT
This sequence comes from Pseudomonas sp. LAIL14HWK12:I7, assembly GCF_000483465.1. NCBI lineage: Bacteria > Pseudomonadati > Pseudomonadota > Gammaproteobacteria > Pseudomonadales > Pseudomonadaceae > Pseudomonas > Pseudomonas sp. LAIL14HWK12:I7. Next base: position 415,286 of record NZ_AXYZ01000004.1, read on the forward strand.
TTCATCAGGGTACATCCAGGGTATTAGCCAGGCTTGAGAGCCCAGGACTCGTTATTCGCCGACGCTGATCTTCAGGCCGGCCGCTATCGCAAAGGGTGCCAGTGTCACCGCCAGGGCCGTGAGGCTGGCAAGCCAGAGCAGATGGCCGGTGGCTGGCATATTTTGCAACGCTGCCTGCAACGCACCACTGCCCAGGATCAATACAGGGATATACAACGGCAGAATCAGCAATGCCAGCAGCAGACCACCGCGTTTAAGACCGACCGTCAGCGCCGCACCCACCGCACCCAACAGGCTCAGCACGGGCGTACCCAGCAGCAACGAGGCAAGCAGCACCGGCAGGCAATGGCTCGGCAGCCCCAGCATCAGTGCCAACAGTGGCGCCAACAATACCAGCGCCAGGCCGGAAAAGATCCAGTGCGCCAGCACCTTGGCCAATACCAGGAGCGCCAGCGGATGCGGCGACAGCACCCATTGCTCCAGCGAGCCATCCTCGAAATCGCTGCGGAACAGGCCGTCCAGCGACAGCAGCACGGCCAGCAAGGCCGCCACCCACACCAGGCCCGGCGACAAGGTTTGCAACAATTGGCTCTCAGGGCCGACCGCCAGCGGGAACAGGGCCACGACGATGGCGAAGAACACCAGCGGGTTGGCCAGCTCGGCCGGGCGGCGGAACAACAGGCGCGCTTCGCGACGCAACAACAGGATGAATACGCTCATGCCGCCCATTGCCCCAGGTTCAGTTCACGGTAGCCCGACGGTTTGCGTTCGAGGCTGTGGTGGGTGGTCAGCACCACCGTGCCGCCCTGCTCGCAATGCGCCGCCAGGTGCGCTTCGAGCTGCGCCACGCCTTGTTTGTCGAGGGCGGTGAACGGCTCGTCGAGAATCCACAAGGGGGGGCTTTCGAGGTACAAGCGGGCCAGGGCCACACGGCGCTGCTGGCCGGCGGACAAGGTATGGCAAGGCACGTCTTCGAAACCGCGCAGGCCGACCGCCGCCAGCGCCGCCCAGATTGCCTCGGCGCTGGCAGGTTGGTGCAAAGCACAGAGCCAGGTGAGGTTCTCCTCGGCGGTGAGCAGGTCCTTGATCCCCGCAGCATGGCCAATCCACAGCAGGATGCTGGCCAGGGCATGGCGCTGTTCGGCCAACGGCTGGCCACCGAGCAGAATCTGCCCGGCAGTCGGCTGCATCAACCCGGCCAGCAGGCGCAACAAGCTCGTCTTGCCGCTGCCGTTGGGGCCACTGATCTGCAGCATGTCGCCGGGCCGCAGCTCGAAATCCAGGTGCTCGAACAGCAGGCGCCAGTCGCGCTCGCAGGCCAGGCCCGCGGCTTGGAGGTGAAGGGTCACGGTTTCGCCTTATCTGTGTAGGGTTCAAGACCAGTCGCCGATCTTGAACCCAGTGCCTCAAGTCGCCCCCCTCCCTGCCGTTACAGTGGCAGTGGCGGACGGGCGGCATTATTACATGCACGGCCTCGCTGCCAAGAGGGCGGGTTCGACAGGTTGTATACAATCATGACTGAAATCAATAGTCTCGGCGCACAAACCGCGATCAGCGCCCAGACCATCAAGGCGGGCATGACCGGCGAACTGCTGCGCCTCACGCAAGCACAACCCGGCTTGCTGGCCCCGGGCGAAACGGCGCAGGCCGAGGTGTTGTCGATGCGCCAGCTGGGCCGGGAATTCCAGCTTGTGCTGCGGCTGATGCAGGCCAACGGCGCCCAGACCCAACTGCACGCCAGTGCCAGCCAGCCCTTGCCCCCGGGCAGCCAGGTCACGGTCAGTCAAACCGAAGGCAATCGCCTGGCCATCTTGTTGCAACAGGCCAGCACCAGCAACATCGCCACCCTCACCCGCCTGGACACGGCCAAGGTACCGGTCGGCACCCTGCTGCAAGGCAAGGTCCTGACCAACCAGCCCATCCTTCAAGCGCAGGGCCAGGCCGCCGGTTACCGTTCGCTGGTCAGCCTGCTCAACAGTGCCCAGGCCGGCGCCACCCTGACCATCGACAGCCCACGCCCGCTGCCGGTGGGCAGCCTGCTCAGCGCGCGGGTGCAAGGCGACCAGTCGCTGCAATTCGTGCCACTCAGTGGCCGGCAAGACCAGCTGAGCATTGCCCAGCAACTGCTCACCCAGCAAAACCGTCAGGCCTCGTTACCGGGCCTGCTCAGCGCATTGCAACAGCTCGCCCGCGACCCGGGCGCCGACGGCGACTTGCGCGCGACCGCCGACCGCGTGCTCGCCGGCCTGCCCGACGCGCGCCAGCTCGGCGATGCCAAGGCCGTCGCCCAGGCCCTGAACAACAGCGGCGCCTTCCTCGAGGCAAAGCTGCTGGGCGGCCTGCCAGCAAGCGTCGCGACCGACCTCAAGGCGCACCTGCTCAGGTTGGTGACCCAGGCCTCGGTCACCACACCCGGCGCAACAGCCCTAGCCCCCAGTACCTTGGCCCTGACAATGCCGGCCTTGGCGCGCGGGGCGCTGGGCATGCTGGACCGAGTCAGCCCGAAACCCCAGCCGGGGGCGTTTCCGCTGCCCTCACGGCTGCTCAAGGCCATGGAAGACGAAGGTGACCTGCAACAACTGCTGCGCCTGGCCGCGGCGGCTGTCTCGCGCCTGCAAAGCCACGCCATGAGCAGCCTGCAACAAACTGGCACGCTTGAAAACGGCAACCTGCAAACCACCTGGCAGACCGAAGTCCCCATTCGCCATGGCCAGGAGTTCATCCCGCTGCAGGTCAAGCTGCAACGCGAGGAAACGCCGCAGCAGCAAGCCGACCGCCAGCAGGCATCGCAAGACCCGCTGCAGGCCCTGTGGCGCATCGAGCTGGCCTTTGACCTCGCGCCGCTTGGCCCGCTGCAAGTCCAGGCCCAGTTGAGCCAGGGCCGCTTGAATGGCCAACTGTGGGCAGAACGTGAACCCACCGCACGGCTGATCGACAGCCAGCTCGGCACATTGCGCGAGCGCCTGCTGGCCCGCGGCCTGGACGTCGGCGACCTGGAATGCCACCCCGGCATCCCCCCTCAAGGCCCCCGCACGCGGGTCGAACAACGCTGGGTGGACGAAAACGCATGAGCCTCAACCCCCCCCGCCAGGCCATTGCCCTGAGCTACGACGGCCAACAGGCACCCACCCTCAGCGCCAAGGGCGACGATGCCTTGGCCGAAGCCATCCTCGCCCTGGCCCGCCAACACGAGGTGCCGATCTACGAGAACGCCGAGCTGGTGCGCCTGCTGGCCCGGCTGGAGCTGGGCGATCAGATACCCGAGGCGCTGTACCTGACCATCGCCGAGATCATTGCCTTTGCCTGGCAACTGCGCGGCAAGGTGCCGCCAGGCTTTGACGATTCCGCCAAACCCGAGCGTGACGTCACCGAGCTGTTGCCGCGCCTGCCCGGCAAGTCGGGCTGAACCGCCCGGCAAGCATTATCTACCGTCGCACCCTGGCCCTGTCGGTCGATCCTGTGGTTTTTCCCCACCACGGAGACCGACATGCCGACCACCCACATCAACGCGGCTGGCGTGCAGTACGTACGCAATCACCTCGCCACCCTGCCCCGACCCGACCGCGACGCCAAGCAGGCCATCCAGGACTGGCTGGCGACACAAGGCGTGCACCTGGACCCCGACCAGGTCGAGGTGGTGACGCTGCACATACACCCGGCCGGAGCCACCCAGTACCAGGCACAGGTAGTGCAGCGTGTGAGCCTGACGCAAGCCGTGCTGATGAACTGGCAAGGTGAATCCAACAACGACTTTTTCGGCGGCCTGTTCAAAGCCCCCTGGGCCGGCAGGCTGCCCGAAGACGGCCCAATCACCTGTGTCGAGCATCTCCCAGCACAACCGCACGTCGACAACGGGGCCTGGTATGAGGTGTTCAACGGCCTGTTCAAGCGTAGCGAACCTGCCCGCTACGACCACTCGACGCTGCTGAACGTGCGCGCCGAAGCCCTGCAGCGTCACATCGAGGCACTGGACTTCCACACCCGCTACAAGACGTCGCTCGACGCTTACTGGCACGACCAACTGCCCAGCTACCGCCTGTGCTGCAAACTCAACTTCCTTGCTGCCTGCAACAAGCAGATCGGCGACGGCAGCCTCAGCGACGCCGCGGGCCAACTGGCCTGGCGCGCGGCCGATGTCATCCCACGCGGCAAGGGCCTGCGCCTGAGCACCCTGAGCATTTACGGCTACGCATCCACGGACCTGCTGTACATCAACGACAGCCACAGCGACCTGACTTTGCTCTATGTACCCGGCAACAGCTCGCCCCTGCTGGAATTCGCCAGCGAAGCTCTGTTGAAGGATTGGGTCGGCCAACAGTGCAAGGACGCCACCCGGCGCCAGGCGCTCAAGCAACACTTTCGCTTGGCCGATGGCCCCCAGGGTATCGACTTCAGCGGCCTGGACACCGCGCTTGAAGGCTTGGGCGAATACCCACGCAGCCATCGCCTGCCACCGGAACATGGCTTTTTCAACGACGACGGCACCTGGCCCCCGCGCACCTATGTCAACTACCGCCCCGGCAAGTACAACCCGCGCATCACCGGCGACCTGTTCCAGGCCATGGCCCTGCGTCAGCGGCAGCGCTGCTACGACGACGCCGATTTCATCATCACCAGCAACAGCGAGATCAGCAAACGCAAATGGCGCAGCCACCTCAATAGCACGCTCAACCTGCTGGCGCCGCTGACCTTCGTGGTGCCTGGCCTGGCGCCCTTGCTGGCGCTGGGCGGTATCGTGCAACTGGGCCTGGGCCTGGACCAAGCCATCAATGGCAAGACCCTGCACGACAAGCTCGACGGCATCGGCAACATCACCTACGGCCTGCTCAATGCAACGCCGCTGGCACTGGAAGCGGTGGCCAAAGGCAAGGGCCTGCTGCGTTTCGAGCAGGACGGCTTCGTCGCCCCGCGCCGGGTGAACGAGCAGTGGGGTTACCCGCTGAGCCCTTCCGACCCACCGCATTTGCCCCCGGTGGATGTCGCGCCCTACTTCCACCGCCCTGCCCCCATCGCGCCATTGCCGGACGGCGATGCCGCAGTGGCCAACTCTATACGGCGCTACCCGCGGTACAACGGCGATACCGATCGTATGATCAGCTATTACGAGGAGACGCCGGATTACCCGGAAGAGCTTGAATTGGTTTATGACATGCAGGCCGACCTGTTCATCACTGAGGAAGGCACCAATGAGGTAGACCCGACCTACTTCGAAGCCGAACCGCTCACCGGCAACATGCGCCTAGCCAACCCCGAAGGCCGGGCCGTCACCGACCCGATGCGCATGGCATCACTGCGTGGCCTGGGTATCGACCTGCAACTGCCTGTGCAGCTACCCAGCCCATTTCCCGCCGGCGCTCGCCCCATCCCGCAACGGATTACATCGCTGTGGGTAGGCGACAAGACACTTGGCCCCGAGCTGCTTGAGACGTTGGCTGGCAATGCCCGGCGCCTGGAGGAAGGCCCGTACCAGTACCGGCTGTACCTCTCCAAGGCAAACCCGCAGGCCTATGCGCACAACGTCGATGAACTGGCCAGGAACGTGCCGGGGCTGCAAGTACTGCCATTGGAGGACCAGGCCTTTTTCAAAGCCTTCGAGCAGAGCCAGTACTTCGGTCATTACCAAGCGGCCATCGAGGGCAATGATGGCGTGGCAAGCAACTTCGCCTCCGCCTCGGACGTATTGCGCTACCCGATGCTGCACGCCGAAGGTGGGCTGTACATGGACGTCGATGACGAACTACTGGGCCAAGGCGCACACGCGGCGATCGATGATGTGGTGCTGGCAACCACGGATGACGGGTTGCTCCTGCATCCGCCCATGTCCAACCAGAAACTGGGCATGAACACCCTGTACAACAACAGCATGATCGGCAGCCATGCCGGCAACCCGACCTTGCTGGCGATATCGGAAGAGATGCAGGCGCGTTTTCTTGCCGACCCGGACTTCTACCGGGCGCGGCCGACCTTGGCCAGCGACCCGCGAGGGTTCTATGCGTACGCCAAACGCCTCAGCCACATCACCGGCCCGGCGATGCTCAGCGCCGTGACCGACCGCTTGCTGCCCGACCTGTACCTGATTCGTCAGCTGTACAACCTGTACACGATGCCGCGTATCAACAGCTTCCTGTACGTCGACCTGGAGGCCTTGCGCCTGGTCTGGCGTGACCGCTTGCCGCTCAATCGCCTGGCCAAGGTGGGTGGCATGCATTCCTGGTCTACCACCTGAGGTGTGAGCCATTGGGGCTGCTGTGCAGCCCTTCGCAGCACAAGGCTGCTCCTACAAAATGGCGCTGTACCTGTAGGAGCAGCCTTGTGCTGCGAAGGGCCGCACAGCGGCCCCAAGGACCACCGCACATTCTGTAGGAGCAGCCTTGTGCTGCGAAGGGCCGCACAGCGGCCCCAAGGATTCAGCTCACTCGGTACGGTGCAACTTGCTCATCAACTCCGCCTCGGCCTGGGTCAGGCCGCAGGTCTCGGTCAGCTCGGACACGCTCGCCCCCATGCCGACCAGCTTGGCCGCCTGGCTGAAGGTGACGCTGCTGGGGTCACGCTGCTCCAGCCGCTCCAGCCGATCCGGCAAGGTGGCCAACGTCTCGCGCACGTCTTGGATAGCCTCACCCATGCGCACGGTACCGTTCTGGTAGTCGTCCAGGCGCTTGGCCAGGTCCTTGATACGCTGATCACGCAGCGCATCGCCCGCAGCCTGTTGCGCCGCCAGCTCGCGCTGGCGCTTGGTGTGGTTGAGGAACATCCACACACCCAGCGCCCAAAGCAGCGCCAGGAAGATGACAGCAACCTCAAGGATCAACTCAGATGTTCTCAAGCTCGGACCACTCTTCCTCGGTCATCATCTTGTCCAGTTCCACCAGGATCAGCAGCTCGCCGTTCTTGTTGCACACGCCCTGGATGAACTTGGCCGATTCTTCGTTACCCACATTCGGCGCCGTCTCGATCTCGGACTGACGCAGGTAGACCACCTCGGCAACACTGTCGACCAGGATGCCGACCACTTGCTTGTCCGCCTCGATGATGACGATACGGGTGTTGTCGGTCACCTCGGTCGGCATCAGGCCAAAACGCTGGCGGGTGTCGATCACCGTCACCACGTTGCCACGCAGGTTGATGATGCCCAGCACGTAGCTCGGCGCGCCCGGTACCGGGGCGATCTCGGTGTAGCGCAACACTTCCTGCACCTGCATGACATTGATCCCGTAGGACTCGTTGTCCAGACGGAAGGTTACCCATTGCAGGATCGGATCTTCGGAACCTTGTGCGGACGACTTTTTCATTCCCCTACCCCTCAAAATCCGCGCTAGGCGGTGTGTTCGGTGTCATTTGTGTTTGGCGTGCATCTGCTTGACTGCGCCGCTGGCGATCAGCTCGGCCAGTTCGGCGAGGTCAAGCAAGGCACACATGTGTTCGATCACCGTGCCGGCCAACCAGGGGCGCTGGCCACGCTGGCTGCGCCACTTGATCTCGGACGGGTCCAGGCGCAGGGAACGGCTGACCTGGTGCACGGCCAGCCCCCATTCATAGCCCTGGACCGAAATCACATACTGCAGGCCCTGGCGAAAATCGTCGCGGTAGCGGTCGGGCATTACCCAACGCGCGGTGTCGAGGACCTTCAGGTTGCCGGCCTGGCAGGTCAGGATGCCAAGAAACCAGTCCGGTTGGCCGAACAGCGGCGTCAGCTCCTGGCCGGCCAGGTTGTAGATCGAGCCCAGGCACACCAAGGGCACCGCCAGGGTCAGCCCGGCGACGTCGAACAGCAGGCACTCGAACGGCTCCGCTGCCCAGGCCGGGCGGCCATCGATGCTTGCTGGCGGCACCGGCAGGTTCGGCGCAGGCAGGTGCACATCCACCACCGGCACCGCCGGTTCTACCGCGGGCGCTTCGATCAGCACCGGGATGCTGGCCTCGGCCACTACCTGCTGCTCGACCACCGCCACCACCGGTTCTTCCACCGGCAGCACGCTGGGCAGTACTTGTAACCGCGGCTCGGCAAAGGGCCGGGGCGCCGCGAGGGTGGCCTGGGCAGGCTGGCGTGCATCACGCGCCTGCTCCTCGCGCGCCGCGTCGGCGAAGTCCTCCGGTGCTGTCGGCAGCTCGAGCAGGTCGTCGGCCTCGGTGGCCTCTTGCAACAAGCCATCGAGGTAGGATTGCAGGGCCATCTGCGGCCGCGTGCTGGTTTGCCGTGTCTGCGTCATCAGGCCACCTGCACTGCGGTTTTGTAGGTCAGTAAATGCTTGAGCAGCGCCCGGTAGGCAATCAGCCCACGGCTCTTGCCATCGAACTGCGAAGGCGTCACGCCCTTGCGGCTGGCATCGCGCAAGCGCGTGTCGACCGGGATGTAACCCTGCCAGACATGCTGCCCATAGGTGTCGCGCAGCAGTTTGAGCGTGCCCAGGGAGGCCTGGGTACGGCGGTCGAACAGGGTCGGCACGATCTGGTAAGGCAAGGCCTGTTTACGCGAACGGTTGACCATGGCCAGGGTCCCAACCATGCGCTCCAGGCCCTTGACCGCGAGGAATTCGGTCTGCACCGGGATCACCAGTTGCTGGCTCGCGGCCAGGGCGTTGACCATCAGCACGCCGAGCAAGGGCGGGCTGTCGATCAAGGCAAAGTCGAAGTCTTGCCACAGCTGCGCCAGACTCTTGGCGATCACCAGCCCCAGGCCGTTCTTGCCCGGCGACTGGCGCTCCAGCACCGCCAGCGCAGTGCTCGATGGCAACAGCGAAATACGCTCGTCGCTCGTCGGCAGCAGCAATTGCCCCGGCAAGCCCTCGGGCACGCTGCCCTGGTGCAGGAACAGGTCATAGCAGCTGTGTTCCAGCGCATCGGGGTTGTGCCCGAAATAACTGGTCATCGACCCATGCGGGTCGAGGTCGACGACGACCACGCGCTTGCCCGCCTCAGCCAGCAGGCCAGCCAGGGCGATGGTCGTGGTGGTCTTGCCGACGCCACCTTTTTGATTGGCTACTGCCCAGACTCTCATAGGACAACTCTTGACTCATGATGACGCTGATACCCTGTGGGAGCCGGCTTGCCGGCGATCACCGGCAAAGCCGGTGCCACACACCGCGTTGCCTGCATCGCCGGCAAGCCGGCTCCCACAGGGTACGCGGTGACAGAGAATTGACGAGTTATTGCCCCGTCCCCATTGCTGGCGTTGCCGGTGCACTTTGTGTGCCAGCACGGCGCAACGCCGCATCCGGCGTGGCATTGGCGCTACCTGTGCCAGTCAGGCTGCGGCGCACTTCGAGGTTGCGCGAAATCACCAGCACCACGCGGCGGTTGCGCGCACGGCCTTCGGCACTGTCGTTGCTGGCGACCGGCTGATACTCGCCATAGCCCACCGAGGCCATGCGCGCCGGGTTGACCCCTTCCATGGCCAGCAGGCGGACGATGCTGGCCGCCCGCGCCGACGACAGCTCCCAGTTGGTCGGGTACTGCGCGGTGCGAATCGGCAGGTTGTCGGTAAAGCCTTCGACATGCACCGGGTTGGCGAACGGTTTGAGGATGTTCGCCACCTTTTCGATGATGTCGAAGGCCTTGTCGCTGGGCATGGCATCACCGCTGCCGAACAACAGCGAGGAACTGAGCTCGATTTCAATCCACAGCTCATTGCCGCGCACGGTCATCTGGTCGGTCTTGATCAGGTCGCCAAAGGCGTCGCGCACGTCATCGCTGATGGTCTTCAGCGGGTCGACGTTGGTCTGCGCCAGGCCCGCTTCGGTCTGCTCGCTGTCCCTGACCAAAGGCTCGGCCGGGCGCACGCTCAGCGGCTGCTCATCACCGATGGGGATCGGCTTCATGCTCCGCTCGGGGTCGTTGAACACCCCGAGCAAGGCCTGCGAAATGACCTTGTACTTGCCCTCGTTGATCGAGGAAATCGAGTACATGACCACGAAAAACGCGAACAGCAAGGTGATGAAGTCGGCGTACGACACCAGCCAGCGCTCGTGATTCTCGTGTTCCTCGGTATGACGACGGCGGCGCATGGTTACTCCATGAAGCCTTGCAGCTTCAGCTCAATCGAGCGCGGGTTTTCACCCTCGGCAATCGACAGCAGGCCCTCAAGCAGCATCTCGCGGTAACGCGACTGGCGCATGACGATAGCCTTGAGCTTGTTGGCGATCGGCAACAGGATCAGGTTGGCGCTGGCCACGCCGTAGATGGTGGCGACGAACGCCACGGCGATGCCGTTACCCAGCTGCGACGGGTCGGCCAGGTTGCCCATCACATGGATCAGGCCCATGACCGCGCCGATGATGCCGATGGTCGGGGCGTAGCCGCCCATGCTCTCGAACACCTTGGCGGCCTGGATGTCACGGCCCTCCTGGGTCAGGAAGTCGACTTCAAGAATGCTGCGGATGGCTTCAGGCTCGGCACCGTCGACCAGCAACTGCAGGCCCTTGCGCGCATAGGGGTCGGGCTCGGCATCAGCCACCCCTTCCAGGCCCAGCAGGCCCTCTTTGCGCGCCGTCAGGCTCCAGTTCACCACCCGGTCGATACCGCCTGCCAGGTCGACCCGGGGCGGGAACAGGATCCAGCGCAAAATCTGCAAGGCACGCTTGAAGGCCGACAGCGGCGACTGCAACAGCGCCGCCGCCAAGGTGCCGCCCAGCACGATCAAGCCCGCCGGGCCATTGATCAGCGCACCCACGTGCCCGCCTTCGAGGAAGTTGCCGCCGACAATCGCGACAAACGCCAGGATCAGGCCGATCAGGCTTAGCACGTCCATCAGACGCAGGCCTCGACCAGGTGCTTGCCGATCTCGTCCAGGCTGTACACCGCGTCGGCCAGGTTGGCCTTGACGATGGCCATGGGCATGCCATAGATCACGCAGCTGGCTTCATCCTGGGCCCACACGGTACTGCCGCCCTGCTTGAGCAGGCGCGCGCCTTCACGGCCGTCGGCGCCCATGCCGGTGAGCACCACCGACAGCACCTTGTCGCCGTAAGACTTGGCCGCCGAGCCGAAGGTGATGTCCACGCACGGCTTGTAGTTCAGGCGCTCGTCACCCGGCAGGATCTTCACCGTGCCACGGCCGTCGATCATCATCTGCTTGCCACCCGGGGCCAGCAGCGCCAGGCCTGGGCGCAACAGGTCACCGTCCTCGGCTTCCTTCACGCTGATCTTGCACAGCTTGTCCAGGCGTTCGGCAAACGCCTTGGTGAAAGCCGCCGGCATGTGCTGGATCAGCACGATCGGCGCCGGGAAGTTGGCGGGCAGTTGCGTCAGCACCCGCTGCAGCGCCACCGGGCCGCCCGTGGACGTACCAATGGCCACCAGCTTGTAAGGTTTGCGCTTGGGTGCCGGGGCATGTGCCGCGGGCGCTGCGGCCGGGGTGCGTACCGGCGGTGCCGTGCGCGCCGGGGCCGTGGCCGGGCTTGCGAAGCTGCTGGTCGGCGCATGGCTGCTGCTGGTAGTGACCGGCGCAGCAGCAGGTGCTGGGTTGTAACTGCCGAAACGACGGTTGCTGCGCGACAGGGTATGCACCTTTTCGCACAGCATCTGCTTGACCTTCTCGGGGTTGCGCGAGATGTCTTCGAAGTTTTTCGGCAGGTAATCCACCGCACCGGCATCCAGCGCGTCGAGGGTCACCCGGGCGCCTTCATGGGTCAGCGAAGAGAACATCAACACCGGCGTCGGGCAGCGCTGCATGATGTGCCGCACTGCGGTGATGCCGTCCATCATGGGCATTTCGTAGTCCATGGTGATGACATCGGGCTTGAGCGCCAGCGCCTGGTCGATTGCTTCCTTGCCATTGGTCGCGGTACCCACTACCTGGATCGTCGGGTCCGCCGAGAGGATTTCCGAGACACGGCGGCGGAAGAAACCGGAATCATCCACCACCAGGACCTTGACTGCCATAAACACTCCATTAGGCGGCGCAACCCGCCAGGGCGCGCCACCGAAATCAAATACGCCGCGCGGCGTAACGCTTGAGCATGCTCGGAACGTCGAGGATCAACGCGATGCGACCGTCGCCGGTGATCGTGGCCCCGGACATGCCCGGCGTGCCCTGCAGCATCTTGCCCAGCGGCTTGATTACCACTTCTTCCTGGCCCACCAGTTGATCGACGACAAAGCCGATGCGTTGGGTGCCGACCGACAGGATCACCACATGGCCCTCGTGCTGCTCTTCGTGCACCTGGCCCTGGACCAGCCAGCGCTTGAGGTAGAACAGCGGCAATGCCTTGTCGCGCACGATCACCACTTCCTGGCCATCGACCACGTTGGTACGCGAGAGGTCGAGGTGGAAGATCTCGTTGACGTTCACCAGCGGGAAGGCGAAGGCCTGGTTGCCCAGCATCACCATCAAGGTCGGCATGATCGCCAGGGTCAGCGGCACCTTGATGACGATCTTCGAACCCTGGCCCTTGGCCGAGTAGATGTTGATCGAGCCATTGAGCTGGGAAATCTTGGTCTTCACCACGTCCATGCCGACACCACGGCCAGACACGTCAGAGATCTCGGTCTTGGTCGAGAAGCCCGGGGCGAAGATCAGGTTGTAGCAGTCCGACTCGCTCAGACGCTCGGCGGCGTCCTTGTCCATCAGGCCCTTCTCCACGGCCTTGGCGCGCAGGATGTTGGGGTCCATGCCCTTGCCGTCATCAGAGATCGACAACAGGATATGGTCGCCTTCCTGTTCAGCCGACAGCACCACCCGCCCCGTACGCGCCTTGCCGGTGGCTTCACGCTCGTCGGGCATCTCGACGCCATGGTCGACGGCGTTGCGCACCAAGTGCACCAACGGGTCGGCCAGGGCCTCGACCAAGTTCTTGTCGAGGTCGGTTTCTTCACCGACCAGCTCCAGGTTGATCTCTTTCTTGAGCTGGCGGGCCAGGTCGCGAACCAGGCGCGGGAAGCGGCCGAAGACTTTCTTGATCGGCTGCATGCGGGTCTTCATGACCGCGGTCTGCAGGTCGGCGGTGACAACGTCGAGGTTCGACACGGCCTTGGACATGGCCTCGTCACCGCTGTTCAAGCCCAGGCGCACCAGGCGGTTACGCACCAGCACCAGTTCGCCGACCATGTTCATGATCTCGTCCAGGCGCGCAGTGTCGACGCGCACGGTGGTTTCCGCCTCGCTGACCGCATGTTTTTCTGCCGCTGGGGCCGGCGCGCGAGGCGCAGGTGCGGGCTTGCTGGCAGCTGCTGGGGCGGCGGCTGGAGCAGGTGCCGGTTTGGCCACCGGCTTGCTCTCGACCTTGGCGGCGACAGGCGCTTCGACCGCGACCGCGTCACCCGAGAACTTGCCCTTGCCGTGCAACTCATCGAGCAAGGCTTCGAACTCGTGCTCGCTGATCTCGTCACTCGTTGCGCTGGCCGCTGCAACGCTTTGCGGCGCTGCCGCTGCTGGCGCATTGGCGGCCGGCAAGGCATCGGCCTGGAAGGTGCCCTTGCCGTGCAACTGGTCGAGCAGCGACTCGAACTCTTCATCGGTGATTTCATCGCTGACCGGGGCCGCAGCGCTGGCCACAGGCTCAGCGGCGACTTCGGCGCTGAACTGGCCTTTACCATGCAACTGGTCGAGCAACGATTCGAATTCGGCGTCGGTGATTTCGTCACCGGCGCTGCTGACGGTTTCGCCTTGCATCTGCTCATCGGCAGCGGCCTGGGCCTTGACCGCGTCGAGCGAGTCGAGCAGCTGCTCGAATTCGCTGTCGGTGATGTCTGGCTCTTCGGCAGGCGCCGCGGCGACCGGCTCGGCTGCAGCCGCAGGCGCTGCGACCGCGTCGGCAGCAGCAGGCTCGGCCAGGCGCGACAACGCCGCCAGCAGTTCTGGGGTAGCGGGGATGACCTCGCTGCGCTCGCGGACCTGGCCAAACATGCTGTTGACCGTGTCCAGCGCCTCCAGCACCACGTCCATCAATTCGGCGTCGACCCGGCGCTCACCTTTGCGCAGGATGTCGAACACGTTCTCGGCGATATGGCAGCACTCCACCAGCTCGTTGAGCTGGAGGAAGCCGGCGCCCCCTTTTACAGTGTGGAAACCGCGAAAAATGGCATTGAGCAGGTCGGCATCATCCGGTCGGCTTTCCAGCTCGACCAGTTGCTCGGACAGTTGCTCAAGAATTTCGCCGGCTTCTACCAGGAAATCCTGAAGGATTTCTTCATCGGCGCCGAAGCTCATTAAACGTGCTCCTTAAAAACCCAGACTGGACAGCAGATCATCGACATCGTCCTGACCGGACACGACGTCTTCACGCTTATCGGCATGAATCTGCGGACCTTCACCCCGAGTCGGATGTTTTTCTTGATCTTTTTCAGCACGCAGCTGCTGGTGGTCATGTTCGATACCGGCAAACCGGTCGACTTGACTGGCCATCAGCACGAGCTTGAGCAGGTTGCTTTCCACCTCGGTGACCAGCGCGGTGACCCGCTTGATCACCTGCCCGGTCAGGTCTTGATAGTCCTGAGCCAGCAGAATGTCGTTGAGGTGGCCTGAGACCTTGCGGTTACCTTCAGCGCTGTGCGTCAGGAAACTGTCGACGCGTTTGACCAGGTCACGGAATTCCGGCGCGGCCACTTCGCGGCGCATGAAGCGCTGCCAGTCCACGCTCAGGGCCTTGGCCTCACCCGCCAGGTCGTTGAGCACCGGCGTGCTTTCCTCGACCAGGTCCATGGTGCGGTTAGCGGCACCCTCGGTCAGCTTGACCACATAGGACAGGCGCTCGGTGGCGTCGGTGATCTGCGAGACCTCCTCGGCCTGCGGCATGTGCGGGTCGATCTGGAAACTGACGATCGCACTGTGCAGCTCACGGGTCAGCTTGCCGACTTCCTGATACAGGCCGCGATCGCGGGTCTGGTTCAGCTGATGAATCAGCTGCACCGCCTCGCCGAAGCGCCCGCGCTCCAGGCTCTCTACCAGCTCCTGGGCATGCTTCTTCAGGGTCGATTCGAACTCCCCCAAAGACGTTTGTGATGAATCCATGGCGCGCCCCCTGACGTGACTCAGCCGTTGACGCGTTCGAAGATCTTCTCGATCTTTTCTTTGAGCACCTGAGCGGTGAACGGCTTGACCACGTAACCATTGACGCCGGCCTGGGCCGCTTCGATGATCTGGTCGCGCTTGGCTTCGGCCGTCACCATCAGTACCGGCATGGTTTTAAGCTTTTCGCTGGCGCGGACTTTGCGCAGCAGGTCGATACCGGACATGCCCGGCATGTTCCAGTCGGTCACCAGGAAGTCGTAGTGGCCGTTTTCCAGCATCGGCAACGCAGTGGTGCCGTCGTCAGCTTCGTCGGTGTTGGTGAAGCCCAGATCACGCAGCAGGTTCTTGATGATCCGCCGCATCGTCGAAAAGTCGTCAACGATGAGGATTTTCATGTTCTTGTCCAATTAGACCTCCAAGCAGTCTCAAACGCGCTCGGCCCCCGAGCACGCATTCATTCAATTCGGCACAACGTGAAACGGCTGCAGCGTCTTCAGTGCAACGGCTGGCGTTCAGCGCGCCCGCCACTCACCCAGACGGCTGCGCAAACGTGCGGCGCACTGGCTGTGCAACTGGCTTACCCGCGACTCGCTGACGCCCAGCACTTCACCGATTTCCTTGAGGTTCAGCTCTTCGTCGTAGTACAGCGCCAGCACCAGCCGCTCGCGCTCTGGCAGGTTGGCGATCGCATCGGTCAGGGCAGCCTGGAAGCGCTCGTCTTCAAGGCCCCGCGCCGGTTCCACCTGGCCACTGGCGCCGTCTTCGTGCAGGCCTTCGTGCTCGCCATCCTGCAACAGGTCGTCGAAGCTGAACAGCCGGCTGCCCAGGGTATCGTTCAAAATCCCGTAGTAATCATCGAGACTCAATTGGAGTTCGGCAGCAACCTCGTGATCTTTAGCGTCGCGACCGGTTCTTGCTTCAACCGCGCGCATTGCATCACTGACCATGCGGGTATTGCGGTGCACCGACCGCGGTGCCCAATCACCCTTGCGCACCTCGTCGAGCATGGCGCCGCGGATGCGGATGCCGGCGTAGGTCTCGAAGCTGGCGCCCTTGCTGGCGTCATACTTGTTGGCCACTTCCAGCAGGCCGATCATGCCGGCCTGGATCAGGTCTTCGACCTGGACGTTGGCGGGCAGCCGCGCCAACAGGTGATAGGCGATGCGCTTGACCAGCGGGGCGTAGCGTTCGATCAGCTCATACTGGGCGTCTTTCGACGCCCTGCTGTACATCTTGAAGCCGCTCGCATTCATAGTACCGGTCCTGCGCTGGTGGGCTGCACCAGACGCTCGACGAAGAATTCCAGATGCCCGCGCGGGTTGGCCGGCAACGGCCAGCTGTCGACCTTCTGCGCAATGGCCTTGAAGGCCAACGCACACTTGGAACGCGGGAACGCCTCGTACACCGCGCGCTGCTTCTGCACTGCCTTGCGCACGCACTCGTCGTACGGCACGGCGCCCACGTACTGCAGGGCAACGTCAAGGAAGCGATCGGTGACCTTGGTCAACTTGGCGAACAGGTTGCGCCCTTCTTGCGGGCTCTGCGCCATGTTGGCCAGCACCCGGAAGCGGTTCATGCCGTAGTCACGGTTGAGCAGTTTGATCAGTGCGTAGGCGTCGGTGATCGAGGTGGGTTCGTCGCACACAACCAGCAGCACTTCCTGGGCCGCGCGAACGAAGCTGACCACCGAGTCACCGATACCCGCAGCGGTGTCGATCACCAGCACGTCGAGGTTGTCGCCGACGTCGCTGAACGCCTGGATCAGGCCAGCGTGCTGGGCCGGCGCCAGGTGCACCATGCTCTGGGTGCCGGAGGCCGCCGGTACGATGCGCACACCGCCGGGGCCTTGCAGCATCACATCGCGCAGCTCACAGCGCCCTTCAATAACGTCGGCCAGGGTGCGTTTGGGGGTCAGGCCAAGCAATACGTCGACATTGGCCAGGCCCAGGTCGGCGTCCAGCAACATGACCCTGCGGCCAAGCTCGGCCAGCGCCAGAGACAGGTTCACTGAAACGTTAGTCTTGCCGACGCCACCTTTGCCACCGGTCACGGCGATCACCTGTACGGGATGCATGCTACCCATGTCTGTTTTTTACCTTGTCTCGCTGGGACTCAGGCCACACGTGAGGCAATTCTGCGTGCCCCTTGGCATAGCTACGTTGCACACACTTCATCATCAACCCGCTCGCCGTGGGTTGTGATAGAGATCAGCGAACATATCGGCCATGGCCTCTTCGCTGGGCTCGTCCTGCTGCTGCACATTGACCGCACGGGTGACCAGCTGGTGCGCCCGGGGCAAGTGCAAATCATCGGGAATGCGCGGCCCATCGGTCAGGTAGGCCACCGGCAATTCATGACTGATGGCAAGGCTCAGCACGTCGCCGAGGCTTGCCGTTTCGTCGAGTTTGGTCAGGATACAGCCGGCCAGGCCACAGCGCTTGTAGCTGTGGTAGGCGGCGGTCAGCACCTGCTTCTGGCTGGTGGTTGCCAGCACCAGATAATTCTTCGCGGCGATGCCACGGCTGGCCAGGGTTTCCAGCTGCATGCGCAGGGCCGGGTCGCTGGCCTGCAGGCCAGCGGTATCGATCAGCACCACGCGTTTACGCAGCAGCGGTTCCAGCGCCTGGGCCAGGGACTGGCCCGGGTCGACGTAGGTCACCGGCACATTGAGGATGCGCCCCAGGGTCTTGAGCTGCTCCTGGGCACCGATGCGGAAGCTGTCCATGCTCACCAGCGCCAACTGCGGGGCGCCGTACTTGAGCACGTAGCGCGCAGCCAGCTTGGCCAGGGTGGTGGTCTTGCCCATGCCAGCCGGGCCGACCATGGCGATCACACCGCCCTCTTCAATCGGCTCCACCTCGGGGATTTCGATCATCCGCGCCAGGTGCGCCAGCAGCATGCGCCAGGCCTGGCGTGGCTCTTCGATCTCAGTCGTGAGGTCGAGCAGTTCACGGGCAATCGGGCCGGACAGGCCGATGCGTTGCAGGCGGCGCCAGAGGTTGGCCTGCTGCGGCTTGCTGCCTTGCAGCTGGCTCCAGGCCAGCGAGCCGAGCTGCACTTCCAGCAGCTCGCGCAGGCCCGACAGCTCCGAGCGCATGGCATCGAACAGGCGCGGGTCGACCGGCGCCGGGGCTGGCGCAGCGGCAGGTGCCGGGGCGTCCACGTGCGGCTCGACCAGCGGCTCGGAGGCCGTCAGCGACTGGCCGGCGAACAATTGGCGGTTGTTGTCGCTGGTGTCGCTGCGCTGGTCCAGTTCGGCCTGGGCCGTGGCAATGCGCGTGTGGGTCTTGCGCAGCTCTTCTTCAAGCTCGGCGTTGGGTACGCGCGGGGCCAGGGCGGACAATTTGTAGTCCAGCGCGGCCGTCAATTCGACACCACCGGCGATGCGGCGGTTACCGATGATGGCGGCATCGGAGCCAAGCTCATCCCGGACCAGCTTCATGGCCTGACGCATATCGGCGGCGAAAAATCGCTTAACTTGCATTATCCACTACCTCAGCCGTTAGGGCCCACGGTGGCAACGATGGTGACTTGCTTGTTGTCAGGTATTTCCTGATACGCCAGAACATGCAAATTCGGTACAGCCAGGCGACCGAAGCGCGACAGCATGGCGCGGATCGGGCCGGCGACCAGGAGAATGGCCGGCTGGCCTTGCATCTCTTGGCGCTGGGCCGCGTCAATCAGCGAACGCTGCAGCTTTTCGGCCATGCTCGGCTCCAGAAGAACACCGTCTTCCTGACCCTGCCCGGCCCTTTGCAGACTATTGAGCAAAATCTGTTCCAACCTCGGTTCAAGGGTGATCACCGGCAGCTCAGACTCAACGCCGACAATGCTTTGCACGATGGCGCGACACAATCCGACGCGCACCACGGCCACCAGCGCGGCGGTATCTTGACTCTTGCCTGCGTTGTTGGCGATCGCCTCGGCGATGCTGCGGATATCGCGCACCGGCACTTGCTCGGACAGCAATGCCTGCAGGACCTTCAGCAGCCCCGACAAGGAAATGACACCCGGCACCAATTCTTCTGCCAGTTTAGGCGAAGCCTTGGACAACACTTGCAGCAATTGCTGCACTTCCTCATGGCCGATCAGCTCGTGACAGTGCTTTTGCAGGATCTGGTTGAGGTGCGTGGCCACCACCGTACTGGCATCGACCACGGTATAGCCCAGCGACTGCGCCTGGGAGCGCTGGCCGACGTCGATCCACACCGCTTCCAGGCCAAAGGCCGGGTCGCGTGCGGCAATGCCGTTGAGGGTGCCAAATACCTGGCCCGGGTTGATCGCCAGTTCGCGGTCCGGGTAAATCTCCGCCTCAGCCAGGATCACCCCCATCAACGTGAGGCGGTAGGCGCTGGGCTGCAGGTCGAGGTTGTCGCGAATGTGCACGGTGGGCATGAGGAAACCCAGGTCTTGGGACAGCTTCTTGCGCACGCCCTTGATCCGCGCCAGCAACTGGCCGCCCTGGTTGCGGTCGACCAGCGGGATCAAGCGGTAGCCGACCTCGAGGCCGATCATGTCGATCGGGGTGACGTCGTCCCAGCCCAGCTCCTTGGTTTCCAGCGCACGCTGTGGCGAGGGCAGCAGGTCCTGCTGGCGCTGCGCCTCTTCCTGGGCCTTGACCTTCACCTGCTGCTGTTTCTTCCACACCAGGTAGGCACCGCCACCGGCCATCAGGCCCAGGCTGAGGAAGGCCACATGCGGCATGCCCGGCACCAGGCCCATGATGATCATCAGCGCACCGGAGACCGCCAGGGCCTTGGGTGAGTCGAACATCTGCCGGTTGATCAGCTTGCCCATGTCTTCCGAGCCCGAAGCCCGGGTGACCATGATGGCCGCAGCGGTGGACAGCAGCAGTGATGGCAATTGCGCCACCAAACCGTCACCGATGGTCAACAAGGCGTACACCTTGCCGGCTTCGCTGAACGGCATGCCGTGCTGGAGCATGCCGATGAGCATGCCGCCGATGAGGTTGATGAACAGGATCAACAGGCCGGCGATGGCGTCGCCGCGCACGAATTTGCTGGCACCGTCCATCGAGCCATAGAACTCGGCCTCCTGCGCGACCTCGGAGCGGCGGGCCTTGGCCTGGGCCTGGTCGATCAAGCCGGCGTTGAGGTCGGCGTCGATGGCCATCTGTTTGCCGGGCATGGCATCGAGGGTGAAGCGCGCGCTTACCTCGGAAATACGCCCGGCACCCTTGGTCACCACGACGAAGTTGATGATCATGAGGATGGCGAACACCACCGCACCGACCACGTAGTTGCCGCCGATGACCACTTCACCGAAGGCCTGGATCACCTTGCCCGCAGCGCCATGGCCCTCCTGGCCGTGGAGCATGACCACGCGGGTGGAGGCGACGTTCAGGGCCAGGCGCAGCAGCGTCGCCACCAGCAGGATGGTGGGGAATGCGGCGAAGTCGAGTGGGCGCAGGGCGTAGACGCAGACCAGCAGCACCACGATCGACAGGGCGATGTTGAAGGTGAAGAACACGTCGAGCAGGAACGGCGGTATCGGCAACATCATCATTGCCAACATCACCAGCAGCAACAGCGGCACACCCAGGTTGCCCCGGCCGAGACCGGCCAGGTTGTGGCGTGCGTTGTTGATTAACTGAGTGCGATCCACCGCGAGTCCTCTTGATGCAAAACTTTGACGCCCAGGGGGCGCCTGGGCGTGGCTCTGCAAGAAGCCTTCCAACTTTGCTGTTTGGGTGTTCGCCTTGGGGTTTTTGGGTGGGTTTGAGATCGAGCGCCGCCCGCGCGGCGCTTCGCAGCACAAGGCTGCTCCTACATTTTTCCCGGGCCAATTATTCCTGAGGCGATCGCGCGCAAATATCACAGGCCTCACTGGCCCGAAACAGATGGAGCAGCCTTGTGCTGCGAAGCGCCGCGCGGGCGGCGCTCGATCTCACAGGCGCTGAACGACCATCGCCATGCACCTATCAGCTATCACGCCGCAAATCCGGCGGAATCGGCAGGTCATCCTTCAACGGCTCCGGCCGCTTGCCTTTGCCCGACCGGTACTGACGAATCTGGAACACATACGCCAACACCTGCGCCACCGCCAGGTACAACCCCGCCGGGATCTCGTGTTCAAGCTCAGTGGAGTAATAGATCGCCCGCGCCAGGGCCGGCGATTCAAGGATCTGGATCTTGTGCTCGACACCAATCTCGCGAATCTTCAACGCCATGAAATCGGTACCCTTGGCCAGCAGCAAGGGCGCTGCCCCGCCCTTCTCCGGGTCGTACTGCAGGGCCACGGCATAGTGCGTGGGGTTGGTGATGATCACGTCCGCCTGCGGCACCGCCGCCATCATGCGCCGCTGCGACACTTCGCGCTGCAGCTGGCGAATACGCTGCTTGACCTCAGGCTTGCCCTCCGAGTCTTTGTACTCGTCACGCACTTCCTGCTTGGTCATCTTCATTTTCTTGTGCGTCTGCCACAGCTGGAACGGCACGTCCGCCGCCGCGATCAGCAGCAGCCCCGCCGACATCCACAGCGCACTCCACCCCACCACCTGGACACTGTGAATGATCGCCTGCTCCAACGGCTCATTGGCAATCGACAGCAACGCCTGGCGGTCGCTGACCAGCACCACCACCGCCACGATCAGGATCGCGAAAAACTTGGCCAGGGCCTTCAGCAACTCGGTCAGGGCATGCATCGAGAACATGCGCTTGATCCCCGACAGCGGGTTCATGCGGCTGAATTTGGGCTGCAGCAGGCTGCCGGAAAACAGGAAACCGCCCAACGCGATCGGAGCAACGAACGAGATCACGAACAGCAGAATCAGTACGGGCTGCACCGCCCAGATCGCCATCTTGCCCGAGGCCAGCAAAAACGCGCCCATGGCGCGTTCATCGACGATCATGTCCCGGGTCAGGCTGAAGTTCATGCGCATCACGCTCAGCAGCGTCTCGGCCAAGTGGCCGCCGAACATCAGCAGGCCGCCGGCGCCTGCCAGGGTCACCGCCACCGTGTTCAGCTCCTTGGAGCGGGCGATCTCACCTTTTTCGCGCGAATCGCGCTTGCGCTTGTCGGTGGGGTCTTCTGTCTTGTCCTGACCACTCTCGCTTTCAGCCATGCTCAGCGCGCCCTTGCCAGATCACGCAGCCATTGCAGCGCGTCGCTGGCCAATGCCTGGTAGTGGGAAAGCATATCGGCCAGGCCGACCCAGAAAATCCCCATGCCCATGACCAGCGTCAGCGGGAAGCCAATGGAGAAGATGTTCAGCTGTGGCGCCGCCCGCGTCATCACGCCAAAGGCGATGTTCACCACCAGCAACGCGGCAATCACCGGCAAGATCAGCAACAGCCCGGCACCGAACACCCAACCCAGGCGCCCGGCCATTTCCCAGAACTGGCTGACCATCAGCGCATTGCCCACCGGCAAGGTGGTGAAGCTTTCGGTCAGCACTTCGAAGACCACCAGGTGCCCGTTCATCAGCAGGAACAGCACACTGACCAGCATGGTCATGAACTGGCTGATCACCGTGACGTTGACGCCGTTGGCCGGGTCGACCATCGAGGCGAAGGCCATGCCCATCTGCACCGCGACGATCTGGCCAGCGATGACGAAGGCCTGGAACAGCAGCTGCAACGAGAACCCGAACAACGCCCCAACGATGATCTGCTCGCCACACAGCAGCAGGCCCTGCAGGCTCAACGGCTCGAACTCGGGCAACGGCGGCAGCGCCGGGACGATCACCACGGTGATGGCCACCGCCACGTACAGGCGCACCCGCGCCGGCAGCATGCGCGTACCGAAGATCGGCATGGTCATCAGCACTGCCGTCACCCGGAACAACGGCAGGATGAAGGTGGCGACCCAGGTGCCGATCTGTGCGTTGGTCAGCTCCAGCATGGCCGTGTCAACCGATCAGCTGCGGGATGCTGGTGTAGAGCGTGGTGATGTATTCCATGAACTTCTGCACCAGCCAAGGCCCCGCGACGATCAGCGTGACCAGCATCACCAGCAGACGCGGCAAGAAGCTCAGGGTCTGTTCGTTGATCTGCGTGGCGGCCTGGAACATCGCCACCATCAGGCCCACCAGCAGGCTCGGCACCACCAGGATGCCGACCATCAGCGTGGTCAGCCAAAGCGCGTCACGGAACAGGTCGACAGCAACTTCAGGGGTCATGCGTGGCTCTCCTTGACGGCGTCAAACGCCGCCGAAACTACTGGCCAGTGTGCCCATGATCAGCGCCCAGCCATCGACCAGGACGAACAGCATGATCTTGAACGGCAGCGAAATGATCAGCGGCGACAGCATCATCATACCCATGGCCATCAGCACGCTGGCGACCACCATGTCGATGATCAGGAACGGGATGAAGATCATGAAGCCGATCTGGAACGCGGTCTTCAGCTCGGACGTGACGAAGGCCGGCACCAGGATGGTCAGTGGCACCTGGTCAGGGCCTTCGATGTCGGTGCGCTTTGACAGGCGCATGAACAAGTCCAGGTCGCTCTGCCGGGTCTGCGCCAGCATGAAGTCCTTGAGCGGCCCCTGGGCCTTGTCGATGGCCTGTTGGGCAGTCATCTGCTCTTTCAGGTAGGGCTGCAGCGCATCCTGGTTCACCCGGTCGAACACCGGCGCCATGATGAACATGGTCAAAAACAGCGCCATGCCGGTCAGAATCTGGTTCGAAGGCGTCTGCTGCAGGCCCAGGGCCTGACGCAAAATCGAGAAGACAATGATGATGCGGGTGAAGCTGGTCATCAGGATGACGAACGCCGGGATAAAGCTCAGCGCCGTCATGATCAGCAGGATCTGCAGGCTGACCGAATACTCCTGCTGCCCGTCTGCCCCATTGGACAGGGTAATGGCCGGGATCGACAGCGGGTCGGCGGCCAGGGCCAATGGCGCGGCCAGCAGCAGCGCCAGGGTCAACATCATGCGCAGCACGCCGGTCATCACTTCTTGTCCTTCTGGTCCTTGCCCATCAGCTCCATCAGCCGCTGGGCAAACTCCGGCGCTGCCTGACGGGCAGCTGCGGGCACTTCGACGGGTTCGGCCAGCACATGCAGGGCCTCGATACTGCCTGGGGTGTGGCCGATCAGGATCTGCTCCTTGCCGACCTGCACCAGCAACAGGCGGTCACGCGGGCCAATGGCCCGGCTGCCGACGATCTCGATCACCTGGCCACCTTTGACCGCCGCGCCTTGCATGCGGCGCAACATCCAGGCCAGGAAGAAGATCAGGCCCACCACCAACAGCAGGCCAAAGACCATCTGCGCCAGTTGCCCACCCAGGCTGCCAGGCGCGGCAGCGGTGGTTGCCGCAGGGTTGGCCGCCGCGCAGGCCCACTGGCTGGCGAGCAGCCCGGCAAAAGCAGCGCCGGCGCGCATCGTGCCCTTCACTCAGCGCAGCTTCTTGATACGTTCGCTGGGGCTGATCACGTCGGTCAGGCGGATGCCGAACTTCTCGTTGACCACCACCACTTCGCCATGGGCGATCAGCGTGCCGTTGACCAGCACGTCGAGCGGCTCGCCGGCCAGGCGGTCGAGCTCGATCACCGACCCCTGGTTGAGCTGCAGCAGGTTGCGGATGTTGATCTCGGTGCTGCCCACTTCCATGGAAATGTTCACCGGAATGTCCAGGATCACGTCCAGGTTAGGGCCTTCGAGGCTGACGTTCTCGTTAGGCCGCGGCGAGCTGGCGAACTCTTCCATCGGCAGGCGGCCCGCGCCGCTGTTGCCGGTGTCGCCGCCCAGCAGCGCGTCGATATCGGCCTGGCCGGCATCACCGGTTTCTTCCAGCGCCGCCGCCCATTCGTCGGCCAGGGCCTGGTCTTCCGGGGACGTGATCTCGTTTTCGTTAGCCATGATTTCCTCGACAGGCATTCAATTCGTAGTGAGCGACCGGCACGCCGTCAGCGGCGTTCGATCGGGTCGATGATCTGCAGGGCCAGGTTGCCCTTGTGCGAACCCAGCCGCGCCTTGAACGACGGCACACCGTTGGCGCGCAGCACCAAGTGCTCGGGCAGCTCCACCGGGATCACATCGCCAGGCTGCATGTGCAGGATGTCGCGCAGCTTCAGCTGGCGGCGGGCAACCGTGGCGGTCAGTGGCACGGCCACGTCCAGCACGTCTTCGCGCAGGGCCTTGACCCAGCGCTCGTCCTGGTCGTCCAGGTCGGACTGGAAGCCCGCATCGAGCATCTCGCGCACCGGCTCGATCATCGAGTACGGCATGGTCACGTGCAGGTCGCCGCCACCGCCGTCCAGCTCGATGTGGAAGGTCGACACCACCACCGCCTCGCTGGGGCCGACGATGTTGGCCATGGCCGGGTTGACCTCGGAGTTCATGTACTCGAAGTTGACCGGCATGATGGCCTGCCAGGCTTCCTTGAGGTCGACGAAGCACTGGTCGAGGACCATGCGCACCACGCGCAACTCGGTCGGGGTGAACTCGCGGCCTTCGATCTTGGCGTGACGGCCGTCACCGCCAAAGAAGTTGTCCACCAGTTTGAACACCAGCTTGGCGTCGAGGATGAACAGCGAGGTGCCGCGCAGTGGCTTGATCTTGACCAGGTTGAGGCTGGTCGGCACATACAGCGAATGCACGTACTCGCCGAACTTCATCACCTGCACGCCGCCAACCGCCACGTCCGCCGAGCGGCGCAGCAGGTTGAACATGCTGATGCGGGTGTAGCGGGCGAAGCGTTCGTTGATCATTTCCAGGGTCGGCATACGACCGCGGACGATACGATCCTGGCTGGTCAGGTCGTAGCTTTTGATACTGCCTGGTTCGGAAGCGCTCTCGGTCTGCACCAGACCATCGTCGACACCGTGCAACAGCGCATCGATTTCATCCTGGGACAGCAGGTCCTGTACGGCCATTGCGGACTCCTACTGCAATACGAAATTGGTGAACAGCAATTGGTCGATGACCGGCTTGCCGACTTCCTTCTGGGCGACTTCCTGCACCACGGCGGTGGCTTTCTGGCGCAGCATCTCTTGCCCTACCGGGCTGCCGGCCAGGGTGTCAAAGCCCTGCCCGGAGAACATCATCACCAGGTTGTTGCGAATCACCGGCATGTGCACCTTGAGGGCATCCAGGTCAGCCTGGTTGCGCGCTTGCAGGGTGATGCTCAGTTGCATGTAGCGCTGGCGGCCGTTCTGGTTGAAGTTGACCACGAAGGCCGGGGTGAGGGCTTCGTAGATGGCCACAGGCTTGACGTTGGCGGCGGCCGGGTCGGTGGCCGGCGCGGACTCGCTCTTGTGCATGATGAACCAGGTAGCGCCCACCGAAAGGCCGATCGCCAGCACCAGGCCCAGCACCAACAGCAGGATCAGCTTGAGTTTGCCTTTTGTGGCGGGGTCTTTTACTGCTTCGGGTTTCGCCATGCCAATAATCCGTCGTCCATCGGGGGTTCAAAGGAGGATGACGTGGCTTGAGCAAGTGTTATGCCAGGTTTTGGGTGGGGGATGGAATGAGGTTTGGGTGGGTTTGGCGTTAGGGGGGCAGCGCCTGGGAGATCGAGCGCCGCGCGGGCGGCGCTCGTTCTCAACGGCACCAACAACCTAAAGACAGGCACCCCGCCCTCACGCGTAATAATCAACCGCACTGTCGCCAATCACCACCTGCTGCTCAACCGGCCTGCTGCTATCGACCTGTTCGGAGCCGCCCTGCCCAGCCTGTTGCCGCGCCGCGACGCCCGACAGATTGCTGCCCTGTTCCTGCGCCTGCTGATGCTGTTGCCCGCGCGACTGGTCAGCAACGTTGACGTCTGGCTGCGCCAGGCCCTGCTGGGTAAATAGCTCGCGCAAGCGGTGCACCTGGCTGTCGAGGGCATCACGCACACCGGCGTGGCCGCTGATGAAGGTCACCTGGGTCGACTGATCCGCCGCTACATTGACGCGAATGTCCAGCCGCCCCAACTCGGCGGGCTCCAGCTGGATGTCTGCCGACTTGAGGTTCTGGCTGGACAGGTACATGACCCGATTCACCAGGCCTTCGGTCCAGGCGCTCTGGTTCATCGGCAAGGGTTGGTGCAAGGGGCTGGCATTCGCCGGCACGGCATTGGCGGTTTTCGCCGTGGCCGCCTGGGTCAGGCTGGCCAGGCGATCGGCGAAATCGTCGACGCGCGTGTCGCTGTTGGCGCTCTTGGTGTCCTTCAGGCCCTCTTCAAGCAGTGCACCGAAGGCCTTGTCGCCTGGCTCGCCCGCCTCACCCTCAGCGGTATCGACCAGATTCGCCAAGGTATTGACGGCTCCTCGGCCTTCATCACCCTGAGCTTGCGAAGGGTCCACGGCGTGTGCCGAGGTGGTGCCTTTGGCCTGGGCGCTCTGTTCCAGTGCCAGGCGCAAGGTTGGCAGGTTGGCCAAGGGGTCGGCGTCGGGGTCGAACGCCTCTTCGGCGGCAGGCTCCTCCGTCAGCGCTGCGCTGGCTTGCGACTGTGCGGTGGCAGCCTGAAGCACGGGCGCAACGGCCTCAGCCTGGGCTTGAATCAGTTGCGCGCCGGGCTGCGCATCGGTGACCTGGCCGGCCACCAGGCTGGCGTCGCGCAACCCTGTGTCAGCGGGGTCCGAGGCCTGATCGTCGGCTGGCAATTTGTTGCCGTCATCGGCAACCGATGGCTTGTCGGCAGCATCTTTCTTGCCGCCGTGTGCCACTTCTGGCTTGTCCTTGGGTTTGGCCTGGGCGACCTTGTCGTCCTGCCCAAACGCTTTCTGCTTGGCCATGACCTGGTCGAAGCCACCGCCCGCGTCACCCAGCGCCTGCGAGGGCTTGTCCACCATCGAGCTGGTCGCTCGCGACGACTTGCCAACAGCGTTTGCTTGCAACAAAGGATTGGGTGCGACAGGCATTGAGCGGTCTCCGCGCCAGAAACTGAAAAGTCATCCGGGCAAAGAAAAGCAAGACTCGCGCCAAGTCGCGCATCAGCCTGCTGAGATACGGTGCTCCTCACCGCGGTAGAAGCGCCGAACCTCTACATATTCCAGGTCGATACGGTTGATCAGGTCCTCGATGCCATACAGCGGTGGCTGGCGCACGCGGTCTTCCAGTTGCTGGCACAGGCCAGCCAGCGCGACAGCCCCCATGTTGCTGCTGCTGCCCTTGAAGCTATGGGCCGCTGAGCCCAGCTCATCGGCGTTTTTGGCAGCGTGCAACTCGCTCAAGCGCCGCTCGGAGTCATCCAGGAATGTCTGCACCAGATGCAGGTAGCCATCCTCCATGACCTCACGCAGGTCGTTGAGCACCTTGTGGTCGATATGAATCTCAGTCACTTGCTCACTCCTTGATCAAGCCAGATTATGCCCGAGCCAGCCCCAGGGTCACAGGCGGGCTCACCATACAAACTCTACCCGGGCGCAGCGGCCGCCTTCGCACCATTGCGCATTACTGCCCAGCCGCGTTACCAGCTGCAGGCCACGGCCACTCAGGCCCTGCTCCGAGGGCGGTTGCGACAGCACCCGCTGTACATCAAACCCTGCGCCGCTGTCACGCACCTCGATCATCAGACGCCCGCCATCGGCGAGGGGTTCAACCTTCAAGTCAATGCGCACAAAACCGTCAGCCAATGCCGCCAGGCGCTGGGCTCGCTCCCGGTAGTAATCTGCAAAGCCCTGCACATCGCGCTTGAGCCGTGAATCCAGGCCCAACACCCCATGCTCCAAGGCATTGGAGAACAGCTCACTGAGCACACTGTGCAGATTGCCGGTGCGCGCGCGCAGCGGGTGGATTTCCTGCAACAGCTGCACCAGGTACGGCACTGGGTTGGACTGCTTCAGGCTTTCGCCGCGCAGTTCGAACCCAAGCGACCAATCCAGCGGGCTGGGGCGACCGCGTTCAGCGTAGATCATCGGTGCCGGCACCCGCTCATCGGCCGCGAACATGCGGATATCGCACAGGCTGATGTCGTCCCGAGGCTGCCCGCCGAAACGTTCCAGGGCCTGCATCACCTCATCGAACAAGTGGGCCGGGTCTCGGTTGCCAGCCAGCACCCCTTGCAAGCGCTCGACGCCAAACAAGCGTTCCTGGTCATCGGCCGTGTCCAGCACGCCGCCTGACAACAGCAGCAAACGCTCACCCGCCGCCAGCGGCAGCACTTGCGTGCTGTCGTCGAAGCGCTCAGGGGCAAGAATACCCAGCGGCAAATGGCGCGAAGCCAGCGTCGACAGCACCTCGCCGCCTGCAGACAAGCGATAGCCGTCTGGCATGCCGCCGTTCCACACCTCCACCGAACCACGCTGCACGCTCAGGTTGAGCATCACAGCACAGCAAAACATGTCCACCGGCAGGATGCGTTTTAGCTTGGCGTTCATTTCGCGCAGGGTTTGCGCCAGGCCATACCCCTTGGCTGTCATGCCGTAGAACACTTCTGCCAGGGGCATGGCGCCAACTGCGGCGGGCAGGCCATGGCCGGTGAAATCCCCCAGCAGCACCTGCATGTCCCCCGAGGGCGTGAACGCGGCCAGCAGCAGGTCACCGTTGAACAGCGCATAGGGCGATTGTAGGTAGCGAATATTGGGGGCAGCCAGGCAGCCCGCATGGGCCACCTTGTCGAATACCGCCTTGGCCACCCGCTGCTCGTTGAGCAGGTGGTGATGGTGGCGGGTGATCTCGTCGCGCTGGGCCAGCACGGTGGCCTGCAGCCTGCGCAGGCGGCCCATGGCGCGAATCTTGGCGGCGAGGATCACCGCGCTGTAGGGCTTGGCCATGAAGTCATCGCCGCCGGCCTCCAGGCAGCGCACCAGGGCATCCTCCTCATTCAGCGAGGTAAGGAAGATGATCGGCACCAACGCTTCGCCGGCCAGGGCCTTGATCTGCCGGGCCGCTTCGAAACCGTCCATCACCGGCATCAGCGCATCGAGCAGCACCAGGTGCGGGCGCCGCTCGACAAACAGCGCCACCGCCTGCTCGCCGTTTTCTGCCGTGAACACCTGATGGCCCTGGCGCCGGACGATCTGCGCCAGCAACAAGCGGTCGGCGGCCCCGTCTTCGGCGACCAGCACGGTCAACGCCTGTTCGGCAGCCATCACGCGGCTCAACTGATGTCGAACAGTTTTTCGAAATTGGAGATGGCGAGGATCTTGCGCACATCGGAGCTGGCGTGCACCACACGCACATCCGAATCGTCGCCGCCCGCGTGATCGCGCAGCAGCAACAACATGCCGAGCGCAGAGCTATCGAGGTAGGTGGTTTCTGTCAGGTCGACAACCACCGAGTCCGGCCGACCCGGCTGGCGCTCGTAGGCTTCGCGAAACGCCTGGTGCTTGCCGAAATCGAAACGACCCTTGACCTTGATCGTCAGCTTTTTCCCGTCCTGCGAAAAATCAGTCTCGACTGCCATGCTAGCGATTCCTTCGATGATGGCGGATGCAACCCTTTAAGGTTTAGCAGCCTGGGGTGGGAGTGCAAGCGAGACGGCCAACAGATCCCCCTCAGCGGCGCGCCCCCCTGTAGGAGCAGCCTTGTGCTGCGAAGGGGCGTGAGGGCAAGCTGGGGCTACTGGCCTCTTCGCAGCGCAAGGCTGCTCCTACAAGGAATTGTGCGCCGCTGCTCAGAAGCAAGCGAGACGGCCTGGGAGATCGCTCTGCCTGTAGGACAAGCCTTGTGCTGCGAAGGGGCCGTGAGGGCAAGCTGGGGCTACTGGCCTCTTCGCAGCGCAAGGCTGCTCCTACAAGGAATTGCGCGCCGCTGCTCAGAAGCAAGCGAGACGGCCTGGGAGATCGCTCTGCCTGTAGGAGCAGCCTTGTGCTGCGAAGGGGCCGTGAGGGCAAGCTGGGGCTACTGGCCTCTTCGCAGCGCAAGGCTGCTCCTACAAGGAATTGTGCGCCGACGATTAGAAACAAGGCATTGTGCGCCGGCGATAAGAAATCAGGGGTGATTCTGCCTGGGCAAGCGCTGCGAGAGCTCATCCAACAGGCGCTGCTCGCGCTTGTCTTCGGCGCGCCGCGCTTCATCCAGGTAACGCTGTACCAACTTGCGCAACCCCTCGACCCGAGCATAGGCCTGCTGCCAGGTGCCGCGGGCGTTGTTCAGGTTGTTCTGGTGCCAGGTCAGGCTCTGGCGCTGCTGGGTCATGGCTGTTTCCAGCTGCCCGAGAAAACGCTGGTAATTGACCAGCCAGCTGCCATTGACGCCCTGCCCGCCGCGGTTGATCCACTGCAGCTGGTAGTCCTCGCGAAAACGCTCCAACTCAGCCAACTTGACCTGCGCCTGGGTCACCAGTTGCTGAAAATGCCCAAGGCGCTGGGCGGCCTTGCGCTCGGCCTCTTCGGCCATGTCCACCACCGGCGCCAGGCGCGCGGCACGTCCGGGCAGTGCCATGGCCTATCAACCGCCCGCCGGAGGCGTGAAAATCGCCCCCAACTGATCGCGGCTCTGCGCCATGCCGACGTTCTCGTCCAGGCCTTGACGCAGAAAATCCACCAAGCGGGA
Source organism: Pseudomonas sp. LAIL14HWK12:I7 (assembly GCF_000483465.1). Lineage (NCBI taxonomy): Bacteria > Pseudomonadati > Pseudomonadota > Gammaproteobacteria > Pseudomonadales > Pseudomonadaceae > Pseudomonas > Pseudomonas sp. LAIL14HWK12:I7. The sequence continues at coordinate 446,622 of NZ_AXYZ01000004.1, forward strand.
CTGCAAGGCGATCGCCAGGTCGGTCTCCGGGTCACCACCGGCCACATAGGCACCGACGCTGATCAGGTCGCGGCTCTGCGACAGGCGCGACCACAACTGCTTGAATTTTTGCGCCTGGCGCAGATGATCAGTATCGACCACCTGCGGCATTACCCGGCTGATCGACGCTTCGATGTCGATCGCGGGGTAGTGGCCTTCTTCGGCCAAGCGCCGGGACAACACGAAGTGGCCGTCGAGCACCCCCCGCGCCGAGTCGGCGATCGGGTCCTGCTGGTCGTCGCCCTCCGACAATACCGTGTAAAACGCAGTGATCGAGCCGCCACCAGGCTCGCCATTGCCCGCCCGCTCCACCAGCTTCGGCAGCTTGGCGAACACCGACGGCGGGTAACCGCGGGTGGCCGGCGGCTCGCCGATCGCCAAGGCGATCTCGCGCTGAGCCTGGGCAAAACGGGTCAGCGAATCCATCAGCAACAGGACATTCTTGCCCTTGTCGCGGAAGTATTCGGCAATGCGCGTGCAATACATGGCCGCGCGCAGGCGCATCAACGGCGCGTCATCGGCGGGCGAGGCGACCACCACCGAGCGCTTGAGGCCCTCTTCACCGAGGATGTGCTCGATGAATTCCTTCACCTCGCGGCCCCGCTCGCCGATCAGCCCAACGACGATGATCTCGGCTTCGGTAAAACGCGTCATCATGCCCAGCAACACCGACTTACCCACACCGGTACCGGCGAACAGGCCCAGGCGCTGGCCACGGCCGACGGTGAGCAGGCCGTTGATGCTGCGGATGCCCACGTCCAGCGGCACGCTGATGGGGTCGCGGTTGAGCGGGTTGATCACCGGGCCATCCATTGGCACCCAGTCTTCGGCCTTCATGCCGCCTTTGCCATCGAGGGCGCGCCCGGCGCCATCCAGCACTCGCCCGAGCATGCTCATGCCCATGGGCAAGCGGCCGCCGTCGTCCAGCGGTACCACCCGCGCACCGGGGGCGATGCCGACGATGCTGCCAACCGGCATGAGGAATACCTTGGACCCGGCAAAGCCCATGACTTCGGCCTCGACCTGCACCGGGTGGTAGCTGTCGTCGTTGATCACCAGGCAGCGGCTACCCACTGCGGCGCGCAGGCCTTCGGCTTCGAGGGTGAGGCCAACCATGCGCAGCAGGCGGCCTTCGACGATTGGCTGCACCGGCAGCTCGATCGCCTCGGCGTAACTGCCCAGGCGCTTGCCGAAACTGGTGCGGTCAAGGCGCATCGGGGCGGTCCAGGTCGATCGACACATCGGCCGGTGCGGGGTGCAGGGAATGGTCGTGAAGCTGGTCGAACAGCTGCGCCACGGCCTTCTCGATGCGTGTTTCCATGCTGGCGTCGATACGGCTGTGGGCGGTCTCGATGCGGCAGCCACCCGGCAGCAAGGCTTCGTCTTCGAGCAGCCGCCAGTTTTCTTCGTGGCGCTCGCGCAGGGCCTTGGCCAGCTCGAAGTCCTGGGGGTTGAGGTGAATGCGGATGTTGTCGGCGCCCATTGGCAGCAGCTTGAGGGCTTCGCGCAGCACGTGGGTAATCTGGCTGGAATCGCTACGCAGCTCGCGGCCGATCACCTGGCGGGTCATGTGCGCGACCAGGTGCACCAGGGTTTTCTCGATCTGCGTGTCTTGCTCGGCGATGGGCGCCATCAGGTTGACCATCAGCCGCTCGAGGCTGCCGACCTTGGCCGCCAGGGCCTGCTCAGCCTCTTGGCGCACCTTCAGCTGGGTGCTGTGAAAGCCCTCGCGCTCGCCGGTGGCAAAGCCTTCGTTGTAGGCGTCCTGGCGAATGGCTTCGAGTTCTTCGAGGGTCAGCGGCTGGACTTCTTCCAGCGGCACTTCCTCGACTTCTTCCTCGATGACTTCGGGTTCCGGGTCAGGCTCGGGTTGCGGCTCGGGTTCCGGATCGAAGCTGGGCAGCGCCCAGACATCGACGCCCTCGAGGTCGCGGGCGCGGATCAGGTCGCTGGGGTGATGTTCTTTGCTGGACATGCTGTGATGTTCTCAAACCACGTTCAGCCAACGCGATCCCTGTGGGAGCGGGCTTGCCCGCGAATGCGTCGGCAGGGACAACCTCATCACCCGATCTGGCGCCTTCGCGGGCAAGCCCGCTCCCACAGTGGGCTGCGCCAGTCGGCAGAATCCGGCAACGTTAGATCATTTCCTCGGCACCCTTGCCGCCGAGCACGATCTCGCCGGCCTCGGCCATGCGTCGGGCGATGGTGAGGATTTCCTTCTGTGCCGTTTCCACGTCGCTGACCCGTACCGGCCCTTTGGCCTCCAGGTCGTCGCGCAGCAGTTCCGACGCACGTTTGGACATGTTCTTGAAGATCTTGTCCTTGACCCGCTCGTCGGCGCCTTTGAGCGACACCACCAGCACGTCCGAAGACACCTCGCGCAGCAGCGCCTGGATGCCACGGTCGTCGACGTCGGCCAGGTTGTTGAAGACGAACATGAGGTCTTCGATCTGCTCCGATAGGTCGTTGTCGACTTCGCGGATCGAGTCCATCAGCGCACCTTCCACCGAACTGTCGAGGAAGTTCATGATGTCAGCAGCCCGCTTGATACCGCCCAAGGTGGTCCGCGCAGCATTGGAGTTGCCCGAGAACTGCTTCTCGAGGATCTGGTTCAGCTCTTTCAGCGCCGCCGGTTGCACGGTGTTCAGCGACGACACGCGCAGGATGATGTCCAGGCGCACCTTGTGGTCAAAGTTGCTCAACACTTCACCGGCCTGGTCAGGGTCCAGGTAGGCGACCACGATGGCTTGGATCTGCGGGTGCTCGTAGCGGATCACATCGGCCACGGCACGCGGCTCCATCCACTTGAGGCTGTCCAGGCCGCTGGTGTTGCCCCCCAGCAGGATGCGGTCGATCAGGCCGTTGGCCTTGTCCTCGCCCAAGGCCTGGTTGAGCATCTTGCGGATGTAACCGTCAGAGCCCACGCCCAGGCTGGTCTGGTCGCCGACGATGTCGACGAACTCGCTCATCACCTGCTCGACCTGGTCGCGGTGCACGTTGCCCATCTGCGCCATGGCCACGCCCACGCGTTGCACTTCCTTGGGGCCCATGTGCCGCAGTACCTGGGCCGCATCGGTTTCACCCAGCGAGAGCAGGAGGATCGCCGCTTTGTCGACGCGGCTCAGCTTGGCGGTAACGGCTCGGTTATCACTCATCGGCGTTGATCCAGTCTTTCACGACCTGGGCCACGCGGCCCGGGTCTTCGGCCACCAGGCCTTTGATTGCGTTGAGCTGTGCCTCGTAGCCCTCGCTCGGGCTTGGCAACAGAATGCTTGTCGGGCCACCCAGACTGACGCGGTCGTTGGCCAGTTCGCCATCCAGACCGATCATGCCGCCCAGCTCCATGTCGCTGTCTGAGGCAGCCTGCTTGCCGCCCCCTGTGATGTTGTTGAGCACCGGGCGCAGCACGCCGAACACCAGCACCAGGATGAACACCACGCCCAGCACTTGCTTGACGATGTCCCAGAACCACGGCTGCTGATAGAAGGCGATGTCGGCGATTTCTTCGCCACGGTCGGCGGCAAACGGCACGTTGATCACCGTCACGCTGTCGCCACGGCTGGCATCGAAGCCGACTGCGTCCTGCACCAGGCGGGTAAAGCGCGCCAGGTCCTCGGTACCCCAAGGGGCACGCGTGGTCTCGCCACTGGTGGGGTCGATCTTGAGCTGGTCGTCGACCACCACCGCCACCGACAGGCGGGTCATGCGGCCCTGCTGCTGACGGGTGTGGCTGATGGAGCGGTCCAGCTCGAAGTTCTTGGTGCTTTGCTGGCGTTTGTCTGCCGGGTAAGGCGCAAGCATCGGCTGGCCGGTGGCCGGGTCCATGATCTGCTGGCCGTTGGCATCCACCAGCGGCTGGCCGGGCTGGATGGCGGCGGCCGGGGTGGCGGCTGCGCCCGTGGTTTGCGGCGCAGACGCCGCACCCGGTGGCTGGTTGCTCAGCGCGCCGGGCACGCCTTGCGGGCCCTGGCTGCTGGCGCGCTGTTCGTCGACCGACTGTTCGCTGCGCAGCGCCGGCTGGTCGGGGTTGAACTGCTCGGAGGTCGATTCGACCGCACTGAAATCCAGGTCGGCGGAGACTTCGGCCTTGTAGCGATCGTTACCCAACACCGGCTGCAAGATATTGTGCACACGCTGGGTAAGCATGCTTTCCATGCGGCGGCTGTAGTCGAACTGTTTGCCCGCCATGGTCAGGGCGGTGTCCTGCAGCTGTTCGGAGAGCAGGTTGCCCTTCTGGTCGACGACAGTGACTTGCGACTTGTCCAGCTCTGGCACGCTGGTGGCGACCAGGTTGACAATCGCCATCACCTGCCCGGCTTCCAACCCACGGCCTGGGTACAGCTCGACCAGTACCGAGGCGCTGGGCTTGCGTTCGTCACGCACGAACACCGAACTTTTCGGAATGGCCAGGTGCACGCGCGCAGCCTTGACGTTGTTCAGGCTGGAAACAGTACGGGCCAGTTCGCCTTCCAGGCTGCGGCGATAACGGGTGGCCTCCATGAACTGGCTGGTGCCCAGGCCCTGCTCCTTGTCGAGCAGCTCGAAACCGACGTTGCCATCGCTCGGCGCCACGCCTGCGGCCGCCAGTTTCAGGCGCGCACGGGAGAGGTCGTCGGCCTTGACCAGCAGCGCGCCGGAATTGGGCTCGACGTTGTAGGGAATGTCTGCGGCGGCCAGGGTTTCCATGACCTGCTTGGTGTCCATGCCCGACAGGCTGCCATACAGCGGCCGATAGTCCGGCTGTTGCGACCACAGCACCACGGCGAAGCCGATCGCCACGCTCGCCGCCAACCCGACCATGAGGCCGACCTGACGCAGCATGGGCATCTGCGAAATGTTTTCCAGAAACGCCATGCCGAACAGCGGCGGTTTGGCCGCTGGCTGGCCGCTCTTGGCGGGGGCGTTATCGACGACTGCTTCAGCCATGGGTTACGTCCGTCCTCAAACCGGCATCTGCATGATGTCTTGATACGCCTGGACCAGCTTGTTGCGTACCTGGGTGAGTGCCTGCATGGAGACGCTGGCCTTTTGCGAGGCGACCATGACATCGGTCAGGTCGACGCCGGTCTTGCCAATTTCGAAGGCGTTGGCCAGCTGGGTGGAAGCCTGCTGCGTCTCATGCACCTTGCCGATGGCCTGGCCGAGCATGTCGGCAAAGCTGCTCTGGCCCGGGGCCAGTTCGGGGGCAGCGGACACCTTGGGCAGCGACATGGCATCAGCCTGCATCGCGCGCATGTCCAGCATCAGACGATTGAATTCAACACCTTGGCTCATGACCTTCTCTCTCCGGCGGCCGCATTTTTTTGACACTCATGCGGCGGATAGCTCGTGTAAAGCAACAAAGGTGCCAGCCTTGCCACCCTGTCCATTTGGTTTAGCGCGATCCCTGCAAAGCAGGCTGGTGATGTTTGCTGTGGAGCTGAAATCCAGGGGCTGCTTCGCAGCCCATCGCAGGCAAGCCAGCTCCTACAGAAAAACCCGTAACCTGTTGATTTAGCGGGTGCCTGTGGGTGCGATGCATCAGCCGAAGAGGCTGGCCTCGACGTCGAACCCGGCATCGCGCATCTGCGCCAGCTTGTAACGCAGGGTGCGCGGGCTGATGCCCAGGCGCTCGGCGGCTTCCTTGCGGCGGCCGCGTTCGGCGCGCAAGGTGTCGATGATGGTCTGGTACTCATGGCGGCGCAGGTCATCGCCCAGGCCACTGGCTTCGGCAACCACGGCTGCCACTGACGGCGCCGCGCCGGCCGACAATGGAATGGCGCCCGCCAGACAGAAATCCGCCGCTTCGATTACCCCGCCCTGCTGCAGGATCAAGGCGCGCTGCAAGGCGTTGTCCAGTTCGCGCACGTTGCCGGGCCAGGCATGCGCCTGCAGGCAGGCCCGCGCATCGGCAGACAGGCGCACGGGGGCGTGCTTCATCTTGCTGACATGGCGTGCCAGCAAACGCTCGGCCAGCGGCAGGATATCGCCCTTGCGCTCGCGCAGTGCGCACCAGGCCAGGGGGAACACCGACAGCCGGTAATACAGGTCTTCACGGAAGCGGCCAGCCGCCACTTCGCCTGCCAGGTCGCGGTTGGTGGTGGCCAGCACGCGGATGTCCAGGCTGATCGGCTTACGCCCACCTACCCGCTCCACCTCGCGCTCCTGCAGCACCCGCAACAGCTTGGCCTGCAAGGCCAGCGGCATCTCGGAAATCTCGTCGAGCAGCAAGGTGCCACCCTCCGCCTGCTCGAACTTGCCGGCCTGGGCCGCGATGGCGCCGGTGAAGGCGCCTTTCTCGTGGCCGAACAGCGTGGCCTCGAGCATGTTGTCGGGGATGGCCGCGCAGTTGATCGCCACAAAGGGCTCGGCCGCCCGCGGGGACTGCTGGTGAATGTAGCGCGCCAGCACTTCCTTGCCGGTACCCGACTCGCCAGAGATCAACACGGTCGAGTCGCTGCGCGCTACCCGCGCAGCCAGCTCGAGCAACTGCCGGCTGGCAGGCTCGCAGGCCACCGGCCCTTCTTCTTCCGCTGCACTGACACGGCCTGCGGCGTGGCGCTCCACCAGGCTCAACAGCGCCTTGGGTTCGAAGGGCTTGACCAGGTAATCGGCAGCGCCTTGGCGCATCGCCTCCACGGCACGCTCGACTGCGGCATGCGCCGTCATCAGCAGCACCGGCAGTTGTGGCTGCTGGCGACGCAATTGCGCCAGCAGCTGATGCCCATCCATGCCGGGCATGTTCACATCACTGACCACCAGGCTGAACGCCTCGGCCAGCACCGCCTCCAGCGCCTCTTCGGCACTGCCCACGGCACGGTAGTCGAAGCCGCCGATTTCCAGGGTGTCGCCAAGCGCCTGGCGCAATACGCGGTCATCCTCGACCAGCAGCACCTTGATCGCCATCAGCCCGCCTCCGCCAGTTGCCCATCAATCAGCGGCAGCTCGACCCGCACGCAGGTGCCGCGCCCAACTTTCGAGCGCAGGCTGAGGGTGCCCTGGTGCGCCCGCACCACGGCCTTGACCACGGCCAGGCCCAGCCCGGTGCCAGTAGCCTTGGTGGTCAAGAACGGCTCGCCCAGGCGACCCAGCAAATCGGCGTCGATACCGCTGCCGGCATCGCTCACGCACAGGTGCAACACCTGCTCACGACGGAACACGTGCACCTTGAGCCGGGCCGGTTCTTCGCTGGCTTGCAGGGCGTTCTCGATCAGGTTGAGCAAGGCGCCAACCAGGGTATCGCGGTTGCACAGCAGCTCGCCCAGGTGGCTGTCGCACTGCCAACGCACGGCATGCCCTTGTACGTGCGACTGCGCCGCCTGCTGCAGGGCCTGGAACAATGCTTTCGGGGTCACACGATCACCCAGCGGCAGCTCGCCACGGGCGAATACCAGCATGTCGCGCACCTGGTGCTCCAGCTCGTGCAGGCGTTCCTTCAAGGTACCGGCGAAGCGCTGGCGGGTTTCGGCGCTCAGGTCTTGCTCGCTGTCGGCCAGGTGGCTGGCGTAGAGCATGGCCGCCGACAGTGGCGTGCGAATCTGATGGGCCAACGAGGCGACCATGCGCCCCAGCGACGACAAGCGCTCATGGCGCGCCAGCTGATCTTGCAGGCGACGGGTTTCAGTCAGGTCGTTGAGCAGCACCAGTTGGCCGGGTTCGGCATCCAGCGAGCGGGTGGCGATGGACAGGCGGCGGCCGTCGCGCAGCGACACTTCATGGCCGTCATCCTTGCGCGGGGCAAAGCTGCGGGCAATGACCTGGCGCCACAGCTCACCGATCAGCGGCTCGCCGAGCAGCTCGCAGGCGGCGGGGTTGGCTTCGCGCACCCTGCCCTGGCCATCGATCACGATCACCCCACCCGGCAACAAGTCCAGTAGGTTCTGCAGGCGATTGGCCAGGCGTTCCTTTTCGTTCAGCTCGTCCATGCGCTGGGCACTGACCACGGCCAGTTCGCCCTTGAGCTCACTGACGCGGGCTTCGAGCAGGCTGTAGGATTGGCTTAGCTGGCTGGAGACCTGATTGAACAAGGCGAAAGCCTGCTCGACACCCTGTCGGCTTTCCTGCTCGACCGGGGTATGCCCCTGCAGATCGGGGGCTCGGGAAACGTGGGCGGCCTGGGGCATCGTGCTCTCTCGCGTGGCTGACCGTCATAAAAACGGTGTGGTGCCAGCGGTGTAGCAATAGCCGTGCCGAAGATGGGGTTTTACCAAACTGCGATGCGTATTGTGCAACCCGTGTAGGAGCAGCCTTGTGCTGCGAAGAGGCCGGCGCATGCACAGAGCCTTTCTGTGCTGCCACCGGCCTCTTCGCAGCACAAGGCTGCTCCTACACGGGTTTACCGACTGCCTGAAACAGGCGCAAAGGGGGTCAACCCTCTGCCTGTTCCTCGCCACCCTGACGGCTCATACCGTACTTGCGCATCTTCTCGACCAGCGTGGTACGGCGGATACGCAAACGTTCAGCCGCGCGCGCAACGATACCGTTGGCATCGTCCAGCGCCTGCTGGATCAGGCCCTGCTCCAGGCTGCCCAGGTAGTCCTTGAGGTCAAGGCCTTCGGGCGGCAGCATCGCGGGGTTGGCGAAGTTGGGTGCATGGCCGTTGATGGCCACGCGCTCTTCGAGATCACTGCGCAAGTGGTCGACCATCTGCTCGTCTTCATCATCGACGTAGCGGAATTTTTTCGGCAGTTCGGACACGCCGATCACCCCGTACGGGTGCATGATCGCCATGCGCTCGACCAGGTTGGCCAGCTCGCGCACGTTGCCCGGCCAGCCATGCCGGCACAGCGACATGATCGAGGCCGAGTTGAACCGGATCGAACCGCGCTTCTCGTGCTCCATGCGCGAGATCAGCTCGTTCATCAGCAACGGGATGTCTTCCACCCGCTCACGCAGGGGCGCCATCTCGATGGGGAAGACGTTCAGGCGGTAGTACAGGTCTTCGCGGAACGTCCCATCCTCGATCATGCTTTCGAGGTTTTTGTGGGTCGCGGCGATAATGCGCACGTCGATGCTCTGGGTCTTGTTGCTGCCCACGCGCTCGAAGGTGCGTTCCTGCAACACGCGCAGCAGCTTGACCTGCATCGGCAGCGGCATGTCGCCGATCTCGTCGAGGAACAGGGTGCCACCGTTGGCCAGCTCGAAACGCCCGGCACGGCTGGTGATGGCACCGGTAAAGGCGCCCTTCTCGTGGCCGAACAGTTCGCTTTCCAGCAGCTCGGCCGGGATCGCGCCGCAGTTGACCGGCACGAACGGCGCATCGCGGCGCTTGGAGTGGTAGTGCAGGTTGCGCGCCACCACCTCTTTGCCGGTGCCCGACTCGCCGAGGATCAACACGCTGGCATCGGTGTCCGCCACTTGCTGCATCATCTGCCGCACATGCTGGATGGCGCGGCTGGTGCCGACCAAGCTGCGGAACAGGTTCGGCTCGCGCTGGCGCCCGCGCTCGCGTGCCTGGTCGTACATCTCGCGATAGACCTGGGCACGGTGCAGCGAATCGAGCAACTGGCTGTAGCTCGGCGGCATTTCGAGGTTGGAGAGGACCCGACGGCGAAGCTCTTCCGGCAACTCTGCAGAAGAAATTTCACCTAAAAGCAGCACCGGAAGGAACTCATCCCACCCGGCCACTGTCTTAAGGAGCCCAAGGAGATTGCCCGGAGCATTCACGGCACCGACAAGTACGCACAGCACTTCCCGGCTCGAAGACAACGATTCCACCGCCTGCTGCCAGTCCTGGCTCGAGCACGCGAGGTTTTCTTCGCCTAGAAAATTCAGGACCACCGCCAGATCGCGGCGGCGGGCGCTGTCGTCATCGATCAGAAGAATCTTGGTTTCACGCCACATGCAATAGCAACTTCCCTAGTCATATCGGCGCCCTGTGGGGCGTGCTCGACATCATTCCGACTGAATGGTCAGTGTTCGGACGTCTGAAATTCGAAAACAGCCACTAGTAAAGTCAAAAACTTAGAAGCAGTCAAATTTATGGCGCCGAGCTTTGCGTTCTGCTCAGCGTCAGCTGAACAGATGGTATACCTTTGTGGCCTGTTTCGCTTGATTGATATTGGACATTTGCTGGACTAAAGATTGACGTTCGTCACTTGCAACGTCGATTAGTTGGCGATAAACGTCCATCAGCGCTTCGAGGTTCACCCGAACCGCCGCCTCATCCTCCACCGCCCCTTGCAGCAATTCGTCCATCTGCGCCCTGCAGGCCAGGTCTAGCTCGCCAATGGCGGCCCAGTCGCGCGCTTGCAGTGCCTCGTTCAGGGCCTGACGGGTGTCTTCGATTCGCTGCAACGCGTTCATGTGGCCTCCTGGCGTGTCACTGCTCGGCTGTGGCGATGGCATCCCAACCGCTTTTCACGGTGATCATCAGCTGGGCGACTTCGTCGATGATGGCGGGATCGCTGTCCAGGTTGGCCTGGATCAGACGGGTGGCCATGTAGGCATACAGGCTATCGAGACGGTCCAGTTCGTCTGGGTTGTCGGTCTTTTCCTTGTCCAGCCCTTCACGCAGGCCACCGATGATGTCGATCGCCTTGCCCAGCATCACACCCTTCTGCGCCACGTCGCCGCGGCTGATCGCGCCCTTGGCCTGGGCCATACGGTCCAGCGAACCTTCCATCAGCATCTGCACCAGGCGGTGCGGGGTCGCTTCGGAGATCTGGGCGTGGGAATTGACCTTCTGGTACTGGCGAAGGGCTCTCATCGGGTGCATGGGGGATCCTCAGTGAACGGGGCAGAACAGTGGCCGTATACCTAGGTAATCGGCCCTGAGCTGGATTTCTTTAGGCGATCAATCGTCGCTGTTGGACTTGTTGAGCGCGTTTAGCGTGGTCATCACGCTGTCGCTGGTCGCCTTGAGCTTGGCCACCAGGGTGTCCATGGCGTTGTACTTCTTGGTCAGGGTGTCGGTCAGCGACTCAATACGGCGATCAAGCGCGGTCTGCGACTCTTCCAACTGCTTGAGCTGGGTGGTCAGGCTCGCCTGGCGCGACGCGAGGATACCCCCTGTCTTGGCGTACTCTTCAGTGGCCGCGGTCATGCGGCTGAGCAGGCCTTCCTTACCGACGAACAGGCCACTGATGTCAGCGCCCATCGTTTTGACTGCGGCATCCCACTTGTCGTTGTTGAGCTCAAGCAACCCCGTCTTCTGTACGGTATTGATGCCTAGCTGCGACAGCGTACGCAGGCCACCGGTACCCACACTGCGGGTGAGCTCGCTACGGATTGAGCTGACCAGCGAACGCATGGTCGCATCCCCTGTCAGCGATGCACCCGAGGCGCTGCTGTCGTCGGCGCCCGTGGTGACCTTGGTCTGCGCATTGATGGTCGTCATCAAGGCGTTATAAGCGGTCACGAAGGACTGCACCGAGGTTTTCAAGGTGTCGTTGTTGCTCGCCACCACAAGGCTCGACTTGCCTTCTTTGACCAGGGTGATGTCCACGCCACTGACCGCACCGGTTACGGTGTTGGAAGCCGATTCCAGCTCGAGGCCGTCGAGCTTGTACTTGGCATTCTGCGGCTCTGCAATGGTCGTCACACCGGTGGCCATGTCGGCGGTGCCACCCAAGGTCAGCTCGGTGCCATCACCCATTTTGGTCGACGAGAAGATCAGCCGCGAACCACTGGCGTCAGTGACGATGTTGGCCGTGATGCCCTTGGATTGCAGCTGATCGTTGATCGAGTCGCGCGCCTGCTGCAGCGTTGCACCCGCAGCGATGGACACGTTGTGCGTGGCATTGCCCTGGCTAATGGTCAAGGTTTGCGACTCGCCGGAATCGTTGACGATGGTCGAGGTGTTCTTGTAAACCTGAGTCGAAATCTTGGATGCCGTTGCCAGCTGGGTCACTTCAAGCGAGTACGTGCCCGACGACGCGCCATCACCCAATTTGATCTTGGCGATAGCTTCGTCAGACGACGACCCAGACAAACCATTGAAGCTCGCTGCGGTATTAAGCTTGGTCAGCGCCGCGCGGTACGTTTCCAGCGCACTTTTGATCGTACCGATGGCCGACAAGGTGGTGGTGGCGGTGGCGGTCTGATTATTGATCTGGGTTTGCTTGGGGGCTTTTTCTGCACCCGCCAACGCCGCAACAAGCTCGTCGATCTTTAGACCCGAACCCAGTCCGGTAATAGTAGAACTCGCCATCTTCACACTCCTTATCGGTGACCGTCGAAAATCCGACGAAAACGCGTCCGTGCGGCTTTACAACAAAAGCCGTGCCAACTCAGGCCTGGGTATCGAACAACAGGCTGTTGGCATCCTTCAGGTTTTCCGCCAGTTTCAGTGCCACTTCGGAGGGCAACTGGCGGATGACTTCGCCGCTCTGGCGGGCGATGACCTTGACGACCACCTGGCCGGTGGAGTCATCGATCGAAAAATCGAGTTGTCGCTCTGAAGCCTTGACGAAGTCCTGGATGGCATTGACTGCGGTTTCCAGGGTTTCTCGGGCTACAGGCTGGGATTCTGGCTTGGCAGGCTCGTTAGCCGCCAGCTCGTTCTCTTGCCGCTTGCTCGCTGTTGCTTCGGGAGCAGCGGAGGCGGGATAGGACAGGCCCAGTTTCACGCTCATATCCATTTCTGGCACCTCTTGTTCTCGGAAAGACGAAAGGGTACGTCACCGTACCCTTCGTCAAACTACTTAGCGATCAGGATCAGCCCAGCAGTTTCAGTACCGACGACGGCAGCTGGTTAGCCTGGGACAGGATCGCGGTGGAAGCCTGTTGCAGGGTTTGCTGCTTGGTCAGCTCGGCGGTTTCCGAAGCGAAGTCGGCGTCCTGCACACGGCTGCGGGCAGCGGTGGAGTTTTCCGAGATGCTGTTCAGGTTGGCAACGGTGCTGTCGAAGCGGTTTTGCACAGCACCCAGCTGAGCGCGCTGGCTGTCGATCTGAGCGATAGCGGCATCCAGAGCCTGGATGGCTTTCTGCGAATCGGCAGCAGTGGTGATGCTCAGGTTGGAAACGGTGGTTTCCTGGGTGATGGCTACGGTGCTGTTGGTGGTAGCCAGGCCCAGAGCGGCCAGACCGGTACCTTGGCTGCCGTCGGCAACGGTGATGTTTTCTTTCGAGAACAGCTTCAGGGTGTTGTCGGCGTTCTTGCTGGCGGTGACGCCGGTGCTCGCGGTGTTGATCGCCGAGATGATGCCGTCCAGGGTATCGCCCTTGGTGAACTTGACTTCAGTGCCGTTCAGGGAGATGGAGGTATCAGCGACCAGTTTGGCTTCGGTAGTACCGGCAGCCAGACCAACCTTGGCCAGCGCGCCTTGGCCAGCGGCACCGGTGCCGTTGGTCAGGTTGATGGCTTTGCCATCAGCGGAGCTCAGTTGCAGACGGCCTTCGGAGCTCAGGGTTGCCGCGACGCCGGTTGTAGCGGTTTCAGCGTTGATGGCAGCGAGCACATCAGACATATCTTGGCCAGCGGTTGCGCCGATTGCGGTGCCATTGATATTGAAGGAAATGTCGCTGTCGAAGCCCGCTGCAACGGTCGCAGTGGCGGCGAAGCCAGCAGTACCGCCACCGGTGGTGGCTGCAGTTGCAGTGAAGGTTGCCGACGAGCTCATGACGATATCGCCGTTGCCATCGATGGCCGCGGTTACGCCAGTGTTGGAGGCGGTGTTGGCAGCGTTGATCTTGCCGACAGTGGTAGCTGCAGTGTCGGTGTCATCGAGCGCAACAGCAGTGCCGTTCAGGGTCAGCGTAACAGTTTCACCAGCAGCAACGGGTGCGAAGGTTACAGGGTCAGCGCGGAAGGTAGAGGCGCTGGTAGCGACTGCACCCGTAACAACTGCGGACAGGTCAGTAGCAACACCATCAGTCTTGGCTTCGCTGAACGAGCCTTTCAGGCCAGTCGAGCTGATGTCGGTCATGCCGAACGAGATGGTTTCGTTAGCGCTGGAACCGATCTGGAAGCTGACGTTCTGGAACGAACCGTCGAGGACTTTACGGCCACCGAAGGTGGTGGTGTTAGCGATACGGGTCAGTTCGCCCGACAGCGCGGTGAATTCTTGTTGCAGGGAAGTACGGTCGTCATCGCTGTTCGAGCCGTTGGCGGACTGCAGGGACAGTTCGCGCATACGCTGCAGGATGCTGGTCGATTCTTGCATCGCGCCTTCAGCGGTCTGGGCGATGGAGATGCCGTCGTTGGCGTTTTTCACGGCAACGCTCAGGCCTTTAATTTGGCTGGTCAGACGGTTGCCGATCTGCAGGCCGGCGGCGTCGTCTTTGGCGCTGTTGATTTTCAGGCCGGAAGACAGGCGGGACATCGAAGTACCCAGCGCGTCGGAAGCACGGTTCAGGTTCTTCTGAACGCCCAAGGAGGTGATGTTAGTGTTAACGGTCAAAGCCATGACGAATTCCTCGTTGAATGGATACAGCGGCTTCCGGCCCTGGCAACCGCCGGGTGTGGCCTAGAGAACCTTCGTAATGGTTATCGTCGGGTGCGCGGGTTGCTTGAGGGGTTTTTCAAAAAAAAAATGGTGGCACGCTGCCAGCCCAGTGAAATCAGGGGGTTGAATTTTTTTTGGCGTCAAATTGTTGTGGGGCGGGAGGAGTTGAGGCAACGAGAGCCCTGTTTTCAGGCAGGCACAAAAAAAGCGCCGGGCGGTGGCCGCCGGGCGCTTTTTTTGAGGCTGCTGAGGGTCAGTCGCGATAGAGAATCGCCGAGCCCCACGACAGGCCCACACCGAACCCGCTGATCGCCACACGCTTCCAGTTACCGTCGAGCATGTGCTTCTGCAGCAGCAGCGGCACGCTGGACGACACGGTATTGCCGGTCTCGAGCATGTCCTTGACGAACTTCTCCGGGTTTTCTCCCTCGAAGCGGCGCGCCACGGCATCGACAATCGCCGCACTGCCCTGGTGGATGCAGAAGGCGTCGATATCCTTCGAGGTCAGCCCGCTGGCATCGAGCAGCTCATGCAGGTGCGCCGGCACTTTGATCAGGGCAAAGTTGAACACCTGGCGGCCGTTCATGAAGAACTTGCCGTCGTTGACCTTCAGGTGCTCCGCGCCGGAACCGTCAGTGCCAAAACGCGCCTGGCCCAGGTTCCACACTGCATTTTCGCCCATCCAGGTTGCCGTGGCGGCATCACCGAACAGCATGGTGGTGTTGCGGTCTTCCGGGTCGACGATTTTCGAGTACGGGTCGGCAGTGATCAGCAGGCCATTCTTCAGCCCTGCCGCTTCCATGAAGCCCTTGATCGCATACAGGCCATACACATAACCCGAGCAGCCCAGCGACACGTCGAACGCCGCCACGCGGGTCGACAGGCCGAGCTTGCTCTGGACGATGGCGGCCGTGTGCGGCAGGCCTTCTTCGTCACCGTTCTGGGTGACCACGATCAACGCATCGATCGATTGCGGATCAAGGTCAGGATTGGCGGCGAACAGGGCCTGGGCCGCTTCGACGCACAGGTCCGAGGTTTCTTGGTCTTCGGCCTTGCGCGGCAGGAAGGACGCGCCGATCTTGCCGAACATGAACTCTTCGTCCTTGCCGAACTTCGCACCCTGAACGTAGTTGTCCAGGCCAGCGGTGGGCACGTAACTCGCGATGCTTTTGATGCCAATCATTCTGGCTTCCCAATGAAAACAGCCAAAGACCACCACTCGATGAATTGAGGGCGCCAAATACCGGAGCGTCACCCCACAGGGGGCAAGCAAGGCCTGGCAGCCTCGCTCGAATGCAAACCGGTAACAAAATGCTGCAACAGCTGCTGCATAGAATACAGGGAAGATGACCGTTTTGACTCATTGGTCACATTGAAATGCTACGAAAGCCTGGCGGGGGGTGTGGAGACTGGAGGGTTTTGCGGGGGGATTGAGGGATTTGGGGGCGCTTTGCGCCCCCAAAATCTCACAGCAAGATCAAAGCTTGTTGAACAGGCTCAACTGCGAAATCCGCGCAAACGCCAGCTGCGAGGCCTCGAGCATCGCCTGTTGCAGGGTCAGCTGGATGGTCGCCGACGCCATGTCGGTGTCGCCAATGGCGCTCTGGGTGGTCTTGTTGGCCAGGCCCAGGCTGATGTTCTCCTGCTCCTGGATCTCCAGCGAGTTACCGCGCGCACCAATCGAACCGCGGGTAATGTCGATACGCTCGCGGGCACTGGCCAGGTTGGAAATCGCCGAGTCGGTGGCCGTCTTGAGCGCTGCCTGCGCCTCCGGGCTGTCGACTGGCTTGCCCAGCGCCGTGCGCAATTGGCCGAGGCTGTCGAGCACGTTCTGCGTGCGGTGCGTGTTGGCCGTCACCGAGAACTGGTCGCCCTCGCCGGGCGCACTGTCGAGCTGGAAGGTCACGCCCGCCACCGTAACCGCATTACCCGCCCCGACCGTACCGGAGGCCACTGGCTTGCTGTCGGCACTGTACGGCTGCGCATACAGCGAATACTCGGTCGCACTGGTGAACTTGATCACCGCGCCATTGCTAGGGAACGTGCTGCGATAGGCATCGGCATCGGTGATGCTGCTACCGGTAACCTGCGCGGTCGATGGGTTACCCGCACTGCGCGTAGCATTCAGGGTGTCGGGCTTGGCTTCGAGGGTGAACACATGGCCCGCCACCGCCGCGTCGGCATCGTCACCTTCCTGCAGGTTCAGGTTGATCTCGAAATCGACACCGCGCAGCGAAATCATCTTGCCGCCTTCGGTGTTGACGTCGAACTTGCCGTTGCTCGCGGTTTCGCTGGTGATGTCCTTGCCGGTGGCATCCTTGACGCTGTACTCGGTGGCACTGGTGAAGGTGATGGTGTACGGCTGGCCGCCGGCGAACTGGTTGTTGTAGGTGTTCGCCGAGGTCATCAGGCCACCGGACAACAGCACCTTGCCGTCATCCGGGGTCGGCGCCTGCAGGCTCGACTGCGTACGGCTGTTGTTGGTCGCCTGGTCAAAGATGCTGAAACCGCTGTCATTGGTCGCCAGGCTCAAGGTATCGGAAACCTGCAGGCTGAGCTGGGTCTGGTCACCCTGGTAGCTGTAGGTACCGTCGCTATTGCGCACGTAGGGCGGCGTTGACGACTTGGAGCCGCCGAACATGTAGTCGCCATTGGCGTCGCGGGAATTGAGCAGGCCGAAGACGTTCGCCTCGATCTCTTTGATCTCGCTGGCGATCGATGCGCGGTCGGCATCGCTCTTGCCACCGTTACCCGCCTCCAGCGCCAGCTCACTGGCACGCTGCAGGGCATCGTTGATGGTCGAGAGCACGCTCTCTTCCTGCAGCAGGGCATTCTTGACCGTGGTCATGTTGCCGTTGTACTGGTCCAGCAGCGCGCTTTGCTGCTGCAGCAACAGCAGGCGCGCGGCACCGACCGGGTCATCGCCCGCCGTCTGGATACGCGACTTGGACGTGATCTGCTCGGTGGTCTTGGCCGTGTCCGAGAAGTTCTTCGAGTAGGTGTTGGCGCTGGTCTCATAAAACTGAGCAGTAGAAATACGCACGGCCAGCACTCCTTAAAGGGCGTTGATCAAGGTCGAAAAGGTTTCTTGCGCCGCCTTGATGATCTGCGACGACGCGGTGTAGTAATGCTGGAACTTCACCAGGCTGGCCGCCTCGTCATCGAGGTTGACCCCCGACACCGCACTGCGGCTTTCGGCGGCGGACTTGAACACGGCCTGGGTCGCGGTGGTGTCGATGGCGGCCTGGCTGGCCTTGGCCCCCACGCGCTCGACCAGCGAGGCGTAGGCCGAGGTGAAGCTGGTGCCACCGCCAGAGCCGGTGGCCACGGTCGATTTGGTCTGCAGCTCCAGCAGCGAGGTAGCGTTGCGGTTGTCGGCCTTGCCGTCGGCATTGAACGACAGGGTAAAGCTGTCGTTGGCAGACGGGCTGCCGCCGATGGTGGTCTCGACATTGAAACTGCGCGGCTTGCCGTCGCCATCAAGGATCGGCTGGCCAGCGGCATCGAGCATTGGCACGGCGACGGACAATTTGTTGTCCTGCCCAGGCACCACGCTGCCGGTGCCGATCTGCGTGCCCTTGGCATCGAACAGCTTGTAGCCTTGGGAACCGCCGTTGGCGGCGTCGAACACCACACGCACCGGCATCGAGTCGCGAATCGCCTGCTGCACCAGCGCTGTATCGGCACCGCCGTAGATGTCCAGCGAGTCGCCCAACACCGGCTGGGTGATGGTGCCGGTGCCCCCGTTGCCGCTGCCCGCCGTGGCGCTGATCGGCCCGGCAAAGGCCAGCTTGTTGGCATCGGTCATGATGGTCGAGATGTTGCCCGCCGCGGAACGGGTCGGGATCACCTTGAAGCTGTCCCCCGCGGCCAGGCCTCCGCCCTTGAGCGCCAGGCTGAAGCCGTCGATCACCGGGGCCGGGTCGGCGTTCAGGTCGAAGCTGCCCATGTCGGTGCCATCGGAGCGGCGCACGCTGTACTGGTTGGCGCTGGTGAACTTCACTTCGTAGTCGTACGTGGTCAGCGCGCCGCTGTCGGCAATGGTCACATCGAGGTTGCCGGACCCGGCACTGTTGCTCGACGAAGCCAGGCTGCGCTGGGCCAATGCACTGGCGCTGTTGATGCTGGAGAACAGCGCGCTGCCGAATTGGGCGTTGGCATCCAGGCCTTGGCCCAGCTGGCTGTTGATGCTGTCAGCAACCACCAGGGCCACGCGGCCGAGCTCGTTCATCGACGGCATCAGCACATCCTGGCGGTAGCGCAGCAGGCCGCCGATCGTGCCACCGGTCACCACCGAGGTCACGTCAGAGCTGAACGACTCGTAGTTGATGCGCAGGCTGGCTTGGCTTTTGTCAGCCACGCCCGGCTGCACCGACAAGGTGTTGGCCTTGACCCCGGTGACCAGTGACTGGCCACTGCCCAAGTAGACGTCGTAGTTGCCGTCGCGCTCCTGCACCGTGACCCCGACCAACTCGTTGAGCTGGCGCACGGCTTCGCTGCGCGCATCCAGCAGGCTGTTAGGGGTATTGCCGGTGGCGGTGGCCGCGACGATCTGCTTGTTGTACTCGGCGATGTTGCTGGTGAGCTTGTTGACCTGGCCTGCGAGCGTGCCGAGCTGAGAGTTGATCGTTTCGTTCTGCTGGGTCAGCTGCGTGCCCACCGCATTGAAGCGGTTGCTCAGGGTTTGCGCCTGGGTCAGCAGCAACTGCCGCGAGGCGACATCACCCGGTGTGGCCGAAGCGGTCTGCAACGCCGAGAAGAACGCGGTCAGCACCGAGCTGATGCCGGTATCACGGTCGGCCAGCAATTTGTCGACGCTGGTGATCTGGTCCTGGAACGCCAGCGAGTCGGCCTGCAACGAGGTCGCGGTCTGCAACTGATTGTCCAGGTAGGCGCTGTAGATCCGGCGCACATCCGACAGCGTGGTGCCCGTACCCAGAAAACCCGCGCCCATATTGTGCGAGGGGCCCGCAACCTGAACCGCTTGCTGGCGCGAATAGCCACTGGTGGCGGCGTTGGCAATGTTGTTACTGGTTACCGACAGTGCCGCCTGGCTGGCACCCAGGCCACTCAGACCGATCGAAATCAGACTCGACATGTTTTAGTCCTTATAGATTCGTAGTTCTGCCAGCCATGGCGTATTGCGGGGTTGCTTGCATTTGCTGGGCGATGCTGATGATCTTCTTCGCATAGCCCGGGTCGGTCGCATAACCTGCTTTTTGCAGCTCTCTTGCAAACTGCTCAGGGTTATCGGCCGCGTCCAGCGCACCTTGATAGCG
This sequence comes from Pseudomonas sp. LAIL14HWK12:I7, assembly GCF_000483465.1. Classification (NCBI taxonomy): domain Bacteria; kingdom Pseudomonadati; phylum Pseudomonadota; class Gammaproteobacteria; order Pseudomonadales; family Pseudomonadaceae; genus Pseudomonas; species Pseudomonas sp. LAIL14HWK12:I7. Next base: position 466,307 of record NZ_AXYZ01000004.1, read on the forward strand.
GGAATTGCCCTGTAACAGGTTCACCAGGTCATGGAAGCTGTCCTGGTAGGAATCGTACGAGCGGAACGCTGCGGTTTCCTTGACGAACTGGCCATCGCGGAACTCGCTGGTGATCGCCCTCGCCTGCTCGCCCTGCCAGTTGCCACTGGCCTTGATGCCGAACAAGTTGTGGCTGCTGCTGCCATCGGTGTTGCGCATGACCGACTTGCCCCAGCCCGTTTCCAGGGCCGCCTGGGCGACCAAGTAACGCGGGTCGATACCGATGCGCTTGGCGGCCTGCTCGGCCATCGGCAGCATGGTGGCGACAAAGGCGTCGCTGTCGGCGAAGGCCTTGTTCGGCGCCAGCGGCGGCTGGGCCACGGCACGCCCGACAATGCGCAGGCCGTTTTCTGGCACGGCGAAGGCCTTGGCCACTTGCTGGCCGTCACGGGCCGGCACGCTGGCGGTGTTGGTGGTCGCAGCCGACGGCACGATGCCTGCCAGCAGGCGGTCGGTGAGCTTGCTCGGCAAGGCCAGGCGCCGCGCATTGAGGGCCGCGACGTCATTGCGCGTTGCACTGGTCTGGGCGGCATGCGCGGGTTCGGCCACCTTGTTGCCCCACAGCGCCGGGCCACTGCCCTCGCTGCGCGGAAACGGGCTGGTGGCACCAGCCGTGCTCTTGCTCTTGGTCAACTGGCGCACCAGTACGTCCTGCAGGCCGATACCGCCCCCCTCGCGGGACATGCTCACGGCCAACTGCTGGTCATACATGTCGCGGTATTGCTTGACCGTCTCGGTGTTCATCGGGTTGTCGTCGGCCAGCACATCGCTGGCCTTGCGCGAGGCCTTGAGCATTTCGCTGATGAACAGCGACTCGAATTCCTGGGCCACCTTGCGCACGTTGGCTTCGCTGTCGCGGTCGCCGTGCTTGAGCGAACTCAGGCGGTTGAGGTCGGTGTAGGCGCCGCTGTCGGCACTGCCAGACACCAAGCTTTTGCTGTTCATGCGCGGCGTCCTCAGATCACGATCAGGTCGGCCTGCAAGGCGCCGGCCTGTTTCAGGGCTTCAAGGATCGCCATCAGGTCGCCGGGTGCCGCGCCGACCTGGTTCACCGCGCGGACGATTTCATCCAGCGTGGTACCCGGGCCGAACTTGAACATCGGCTTGGCTTCCTGCTCGGCGTTGACCCGCGAACGCGGCACCACGGCGGTCTGGCCGTTGGAGAACGCGCCCGGCTGGCTGACGATCGGGTCTTCGGTAATGGTCACGGTCAGGCTGCCGTGGGTGACCGCCGCCGGCGACACCTTGACGTTCTGGCCGATGACAATGGTGCCGGTACGCGAGTTGATGATGACTTTCGCCACGGCTTGGCCTGGGTCGATATCGAGGTTTTCCAGAATCGACAGGTAGTCCACGCGCTGGCTCGGGTCCATCGGCGCACTGACGCGTACCGACCCGCCATCCACGGCCTGAGCAACACCTGGGCCGAGCAGTTCATTGACCTTGTCGACGATACGCTTGGCCGTGGTGAAGTCCGGGCGGTTGAGGTTCAGGGTCAGGCTGTTGCCCTGGTTGAACCCGCTCGGCACCGACCGCTCAACGCTGGCGCCGCCAGGAATTCGCCCGGCCGACGGAACGTTGACGGTGATCTTCGAGCCGTCACGGCCTTCGGCATCGAAGCCGCCCACCACCAGGTTGCCCTGGGCGATGGCGTAGACGTTGCCATCGATACCCTTGAGCGGGGTCATCAGCAAGCTGCCGCCGCGCAGGCTCTTGGAGTTACCGATCGACGAAACGGTGATGTCCACCACCTGGCCCGGCTTGGCGAACGCCGGCAGGTCGGCATGCACCGACACCGCCGCGACGTTCTTCAACTGCACGTTGCCAGAACCGGCCGGCACCTTGATGCCGAACTGCGACAGCATGTTGTTGAAGGTCTGCAGGGTGAACGGCGTCTGGGTGGTCTGGTCACCCGTGCCGTTGAGCCCCACCACCAGGCCATAGCCGATCAGCTGGTTGGAACGCACGCCAGAGATGCTGGCGATGTCCTTCAAGCGCTCGGCCTGGGCCGCGAAGGCGCAGGACAGTAGCAGGGTTGCGGCAATCAGCTGCCTCACGTTGAACATGGTCATCCGTACTCAGAAAGGCCAAAGCGGGCTGATGAAGAAGCGGTCCAGCCACCCGGGCTGGCTGGCATCGGCAAACGAGCCGGTGCCCGAATAGGTGATGCGCGCATCGGCCACGCGGGTGGACGGCACGGTGTTGTCGGTGGCGATGTCATCGGCGCGGATCATGCCGGCAATGCGCACCAGCTCTTCACCGGTGTTCAGGGTCAGCCACTTCTCGCCGCGCACGGCGATGATGCCGTTGGGCAGCACTTCGGCCACGGTCACGGTGATCGAGCCGGTCAGGGTGTTGCCCTGGGTGGCCTTGCTGTCGCCCTTGGTGGCGCGCTCGCCGTTGTAACCGGCCTCCAGCGACAGGTCACCGCCGCCGAACGGGTTGTTGGTGTTGGGCGTGCTGCCGAACAGCGAGGTCAGGCCGATGTCGGCCTTGCTGTTCTTCTGGATCTGCGAACCGGCGTTCTTGCTGGCCGAGGTCTTCTCGTTAAGGGTGATGGTGATGATGTCACCGACCCGGAAGGCCTTGCGGTCGCTGTACAGGTTCTGTTCGAAACCGGCCTGGTAGATCGAACCGTTGTTGGCCGCCGCCGGCAACGGGGTGCGCGGCAACACCGGCGCATAGTACGGGTCGTTGGGCTTGGGCGTCGGCCCGACGCAACCTGCCAACAACACCGCTCCCCCCAGGGCGAAGACGGACAACAGACGATTCATGACGCTTACCTCACGGTGTATCTGGGCTACGGGGCCGGGATCAGGGGCTTACAGCTGCTGGGTGACGAACGACAGCATCTGGTCGGCGGTAGAGATGACTTTCGAGTTCATCTCGTAGGCACGCTGGGTGGTGATCATGTTCACCAGCTCTTCCACGGTGCTGACGTTGGAGTTTTCCAAGGTCTGCTGCAGGGTGGTGCCAAAGCCGTTCAGGCCTGGGGTGCCGACTTGCGGCGCGCCGCTGGCGGCGGTTTCCAGGAACAGGTTGTTGCCGATTGCCTGAAGGCCAGCAGGGTTGATGAAGTCGGCAGTCTGGAGATTGCCAATGACCTGAGCAGCCGGGTTACCGGCAGTGGTGATCGATACGGTACCGTCCTGGCCAACGGTGAACGTCTGTGCGTCATTCGGCACGACGATCGCAGGCTCCAACGCCAACCCATCGGCATTGACGATCTGGCCATCGGAATTCAGGTGAAAGGTGCCGTCACGGGTGTAGGAAACGGTGCCATCCGGCTGCAGAATCTGGAAGAAGCCACGCCCATTGACCGCCATGTCCAGCGGGTTTTCGGTGGTCTGCAGGCTGCCGGCGGTGAAGTTTTTCTGGGTGCCGACAATGCGCACACCGGTACCCACCTGCAGGCCCGAAGGCAGCTCGCTGTCTTGGGTCGACTGGGCGCCGGGTTGACGCTTGATCTGGTAGAGCAGGTCCTGGAATTCGGCGCGATCACGTTTGAAGCCGGTGGTCGAGACGTTGGCCAGGTTGTTGGAAATGACCGTCAGGTTGGTGTCCTGGGCGGACAGGCCGGTTTTAGCGACCCAAAGAGCCGGAAGCATGCTGTTCTCCTCGTGCGCCTGTTTTACGGCACCCGTTCAAATGTGATTAGCCGATTTGCAAAACCCGAGCCATGGCTTCGTCGCCTTCCTTGGCCGTGTTCATCATCTTGACGTGCAGTTCGAACTGACGGGACAACGCCAGCACCGAGGTCATTTCCTCGACGGCGTTGACGTTGCTGCCTTCCAGGAAGCCCGACACCACGCGCACGTTGACGTCGGCATCCGCCGGTTGGCCATTGGTGGTGTGGATCATGCCGTCCAGGCCCTTGGTCAGGCCTTTGATGTCGGGGTTGACCAGCTTGATGCGGTCGACCTCGGCCATCATGCGCGGGTCTTCGCCCATGGCGCGGATGCTGATGGTGCCGTCTTCACCTACTTCCACCTTTTGCTCCGGCGGAATGGCAATCGGGCCGCCGTTGCCGATCACCGGCATGCCGTTGCCAGCACGCAGCACGCCCAGGGCGTCGATGTTAAGGCTGCCGGTGCGCACGTAGGCTTCGCTGCCATCCGGTGCCTGTACAGCGATGAAACCTTTGCCGGTCACAGTCACGTCCAGCTCGCGGCCGGTCTCGACCATCGGGCCTTCGCTGAAGTCGGTGGCCGGGCGCTCGGTCATGGCAAAGGCGCGCGCCGGAAAGCTGTCGCCAAACACCGGCATCGAGCGCGCCTGCTCCAGGTCGCGCTGAAAGCCGTTGGTGGAAATGTTCGCCAGGTTGTTGGCATGGGCCTTCTGCGCCAGCGCGTTCTGGCTGGCGCCGGTCATGGCCACGTAAAGCATCTTGTCCACAGCATCTCCTATGCGCGTACCTGCCGCGCTGTCACTGAGCAGGGATAAGCAATAATCGAACCAGATCCGCAAACCAACGAATTCAGGGGTTGCAGCGCGCCGAGAGGCAAAAACCGTCAGTTTGTCGGCGGATGTTTGCCGCGAGCGGCAAGGCAGTGTTCAGTACGCGCGGCAACCGGCGTTGTTGTAGGGGCCGGAAAAGCGCATCCAGCCTTGGCCTGGATTGGTGGCCGAGCACATGAAACGGCCGGTGGTCAGGCTTTGCCATTGGTAGAAGGGGGCGGGGGCGGCGGCGAGTAAGGGGGCCATGGCGAGGATGGGGAGAATCGCTAGTAGCAGCAGCCTTTTCATGGGGTAAACCTTTGAAAAATCTGGGGCCGCTTTGCGGCCCATCGCCGGCAAGCCGGCTCCTACAGGGATCGCGTGGCCTGTAGGCGCTGGCTTGCCTGCGATGGGCTGCAAAGCAGCCCCAATTACAGAAAACAACACACCACACTAACCACCATCAGCTCATCTGGATGATGGTCTGCATGATGGTGCTTTCAGTGGAAATGGTCTTGGCGTTTGCCTGGTAGTTGCTCTGCGCCTTGATCAGGTTGACCAGCTCGCCGGTCAGGTCGACGTTCGAGTCTTCCAGCGCGCCGCCGGTGATCTGCCCCAGCGTCCCGGTATCCGGCTGGCCGACAACAGGCACGCCCGATGTGTAGGACTCTTTCCAGGCAGTGCCGCCCACCGGCGTCAGGCCTTGGAGGTTGGCGAAGTTGACCAGCGCGACCTGGCCGATCACCTTGTTCTCACCGTTGGTGAAGTTGGCGAACATGTTGCCGCTGGCATCGATGCTCAGGCCAGACAACTCACCCGTCGCAAAGCCATCCCCGCTCTTGGCGGTAGTCGCGGACGCGGCGTTGTATTGCGTGGTGGCGATCATGTCCAGCTTGACCCCGGAGGCATGCGCGTTGGCGCCGTTGGCCGCCCACACACCTGCAACTGTCTTCTGCGCCGGCACCCAGCCGTCCAAGTTGAAGGTCTTGTCGGCGTTGATGCTGAGCCCACCTGCCACTGCACCTTCGTTCATGAGCGCCGTGTCCAAGGTGCCGTCACTCTTGAATGGCAGCGTGTTTGCCAGCGGGGTGGTCGACGTCGGGTCGGCTGGGTTGCGGCCGTCGATGGTGGTGTACATGGTCCAGGAGTTAGTACCCTCATCCTTCATGAAGTACTGGTTCATCTGGTGCAGGTTGCCCTGGCTGTCATACACATCGGTGTTGAAGGTGTAGTTGTAGGTCTTGACGTTGCCCGGGTCGAACGGCGACTCGGCCGGGGCGGTATCGCTGGACTTGAGGTTGAGCGTCTCCGTGATGCGCCCGGTAGGGTTGGGCGTCAGGTTGGACGTGTCGATCTTCAGGTCAGTCAGCGCGCCTGGGACGACATTGCCATTGCCATCTACACCATACCCTTGCAGCTTGGCGCCCGACGAGCTGATGACATTGCCTTCCTTGTCGCTGTAGAACATGCCGGCACGGGTGTAGATCTTCGAGCCATTGTCATTCAGGGCGAAGAAGCCGTTGCCGTCGATCGCCATGTCCAGGGCTTGGCCGGTGCCGTTGATATTGCCCGGCGTGAACATCTGCGACACCGATGCGGTTCTCACACCAGTGCCGACGACCGTCTTGCCGCCACTGGTGCCGCGAATGGAGTTGGAGTACTGATCCGCGAACTCGGCGCGCGAAGCTTTGAAGCCGGTAGTGGCGACGTTGGCAATGTTGTTGCCAGTGACGTTCAGGGCCTTATTTGCTGCATTGAGGCCGCTAAGGCCGGTATTGAAAGACATGTGCTACTCCTGTCGTTAACTTAGGCCCTAGATGCCAATGGTTTGAACTTTGGACAGCGCGACGCTGCCCAGCCCGGCGAGGTTGAGCGTCATTTCGGCGCCGTTGGTACCCATGGTCACACTGGTGACCGTGGCCGGCAGGTTGGTGGTCATGGCCGTGGACGTGCCATCGATACTGGCGGTCGCCTTGAAGGTGTAGGTACCCGCCTCCAACGCCTCGCCGTCGTCGTCCAGGCCATCCCAGGTGAAGTCGGCCTTGCCGGCGGCCTGGGAGCCCAGGTCCAGGGTGCGCACCAGCTTGTCGTCTTTGTCATAAATGCCGACAGACGTGGCGGTACTCGACGAGGTCAGGTTGACCGACCCTTTCATCTCTTTGCTGGTGTCGACCAAGGCCTTGTCGGTCTGGACGATCACATTGCGCCCAACCAGCGACGAGGCCTGCAACGCCTGCGAAGACTGGAACGACCCGGCGATGTAGTTCACCGTGTCGTTCAGCGTCTGCATGCTTTCAAGGCTGCTGAACTGCGCCAGCTGCGCAACGAACTCGCCGTTTTCCTGCGGGTCGAGCGGGTTCTGGTTTTTCATCTGCGTTACCAGCAACTGCAGGAACGCATCCTTGCCCAGTGCACTGCCGGCAGCGCCGGTGCTGCTGTCGGTTTTGCTGGTCTGCTTTTGCAGCGAGGTCAGGTACGCGCTGCCGACGTCACTGGTGGAATTGGTCGTGGTCATGTCGGCTTCCTATCACTGACCCAAGGTCAAGACTTTCTGCATCATGCTTTTAGCGGTGTTCATCAGTTCGGCGTTGGTCTGGAACGCACGGCTGGCAGAGATCATGTCAGCCATCTCTTCAACCACGTTGACGTTCGGGTAGTAGACGTAGCCGTCCTTGTTCGCCGCGGGGTGGTTAGGCTCGTAGCGCGCCTCCAGATTGCTCTGGTCTTCGACGATGCCTTTGACCTGCACGCCCTGCCCCGCTTCTCCCTGGTCCTCGAACAGCGACTGGCTGGCGCCGCCCTGTGCGTTCTGGAAGGTGGTGGCGAACACCGGGTGGCGGGCGCGGTAGGTCTGGTCGATGCTCGACGACACGGTCTCGGCGTTGGCGATGTTCGAGGCCACGGTGTTGAGGCGGGTGTTCTGCGCGCTCATGCCGCTGCCGGCAATGTTGAAAACACTGGAAAGGGACATGGTTACTCTCCGCGCAGGGCCGAAACCAGCCCTTTGAATTTACTGTTGAGCAAGGTGAAGCTGGCCTGGAAACCGATGGCGTTTTCCGCGTAGTTCGATTGCTCGATCTGGGCATCCACGGTGTTCTGGTCGATCGACGGCTGCAACGGCGTGCGGTACTTGAGCGCCTCGTCGCTGAGGGCCAGGCCGTCGGCCTCGATGTGCCGGCTGTTGGTGCGGTCCAGGGCGAAGCGGCCGCTTTGCTGCTTTTCACTCTCGGCGGCGAGCACCGAAGAGAAGTCCATGTCACGCGCCTTGTAGTTGGGCGTGTCGGCGTTGGCGATGTTGTTGGCCAGCACTTCAGCGCGCTGGGCGCGGAAGCCCAGGGCCTTTTCGTGAATGCCAAGCGCCTTGTCGAAACTGATGCTCATGTCGGGGAAACCTTCGGAGGTTGACCGGAGTGTCGTTGGTCAAGGTATAGCAAGGGCTGTGCCAACCGGCTTAAAGGCCGGAAACACGGGGTTGCAAGGGGGATGCTGGCAGACGGGATGCCAGAAAAGCGGCAAAGTGCTTCCGCTTGGGGAAAGAAAAGCGGCAATCGCCGGGCGGCAAAAGCGGCAAAACAAAATATTGACGTCAGACCATCACAGCCGAATCCAGGCCCGTGTAGGAGCAGCCTTGTGCTGCGAAGAGGCCGGTGATAACAGCGGAGATCTTCGCTGCAGTCACCGGCCTCTTCGCAGCGCAAGGCTGCTCCTACAGGAATCGCGTCTGGCTTTACTTGGCCTGGTAGATGATCCCTGGGCTGCACTGCACCATCTGGTAATGGTCCGGCAACCCGTTCAGCGCCTCCGAGGCGCCCAGGAAAAGGTACCCGCCAGGCTTGAGCGTGCTGTGGATGCGCAACAGGATGTCCTTCTTCACCTGGGCCGAAAAATAGATCAGCACGTTGCGGCAGAACACGATGTCGAACTTGCCCAGGCTCGCGTAGCTGTCGAGCAGGTTGAACGAGCGGAACTCGACGCGGCTGCGAATGGCCGGCTTGACCGCCCAACGCCCCGGCCCTTTGGGGTCGAAGTAGCGCTGCAGGCGCTCTTGCGACAGGCCGCGGGCGATGGCCAGGCTGTCGTACTCACCGGTTTTGCAGTTGTTCAGCATGGTCCCGGACAGGTCGGTGGCAACGATCTGCGCGCCCATCTTCAACTGGCCCAGGTTGCTGCGCTCGAACTCGTCGATGGCCATCGAGATCGAGTAAGGCTCCTGCCCTGACGAGCACGCCGCCGACCACATGCGCAGGCGCTGGCCTGGGTTGTTCTTGATGAACTCGGGGATGACCTTGTTCTTCAACACCTCGAAGGGGTAGCTATCGCGGAACCACAGGGTTTCGTTGGTCGTCATCGCATCGACCACCTGTTCGCGCAAACCGCTGCGCGGCTGGGCCTGGATGCGCTGCACCAGCTCGCCCAGGCTCTTGATGCCCTGTTGCTCCATCAGCTTGTTGAGACGGCTGGAGACCAGGTACTGCTTATTCTCGCCCAGCAGGATGCCACAGGCTTTCTCCAGGAAGACCCGGAACTGTTCGAAATCCAAATTACCCGTAGACACTCTTGCCGCCTCTTTTCAATCGCTGGTGCCGGGAGCGGGCTCCCGGCTGCTTCAATGCGTTGCCTTGATCCGGTCGACCACGCGCTGGGCCAGGTCGTCCGGCTTGAACTTGGCCAGGAAATCATCGGCGCCGACTTTCTTGACCATCGCCTGGTTAAATACCCCGGAGAGCGAAGTATGCAGGACGATGTGCAATTTTTGCATGCGCGGATCGCTGCGGATCTCTGCGGTGAGCGTATAGCCGTCCATTTCTGGCATTTCAATGTCCGAGATCATCATCAGGAACTCTTCTTCCGGCCGCTTGCCCTCCTCCACCAACTGGCGCAGGTAATTGAGCGCCTGGCGGCCGTCGTTGAGCGCCACCACCTCGACACCGACGGTTTGCAGGCAGCGGCTGACCTGCTTGCGCGCCACCGACGAATCGTCGACGGTCAGCACCCGCAGCAGCACAGCCTTGTCCTGCACCTCGGCATCGACCACCCCGGCAGACACCTGCTCGGACGACGGCGCCACTTCCGCCAACACCTTCTCCACGTCGATGATCTCGACCATGCGGTTGTCCACACGGGTGACGGCGGTCAGGTAATGGTCGCGGCCGGTGCCCTTGGGTGGCGGGTGGATTTCTTCCCAGTTCATGTTGACGATGCGCTCGACCGAGTGCACCAGGAAGCCCTGGGTCTTGGTGTTGTATTCGGTGATGATCACAAAACTGTTGCACGTGTCTTCCTGCAGGGGCGCCAACCCGGTGGCCATCGACAGGTCGAGGATCGGGATGGTCGCCCCGCGAATGTTGGCCACGCCGCGCACCACCGGATGTGACTTGGGCAGCAAGGTCAGCGCCGGGCACTGCAGCACCTCTCTGACCTTGAACACGTTGATGCCATAGAGCTGACCGCCATTGAGGCGAAACAGCAACAATTCCAGGCGATTCTGCCCCACCAGCTGAGTGCGCTGGTTGACCGAATCCATAACACCCGCCATGCCAGACTCCTTAACGTTTCAGCCTTTCGTTGCAACTCAGGTACCGAGTCGGCACGGGCTTTGCTTTTTTGAGCGCCATGTACACGAAAACGACATTTTTCCGACGACTGACGCACCTGCTGACTGGCTCGCTGGCCACGCTGTGCCTGCTGGCGCCCAGCGTTCGCACGCTGGCGGACGCTTTTACCTTGCCTGAACAGCTTATCGGTGTCACCCAAGGGTTTCTTGAATTCACCGTAGAAGATTATCTGGCCAGCACCCAAACCGCCGGCCGTTACGAAATCCAGGTCAGCACCCTCGACCCGCGCTTGCGCATGCCGCTATGCAGCCAGCCGCTGGACGCGTCGCTGGAAAGCCCCGCGCAGCCGCTGGGTCGGGTCACGGTGCGGGTCCGCTGCGACAGTGCCGCGCCGTGGACCGTGTTCGTGCCGGCAACGGTGCGGCTGTTCCGCGACGTGGTGGTGGTCACCCGCCCGCTCAAGCGTGACAACGTGGTAGGCGAAGGCGACGTGGCACTGCGCGAGCGCGATGTCGGCACCCTCGGCCAAGGTTTTCTCAGCGAACTGGACCAGGCGGTGGGCATGAAGATGCTGCGCCCCACAGTCATCGACCAGGTCCTTACCCCGCAGCACCTTGAGCAAGCCGAAGTGGTGCGCAAGGGCGACCAGGTGGTGATCATCGCCCGCAGCGGCAGCTTGAGCGTGCGCATGCCCGGCGAAGCGTTGAGCAAGGGCGGCCTGAGCGAACAGATCCGGGTGCGCAACCTGAATTCCAAACGGGTGATCAAGGCCAGGGTGACCGGCCCCGGCCAGGTCGAGGTGACAATGTAGCGGCATTGTGCTGGCGGTGTGGAACCGCTTTTCCTAAACTGTGTCAGAAAACGGGTTCGCGAGCTTGCTGACAGGCGGCTACGCAATTGGGCCTAAAGTTTCTTTCGGGTTGGCCGAAAACAAGGCAAGCGTCCAAATACCCAGGGGTTTCTGATCATGGTCATCGACTTCAGTCGTTTGAATAACTCTCCGTCCGTTACGGGCGGCGTTCGCGGCAATGCTGCGGCCGGTACCGCCGAAAAGGCCGCTGCCAGCCCGGAAGCGCCAAAAGGCACCACCGCCAGCGGAGAGGCAGTACACCTCAGCCAAGAGGCACAGCAGTTGCAGAAGGTCAGCGATACGCTGCGCGACCAGCCCGTCGTCAACAGCGCCCGCGTGGCCCAGTTGAAACAAGCCGTTGCCGATGGCAGCTACCAGGTCGATGCCGGCCGGGTTGCCAGCAAACTGCTCGATTTCGAAGCCCAGCGCTGACCGTTCGGCGCGCTGACTTCACGGACGCTTACTAAAGCCAAGAGTTAGCCATGCACGACACCACCTTGCTGCAACTGATCGAAGATGACATCGCCCCGATGCAGGAACTGCTCGAGCTTCTTCAAAAAGAAGCGATTGCCCTGCATGGCCGCGACATGACGCTGCTGGAACAGATCCTGGCCCGCAAGCAGTCATTGATCATCTTGCTCGAGCAGCATGGGCAGCGGCGCAGCCACTTGCTCACCAGCCTCGGCCTCAGCGCCGACCGCGCCGGTGTGCAGGCAGTGGCCGCGCAGTCACAGCATGGCGACGCGATGCTGCAACGGCTGGACATGCTCTCGCAGCTGATGGACACCTGCCAGCAGGTCAACGAGACCAACGGCCGGATCATCCAGGTGCAGCAACACATCACCAACAATCAGGTCAGAATCCTCATGGGTGGCGATTCTCCGTCGCTCTACGACAGCCGCGGCAGCACCTCGCTGCTGGCCAAGCCGCGCGCCCTCAGCCAAGTGTGATACTTCTATCAAGCCACGTCACATACTGGCAAAATGCCGTTACTTGCGTGTGTCGTTTTTGCCTGGAGAGTGATTAGCCGTGTTCAATGAAGCCGATGCCCCGCAGCCGCCAAAGGTGCTCAGTACGCCTTTGGAGATCGCGGCCAACCTGCGACAACTGCAGGAAAGCCATGACCCCCTGATCATCACCTTCCCTGATCGCAGCCAGCGCTTCCAGAGCTACGTGGTGCATGTCGACCGCGACAGCAATACCCTGGCACTGGACGAGATGATCCCCCGCGACGGCGAAAAATTCATCGAGAACGGCGAACCCTTCCGCGTCGAGGGCTTCCACGATGGCGTGCGCATCGCCTGGGAATGCAATGCCCCACTCACCATCAGTGAAGTCGACGGCCACCGCTGCTACCGCGGCGCGATGCCTGACGAAATGACCTACCATCAGCGCCGCAATGCCTTCCGGGCTGCGCTGAAGCTGTCGCAACTGGTCGACATCATCCTCGACGGCACCCACCTCAAAGGCAACGGCGCCCTGCGCGGCAAACTGCTGGACATCTCCGCTACCGGCTGCAAATTGCGTTTCGACGGCAACGTCGAGGATCGCCTGCAACTGGGCCAGGTGTACGAGCGCTTCAAGGCTGGCAACCCGTTGGGCCTGGTCGACACCATGGTCGAATTGCGCCACCTGCACTTCGAAGAGCGTATCAACACCACCTTCGCAGGCGTGCGCTTCCATAACCTCAGCGGCCAGGCGCAGCGCAAGATCGAGAGTTTCGTCTACCAGCTGCAGCGCGAAGCGCGTCGGTTCGATAAAGACGATTACTGATCCGCCTGCCTGGCTTACAGCAAAGGCCGAAGGGGCTGCTGCGCGGCCCCATCGCTGTAGCCAGAAGGGATTCCCCGTTACCGTTATTTGACCGACTGCATAGTGTGGCTTGCGCCGCGCCGACTTCAGGCGCCTTCAGGAGCCGGACACTATGATTCGTTCAACATTCACAGCCGCGCTGCATTGCCAATACGGCCAGGTCGGGGTGGTCGATACGCCTCGATGGGCCCATCCGTTGTTTTCCGCCGACCAGGACGGCTGGTTGTGCACCGATGACAAGCGAGGCTTCACCGCCAGCTTCAAGCCGATCGAATTCACCTTCACGTTTGTCAACGCAACGAAGAACCGTCTCTATTACAGGATCAATAGCGCGACTGGCCCGAAGTTTCTCAGCGGCCGGTTCGAGCAGAACTCAAACGGCTGGCTGGGCTTGTATGGGTATGCGTGGGGGGATGATCTTGCCAACTGTATTTTCCCACCCAGCCTGCTGGCCCGGCTGCCCGCCTTGCAGGACACGTGGAAAATGGAATTGCTCGACGCCTGGGATGGCGACCTGGAGAGCGCTGAGCATGTCGAGTTCTACCTGCGCGACGAAAAGGGCCACAGAGTCGCTCAAGTTGAAGCGAGGTATACGCGGAATAAGCCACCCCTACGTCACTGGTTCCTGCACGCCGGCAACAAAGCGGGGGAAATACTGAGATTCCACCTGCGCGACATCAAGGTTGCATGACTGCCGCGTGGCCCACCGATGAAGCGAGCAGCGCCCCTTCATCGGTGCCCACACCGCATCACACCGACCTGTCGACCTCGACCTCAGGCTTGACCCCACGCTCACTCGCCGCCTGCTCTTCTTCGGTATCCTCGGCCGCCACCGGCGTCTGCATCACATCCTGCACGGTCTGCTCATCGACCCGCGGGTCGAGCGCCGCCGACAACGGCGAGCCGGCCGCCGGCATCGCCACGTGACCCAACGGAGCGTCCTGCACCTGGTGCAGCCCGGTGACCGCTTTCGGCCGAATGCGCCACACCAGCACCAGCGCGAAGAACACGAAGAAGGCATAGAGCATCTGCGCGCCCAGCACCTTCATCAAGACCCCCGCTGCCAGCGGCCCGATACAGGCACCCACACCATAGGTGACCAGCAGCATGGCCGTCAGCGAGACGCGGCGCTCGCTCTCCACATGGTCATTGGAAAACGCCACGGCCAACGGATACAGGCAAAACTGCAGCAACGAGATGACAAAGCCGATGCCGAACAGCAGCTCCAGCGGCACGCTGGGCAAGATTGCCAACGGCGCAGAGGCCAGCGCCAGCCCCACCGCAGCACTGCGGATCAGTACCGCGCGGTCGTAGCGATCGGACAACCAGCCCAATGGCCACTGCACCACCAGCCCGGCAAAGATGCAGCTACCCATGAACAGACCGATCTGCTCGGTGCTCAACCCCTGGCTGGAGGCGTACAGCGGCGCCAGGCCGTAGAACGAACCGACGATCAAGCCCGAGCCCAGTACCGTACTGAGTGACTGCGGCACGCGCTTGATGAAAAACTTCGGCTCCATCGGCGCCGGCCGCAAAGGCGCCGGGTGGATGCGCCGGGTCATTGCCACCGGCACCAGGCACAGGGCGAAGCACATGGCGACCAGCATCAGCAGCTCAGGGCCGAGTTCAGGGTGCACCACCAGGATCAGCTGGCCGAGTACCAACCCGAGGTAGGAGGCGATCATGTAGCCACTGAACACCGCACCCCGGTGCTTGGCGTCGGCTTGTTCGTTGAGCCAGCTCTCGATGACCATGTACTGGCACATCATCCCCAAGCCGACCACCATCCGCAGCCCGACCCAGGCCGGTAGCCAGTTGGTCATGCCATGGCCAAGCACCGCGGCACAGACGATGCCGGCGCAGGTCGCATAGGCGCGGATGTGCCCTACCCGGCCGATCAGCCGGTGGCCGACCTTGCCGCCCACGGCCAGGCCAAAGTAGTTGGCGGCCATCAACGCACCGACCCACAAGCTGTCGACATGATCGGCTGCCAGGCGCAGCGCCAAGTAGGTACTGAGCAGGCCCGAGCCGATAAGCATCATCAAGGCAGCGAAATACAGCGACTGAAACGGCTTCCAGATGTTTCGCATACGTCCCGTCGGGCTCCCTGGTCAGGTGGCGTTGGCTTGCTGGCTAGCATAAAAGCAATTTTGCCGCGGCGCAGTCCCCTGCCAGCGAAATAGCCAACGGGGGACGCGTCCAGTAGTGGTTGTGTCGCGATCAGGCCTGTGCCGCCAGCACACGCCGCTCCCAGGGTGTGATCTCGTCGTAGAAATCGCTCAGCTCCAGGGTCTTGGTGGCGACGTAGCCTTCGATGAACTCAGCCCCGAACAGTTCCCGCGCCAGTGCACTGCGCTTCAGTCGTTCGAGTGCCGCGTGCAGCGTGCATGGCAGGCTCAGGTGCTCTGGCACAGCGAACTCACCCTGAATCGCCGGGGTCGGCTGCAGGCGTTGCTCGATGCCATGCAGCCCGGCAGCCAGGCTGGCGGCGATGGCTAGGTAGGGGTTGGCGTCGGCGCCCGGCAGGCGGTTCTCGACACGCCGGGCCACCGGCGCACTGGCCGGGATGCGCAGCCCTGCGGCGCGGTTGTCCTCGGACCAACAGGCATTGTTGGGCGAGGCGTAGGGGTGACAAAGCCGCTGATATGAATTGACGTTGGGCGCGAACAGCGCGGTGAAGTCGGCCATGCACGCCTGCTGGCCGCCGATGAAGTGGTAGAAGGTCTCGGTCGGCTGCCCCTGGTCATCGCTGAACACATTTCGGCCGCTGTCGATGTCCACCAGGCTCTGGTGGATGTGCATGGAACTGCCCGGCGTATGCGCCAATGGCTTGGCCATGCACACCACGGTCAGCCCATGCTTGAGCGCCACTTCCTTGAGCAGGTGTTTGAACAGGAACGTCTGGTCGGCCAGCAGCAGCGGGTCACCGTGCAAGAGGTTGATCTCGAACTGGCTGATGCCCATCTCGTGCATGAAGGTGTCACGCGGCAGGCCAAGCGCCGCCATGCAGCGGTAGACCTCATTGAAGAACGGCCGCAGGCCATTGTTGGAGCTGACACTGAACGCCGAATGGCCCAGCTCCCGACGGCCATCCTTGCCCAGTGGCGGCAAGAACGGCTGCAGGGGGTCGGTGTTAGGGGCGAAAACAAAAAACTCGAGCTCTGTCGCCACCACCGGCGCCATGCCCAACGCCGCATAGCGGGCGATGACCGCCTTGAGCTGACCGCGGGTGGACAACGCCGAAGACCTGCCATCCAGTTCGTTGGCATCGCAGATCGCCAAGGCCCGGCCGTCTTCGCTCCAGGGCAGGCGGTGAATGTGAGCGGGCTCGGCCACCAGCGCCAGGTCGCCATCATCACTGCCGTAGAACCTTGCTGGCGGGTACCCCCCCATGATGCATTGCAGCAGTACACCGCGCGCCATCTGCAGGCGCCGGCCTTCGAGGAAGCCCTCGGCGGTCATCACCTTGCCGCGCGGTACACCATTGAGGTCGGGGGTGACGCATTCGATTTCATCGATGCCCTGGAGGTGCTCGGCGAGGGTGCTCAGGCCTGGGGTGGTCATGACGCTTGTCCTTGTTGTTATAGGCTGGCAACAACATAGGCTGGGGGTGTTTAAAATATCAAGCACCTGATTCTGGATGGCCCCCATTCTGTAGGAGCAGCCTTGTGCTGCGAAGAGGCCGGTTATCGCGCTGCACATTTTGCAGTCATTACCGGCCTCTTCGCAGCGCAAGGCTGCTCCTACAGGTGTGTGTAATTCCGCTTCCCTTATTCGCGCAGGGTCATCCCATTCGCGGGCAACGGCAGCGCCGTTTTATAGCGCACCTGCTTCAAGGCAAAACTCGACCGGATATTCGCCACGCCCGGCAACCGCGTCAGGTAATCGAGAAACCGCTCCAGCGCTTGAATACTGGGTAGCAGCACCCGCAGCAGGTAATCCGGGTCGCCCGTCATCAGGTAGCACTCCATCACCTCGGGGCGCTCGGCGATCTCTTCCTCAAAGCGGTGCAGCGACTGCTCGACCTGTTTTTCCAGGCTCACATGGATGAACACATTCACGTCCAGCCCCAACGCCTCCGGCGACAACAAGGTCACCTGCTGGCGGATCACCCCCAGCTCTTCCATCGCTTTGACCCGATTAAAACAGGGGGTCGGCGACAAGTTGACCGAGCGCGCCAGCTCCGCGTTGGTGATGCGGGCGTTTTCCTGAAGGCTGTTGAGAATACCGATATCGGTACGATCGAGTTTGCGCATGAGACAAATTCACCGGTTTTTTGTGTTTATGCGGAATGTTTATCTGCGCCCGTCAGCAAAGGCAACCAACTTGAGAGAAAAATTCTCCTGCCGTGCCACTAAGATGTAGGTGACGCTGACTTACCAGTCACAAGCCGGTACTCAGCGGCGGCCGCTTCAGAGCTCACAAAAACAACATTCGAGCGAGCGTAAAAAGCATGAACGAGTACGCCCCCCTGCGTTTGCATGTGCCCGAGCCCACCGGCCGGCCAGGCTGCCAGACCGATTTTTCCTACCTGCGTCTGAACGATGCAGGTGTTGTCCGCAAACCGTCCATCGACGTCGACGCTGCCGACACCGCAGAGCTGTCCAACAGCCTGATCCGCGTGTTGGACGCGCACGGTGACGCCCTCGGCCCATGGGCCGAAGACATCGACCCGCAGGTGCTGCGCCAAGGCATGCGCGCCATGCTCAAGACGCGCATCTTCGACAGCCGCATGGTGGTTGCCCAGCGCCAGAAAAAGATGTCCTTCTACATGCAGAGCCTGGGCGAGGAAGCCATCGGCAGCGCCCAGGCCCTGGCCCTGAACCGCACCGACATGTGCTTCCCCACCTACCGCCAGCAGAGCATCCTGATGGCCCGCGACGTGTCGCTGGTGGAGATGATCTGCCAGTTGCTGTCCAACGAGCGCGACCCGCTCAAGGGGCGCCAGCTGCCGATCATGTATTCGGTACGCGAGGCCGGCTTCTTCACCATCAGCGGCAACCTGGCGACCCAGTTCGTGCAGGCGGTTGGCTGGGCCATGGCTTCGGCGATCAAGGGCGATACCAAGATCGCCTCGGCCTGGATCGGCGACGGCGCCACCGCCGAATCGGACTTCCACACCGCCCTGACCTTTGCCCACGTGTACCGCGCGCCGGTGATCCTCAACGTGGTCAACAACCAGTGGGCGATCTCCACCTTCCAAGCCATTGCTGGCGGTGAATCGACCACCTTCGCCGGCCGTGGCGTGGGCTGCGGTATCGCCTCCCTGCGCGTCGACGGCAACGACTTCGTCGCTGTGTACGCCGCCTCGCGCTGGGCCGCCGAACGCGCCCGCCGTGGCCTGGGCCCGTGCCTGATCGAATGGGTCACCTACCGTGCCGGCCCGCACTCCACCTCCGACGACCCGTCAAAGTACCGCCCTGCCGATGACTGGAGCCACTTCCCGCTGGGCGACCCGATCGCCCGCCTGAAGCAGCACCTGATCAAGATCGGTCATTGGTCCGAAGAAGAACACCAGGCGGTCACCGCCGAGTTCGAGGCTGCGGTCATCGCCGCGCAGAAGGAAGCTGAACAGTACGGCACCCTGGCCAACGGCCATATCCCGAGCGCGGCCTCGATGTTCGAGGACGTGTACAAGGAAATGCCCGAACACCTGCGCCGTCAACGCCAGGAACTGGGGGTTTGAGATGAACGACCATAACAACAGCATCAACCCGGAAACCGCCATGGCCACCACTACCATGACCATGATCCAGGCCCTGCGCTCGGCCATGGATATCATGCTCGAGCGTGACGACAATGTCGTGATCTACGGCCAGGACGTCGGCTACTTCGGTGGCGTGTTCCGCTGCACCGAAGGCTTGCAGACCAAGTACGGCAAGTCGCGCGTGTTCGACGCCCCGATCTCGGAAAGCGGCATCGTCGGCACTGCCGTGGGCATGGGCGCCTACGGCCTGCGCCCGGTGGTGGAAATCCAGTTTGCCGACTACTTCTACCCGGCCTCCGACCAGATCGTGTCGGAAATGGCCCGCCTGCGCTATCGCTCGGCCGGCGAGTTCATCTCCCCGCTGACCCTGCGCATGCCCTGCGGTGGCGGCATCTATGGCGGCCAAACGCACAGCCAGAGCCCCGAAGCGATGTTCACCCAGGTGTGCGGGCTACGTACCGTCATGCCGTCCAACCCCTATGACGCCAAGGGCCTGCTGATCGCCTCGATCGAATGCGACGACCCGGTCATCTTCCTTGAGCCAAAACGCCTCTACAACGGCCCGTTCGACGGCCACCACGACCGCCCTGTGACGCCGTGGTCCAAGCACCCGCACAGCGCCGTACCGGATGGCTATTACACCGTGCCGCTGGACAAGGCGGCAATCACCCGCCCCGGCAGCGACGTTACCGTGCTGACGTATGGCACCACGGTCTACGTGGCCCAAGTGGCCGCCGAGGAAACCGGCGTCGATGCCGAAGTCATCGACCTGCGCAGCCTGTGGCCGCTGGACCTGGAGACCATCGTCGAGTCGGTGAAAAAGACCGGCCGCTGCGTGGTGGTGCACGAGGCTACCCGTACCTGCGGTTTCGGTGCCGAGCTGGTGGCGCTGGTTCAGGAGCACTGCTTCCATCACCTCGAAGCGCCGATCGAGCGCGTCACCGGTTGGGACACCCCCTACCCTCACGCACAGGAATGGGCTTACTTCCCAGGGCCTTCGCGGGTAGGTGCGGCATTGAAACGGGTCATGGAGGTCTGAATGGGCACGCACGTCATCAAGATGCCGGACATTGGCGAAGGCATCGCGCAAGTCGAGTTGGTCGAGTGGTTCGTCAAGGTCGGTGATGTGATCGCCGAAGACCAGGTGGTGGCCGATGTCATGACCGACAAGGCGACCGTGGAAATCCCTTCGCCGGTCAGCGGCAAGGTATTGGCCCTGGGTGGCCAGCCGGGTGAAGTGATGGCAGTCGGCAGCGAGCTGATCCGCATCGAAGTGGAAGGCAGCGGCAACCATGTCGACGCGCCGCAGGGCAAGCCCGCTGAAGCCAAGCCCGTCGAGCCAGTGGCCGCGCCTGTAGCCAACACACCGCCAGCGCGTGCCGCAGTCGCAGCACCAGCCTGCCAGGCCGCAGCCACCGCCACAGCCGCGCCCATCGTACCGCGCCAGGCGGGCGACAAGCCGCTGGCCTCCCCGGCTGTGCGCAAGCGTGCGCTGGATGCCGGCATCGAGCTGCGCTACGTGCATGGCAGCGGCCCAGCCGGGCGCATCCTGCACGAAGACCTCGATGCGTTCATGAGCAAGCCACAGACCGCCGCCGGGCAAGCGCCCAGTGGCTACGCCAAGCGTACCGACAGCGAGCAGGTGCAAGTCATCGGCCTGCGCCGCAAAATCGCCCAGCGCATGCAGGACGCCAAGCGCCGGGTCGCGCATTTCAGCTACGTCGAAGAGATCGACGTCACGGCCCTGGAAGCCCTGCGCCAGCAGCTCAACCAGAAGCACGGCGACAGCCGCGGCAAGCTGACCCTGCTGCCGTTTTTGGTCCGCGCGTTGGTCGTGGCCCTGCGCGACTTCCCGCAGATCAACGCCACCTATGACGACGAAGCGCAAGTCATCACCCGCCATGGCGCGGTGCATGTGGGCATCGCCACCCAAGGCGACAATGGCCTGATGGTACCGGTGCTGCGCCATGCCGAAGCCGGCAGCCTGTGGGGCAATGCCAGCGAGATCGGCCGTTTGGCGACCGCCGCGCGCAGCAACAAGGCCAGCCGCGAGGAACTGTCCGGCTCAACCATCACCCTGACCAGCCTCGGCGCGTTGGGCGGCATCGTCAGCACACCGGTGGTCAACACCCCGGAAGTGGCGATCGTCGGCGTCAACCGCATGGTCGAGCGGCCGATGGTGATCGACGGCCAGATCGTCATACGCAAGATGATGAACCTGTCCAGCTCGTTCGACCACCGGGTGGTCGACGGCATGGATGCTGCGCTGTTCATCCAGGCCGTGCGTGGCCTGCTTGAGCAACCCGCCTGCCTGTTCGTGGAGTGAGCATGCAACAGACTATCGAAACCACCCTGCTGATCATCGGCGGCGGCCCTGGCGGCTATGTGGCCGCCATCCGCGCCGGGCAATTGGGTATTCCCACCGTGCTGGTGGAAGGCCAGGCGTTGGGCGGCACTTGCCTCAACGTTGGCTGCATTCCGTCCAAGGCGCTTATTCATGTCGCCGAGCAGTTCCACCAGACCTCGCGCTACACCGAGCCATCGGCACTGGGCATCAGTGTCAGCTCACCGCGCCTGGACATCACCCGCAGCGTGGCCTGGAAAGACGGCATCGTCGACCGTCTGACCACCGGGGTGGCTGCCTTGCTGAAGAAGCACGGGGTCAAGGTGATCCATGGCTGGGCGAAGGTCCTCGACGGCAAGCATGTCGACGTCGACGGCCAACGCATCCAGTGCGAGCACCTGTTGCTGGCCACAGGTTCCAACAGCGTTGAACTGCCGATGCTGCCGCTGGGCGGGCCGATCATTTCCTCGACCGAAGCGCTGGCACCCGAAACCTTGCCGCAGCATCTGGTTGTGGTGGGCGGTGGTTATATCGGCCTGGAGCTGGGTATCGCCTACCGCAAGCTGGGCGCGCAGGTGAGCGTGGTGGAAGCGCGCGAGCGCATCCTGCCGACCTACGACAGCGAACTAACCGCCCCAGTGGCCGAGGCGCTGAAGAAGCTGGGCATCGCCGTGCACCTGGGCCATAGCGTCGAGGGATACGAGAACGGTTGCCTGCTGGCCCGTGACGGCCAGGGCCAGCCACTGCGCCTGGAGGCCGACCGGGTGCTGGTGGCTGTAGGCCGGCGCCCGCGTACTCAAGGCTTCAACCTTGAATCGCTGGAACTGAAGATGAACGGCGCCGCCATCGCCATCGACGAACGCTGCCAGACCAGCATGCGCAATGTCTGGGCCATCGGCGACGTGGCGGGTGAACCGATGCTCGCACACCGGGCCATGGCCCAGGGCGAGATGGTTGCCGAGATCATCGCTGGCAAGGCACGGCGTTTCGAGCCGAATGCGATCGCCGCGGTGTGCTTCACCGACCCGGAAATCGTGGTGGTCGGCAAGACGCCGGAGCAAGCCAGCCAACAAGGCCTGGACTGCATCGTTGCGCAGTTCCCGTTCGCGGCCAATGGGCGGGCCATGAGCCTTGAGTCGAAAGCCGGCTTCGTACGCGTGGTGGCGCGGCGCGACAATCACCTGATCTTAGGTTGGCAGGCGGTTGGCGTGGCGGTCTCGGAACTGTCCACGGCGTTTGCCCAATCGCTGGAAATGGGCGCTTGCCTTGAGGACATCGCCGGTACCATCCACGCCCACCCGACGCTGGGTGAAGCGGTACAGGAAGCTGCGTTGCGCGCACTGGGCCACGCCTTGCATATCTGACACTGAAGCGGCTGAGGCCGATTTGGCCCGCTGCGCCGCAAGGCGCCGCGGGTCTTTTTTCTTTCGCTAAGCGGGGACCTGTGGCGGCCAAAGGGGCCGCTGCGCGACCCCAATTCACCCATCGTCAGCTCATTCAGCTATCGCGTTCTTACCCACGCCTTTGGCGCGATACAGGGCCTTGTCGGCACGGGCCAACAAATCATCCGGGTCTTCACCCTCCTGCCACTGCACCACCCCATAGCTCATGGTCAGGCGACACTCGCCAACCGGCTCCACCTGTTCCATTACCTGACGCAACCGTGCGGCCACTTCAAGCGCATCGTCCAGCGCCGTCTGCGGCAGCACGATGACGAACTCGTCACCGCCCCAGCGCGCCAGCAGGTCATGCTCGCGCAGGCAAGTACGCAGGTTGTCGACCACCTGCACCAGCGCCGCATCGCCACGGGCATGGCCGTAGTGGTCGTTGATCGGCTTGAAGTCATCCACGTCCATGGCAATCAGCGACAAGGGCTGGCGGAAGCGCTGGGCGCGCTCGCACTCTTGCTGCAACACCTGTTCCAACCGGTACCGATTGGCGATGCGGGTCAACGCATCGCGCTCGGCCAGTTCGCGGTTTTCATCCAGCTGACGCTGCAATTGCTGATTGACCCAGGACAGCTCGCGGGTGCGCTCGGCCACCAGGGTTTCCAGCGACAGGTTCTGCTGCTCAAGCTGGGCCACCCGCCGCTTGCCGGCATCGATATTGCGGTGGGCGCCAAGCATGCGGGCCACCGAGCCGTCGTCGTTGCGGGCGATGATGTAGCCGCTGTCTTCGATCCACAGGTAGCTGCCATCCTGGCAACGGCAGCGGTACTCGATCAGGTAGCGCTCGTTGCGGTGATTGATGTAGGCCTCGAAATGCGCCATGACCCGCGGGTAGTCCTCCGGGTGAATCACGCTTTCCCAGGTCAGCACCGAGTTGGCCATGGAATGGCTGGCATAGCCGAGCATGGCGTACCAGCCTGGGTTGCGGTAGACGTAGCCGGTGTTGGCATTCCAGTCCCAGATGCCGTCACTGACCAACTCGAACAAGGTCTGCAGCTGCTGCTCACTGAAACCGGCGGGTGCCGGCATGGTTTCCTGACTCATGGACGCTCTCCCTGATGCCCAGCAACTGCGCTCCGTTCAAGGGGCTGCCGACAGTATTGATGGTTGCCGCATGCGGCAAGGCAATGCCTCTGACGGGCAAGCATATGCCCAGCGGGAAGTAACCGGAATAGGCCCAAAGCCCTATTTTGCGCCTGTTCAGTGCTGGCATGGCTTTTGCGCGTAATGCCTGCCAATGAGATTTCCAAGGAGGAAACATGATAATCGCCCACAACGGCGTCAGCTGGCAGCCCACCGCCCACCAACCCCAGCGCGTCACTGATGAACAGGCCGTTGCCCAGGCCGCGCAACTGCGCGCGCCGGTGGCTACCGGCAACGCCGCAGCGCAACAGCACAGCCACGGCAACACCTCACAGCAAAACGCCGAGGATGCACGCGAAGAAGCCTTTGCCAAACTCAAGGTGGCGCTGCAAAACCCTGAAGCCGCTGCGCGCCAGCAAGCCGGTGCTGAAACAGAGACGACCAGCAACGCCCTTCAGGACTTTCGCGATTTCATGGCCAAATCGCCTGGCGAGTTGATCAAGGAAAAGCTGCTGCTCGAAATGGGCCTGACCGAGGAGGAGTACAACGCCTTGCCGCCTGAGGCGAGGGCGAAGGTCGACGAACTGATCGCCCAGCGTATGAAGGAAGACATTGAGCGCAAGCTCCATGCGAAGGTCGAGGAGCAACTCACCCAGCAGCAAGCCACTGCGAGTAACGAGGAACAGGCAGCCAGCTAAGCGTGAAACAACGCAGGCGGTTGGTTTGGATAACCCTGCATTTCGTATAAAATATCCGCCAAGCCCGCCTGCTGGAAAATCCCGTGCCGCTGCCGTCGTTCAAAGCCACCAACCTGGGGGCAACCCCTTCAATGTCCGAAATC
Source organism: Pseudomonas sp. LAIL14HWK12:I7 (assembly GCF_000483465.1). Taxonomy (NCBI): domain Bacteria; kingdom Pseudomonadati; phylum Pseudomonadota; class Gammaproteobacteria; order Pseudomonadales; family Pseudomonadaceae; genus Pseudomonas; species Pseudomonas sp. LAIL14HWK12:I7. The sequence goes on from NZ_AXYZ01000004.1 coordinate 490,423, forward strand.
ATCGCCAAGCACCTGCGCGAGGCGATCATTTCAGGCCAACTCGCCGAAGGCGAACCCGTGCGCCAGGACGAGGTGGCGCAAGCCTTCAATGTCAGCAAGATTCCCGTACGTGAAGCCTTGAAACGCCTTGAAGCGGAAGGCCTGGTGGACTTTCATCGTAACCGCGGCGCACTGGTCACGCGCATCTCGGAGCCCGAACTGGCGCAGATGTTCGAAGTAAGGGTGCTGCTGGAAGTGAAGGCGATCCGCCTGGCGATCCCCAACATGACCGAAGAACACTTTGCCCGTGCCGAAGCCATCTGCGCAGAGTTCATCGGCGAGGATGACATCGGCCGTTGGGCCGACCTCAACTGGGCGTTGCACGCTTGTTTGTACGAGCCGGCGAAACGCCCCTACCTGATCGGCCTGATTCGCTCCATCCATGACAAGGTCGAACGTTATTTGCGCATGCAGATGAGTTTGTCGGCGGGCAAGGACCGGGCCGATCACGAGCATCGCGATATCGTCGCCGCCTGCCGTGCACGGGATGTAGAGCTGGCCGCTCGGCTGATCGAAGCGCACATCAATGGTGTGTGCCAAAGCCTTTACGATCACCTGCCCCATAACTAACTCTCTCACCCACCGCGCGCTCGTTGTAGGAGCAGCCTTGTGCTGCGAAGAGGCCCGTAATAACCCCGTAAATCTCCGCCGACAGCACCGACCGCTTCGCAGCACAAGGCTGCTCCTACACGCCATACCGAGAACGGCCTGTTTGGCTTCGTTTTTGCTTATCTAGATATCGTATACGAAATACCATATAAGGAATGCACGGCACCCAATCGATGCCGAACTGCCTACTCCTTCTTCCAATAATACGTATCGGAGTGCAAAACGATGGCCACACCCTCAACGGCGGCATCAGTGAATGCCGTGAACACAGCAGACAAGGCGCCTGCGGGCATCAAACGTGTGGTGGCAGCCGCGATGGCGGGCGCTGTTGCCGAGTGGTACGAGTTCTTTCTCTATGGCACAGCATCGGCCTTGGTGTTCGGCCAGCTGTTCTTCCGCCAGACCGGCAGTGCGATGGACGGCATCATCGCGGCTTTCGCCCTTTACGCCGTGGGCTTTCTCGCACGCCCCATCGGCGGTTTGGTGTTTGGCCACTACGGCGACAAGGTCGGCCGCAAGCACCTGCTGCAGATCAGCCTGATCGTCGTCGGGGTGACCACCTTCCTGATGGGCTGCTTGCCCACCTTCGAACGCATCGGCTACGCCGCCCCCATCCTGCTGGTGGTACTGAGGTTGATCCAGGGCTTTGCCTTTGGCGGTGAATGGGGCGGCGCGGTATTGCTGGTGTCCGAACACAGCCCGGACAACCGCCGCGGCTTCTGGGCCAGCTGGCCGCAAGCCGGCGTGCCAGCAGGCAACCTGATTGCCACGGTCATCCTCTTGCTGCTCTCCACCAACCTGAGCGAAGCGCAGTTCCTGGACTGGGGTTGGCGCGTTGCGTTCTGGTTCTCGGCGGTGGTCGTGCTGATTGGCTACTGGATCCGTACCCGGGTCGACGATGCGCCCATCTTCAAAGAAGCCCAGGCCCGCCAGCAGTTGATGGAAAGCCAGCAACTGGGCGTGGTCGAGGTGGTCACCAAATACTGGCGCGAGGTGCTGATCGGCATTGGTGCGCGGTTTGCCGAAAACATTCTGTACTACATCGTCGTCACCTTCTCCATCACCTACCTCAAACTGGTGGTGCACAAGGACACGTCACAGATCCTGCTGCTGATGTTTGGCGCTCACCTGCTGCACTTCTTCATGATCCCGTTCATGGGCTACCTCTCGGACATCATCGGGCGCAAGCCTGTGTACTTGATCGGCGCCGTGCTCACCGCGTTCTGGGGGTTCATCGGCTTCCCGATGATGGACACCGGCAACAACTGGCTGATCATGGCCGCCATCACCCTGGGGCTGGCCATCGAGTCGATGACCTACGCGCCCTACTCCGCCCTGATGGCCGAGCTGTTCCCCACCCATGTGCGCTACACCGCCCTGTCGCTGTGCTACCAGGTCGCGCCAATCCTCGCCGGCTCGCTGGCCCCGCTGATCGCGGTGACCCTGCTCAAGGAATACAACAGCTCCACACCGATCGCCTGGTACCTGGTGGCCTCCGCCGTGATCTCGATCATTGCCGTCGCCGGTGCCAGGGAGACACGCGGCAAATCGCTGCGGGCGGTGGACGAAGAATCCGTGGCGCGCACTGCCAAGCGCTGACAGACCAACAAGAACGACAACTCTCGAGGTAATGACCATGAGCAACATCTTCACCGGCACCATCCCTGCACTGATGACCCCTTGCACACCGGACCGTAAACCGGACTTCGACGCGCTGGTACGCAAAGGCCGCAAGTTGATCGACGCCGGCATGAGCGCCGTGGTGTATTGCGGCTCCATGGGCGACTGGCCGCTGCTGACCGAGGCCGAACGCCAGGAAGGCGTGGCCCGCCTGGTCGCCGCCGGCATCCCGACCATCGTTGGCACCGGTGCGGTCAATTCCCGCGAAGCCGTGGCCCATGCCGCCCATGCCGCCAAAGTCGGCGCCCAGGGCTTGATGGTGATCCCTCGCGTGCTGTCCCGCGGCGCCTCGGCAGTGGCCCAAAAGGCCCACTTCAAGGCCATTCTCGACGCTGCCCCTCAGCTGCCGGCGGTGATCTACAACAGCCCGTACTATGGTTTCGCGACCCGCGCCGACCTGTTTTTCGACCTGCGCCGCGAACACCCGAACCTGATCGGCTTCAAGGAATTCGGCGGCGGTGCCGACCTGCGCTATGCCGCAGAATTCATCACCTCCAAAGATGACGACGTGACCTTGATGGTGGGCGTCGATACCCAGGTGGTGCACGGTTTCGTCAACTGCAATGCCACCGGCGCCATCACCGGCATCGGCAATGCCCTGCCGCGCGAAGTGCTGCACCTGGTCGCACTGGCCAAACGCGCAGCCAAAGGCGATGCAAAAGCGCGCCGGCTGGCCGCCGAGCTGGAAGCGGCCCTGGCCGTGCTGTCGTCGTTCGATGAAGGCTGCGACCTGGTCCTGTACTACAAGCACCTGATGGTGCTCAATGGCGACCAGGAATACACCCTGCACTTCAACGAAAGCGATGCGTTGAGCGACGCCCAACGCCGCTATGCCGAACAGCAGTACGCGTTGTTCCGCACCTGGTACGCCGATTGGTCGGCGGCCAACAACATAGACTGACCGCGCGGATCCATCGCTGAGCCATGCCCCCTTCCTCTGGCAGGGGGCGACACCTTGAACACGCAGCCATTGCGGGCAACTTTCACGCGCATTACCTTGGGAGCGAGCATCCCCCTCCCGTACACCGTCAAGGAATTCAAATGCCGTACCCCAGCGCGACCCAAGCGTTCAGACAGGGCGCCCACAGCGTCCTGCCATTGACCTCCGGGGTCGTACCCTTTGGTTTGATCACGGGGGTCACGGCCATCGGCATGGGCCTGTCGCCCGCCGATGCCATCGGCATGACGTTACTGTTCTATTCAGGCTCCGCGCAGATGGTGGTGATGCAATTGATGCAAAGCGGCGCCCTGCCGGTGACGATGGTGGTTACGGCGCTGGTGATCAACCTGCGCTTTCTGATGTACAGCGCCAGCCTCGCCCCGCACCTGAGCCACCTGCCACGGCGCCATAAATGGCCGATGGCCTACCTGCTTTCCGACCAATCCTTTGCCTTGTGCTCATTGAAGATGTCTTCAGGCGAGCTCGGGCGCTTCGCCTTTCACTACTACGCTGGCACGGCGATTACCATGTGGTTTGGCTGGAACCTTTCGGTGCTGGCCGGCATGTACCTGGGCGCAGGCATCCCCGAAGACTGGTCGCTGGGCTTTGCCATCCCTTTGTCGTTCCTGGCGCTGCTGATCCCCAGCATCCGTAACCGGGCGACACTCGGCGCCGCGCTGACCGGCGGGCTGCTCGCGGTGCTGGCGGTCGACCTGCCTTATAACCTGGGCCTGTTGGCGGGTGCATTGGGTGGGATCATCGCCGGCTTGACCCTCGAGAACCTGCAGAAAACAAAACCCGTACAGCCCGTGGCGGATGAACACATCGAGCAGGACGCATGATGAGCGAAATGAGCCAGTGGATTACCTTCCTGCTGATCGGCCTGGGTACCTTCGCGGTCCGCTTGTCGTTCATCGAGTTCTACACCGTGCTGCGCATCCCGCCGCTGTTTCGCCGCGCGCTGGCCTACGTGCCAGCCAGCGTGCTGGCCGCACTGGTGCTGCCGGCCGTGGTGCTCCCTGACCGGCACGCCGACTTCGATTGGATGAACCCGCAAATTCCCGCCGCGATACTGGCGGGCCTGGTGGCCTGGCGTACGCGCAGCACGCTGTTGACGCTGGGCGTGGGCATGGGCGCGCTGTGGGCATTGAAGCACTGGGGGCTGTAGGCAAAGCGCGCGCACGTCTGCCGACAAAAGCGTCGGAGGGCGATGAAGGTGTGGGATCGTTTTGAAGAATGGCGTCCCAGGCAGGAATTGAACCTGCAACCTTCCCCTTAGGAGGGGGATGCTCTATCCAATTGAGCTACTGAGACGCAAGAACCGGCAGTGAACACTGCACGGTTGGACGGCCAGCATGTTAACCAGCATGCTGCCGTTTGTCATGCTGCAACAGGCCTTTTTCACGTAATCCTTTTCTGCGGTTCCGTGGCTGGTTGGGCCAGGTACGGGATCACGCCTTCATCATGAAGCAGTTTGAACAACCCAGTCACCGCTGCGTCGAGCGTAGTGGAATTGTCCAGCACATGCACGGCAGGCTCGTTGAAGGCTTGCAGCCCCGCATTACGCGCCAGCCGCTGTTCGATCTCGTCCGGGGTTTCCCTGCCTCTGGCCAGCAAGCGCTGGCGCAATACCTGGGGCTTCACATCAATGAGCACTGCCAGAAGATCCGGGTAGCGCCGCCGCGCTTCAGCCAGATAGGCACGAGAGCCGTTCACCAGCACCGCGCTGCCCGCTTCCAGCCATTGATCAACGTACTGCGCGATCCCGTAGCTCAGCCCATTGGCTTGCCAATGCATGGCAAAGGCACCCTGCGCACGCATCGCTTCGAACTGTTGGGTAGTGACGCCTTGGGCTGCTTCGCCCTTGGCTTCGGCCGAGCGCGTGATGATGCGGCGAGCAATTTTCACCCCGGCAGCAGTGAGTTGCTCGCGCGCGGCATCGATCAGGGAATCTTTCCCTGAACCCGACGGTCCTATCAGAAATATCAGGCGGCCTGTCGCTGATCGCCGTGCGCTTGCGTCATGTTGCATAGCCACTATGCTCTATGGAAGGAAACCCGCGCATTCTAGGAGTTTTCTTGGCCTTTTGCTGCGTTTTACCAGTTTTTGACGGCAGAAGACTGACGGCGGGACAAGTCGGAGCATGTAAAACTTTTCAAACCAGTGCTCATTTCTGATAATTGGTACTGGCATAAAGCCTTTACCGGGCTCACTATTTGTCACAGAATTGACGCCAAGGAAACGGCGACCATGAGGCAAGATGAGCATCCAATTTTCCACGAGGGTTGAACATTTTGTTGTCGCCACGGTCGTATTTCCACCCCGTGCGGCCAATTTGAGAACCGCGTCCCCTGAACCAGTAAATCCGGTCAATTTATATGCGCCCAATGAAACAGGCTATTTACTCCAGCCGCACTGCTGACAAGTTTGTCGTCCGCCTGCCAGATGGGATGCGTGAGCGCATTGCCGAGGTAGCGCGCAACCATCACCGCAGCATGAACTCCGAGATCATCGCGCGCCTGGAACAGAGCCTTATCCAGGAAGGCGCGTTGGGTGACGAGCTGAGCATGCGCCTGGACAGCCCTGAACTGTCCCTGCATGAGCGCGAGTTGCTGCAACGCTTCCGCCAACTGTCCCACCGCCAGCAGAACGCTCTGGTCGCCCTCATCGCTCACGATGTAGAAATGGCCGCCGATGCTTCCTGAAGGTTGCCAGCGAACACAAAAAAGCCAGCGTAAGCTGGCTTTTTTATTGTCCGTCACATCATTAGCAATCGCCTGTAGGAGCAGCCTTGCGCTGCGAAGAGGCCAGTGACAACACCATGAATGTTGGCTGCTATCAGCGGCCTCTTCGCAGCACAAGGCTGCTCCTACAGGCCATAGGCTGGCCCCCAATAATCAGAGCAGGAACAGCGTCGCCAAGCCCAGGAAGATGAAGAACCCGCCGCTGTCGGTCACTGCCGTGATCATCACGCTGGAGCCCATCGCCGGATCGCGCCCCAGGCGTGTCAGGGTCATCGGGATCAACACCCCCATCAACGCTGCCAACAGCAGGTTCAAGGTCATTGCCGCGGTCATCACCAGGCCCAACGACCAACTGCCATACAGCCAGAACGCCACCGCACCGATCACGCCACCCCAGATCAAGCCGTTGAGCAACGATACAGCCAGCTCCTTGCGCATCAGGCGGCTGGTATTGCCCGGCGACACCTGGTCCAGCGCCATCGCACGCACGATCATGGTGATGGTCTGGTTGCCAGAGTTGCCACCGATACCTGCCACGATTGGCATCAAGGCGGCCAGTGCCACCAGCTTCTCGATCGACCCCTCGAACAGGCCGATCACCCGCGAAGCCAGGAATGCAGTAATCAGGTTGATGGCCAGCCACGCCCAACGGTTGCGCAGCGAACGCCAGACCGAGGCGAAGATGTCTTCTTCTTCGCGCAGGCCGGCCATGTTCAGCACTTCGCTCTCGCTCTCTTCACGGATCAGGTCGACCATTTCGTCAATGGTCAGACGGCCGATCAGGCGATCGCTCTTGTCCACCACCGGGGCGGATACCAAGTCGTAACGCTCGAAAGCTTGAGCCGCGTCGTAGGCATCTTCCTCGGGGTGGAAGGACACAGGGTCGGTCGCCATGACCTCTGCCACCTTCTTGTCCGGGTCGTTGACCAGCAAGCGCTTGATGGGCAGCACGCCCTTGAGAATGCCGTCATAGTCGACCACGAACAGTTTGTCGGTGTGGTTCGGCAGCTCTTTCAGGCGGCGCAGGTAGCGCAATACAACTTCGAGGCTGACGTCTTCGCGGATGGTGACCATCTCGAAGTCCATCAACGCACCGACCTGCTCCTCGTCGTAGCTCAGCGCCGAACGCACACGCTCGCGTTGCTGGGCATCGAGGGTTTCCATCAACTCGTGAACGACGTCGCGCGGCAGCTCGGGTGCCAGGTCGGCCAGTTCGTCGGCGTCCATTTCCTTGGCAGCGGCGAGCAGCTCGTGATCGTCCATGTCGGCGATCAGCGATTGGCGAACCGAATCGGATACTTCAAGCAGGATGTCGCCGTCGCGGTCCGAGCGCACCAGCTGCCAGACCGTCAGGCGGTCTTCCAGGGGCAATGCTTCGAGGATGTAGGCGACGTCGGCGGGGTGCAGGTCATCGAGCTTGCGCTGCAGCTCAACGAGGTTCTGGCGGTGGACGAGGTTTTCGACCAGGTCGTGATGAGCACCCTCCTGGCGGTGGGTGAGGTCTTCGACCACGCGCTGGCGCTGCAGCAGTTCGACCACCTGAGCCAGGCGATCCTGCAGGCTCTCTTGCGCTTTCTTTACTTCTACTTCAGTCATAGGCGAACTCCACTCCCAGCAGCGGAGCACGCCGGGGGAATCAATCGGTCAGATCTTTCTGTATGAATCTTGTTAGGGAGTAACTACTGGGTAAGTCCATGGTGGTATTCCACAAGCCCCGGCGGGGCTGACGGGCGCAATCATACACTGCCTAAGCTGTCAGATCGCTTAAATTTTTGGCCAGAACAATCGTTTGCGAGATAAAGCTAGGACAACGCTCGAAGCTATGTGTGCGACGGCGCAAGCAAAAGAAAAAACACAGATGCCGCGCAAAAGATTATCGGGCCGGTTTATGTGCAGTCTAGCGGGCATCACTGAGAAACAGTGAACGGGAGAAAACAAAAAGCCCGCTCATTTGAGCGGGCTTCTTGATTGTATGGCGGACTCAGCAGGATTCGAACCTGCGACCGCTCGGTTCGTAGCCGAGTACTCTATCCAGCTGAGCTATGAGTCCGTGTCTTGCCGCGCATTATAGGTCGCTGAAACATTTTTGCAAGAACTTTTTTCGTTTAATTTCAACTACTTAGCGTTCTTACTGTTTACAGCGGCCTAAGCGAATAATGGCGGTGAAGGGGGGATTCGAACCCCCGATACCCTTATGAGGTATACTCCCTTAGCAGGGGAGCGCCTTCGGCCACTCGGCCACCTCACCGCAACACGAGGCGAATATTAAAGAACCTCTTTCACCTTTGCAACCCTTTTTTTGAAAAAAACTTCAAAAGAATTAAAGGCTTGGCTCCTCGTCCTTCTCTTTCTTGATCCGCAGGTAGATTTCCTCGCGGTGCACAGCCACTTCTTTCGGGGCGCTGACGCCAATACGCACCTGGTTGCCTTTGACGCCAAGCACCGTCACGGTGATCTCGCCGTCTCCAATGATCAGGCTCTCGGCGCACCGGCGAGTCAGAATCAACATAGCTTTCTCCTTACGCAAAACATTCAGGGATAACAGTCTTTGGTATCGGGGGCCTGGTCGTGGACGACGACCCAGCCCTGGTTGCCCACCCCGCAGCAGCGCGTGCGTGGCGAGCAGAAACGCGAAGGGCGCGGCAAGCCGCGCCCTTCCAGGCAGCGCCTTACTCGCCCTGTCGGGCAGGAGCGTCCAGTTCGAACGCGGTGTGCAGCGCGCGTACGGCCAGCTCCAGGTACTTCTCTTCGATCACGACCGAAACCTTGATCTCGGAGGTGGAGATCATCTGGATGTTGATGCTCTCCTTGGCCAGGGCTTCGAACATGCGGCTGGCAACACCTGCGTGGGAGCGCATGCCAACGCCAACGATCGAGACCTTGGCGATCTTGGTGTCGCCGATCACTTCACGGGCACCGATTTCGCGGGCGGTGTTTTCCAGCACGTTCTGCGCCTTCTCGTACTCGTTGCGGTGTACGGTGAAGGTGAAGTCGGTGGTGTTATCGTGCGCCACGTTCTGCACGATCATGTCGACCTCGATGTTCGAGGCGCTGATCGGGCCGAGGATCTTGAAGGCCACGCCCGGGGTGTCCGGCACGCCGCGAATGGTCAGCTTGGCTTCATCACGGTTGAAGGCGATACCGGAAATGATCGGCTGTTCCATGGATTCCTCTTCATCAATGGTAATGAGGGTACCCGGACCCTCCTTGAAGCTGTGCAGCACGCGCAGCGGGACGTTGTACTTGCCAGCGAACTCCACCGAACGGATCTGCAGCACCTTGGAACCGAGGCTGGCCATTTCCAGCATCTCTTCGAAGGTGATCTTCTCCAGGCGCTGTGCCTGCGGCACCACACGCGGGTCAGTGGTGTAGACGCCATCGACATCGGTGTAGATCTGGCACTCGTCAGCCTTGAGCGCCGCCGCCAGGGCTACGCCGGTGGTGTCGGAGCCGCCACGGCCGAGGGTGGTGATGCTGCCGTGCTCGTCGACCCCCTGGAAACCTGCAACCACGACCACACGCCCTTCCTTGAGGTCGGCGCGAATCTTCTGGTCGTCGATCTGCAGGATGCGGGCTTTGTTGTGCGAGCTGTCGGTCAGAATGCGCACCTGGTTACCGGTGTAGGACACCGCTGGCACACCACGCTTGATCAAGGCCATGGTCAGCAGGGCAATGGTGACCTGCTCACCGGTCGACACGATCACATCCAGTTCACGCGGAACCGGCTGATCGGTGATCTGCTTGGCCAGATCGATCAGGCGATTGGTTTCACCGCTCATGGCCGACAGCACGACCACCAGGTCGTCGCCCGCCTCACGGTGTTTCTTGACCTTTTCGGCTACCTGCTCGATCCGCTCGATGGAACCGACAGAGGTGCCGCCAAATTTCTGTACGATCAACGCCATTTCAATGGTGCCTCAGCCCATACAGGGCCCCAAAAAACAATCCAACATGAAGGAGCCGGCGACTAGACCGCCGGCCCCCTCATCTCAAAGTCCCTGCTCTGCGAACGGCACGGCCAGCGCCAGGGCCTGGTCCAGCGCAGCGACGTCGACGCCGCCACCCTGTGCCATGTCCGGACGGCCACCGCCCTTGCCACCCACTGCCGCAGCGGCTTGTTTCATCAGATCGCCAGCCTTGAGTTGGCTGGAGAGGTCCTTGGTCACGCCGGCCACCAGCACGACCTTGCCCTCATGCTCACTGCCCAGCAGGATCACTGCGTGGCCGAGCTTGTTCTTCAGCTGATCGACCAGGGCCAGCAAGGCCTTGCCATCTTGCCCATCCAGGCGAGCGGCAAGCACCTTGGCACCCTTGACCTCAACGGCCGCGTTGGAGAGATCATCCCCGGCGGCGCTGGCGGCCTTGGCCTGCAGCTGTTCCAGCTGCTTCTCCAGCTGACGGTTGCGCTCGAGCACCGCCGACAGCTTGTCGATCAGGTTGTCACGGTTACCCTTGACCAGTTGCGCGGCTTCCTTCACCTGCTCTTCGGCAGCGTTCAGGTAGGCCAGCGCAGCCGCGCCGGTAACCGCTTCGATACGACGTACCCCAGAGGCCACGCCGCCTTCGCTGATGATCTTGAACAGGCTGATATCGCCAGTGCGCTTGGCATGGATACCCCCGCACAGCTCCACCGAGAAGTCGCCACCCATGCTCAGCACGCGCACGGTATCGCCGTACTTCTCGCCGAACAAGGCCATGGCGCCTTTGCGCTTGGCGGTCTCGATGTCGGTCACCTCGGTCAGCACCTCGGTGTTGCGGCGCACTTCACGGTTGACGATGTCTTCCAGGGCCTTGATCTGCTCTGGCTTGACCGCCTCGAAGTGGCTGAAGTCGAAACGCAGGCGCTGGCTGTCGACCAGCGAGCCTTTCTGCTGTACGTGATCGCCCAGCACCTGGCGCAGCGCTTCGTGCAGCAGGTGAGTGGCCGAGTGGTTCAGCGAGGTGGCGTGCTGCACGTCGGCGTCGACCTTGGCCTCGACCTCGGCACCCACGCTCAATGCACCGCTGGCAACCACACCGTGGTGCAGGAAGGCACCGCCGGTCTTGGTGGTATCGCGCACGTCAAAGCGCACGGCGCCGGCCTGCAAGAAGCCGCTGTCACCCACCTGGCCGCCGGACTCGGCGTAGAACGGCGTGCGGTCGAGGATCACCACGCCCTGCTCGCCTTCGCCCAACTGCTCGACGGCCTGGCCGTCCTTGTACAGGGCAATGACCTTGGCCTGGCCTTCGGTGGTGGTGTAGCCCAGGAAGTCCGTGGCAGTGTCGACCTTGACCAAGCTGTTGTAGTCCATGCCGAAGGCGCTGGCAGAGCGCGCACGCTCACGCTGAGCGTCCATTTCACGCTCGAAACCGGCTTCGTCGATGGTCAGCTCGCGCTCGCGGGCGATGTCGGCGGTCAGGTCCATGGGGAAGCCGTAGGTGTCGTACAGTTTGAACACCACGTCACCCGGCACCACGTCACCCTGCAGTTGCGCCAGGTCCTGCTCAAGGATGCGCAGGCCTTGCTCCAAGGTCTTGGCGAATTGCTCTTCTTCAGCCTTGAGCACGCGCTCGATATGCGCCTGCTGGCTCTTCAGCTCTGGGAAGGCTTCGCCCATCTCGGCCACCAGTGCGGCAACGACTTGGTAGAAGAAGCTGCCCTTGGCGCCCAGCTTGTTGCCGTGGCGGCAAGCGCGGCGAATGATGCGGCGCAGCACGTAGCCACGGCCTTCGTTGGACGGCAGCACGCCGTCTGCGATCAGGAAGCCGCACGAACGGATATGGTCGGCGACCACTTTCAGCGACGCCTGGCTGTCATTGCTGCAACCGATGGCCTTGGCCGCGGCGCTGAGCAGGTTCTGGAACAGGTCGATCTCGTAATTCGAGTGAACATGCTGCAGTACCGCACTGACACGCTCCAGGCCCATGCCGGTGTCTACCGAGGGGGCAGGCAGCGGGTGCAGGACGCCATCGGCGGTGCGGTTGAACTGCATGAAGACGTTGTTCCAGATCTCGATGTAGCGGTCGCCGTCTTCTTCCGGCGAGCCGGGTGGGCCGCCCCAGATGTCGGCGCCGTGGTCGTAGAAGATCTCGGTGCAAGGGCCGCACGGGCCGGTATCGCCCATGGTCCAGAAGTTGTCGGACGCGTACGGGGCGCCTTTGTTGTCACCGATGCGCACCATGCGCTCGGCCGGCACGCCGATTTCCTTGGTCCAGATGTCGTACGCTTCGTCATCGGTGGCGTAGACGGTGACCCAGAGCTTTTCCTTCGGCAGGTTCAGCCACTTGTCCGAGGTCAGGAAGGTCCAGGCGTAGGTGATCGCGTCGCGCTTGAAATAGTCGCCGAAGCTGAAGTTGCCCAGCATCTCGAAGAACGTATGGTGACGCGCGGTGTAGCCGACGTTTTCCAGGTCGTTGTGCTTGCCACCGGCGCGTACGCATTTCTGGCTGCTGACGGCGCGGGTGTAGGCGCGCTTTTCCTGGCCGAGGAAGCAGTCCTTGAACTGGTTCATGCCGGCGTTGGTAAACAGCAGGGTCGGGTCATTGCCCGGGATCAGGGAGCTGGAGGCAACTCGGGTGTGTCCCTGCTCTTCGAAGAAGCGAAGGAAGGCTTCACGGATTTCTGCGCTTTTCATAGGTTCTTCCACGGAAACGGCGGCCCTGATGGGCAAACGCGTCGACGAAACGACGGCAAAGGGCCGCATTATATCGGTCCTGCAAACTCGGTGCAGTGTGTTTATGCGATGGAAAACGTCGAATAGACGGTTTTCAGGCGGTTGCAAACGAAAATGACATGATCGGATGCTAATTGCAGCCTTTCGCCACTGGCAAGCCCATTACGGCCGAAGGGAAGGGAAAATGGAATAGACGGTGAATTAAAAGGTTTTCATGGTGAAACAGGATCCAATAATCCTGCATTTCCGGTAGGCGCAGCCTTGTGCTGCGAAGCGGCCAGTGTAATCAGCGAGCATTCATTGTGCTTGCACTGGCCGCTTCGCAGCACAAGGCTGCTCTTACAAGGGCGGTATTCAGCCTAGGCGCTGGCCCGAATCCGGTACTACCAGAATTCCCGCGCGCAGCCCGTTTTTTACCTTGGGGTTGGGGAAGATGATCCGCGCGCCCTCCTCCTCGACCACCCAGCGCATTTCGGCCAGGTCTTCGGCCAGCAGGTAACCCTTGCTCAGCTCGGAGAAGTTTTCGATATCCGCCGGCAAGTGCAGGCGGAAGCCCTCGCTGTGCTTGATGATCTCGCGGGCGACGCTGAACAGTTTCAAGCCCTCCAGCGAGTCTTCAGTCTCAGGCTCGGTGCCTTCGATGATCTGGATCAGGCGCTCTTCCAGCTTGTCGAGGTTGACCTGCTCGTTCTGCCCAAACGGCCGCGCCTTGCCAAGCTCCAGGGTGAACGCCTCGGCGTCGAGCTGCTCGTAGGTGAAGGCGCTGAAGGTAATGGACGACTTGCTCTGCAACAGCACGGCCTCCATACCCGCTGCGGCCAGGCGCGCCAGCTCCCGGCGGGAATGCTTGCGCCCTTCCTTGTAGGGGTACAGGGCAAACTGCTCGATCTTCGAGCCACGGATTGCGGTATGCAGGTCGTAATGCAGGCGGGGGCGGCCCGGCTTGCTGAAGAACACCCGGGCAAACTGTTCAAGTTCGGCGGCGCGCAGCGCCTCGAAACCACTGGACAGCTCGTGGCGACCATTGAACAGGCGGTTGATGTCCTGCTCGACGAAGCGCTCGCCCTTGCGGATGGCCGCCGGGTTGCCGAACAGGAACAACACCCGCGAACGCGGCTTGATCTTGCCATTGGCCACGCCATGCAACAGGCGCTCGAGCAACTCGATCGGCGCCGTTTCGTTACCATGGATACCGGCCGACAGCAGCAGGTCGAGCCCACTGTCCTCATGCTCGGGCGGGCGCACCTCAAGGGCGCCCTCCCCCAGCCAGCGCAAACGCACGCCCTTGGGTGTAACTTGGGTCTTCTCGGCCGGTTCGTGATCGGTCAAGGTCAGCTCAAGCAATTTGCCGAGGGCGAGCATAGGCACTTCCTTAGTGGTGGTGGCCGCAATCAGGGCCATGGACGTGATCGTCGCCATCAGCGGCTTCAGCCAGCTCCATTTCCAGCTGCAGGCTGACCAGGTTGGTGGCCATCGGGCGCAGCAGCAGGTTGGCATACTCGGTGTCGTTTTCATCGACATCCACGCCAATCAGCAACTGGCCGCGGCCGTCCTGCTGAATCCACACTTCCTTGCCTTGCCAGACCACAGCAAAACGGGTGCAGGAGGTTTCCAGCTGGGTGCCGTCTTCGTCTTCGAGGATCAGGCGCAGGGCATCGGTCATTACTTAGTCTCTCTTCAAGGTTGGCGTTGGAACGGATAGACCGAACCCAATTTCAGAATCTGGGTCAACTCATCCAGTGCCGTACGGCATTCGACCAGCAGTTGCGGATCGGCCAGCTCCGCTTCGCCAAGGCGATCGCGGTAATGCTTGTCGACCCATTGCAGCAGGGTGTCGTACAGCGGCGCGGTCATGATAACGCCTGGATTCACCGCCGCCAGTTCCGATTCCTTCAATGCCACGCGCAGACGCAGGCAAGCAGGGCCTCCGCCGTTCTGCATGCTCTGCTTGAGGTCGAACACTTTGACCTCTTTGACCGGGCCGCCCTGCTGGGTCAGTTGTTCCAGGTAGGCCCAGACGCGCTCGTTACTGCGGCACTCTTCCGGCACTACCAGCAGCATGGAGCCGTCGTCACGGCTGAGCAGCTGGCTGTTGAACAGGTACGAACGCACGGCGTCGTCTACTGCCACCGCCGCACGCGGCACACGGATGGCCTGGAAGTTGCCGCCCTTGTTGGCCAGTTTAGCTTGCAGCTGGCCAAGCACCGCATCGGTCTCGAGGAAGGCGTCCTCGTGGTAGAACAGCACCTCGCCGTTGCCCACCGAAATCACGTCGTTGTGGAACACGCCCTGGTCGATCACTGCCGGGTTCTGTTGAGCGTAGACCACGCCGTCGTCGCGCAGGCCGTGCAGCCGCACCACGGCCTGGGACGCCTCCAGGGTTTGCCGCGCCGGGTACTTCTGCGGCGCAGGGTAGCGGCTGTCGAAGGCGCTGCGGCCGTAGACGAAGAATTCAACGCCCGCCTCGCCATAGCTGCGGCAGAAGCGAGTGTGGTTGGCCGCGCCCTCGTCACCGAACTGCGCCACCGCCGGCAATGCCTCGTGGTGGGCGAAGTGTTTGTCATCGGCGAACATCGCCCCCAGCACACGGCTGGTGGTCGGGTGCTCGATGCTGCGGTGGTATTTGCAGTTGAGGTTGGCAGCGGTGAAATGCACGCGGCCATCGGCGGTGTCGGCACTGGGGCTGACCGTGGCAGCGTTGGCCACCCACATGCTCGAGGCCGAGCAGCTGGCCACCAGCAACGGCATGGCCTCCTTGGCGGCGCGCTGGATCACTTCGGCATCGTTGCCGGAGAAGCCCAGGCGGCGCAGCGCAGCCACGTCCGGGCGCTCCTGCGGGGCCAGCACGCCCTGCTTGAAGCCCATGTCGGCCAAGGCCTTCATCTTTGCCAGGCCCTGGCGCGCCGCTTCCCGCGGGTTGGACGCCTGCTGGCTGTTGCTTTGCGAAGCCACATTGCCGTAAGACAAGCCGCCATAGTTGTGGGTAGGCCCCACCAGGCCATCAAAATTCACTTCATAGGATTTCATCGGCTAGGCTCCGAGACCGTTTGTTATAGGGTGACGCCCGGCGTCAAGGTTGCCGGCAAGGCGAGGCTGGCGGTCTCCAGCGAAGCCACGGGGTAAGCGCAGTAGTCGGCCGCGTAATAAGCGCTGGCGCGGTGGTTGCCGCTGTTGCCGACACCCCCGAACGGGGCGCTGCTGGCAGCGCCGGTCAACTGTTTGTTCCAGTTGACGATGCCCGCCCGGCTGCGCAGCCAGAAGTACTGGTAACGGGCGCGGGAGTCGGACAGCAGCCCGGCGGCCAGGCCGTACTGGGTGTTGTTGGCCTCATCGATGGCGGCCTCGAAATCGGCGTAGCGAATCACCTGCAGCAACGGGCCGAAGAACTCTTCGTCCGGGCGGTCGGCAACGGCGCTGACATCGAGAATGCCCGGTGTCAGCAACGCGGCATCAGCCTCGGGCTGGGTCATTTCCAGCAACTTCACGGCGCCCTTGCCCACCAGCTCGGCCTGGGCTGCGATCAGCGCCTGTGCTGCCTGCAGCGAAATCACCGAACCCATGAACGGCGCTGGCTGCTGGTCGAAAGCGCCAACGGTGATGCTTTTGCACACCTCGACCAGCCGTGTGATCAACGAATCGCCCCACACCCCTTGCGGCACCAGCAGGCGTCGTGCACAGGTGCAGCGCTGGCCAGCAGAAATGAAGGCCGACTGGATGATGGTGTACACCGCAGCGTCCAGGTCCTTGACCTCGTCCACCAGCAACGGGTTGTTACCGCCCATTTCCAGCGCGAGGATCTTGTCCGGGCGCCCGGCGAACTGCTGGTGCAACAGGTTGCCAGTGCGGCTGGAGCCGGTGAAGAACAACCCGTCGATACCCGGGTTGGCCGCCAGCGCCACGCCTGTTTCACGCGCGCCCTGGACCAGGTTGAGCACTCCGGCAGGCAGGCCAGCGGCGATCCAGCAGTTGACCGTCAGTTCGGCCACCTTGGGCGTCAGCTCGCTGGGCTTGAAGACCACGCAGTTGCCCGCCAGCAGTGCCGGCACAATGTGCCCATTGGGCAAGTGGCCGGGGAAGTTGTAGGGCCCGAACACCGCCACCACACCGTGGGGCTTGTGCCGCAGCACGGCCGTGGCATCGGCCAGTGGGCCGCTTTTTTCACCGGTGCGCTCACGGTAGCTCTGTACCGAAATCGCCACCTTGTTGATCATGCTGGTGACTTCGGTCGCCGATTCCCACAGCGGCTTGCCGGTTTCTTCGCCGATGCAATGCGCCAGCGCTTCAGCATGCTGCTTCAGCTGTTCGGCAAACTTTTCCAGCACATCGATACGTGCCTCCAGGCTCAACTGCGCCCAGGCCGGAAAGGTCTGGCGCGCAGCCTTCACGGCGGCGTCAACCTGGCTGGCGTCGGCGCCCTGCCCGCCCCAGACAACGGCCTGGGTCACGGGATTGAGCGATTGCAGGGGTGCTCCCTGGCCGGCCTGCCAGTGGCCGGCGATGTAATGCGTAGTCATTTACTGGGCCTCCCGGCTTGCCGACAGCGGCACGGCACGCACGTTGTCGCCAGCCCCCATGCGCAGGCGCTTGGCGGTCAGCGGGTCGACCACCAGGGTGCCAGCCGCCAGGCGTGCAGGCGCGGCCGTGATGCGGCAGTCGTCGCGTTTGCGGTTGTGGATGATGTAAGGGGTGGCGTCATCGCCCGGGGTACCGACCGCCAGCACCAGGGTCTGGCTTTCGCGCACGGCACGAATCTTCGCGGTCTCGCACTCGATGGCGGGGCCTGCGTCGAAGATGTCGACATAGCCCTGGTAGTTGAAACCTTCCTGCTTGAGCATGGCCAGCGCAGGCTCGGTGTCGGTGTGTACACGCCCGATCACGTTGCGCGCGGCTTCGGAGAGGAAGCAGGTGTACAGCGGGAACTTGGGCATCAGCTCGGCGATGAACGACTTGTTGCCCACCCCGGTCAGGTAGTCGGCCTGGCTGAACTCCATCTTGAAGAAGTGGCGGCCCAGGCTTTCCCAGAACGGCGAGCGGCCCTGCTCGTCGGACATGCCGCGCATCTCGGCAATGATCTTCTTGCCGAACAGCTCCGGGAACTCGGCGATGAACAACATCCGCGCCCGCGACAGCAAGCGGCCATTGAGGCCGGAACGGTAGTCACTGCGCAAAAACAACGAGCACAGCTCGGAGTTGCCGGTCAGGTCGTTGGCCAGGAACAGGGTGGGGATCTCGCGGTAGATGTTCAGCTCCTGCGAGGCGCTGACGGTGAGCCCGACCCGGTAGTTGTACCAAGGCTCACGCAGGCCAACGGCCCCGGCGATGGCACTGATGCCCACCACCAGGCCCTCGTCGTTTTCCAGCACGAACAGGTAGTCGGTATCGCCCCGCTCGGCTTCGCCACGGAAGCTCTTCTCGGCCCAGCCCACGCGATGCCCAAGGCGCTCTTCGTTGGCTGGCAGCGTGGTCAGCCCGGTGGTACCAGTGCTGCGAGCCAATTCGATCAGCGCGGGTAAATCGCTGCTGCGTACGGGACGAACGATCATGCTATCTCCTTGAGCGGCGACCTCTGCCACCGCGAAACGCTTCGTTTCGAGCTTGCTGTTTCGAGCTGCCTGCGCAGGCTCACGCCTTACACGGCAACCAGCCGCACGCTTGCACCCTCACCGACACCCAGGGCCTCGGCCGCGTCGCGCCCCAGGCTGACCGGTTTGCCGGGCACCCAGTCGAGCTCCAGCAACACCGCGCGGTAGTCCTGCAACTGGCCGTTGCACACCAGGTACGGGCGCCCACCCTTGGCCGGGGCTTCCTCCAGCTTGACCGGTACTACACGGCTCTGGGCAATCGAGCGGATGCCCGAAGCCCGTGCGTGCAAGGTCGGCCCGCCGTCGAAGATGTCGATGTAGTGCTCGGTCTCAAAGCCTTCACGCATCAGGATGTCGAAGGTGATCTGCGCCCGCGGATGCACTTGGCCCATGGCCTCCTGGGCTTCGTCGGGCAGCAGCGGCACGTAGATCGGGTAGTGCGGCATCAGTTCGGCCAGGAAGGTACGGCTCTTCAGCCCGCACAGGCGCTCGGCATGGGCGTAGTTGAGGTCGAAGAAGTTGCGGCCTATGGCATCCCAGAAGGGCGACTCGCCCTGATCGTCGCTGTAACCCACGATCTCGGTCACCACCGAATCGGCAAAGCGCTCCGGGTGCGAGGCCATGAACAGCAGGCGGCCGCGCGAGTTGAGCTCGGCCCAGCCGCTGCCGACCAATTCGGGCAGCACGTAGAAGCTGGTCAGCAAGCTGTTGCCAGTCAGGTCGTGGCACAGCGAGAGAACGTGGATCTTGTTGTGGATCTTCAGCTCGCGCGAGGCGTGCACGAAGGTCTCGTTACGGAAACTGTAGAACGGCTCGGAGTAACCGGCCGAGGCGACGATGGCCGAGCAGCCGGCAAGCTTGCCGGTGTCGCTGTCTTCGAGTACGAAGAAGTAGCTTTCTTCGCCATTGAAGCTTACCTCGGCGGCGAAGGAGGTTTCCGACGCGGCGATCTTGTCGCCCAGACGGGCAGTATCGTCCGGCAGCGAGGTGACACCAATGGGGCTGTCGGCAGCCATGCGCTGCACTTCGTTCAGGTCAGCCATTTGCGCGGGGCGCATCACCAGCATGGTGTCACTCCTTTGGTAAAGCGGGCCGTTCGTGACGGCACGAAAAAACGGCGGGCGCGTGATTGAAACGGCAAGCACGCGCCCGCACTGGAATTCAGCTATCGCCGGCCCGCTAAGGGCCGGCGAAGGGACCGCAGGCGAATCAGCCTTGGGTCAGTTTGGCCACGGCGCGCTCGAAGCGGTCCAGGCCTTCATCGATGTCGGCGTCTTCGACCACCAGGCTAGGCGCGAAACGCACCACGTCCGGGCCGGCCTGCAGCACCATCACACCTTCTTTCTCGGCGGCGTTGAGCACGTCCTTGGCCTTGCCTTGCCAGGCGTCGGTCAGCACGCAACCGATCAACAGGCCGACGCCACGCACCTGGGAGAACAGGCCGTACTGCTGGCCGATCTGCTCCAGGCGGGTTTTAAAACGCGTGTGCTTGGCCTTGATGCCGGCCAAGGTTTCAGGGGTGTTGATCACGTCCAGCACGGCGCAGGCAACGGCGCAACCCAGCGGGTTACCGCCATAGGTGGTGCCGTGGGTGCCGACGGCCAGGTGTTTTGCCAGCTCCGTGGTAGTCAGCATGGCGCCGATTGGGAAGCCGCCACCCAGGCTTTTGGCGCTGGTCAGGATATCCGGGGTTACACCGTAGTGCTGGTAGGCGTACAGCGAACCGGTACGGCCAACGCCGGTCTGCACTTCGTCGAAGATCAGCAGGGCATTGTGCTCATCGCACAGCTTGCGTGCGCCTTCCAGGTACGCCTTGTCGGCCGGGACCACACCACTTTCGCCCTGGATCGGTTCGATCACCACGGCGCAGGTCTTGTCGGAAATCTGTGCTTTCAGTGCTTCCAGGTCGTTGTACGGCACATGGCTGATGCCGGTGATCTTCGGCCCGAAGCCATCGGAGTACTTCGGCTGGCCACCGACGCTGACGGTGAACAGAGTACGCCCGTGGAAGCTGTTCACGGTGGCGATGATTTCGTGCTTTTCAGGGCCGAAGCGGTCATGGGCCACGCGACGGGCCAGCTTGAAGGCGGCCTCGTTGGCCTCGGCGCCAGAGTTACAGAAGAAGGCACGGTCGGCAAAGGTCGCGTCTACCAGCTTGTGCGCCAGGCGCAGGGCCGGCTCGTTGGTGAAGACGTTGGACACGTGCCAGAGGGTGTTGGCCTGCTCGGTCAGCGCCTTGACCAGTGCCGGATGGCAGTGACCCAGGGCATTGACGGCGATACCGCCAGCAAAGTCGATCAGCTCGCGACCCGACTGGTCCCAAACCCGGGAACCCTCGCCTCGGACAGGAATGAAGGCCGCCGGCGAATAGTTGGGAACCATGACCTGGTCGAAATCGGCACGTTGCACCGGGGCTTGCTCAACGGACATCTGAGTCTCCTGAAGAGGAACGCTGGCCTGGAAGTGGCGAGCGATGGGGGGATTGTAAGGACTGATCAGCGCCTGTCCTTGCGGCCAAGCGACAACTTGTTACAGCGCAAAACCCTGTTTTACCCAGGCTTTCGGCAATGCGACAAACACTGTCGCAATCGCGCAGTGTAACGGGAGTGGATGGCTGGGTGAACGGGTGTTCACAAGGGATTCGGTGCCTTTGGGCGTACGCCGATAGTTTAGCGGCGCCTGGGAGATCGAGCGCCACCCTCACCCCCAAGGCATTCGCCCGAACCCAACCAGAATCTCAGCCCTTTTCCGCCGGCGCCGAGCTCAACTCGAACGGGCTGCTGTTACGCCGCTGGTTGCGATCTTCCCGCGGCGTCGCGCCAAAGAAGTTACGGTAGGCACTGGAAAAATGCGGCCCCGAAGAGAACCCGCACGACAAGCCGATCTGGATGATCGACTTGCTGGTCTGCATCAGCATCTGCCGCGCCTTGTTCAGCCGCAGCTCAAGGTAATACTGGCTAGGCACGCGGTTCAGGTACTGCTTGAAGATTCGCTCCAACTGCCGACGCGACACGCACACATGCTGGGCGATCTCGTCGGTGGTCAGCGGCTCTTCGATGTTGGCTTCCATCAGCAGCACAGCCTGGGTCAGTTTGGGGTGGCTGGAGCCCAAGCGGTTTTGCAACGGAATGCGCTGACGCTCGCCGCCCTCGCGAATGCGCTCGACCACCAGCTCCTCGGACACCGCCCCCGCCAGCTCCGCGCCATGATCACGCGCCAGCACGGCCAGCAACAGGTCGGTCACTGCCATACCACCACAGGCAGTCAGGCGGTCGCGGTCCCAGTCGAACAGGTGGCTGGTAGCGATGACCTTGGGGAAGCGCTCGGCAAAATCATCCTGCCAGCGCCAGTGCACCGCCGCGCGGTAACCGTCGAGCAGGCCAAGCTGCGCCAGCGGATACACACCGGCAGACAAGCCACCGATCATGCAACCACTGCGCGCCAGTTGCTTGAGTGCAGTCGACAGCACCGAACCCACGGCCTGCGGCGGCTCGTCGGCCAGCAACAAGAGCTTCTGGCACCCTTCGAGGCGGCCATTCCACGGCTCGCCCGGCAGGCGCCAAGCGCCCTCTACCGCCGGCTCGGCCTGCAGAAACGCCAAGTCGTAGACCACATCCGGATGCACCCGCTGGGCCACCTGCAACACTTCCTCGGCCAGCGCCAGGGTCAAGGGCTTGGTGCTGGGCCAGATGAGAAAACCGATTCGCTGGGTGGTCATAGGGTGCGGTCCGAAACCTTGGGGGGCGTTCACGTCAGTGGCACAGGGTCAGGCTGCGCTCGCTGCGCAGCATGCCCTATCCTGGTGCAAAGATGCAGCCTACTTTTACTTGAGGCTGCCGGAGAGGAATTGCTTGAGCCGCTCCGATTGCGGGTTGGCCAGCACCTCGCGCGGGCAGCCGGTCTCTTCGACCAGGCCCTTGTGCAGGAACACCAACTGGTTCGACACCTCGCGGGCAAAGCCCATCTCGTGGGTCACCACCACCATGGTCCGGCCTTCCTGGGCCAGCGCCTGCATGACCTTGAGCACATCGCCCACCAGCTCGGGGTCGAGGGCCGAGGTCGGCTCGTCGAACAGCATCACCTCAGGCTCCACGGCCAGGGCACGGGCAATCGCCACGCGCTGCTGCTCACCACCGGACATGTGCCCCGGGAAGGCATCCTTGCGGTGGGCCACACCGACCTTGGCCAGGTAGTACTCGGCCTTTTCCAGGGCTTCTTTCTTGCTCACCCCAAGCACGTGCACGGGGGCTTCGATGACGTTCTCCAACGCGGTCATGTGCGACCACAGGTTGAAATGCTGGAACACCATCGACAGGCGCGAGCGCATGCGCTGCAACTGGCGCGCGTCGGCCGCCTTGAGCGCGCCATCTTTGCCGGCGACCAGTTTCAGCTCTTCGTTATTGAGCAGAATCTTGCCGGCGTGGGGCTGCTCCAGCAGGTTGATGCAGCGCAGGAAGGTTGACTTGCCCGAACCGCTGGAGCCGATGATGCTGATCACATCGCCTGCCTTGGCCGCCAGGGACACGCCCTTGAGCACTTCATGGCTGCCATAGCGCTTGTGCAGGTCTTGGACTTCGAGTTTGTACATGCTGTCGATTCTCACAAAGCGGTCAGTGCTTGCGCGGCGCCAGGTAGCCGAGCCAGCGGCGTTCGGCCATCTTGAACAGGCGCACCAGGATGAAGGTCAGGCACAGGTAGAACACGCCCGCCGTGATGTAGGCCTCGAAAGGCAGGTAGTACTGGGCATTGACCGTGCGCGCCGCACCCGTGATGTCGATCAGGGTGACGATCGACGCCAGGCTGGTGGTCTGCAGCATCATGATCACTTCGTTGCTGTACTGCGGCAATGCCCGGCGCAAGGCCGAGGGCAGCAGGATGCGGCGGTACATCTTGAAGCGCGACATGCCCATGGCCTTGGCCGCTTCGATCTCGCCATGGGGCGTGGCCTTGAGGCTGCCGGCGATGATTTCTGCGGTGTAGGCGCTGGTGTTGACGGCAAAGGCCAGGCAAGCGCAGAAGGTCGCACTGGACAGCAGCGGCCAGAAGATACTCTCGCGCACCGCTTCGAACTGGGCCAGGCCGTAGTAGATCAGGAACAACTGCACCAGCATCGGCGTACCGCGGATCACATAGGTGTACAGCCAAGCGGTGAGGTTCACCAGCGGCTGCTTGGACACCCGCATCAGCCCCAGCGGAATCGCCGCGAGCAAACCGAACAACAGCGACAGCGCCAGCAGCTTCAGGGTGGTCAGCAACCCGCCCAAGTACAGCGGCATAGCCTCCCACACCACGTTGTAGTCGAAGATCATAGCTCAACCACCTTGACGCCTACCGAGTAGCGTTTTTCAAGATACTTCAGCGCCAGCAGCGAGACACTGGTCAGCACCAGGTACAGGGCCGCCACCGCCAGGAAGAAGGTGAAGGGTTCACGGGTAGCGTCCGCCGCCTGCTTGGCCTTGAACATCATGTCCTGCAGGCCGACCACCGAAATCAGCGCCGTAGCCTTGGTCAGCACCAGCCAGTTGTTGGTGAAGCCCGGGATGGCCAGGCGGATCATCTGCGGCACCTGGATGCGGAAGAACACCTGACGGTTGCTCATGCCGTAAGCCACGCCGGCTTCGGCCTGGCCCTTGGGGATGCCGAGGAAGGCGCCGCGGAAGGTTTCCGACAGGTAGGCGCCAAAAATGAAGCCCAAGGTCCCGATACCCGCCGCCAGCGGATTCAGGTCGATGTAGTCTTCGTAACCGAGCAGCGGCGCTACCCGGTTGATGATGTCTTGCCCGCCGTAGAAGATCAGCAGGATCAGTACCAAGTCCGGAATACCACGGATGACCGTGGCATACATATCGCCCAGCCAAGCCAGCCAGCGCACCGGCGACAAGCGCAGCGCCACACCGATCAGGCCGAGCACGATGGCCAGGGCCATCGACGACAGGGCGAGCTGCAGCGTCAGCCACGCCCCGTCGAGGATGACTGCCCCGTAGCCTTTCAACATGATGAGGTCCTCGACCTAGAGAATGAAAAATGGTGCAAACCTCAGAGCCTCTGCTGTTTGCACCATTGCACAGGTTTAACCCGACGTCTTACTTCGAGTCTGGACCGTAGATATCGAAATTGAAGTACTTGGCTTCGATTTGTTTGTACTTGCCGTTGGCACGGATGGCGTCGATGGCCGCGTTGATGCGGTCGACGTTGGCCTTGTCGCCCTTGCGCACGGCAATGCCGATGCCGTCACCGAAGTACTTGGCGTCGGTGAATGCGGGGCCTACGAACGCGAAGCCTTTGCCAGCGTCGGTCTTCAGGAAGCCATCTTCCAGCAGGGTGGCATCAGCCACGGTGCCATCGAGGCGACCGGCCGCGACATCCAGGTAGATTTCGTTCTGGGTGCCGTAAGGGACCACGGTGGCACCTTTGGCGCCCAGTACTTCCTTGGCGAAGCGGTCATGGATCGAGCCACGCTGCACGCCGATCTTCTTGCCCTGCAGTTCGTTGAGGCTATCGCTGACGGTGGTGCCTTCCTTCATGACCAGGCGCGCTGGGGTCAGGTAGTAGCGCTTGGTGAAGTCGACCGATTTCTTGCGGTCTTCGGTGATCGACATCGACGACAGGATAGCGTCGATCTTACGCACCTTCAGTGCCGGGATCAGGCCGTCGAACTCTTGCTCGACCCAGGTGCACTTGGCTTTCATCTCTTCACACAGGGCATTGCCGATGTCGTAGTCGAAACCGGCGATGCTGCCGTCCGGCTGCTTGAAGGCGAAGGGTGGGTAAGCGGCTTCGATGCCGATTTTCAACGGTTTTTCATCGGCCTGCGACACCAGGGAAAACACGGACAGCGCCAGGGCGCCAAGCAGTGCGAGCTTCTTCATCAGGTAACTCCATCGGTACGGGGCAATACAAGGCAGGGTAACAACTGCCCGATATGCGAATGGGTACAACGCGAGCCGCGCAGGGTTCGACCAAGGCCGCAGACCACGAGCGAGTGAGTGGCATTTTAACGACAGCCCGGTAGTCGATATTTCTTCAAAGCGACAACTACTTACAGAAGCGCTTGAAACCACTGCGGGCGATGTTGACAGCCATTGCAAAACATGCAAAGGCGCAAGGAAAATAACCTATAGACCTAGCAATTACTGGGCCTATTATTCGCAAAGCCTTGTACGACGGCAAGTGTAGCGTGCTGTGTTGCAGAAAATGGCTCGGCGAACGCACCGAAACAGGTCATAACTGTTTCCGCTCGCCCCGCGCCTGTGCGTAATCGGTGACAGAAGAGTTACCGATGAATGTCGGGTAACAGTAAAGCAAAAAACCCCGCCGGTTGCCCGTGCGGGGTTTCTACTTGGAGGGGACTGCGCTGCAGTCCAATCGCCGGCAAGCCGGCTCCCACAGGTTCGGCGGTGCTCCTGAATACTCTGCACCCCCTGTGGGAGCCGGCTTGCCGGCGATAGGGCTGCAAGGCAGCCCCGCTCATAGCATCAGGCCGTAGCCAGGTTCATGGCCTTGTGCGTGTCGATCAGATGCTGCACCACACCCGGGTCGGCCAGGGTCGAGATATCACCCAGCGAGCCGTATTCCGCCGTGGCGATCTTGCGCAGGATACGCCGCATGATCTTACCCGAACGTGTCTTCGGCAGCCCTGGCGCCCACTGGATCACATCCGGCGAGGCAATCGGGCCGATCTCCTTGCGCACCCAGTTCTTCAGCTCCAGGCGCAATTGTTCACTAGGCTCCACGCCGGCATTGAGGGTGACATAAACATAGATGCCCTGGCCCTTGATGTCATGCGGCACGCCCACCACTGCCGCTTCGGCAACCTTGGAATGGGCAACCATGGCGCTTTCGATCTCGGCAGTCCCCATGCGGTGGCCAGACACGTTGAGCACGTCGTCCACGCGCCCGGTGATCCAGTAGTAGCCATCCTCGTCGCGGCGCGCGCCGTCGCCGGTGAAGTACATGCCCCGGAAGGTTTTGAAGTAGGTGTCGACGAAGCGGTCGTGGTCACCATACAGCGAGCGCGACTGGCCCGGCCAGGAATCGAGAATCACCAGGTTGCCTTCGGCAGCGCCATCGATCAGGTTGCCCAGGTTATCCACCAGCGCCGGCACCACGCCGAAGAACGGACGGGTCGCCGAACCCGGCTTGAGACCAGTGGCGCCCGGCAGCGGGCTGATCAGGATGCCGCCGGTCTCGGTCTGCCACCAGGTGTCGACGATCGGGCAACGCTCCTTGCCGACGGTCTTGTAGTACCAGTTCCACGCTTCGGGGTTGATCGGCTCGCCGACCGAACCCAACAGGCGCAGGCTGGAACCATCAGCACCCTCTACCGCAGCCTGCCCTTCGGCCATCATGGCGCGGATTGCGGTCGGTGCGGTGTAAAGGATATTGACCTTGTGCTTGTCGACGATCTTCGACACACGGGTGATGTCCGGGTAGTTCGGCACGCCTTCGAACAGCAAGGTGGTGGCGCCGTTGGCCAGCGGGCCGTAGACGATGTAGCTGTGACCAGTGACCCAGCCAACGTCGGCGGTGCACCAGTAGACTTCACCTGGGCGGTAGTCGAACACGCGCTCGTGGGTCAGCGCGGCGTAAACCAGGTAACCCCCGGTGGTGTGCAGCACGCCCTTGGGCTTGCCGGTGGAGCCGGAGGTGTAAAGGATGAACAGCGCTTCTTCAGCGCCCATCTCTTTCGGCGCGCAGTGGCTGGAGGCCACTTTCATCAGGTCTTCGTACCAGATGTCGCGGTGTTGGTGCCAGGCGATATCGCCACCGGTGCGCTTGCACACGATGATCTTCTGCACGCTGCTGGTCTCAGGGTTGGTCAGCGCCAGGTCGACGTTGCCTTTGAGCGGCGTACGGCGCCCGCCACGCACACCTTCGTCGGCGGTGATCACCACCTTGGACTTGCAGTCGATGATTCGGCCAGCCAACGCCTCAGGGGAGAAGCCGCCGAACACCACCGAGTGGATTGCACCGATGCGGGCACAGGCCAGCATGGCGACCACGGCCTCGGGGATCATCGGCATATAGATAGTCACCACATCGCCACGGTGCACGTCTTGGCCGCGCAGGGCGTTGGCGAACTTGCAGACCTGCTCGTGGAGCTCGCGGTAGGTGATGTTGCGGTGCTCGGAAGGGTCGTCGCCCTCCCAGATGATCGCCAGTTGGTCGCCACGCTCTTCGAGGTGACGGTCCAGGCAGTTGGAGGAAACGTTCAGAGTGCCGTCGGCAAACCACTTGATATCGACATGGTGGTCATCGAACGAGGTCTGCTTGACCTTGGTGAACGGCTTGATCCAGTCGAGACGCTGGGCCTGCTCGCGCCAGAAGCCGTCCGGGTTGATCACCGATTGCTGGTACATGGCCTTGTAGGTGGCCTCGTCGGTCAGGGTAGTAGCCGCAACCTCGGGACGAACGGGATACAGTGGAGCCGCACTCATCTGTGTTACCTCGGTGTAATAGTTGTTTTTGTATGGAACCGTTTGTAACTGTACCAGAGCGGCAAAAGCCATTCGACGTTGGTAGTAAAGCAGCAGATTTTGGTACTGACGTACGAGCAAAGCGCTCTAGCACGCGGCTCGCAGCCCTGGGCAGAAAGAATCGCAGTTTTTTTCGCGTGATTGTTACAGATTCTGTCAAAACACTTTATCAAAAGTCCCACTGTTTCAGCGGTTGCCACCTGCCTAGAATTCATCTCGCCAACAACGGCAAGGCGATTAACTTCTGGCAACAGCCCCCACGAAGGCAAGCGTTAATCACCCGCTTAATCCCGATCGTTAAAACTAGCAGCACTCGCGGCGCCACAAGCGCCGCGCACCCCCTCACGACCTTAGACAGGTAAATAGAAAATGAAAGCGTTACTGGTATTGGTACTTGGCAGTCTTTGCGGCGCGGCAATGGCCGGCGAAGCAAACGATGCCGAGCAGATTCCGGTTGAACAGTACAGTTACTCGCAGCACTTGGACATTGCCCGCGTCATCTCCATGAGCGAAGTGCCCAACGTCTGTGAAGTCGTGCCCGCCCGCATGACCTACGAGGACTCCCAGGGCCAGAAGCACATTCTTGAATACCGCGTGATGGGGAACGGTTGCTCTAACGGCTAACCCTTGAGATCGGGGCCCCGCTGGGGCCCTTCGCGGGTTTCCCCGCGAACAAATAAACCCAGTCGGCTGGCATTATTCAGTTGACTTTCCCAATGCATAATCCCGCAACTTATTGGCAATCGTGGTGTGCGAAACACCCAGTCTTTTGCCCAGCGCGCGACTACTTGTAAATTCCCCCATCAAACTTTCCAGCACGGCTTTTTCAAAACGGCCGACAATCTGTGAAAGGTCCCCTTCCAATGAAAACTCTCCCAACGGTTGCCGCACACCGTAGTCCGGCAACCGTATATGTTCACTTTTAACTACACCGCCTTCACATAACGAAACCGCCTGGAACAATACGTTTTCCAGTTGCCGTACGTTGCCTGGCCAGTGGTATTGGCTTAGTTTATCCATCGCGGCCGGTAATAACCGTGGCAAGGCGCAGCCGATCTGCCGGCTGGCCTGGTCGAGAAAGTGCTGCACCAAGCCTTCCAGCCCGTCCATGCACTCACGCAATGGCGGAATGTGCAGCGACAGCACGTTGAGGCGGTGGTACAGGTCCTGGCGGAACTCACCGCGCGCGCACAGCTCGGACAAATCCACCTGGGTGGCGCAGATCACTCGCACATCCAGGTACACCTCTTCATCACTGCCTACGCGGCGAAAGCAACCGTCCTGCAGAAAGCGCAGCAGTTTCACCTGCAAACGCGGGCTCATCTCCCCTACCCCGTCAAGGAACAGCGTGCCGCCGGCCGTCAGCTCCAGCAGGCCCAGCTTGCCCTCGGCCCGCGCACCCTCGAAAGCACCCGGCCCGTAGCCGAACAGCTCGGTCTCGGCCATGGATTCTGGCAACCCCGCACAGTTGAGCGCCATTAACGGCGACTGCCCACGCGGGCTGGCCAGGTGGCAGGCACGTGCCAGCAACTCCTTGCCGGTGCCGGTCTCCCCTTCGATCAGCAAAGGGGCATCCAAGGGCGCCATGCGCCGTGCCTCCCGCACCACCGCCGCCATCACCCGCGAGCTCTGGAAGATACTGTCAAAGCCGCGCAGTTCCTGCTTGCGCACGTTGTAGATGCGCTCACCGATACGGTCCGCGCGGTGCAGGGTCAGCACTGCGCCGGCCAGCGCCTCGCTGTCGTCATGCTCGGATTGCAAGGGGGCGATGTCGGCGAGAAACACATCCCCTTTCACCTTGACCCGCAGGCCATTGATGCGTGACTTGTTGGCGCGCACCAACTCGGGCAGGTCGAAGTCTTCCACATAACGCGCCAGCGGCATGCCCGGCACCTCGTCGACGCGCACCCCGAGCAACTGCGCCGCAGTGCGGTTGGCGGCGACGATGCTGCCGCCCATGTCGATCGACAGCACCGGAAAGTCCAACGCACCCAGCAACGCGTTCAGCTCCATGTGCCGGCGCTCGCTGGGCATCAAGCCGACGCGTTTGACGCCGAACACCCCGGCAATGGCTTCGAACTTGGGCCGCAGTGCCTGAAACTGCAAGTTGATTAGGTTCGGGCAGTGCAGGTAGATGGCGTTGCCATGGTCGCCGCCCACCTCACCACGCAGCACGTTGATGCCGTACTCCACCAACAGGTTGAGGATGTCGCGAAGGATGCCGATGCGGTTCTGGCAATGCACTTTGATACGCATGAACGCTCTCGAAGCGCCGAAGTTTTTCAACCCGACGCAGAAAATTCGTAAAGATAAGCTGACAAAAACCCGTAAACCATCAGCCCTTTGCCCCGGATTTTCCGACACCTACGCCTTTTTGTAAAATTATCGTTACGAACCAGGACCGATCCTGGACCGGGGTGGCTGCCCTACCCCCGTGCAAATCGGGCAATGAGGGGATATTCCTTAGGTATGTCGTGGACATAACAAGAAAAGCCCTCACCAGGAGAGCCACATGAAACAGACGCAATACGTGGCACGCGAGCCCGATGCGCATGGTTTTATCGACTACCCGCAGCAAGAGCATGCGGTGTGGAACACGCTGATCACGCGTCAGCTGAAAGTCATCGAAGGCCGTGCCTGCCAGGAATACCTGGACGGCATCGATCAGTTGAAGCTGCCCCACGACCGTATCCCGCAATTGGGCGAGGTCAACAAGGTCTTGGGCGCCACCACCGGCTGGCAGGTTGCCAGGGTGCCAGCGCTGATCCCCTTCCAAACGTTCTTCGAACTGCTGGCCAGCAAGCGCTTCCCGGTCGCCACGTTCATCCGCACGCCGGAAGAGCTGGACTACCTGCAGGAGCCCGACATCTTCCACGAGATCTTCGGCCACTGCCCGCTGCTGACCAACCCGTATTTCGCCGAATTCACCCACACCTACGGCAAGCTCGGCTTGGCTGCGACCAAGGAACAGCGCGTTTACCTGGCGCGCCTGTACTGGATGACCATCGAGTTCGGCCTGATGGAGACCCCGCAAGGTCGCAAGATCTATGGCGGCGGCATCCTCTCTTCGCCGAAAGAAACGGTCTACAGTCTGTCGAACGAACCGGAACATCAGGCGTTCGACCCGATCGAGGCGATGCGCACGCCGTACCGTATCGACATTCTGCAGCCGCTGTACTTCGTGCTGCCGAACCTCAAGCGCCTGTTCGACCTGGCCCATGAAGACATCATGGGCATGGTGCAGCAGGCCATGCAGTTGGGCCTGCACACCCCCAAGTTTCCACCCAAGGTTGCTGCCTGAAGCCACCTGATAACAACTCGAACTGGAAAAAGACACCATGAATGCCTTGAACCAAGCCCACTGCGAAGCCTGCCGCGCCGACGCCCCGAAAGTCAGTGACGAAGAGTTGGCCGAGCTGATTCGCGAAATCCCGGACTGGAACATCGAAGTGCGTGACGGCCACATGGAGCTGGAGCGCGTGTTCAAGTTCAAGAACTTCAAGCACGCCCTGGACTTCACCAACGCCGTGGGTGAAATCGCTGAAGCCGAAGGCCACCACCCCGGCCTGCTGACCGAGTGGGGCAAGGTCACCGTGACCTGGTGGAGCCACTCGATCAAAGGCCTGCACCGCAACGACTTCATCATGTGCGCGCGCACCGACAAGGTGGCCGAGACGGCCGAAGGCCGTAAGTAACAAGCGAAAACGGGGCCGCAATGGCCCCGTTTTTTGTAAGGCAAATGTCCGCTATTCGCCCGTAAAACCGACAAACGAACGGGAAAAATTTCAAACTGTCATCCAGACTGCTGTATCCTGCCCCAGCTTTTTAAAGCCCCATACGCGCCTGGCGCAGCCTTTTCACTCACACTTGCGAGGAACGACGAGATGCATGAAATCCCGAATCTTCCCTTCCCAAGCCTGAACCCAGAAGAGCAAACCGTTACCGTCCATGCCGAGCCGACGCCTGCCGTCGACCAGGATGGTGACGATCAATCCAGCGCTGACCAGGAATAACTGCGCATCCCCCGACTGTGTGAAAACGGCTGACCTGCGGGCCACCCCCGTCATCACGTTTTCACACCGTCCAGAACTCTGCCACGAAGGCCCCCATGCCCCACTCACCGCGCCCTCTTGCGGTCACCCTGCAAGTCGTCTCCATCGTCCTCTTCACCTTTATTGGCTACCTGAACATCGGCATCCCCCTGGCCGTATTGCCCAGCTATGTGCATAACGACCTGGGCTTCAGCGCCGTGGTCGCTGGCCTGGTGATCAGCGTGCAATACCTCGCCACGTTGCTCAGCCGCCCGACGGCCAGCCGCATCATCGACAACCTCGGCAGCAAGAAGGCGGTGATGTATGGCCTGGCCGGTTGTGGGCTCAGCGGCGTATTCATGCTGGCTTGCGCCTTTCTCACCCACCTGCCCTGGCTGAGCCTGACCTGCTTGCTGATCGGCCGCCTGGTGCTGGGCAGCGCCGAAAGCCTGGTGGGCTCTGGCGCGATCGGCTGGGGCATCGGCCGGGTGGGCGCTGAGAATACCGCCAAGGTCATCTCCTGGAACGGCATTGCCAGCTATGGCGCTCTGGCCATTGGCGCGCCGCTGGGTGTGCTGATGGTCAAGACACTGGGGCTATGGAGCATGGGCGTGAGCATCATGCTGCTGTGCGCGGCCGGCCTTCTGCTGGCCTGGCCCAAGCGCGCGGCGCCCATCGTCAGCGGCGTGCGCCTGCCATTCCTGAGCGTACTGGGCAAGGTGTTCCCGCATGGCTCAGGCCTGGCCTTGGGCTCGATCGGCTTTGGCACCATCGCCACGTTCATCACCTTGTACTACGCCAGCCGCGACTGGCCGAATGCCGCACTGACCTTGAGCCTGTTCGGCGCCAGCTTCATCAGTGCCCGCTTGTTGTTCGGCAACCTGATCAATCGCATCGGTGGTTTTCGCGTGGCGATCGCCTGCCTTTCGGTAGAGACCGTGGGGTTGTTGATGCTGTGGCTGGCACCCAGTGCCGAGCTGGCATTGGCAGGTGCGGCACTGAGTGGGTTTGGTTTTTCGCTGGTGTTCCCGGCGCTGGGCGTGGAAGCGGTGAACCAGGTGTCGGCGGCCAACCGCGGCGCGGCGGTTGGGGCGTATTCGCTGTTCATCGATTTGTCGCTGGGCATTACCGGCCCGCTGGTGGGCGCAGTGGCGGCGGGGTTCGGGTTTGCTTCGATGTTCTTGTTTGCGGCAGGGGCTGCGGCGTGCGGGCTGGTGTTGAGCCTTTATCTGTACAGGCAGGCGCGCCGGGCTCGGGATACCCTGGAGCTGTCCTGATGATGCAGTGGCTGTACCGGCCTCTTCGCGGGCTTGCCCGCTCCCACAGGAATCACCACAACCGTCGAGCCAACGGTATCCCTGTGGGAGCGGGCTTGCCCGCGAAGAGGCCGGTGCAGGTTTAACGCTGCGCGTACTGCAACACCACTTCCAGCGGATGGCGCATCTGCCGTTCGGTCATGCGCTTGACCTGACTGCGGCACGAATACCCCGTCGCCAGCGGTTCGTCTTGCTTGTCCAGCTTGGTCGCCCAGGACTGCTCGAAGATGGTCCGCGAGGTCTCCTGGTTTCGCGCTTCATGCCCATAAGTACCGGACATGCCACAGCAACCCGTAGCCTCGGTCACCAGCTTCAAGCCCAGGCGGGCAAACACTTGCTCCCATTGACGGGTGCTGGCCGGCACGTTGGTCTTCTCGGTGCAGTGCGCCATCAGGCGGAAGCTGCCAGCATTGGCCGCCGCTTGCTCGGGCAATGCATCCATCAACCATTCCTGCGGCAACAGCACCTTCGGGCAGTCTTCCAGGCCTGGCACCTTCTGGTACTCCTGGCGATAGACCAAGGTCATCGCGGGGTCCAACCCCACCAGCGGTACACCACAATCGGCCAGGGCCTTGAGCTGGGTGCCATTACGGATCGCCGCCTTGGCGAACGCGCCAAGGAAGCCCTGTACGTGCAGCGGTTTGCCGTTGGCACTGTACGGCGCCAGGAACACCCGGTGGCCAAGACGGTGCGCCAGGTCGATGAACGCGGCCAGCAGCGGCGTCTCGAAGTAACGGGTGAAGGCATCCTGCACCAGCACGATGCTGCGCTCACGCTGGGCCGGGGTCAGCTCGCGCAGCGCTGGCACGCTGGCCACGCCAACGCGGCAGCGGGTCAGGGTCGCCTGGAAGTTGAAACGACTGATCAGCGGGCTGTCGACCATGCCGACCTTGTCGGCCAACAGCTTGCTCACCCACTTCGAGCCCATCACCGCGTTATACAGCCCCGGCGCATGCGCCAGGTACGGAATGGTGAACTCCAGCGAACCGATCAGGTAATCCCGCAATGGGCGCTGGTAGCGGCCGTGGTACAGCTCGAGGAAACGCGAGCGGAAGTCCGGCACGTTGACCTTGATCGGGCACTGCCCCGCGCAGGACTTGCACGCCAGGCAACCGGCCATGGCGTCGTAGACCTCGTGAGAGAAGTCCGCCTGCCCCTGGTCACGCCCGCGGTTGTTGCGCAACCGTGCCGGCAGGCCCTTGAGCCAGGACACCTTGTTACGCGCCGCCGCCAGCACGTCGATATCCGCCGCGCCTTGCAAACGCAGCCACTCACGCATCAACGAGGCACGGCCCTTGGGCGAATGCTGACGCTCCCGGGTGGCCTTCCACGACGGGCACATGGCATCGTTGGGGTCGTAGTTGTAGCAGGCGCCATTGCCGTTACAGTGCACAGCGCTGCTGAAGTCCTGCCAGACACGCTCGTCGATGGTGCGGTCGAGGTCGCCGCGCAAGGTCACGCCATCGACCCGGGTCAGGCCTTCGGCGCTGTCGGGTGGGGTGCAGATCTTGCCTGGGTTGAGCTGGTTGCGCGGGTCGAAAGCGCCTTTCAGGCGCTGCAGCGCCGGGTACAGCTCGCCAAAATATTCGGGCACGTATTCTGAACGCAGGCCCTTGCCGTGCTCACCCCACAGCAGGCCGCCGTAGCTTTTGGTCAGCGCCGCCACGGCATCGGAGATCGGCTTGACCAGCGCGGCCTGGGCCG
Source organism: Pseudomonas sp. LAIL14HWK12:I7 (assembly GCF_000483465.1). Lineage (NCBI taxonomy): Bacteria > Pseudomonadati > Pseudomonadota > Gammaproteobacteria > Pseudomonadales > Pseudomonadaceae > Pseudomonas > Pseudomonas sp. LAIL14HWK12:I7. Next base: position 525,197 of record NZ_AXYZ01000004.1, read on the forward strand.
GGTCTTTCATGTCCAGCGCCGGGCGCACGTGCAGTACACCGGCATCGACGTGGCCAAACATGCCATAGGCCAGGCCGTAGCCATCCAGCAATGCGCGGAAGTCGGCGATGTAGTCGGCCAACTGCTCCGGTGGTACTGCGGTGTCTTCAACGAACGGCTGCGGGCGCACCTCGCCCTCGACGTTGCCCAGCAGGCCCACCGAGCGTTTGCGCATGGTGTAAACGCGGGTGACCGCCTCGGCGCCCTCGGCCAGGGTGTGCCCCAGGCGCTCGACGCTGGTGTCGTTTTGCAGGTGCTGGATGAACGCCTGCACCCGTGCATTGACCTCGTCCGGCTGATCGCCGCAGAACTCCACCAGGTTGATGCCCAGGGTCGGGCGCTCGGGGTCAGCCGGGAAATACTCGGCGACGCTGTGCCAGACGATGTCCTTCATGGCCAGCATCAGCACCTTGGAGTCGACCGTTTCGATCGACAGCGGCTTGTGCGCCATCAGCGCATTGGCGTCACGCAGGGCGTCCATGAAGCTGGTGTAGCGGACGTTGACCAGTACCGCGTATTTCGGGATCGGCAGCACATTGAGCTTGGCTTCGACCACGTAGCCCAGCGAGCCTTCCGCGCCGCACAGCACGCTGTTGAGGTTGAAGCGCCCCTGTTCATCGCGCAGGTGTGCCAGGTCGTAACCCGTCAGGCAGCGGTTGAGCTTGGGGAAGGTGCTTTCGATCAGCTCGGCCTGGGTTTCCTGGATCTCGCGGGCCACGCGGTAGACCTCGCCAACCCGGCCTGGCGCTGCGCAGGCCTGCGCCAGCGCAGCGTCATCGATGGGCAGGCTGTGCAGGCGCTCACCGCCGAGCAGCACGCTGTGCAGTTCGAGCACGTGATCGCGGGTCTTGCCGTAGGTGCAGCTGCCCTGGCCGCTGGCATCGGTGTTGATCATGCCGCCGACGGTGGCGCGGTTGGAGGTGGACAGCTCAGGGGCGAAGAACAGCCCGTGGGGCTTGAGCGCGGCATTGAGCTGGTCCTTGACCACACCGGCCTGGACCCGCACCCAACGCTCCTCGGCGTTGATTTCGAGGATGGTGTTCATGTGCCGCGACAGGTCGACGACGATGCCATCGGTCAGCGACTGGCCGTTGGTGCCGGTGCCGCCGCCACGCGGGGTCAGCTTGACCTGGGCAAAGCGCGCGTCCGCCATCAGCGCGGCGACCCGCGCCACGTCATCGGCGTCACGCGGGAACACCGCTGCCTGGGGCAGGCGCTGGTAAATCGAGTTGTCGGTGGCCAGCACGGTACGGGTGGCGTAATCGGCACTGATCTGGCCACGGAAGCCGCTGTTACGCAGGGCCTCAAGGAATTCGGGGTAGTTGGCGGTCGGTGCACTTGTAGGCAGCTGGGCGATCATCGACGGATGGCCTCTTGATATGGGCTAATTCACGGAAAACCTGTCAAGCCGGCATGGGTTGTTTCACACCAGATGACGAATAGGCCAATGTTCCTGTAGTTTCGCGCCAAGGGCAAACGGATAATCCTGCCGCTATCGATGACTTTTATGAATGAATTACCGCCACCTGACACCGTCCATGTCGCTGCTGCTGGCGTTCGAGGCTGCCGCCCGGCATGAAAGCTATACCCGCGCCGCCGCCGAACTGTCGTTGACCCAAAGCGCTGTCAGCCGCCAGGTGCAGGCACTGGAGCAGCAATTGGGGCTGACGCTGTTCCGCCGTGAAGGGCGCCAGGTGCAGCTGACCGACGTCGGCCGGCTGTACCAGCGCGAGCTGAGCGAAGCCTTGGGGCGCATCCGCAGCGCCACCTTGCAGGCGCTGGCCTACCAGTCGGGTGTCGGCACGTTGCGCCTGGCCACCCTGCCCACCTTCGGCTCGAAATGGCTGCTGCCGCGGCTGCATGCGTTCTACAGCGCCCACCCGGGCATGCTGGTGCATATCCATTCACGGATCGAAGCGATCAACTTCGACACCAGCGAGATCGATGCGGCAATCGGCGTGGCGAGCCACGACCTGCCGGGGCTGATCTGCCACCGCCTGCACGCCGAAGAGCTGCTGGTGATTCTGCCGCCAGAGGCCGGCGCCGACGCGCATGGCTGGAGCCCTGCCCGGGTCAGCGAAGAAGTGCTGCTGAACGTCGCCAACAACCCGCATGCCTGGGGCGAGTGGTTCTCGCACCACAGCCTGCCGCACCGGGCGATGCGCCTGGGGCCGAGCTTCGAGCTGACGTCGCATTTGATCCAAGCGGTACGGGCCGGCATCGGCATCGGCTTGGTGCCGCGGATACTGGTGGAAGAGGAACTGGCCAAGGGCGAGCTGTTCAGCCCCGGCGAGGCGTTTGCCAGCCAACGCAGCTATTACCTGATCTATCCGCCACGCAACGAAGCGCTGCCGTCGTTGCGGGCGTTTCGCAGTTGGTTGCTGGAGCAGATCTGAGTTTTGTGCTGGTTGCACTGGCCTCTTCGCAGCACAAGGCTGCTCCTACAAGGGGCGCGTAACCAAAAAAACCCGATGCCAGTCACCTGGCATCGGGTTTTTCGTGCCGCCTATGGCGATTACTTGGCCACAGTACCGGCAGCCCCGTTAGCCTGTGCGTCACGCTTAGGCTTGATGAGGTAGAAGAGGAACATCACCACCACCCACACCGGGATCGCATACACCGAGATCTGGATACCCGGGATCTGCAGCATGATGCCCAGGATCAGCACCACGAAAGCCAGGCAGATGTAGTTGCCGTAGGGGTACCACAGCGCCTTGAACAGCGGCTTCTGGCCGGTGCGGTTCAGGTGCTGGCGGAACTTCAGGTGCGAGTAGCTGATCATCGCCCAGTTGATCACCAGGGTCGCCACGACCAGCGACATCAGCAACTCCAGCGCGTTCTGCGGGATGAAGTAGTTGAGCAGCACGGCAATCAGGGTCACCGCCGCCGAGACCAGGATCGAACGCACCGGCACACCGCGCTTGTCGACCTTGGCCAGGGCCGCCGGGGCATCACCCTGCTCGGCCATGCCCAGCAGCATGCGGGCGTTGCAGTAGGTGCCGCTGTTGTACACCGACAATGCTGCGGTCAGGACCACAAAGTTCAGCAGGTGGGCGGCCACATCGCTGCCCAGCAGGGAGAACACCTGCACGAACGGGCTGCTGCCGTAGCTGCCGCCGGACGCGTCGATGCTGGCGACCAGGTTGTCCCATGGGGTCAGCGACAACAGCACGACCAACGCGCCGATGTAGAAGATCAGGATGCGGTAGATGACCTGGTTGATAGCCTTGGGGATCACGGTTTTCGGTTTGTCGGCCTCGGCTGCGGTAAAACCGAGCATCTCCAGGCCACCGAAGGAGAACATGATGAACGCCAGGGCCATGACCAGGCCGCTGACACCATGCGGGAAGAACCCACCGTGTGCCCACAGGTTGGTCACCGACGCGTCCGGGCCACCGCTGCCGCTGGTCAGCAGGTAGGCACCCAGGCCGATCATGCCGACGATGGCCACGACCTTGATGATCGCGAACCAGAACTCGGCCTCACCGAATACTTTCACGTTCATCAGGTTGATGAAGTTGATCAGCAGGAAGAAGCCCGCCGCCGTGACCCAGGTCGGGATCTCCGGCCACCAGTAGTGGATGTACTTGCCGACCGCCGTCAGTTCCGACATGCCCACCAGGATGTACAGCACCCAGCAGTTCCAGCCCGACATGAAGCCCGCGAAACCGCCCCAGTATTTGTGGGCAAAGTGGCTGAACGAACCGGCCACCGGCTCTTCGACGATCATCTCGCCCAACTGGCGCATGATCATGAAGGCGATGAAGCCGCAGATGGCGTAACCAAGGATCATCGACGGGCCGGCGGATTTCATCACGCCTGCCGAGCCGAGGAACAGACCCGTACCAATCGCACCGCCGAGAGCGATCAACTGGATGTGGCGGTTCTTCAGGCCCCGCTTTAGCTCGCCTGAATGCATGTTTTGTCCACTCATGAACGAAGTCACCTGCATTGTTTTTATCTGTGACGAAATCGGACCCACCGCGCTCGTGGCGCAGCGGAATGGGCAAGGTGGTTACCTTGGGTTTCTTGAACGCGGGCGCCGCCGAGGCGGTTCAGCCGGGTGTGATCAAGAGTGCGCGGTACGCAAGAGGGTCACAGGTAAAACGCGGCGCACTGTATACCCCTGCAAGCGCGCAGGCGTCAACGCGTTGCGTCATTTCCTTGGGAAAAAACGCAGCGATCCTGTGGTGTGAGCCTTGAAAGGCGGAGTGATCGGCGTACATGGCGCCTCCATTTGTTGTTTTGTCAGCACGCCTCTGTGGGCGGGCTCTTGCACACGGCAATGCCTGCTATATCAGCGTGTGGCGGGGGTTTGGGCAATAGGTGGCCACGGTATAGGGGGAGCGCTGGCGACATTGGCGCGGCAAGTTCTGTTTACAGGTGTAGGAAAATGCGCATTCGATGGCCGGAAAGGGATGATTTTGTATAAAAAACGTTACACGGTGGTTTGCCAGCTTTCCACTCGTCAGAAAAAGGTTGATTGATCAATGAGTTGGGCCCGCTTTACGCCCCAGGTCCGCGCTTCATTCGGGTTGGGTGGAGGCGAAAAAAAACCAGCCCGAAGGCTGGTTTTTTATCTCACGCTGCGGATCAACCGCGCGGCTTGCCGCGGCCACGGCCTGCCGGCTTGTCGCCCTCTGGCTTGCCGGTACGCTTGCGCATCTCGCTCGGGCGCTCGGCCACCGTGCTGCCACGGTTGCCTTTGCGTGGCGCTTCATCACGCGACGGGCGCGCTGGGCGCTCGGCGGCGGTGTCACGCGGCTGACGCGCTGGGCGCTCGCCAGCCGTCGCATCGCTGGCCGGGCGCAGGTTACGCACGCGCTCGCCACGCCCCATCGGACGGCTCGACTTGCGCTGCATGCGCTCCATCTTGTCCTTGGCCTTGAGGTTCAAGGTCGGCAGCGCCACCGGCTGCAGGCCCACTTCGGCGGCCAGGATGTCGATTTCGCCCTGGGTCATTTCGCGCCAGCGGCCCATCGGCAGGTCGGAGTTGAGGAACACCGGGCCGAAACGCACGCGCTTCAGGCGGCTGACCACCATGCCCTGGGACTCCCACAGGCGACGCACTTCGCGGTTACGGCCTTCCATCACCACGCAGTGGTACCAATGGTTGAAGCCTTCGCCGCCCGGGGCCTTCTGGATGTCGGTGAACTTGGCCGGGCCGTCTTCGAGCATCACGCCCGCCTTCAGGCGCTCGATCATCTCGTCGTCGACCTCACCCCGTACACGCACCGCGTATTCACGGTCCATCTCGTAGGACGGGTGCATCAGGCGGTTGGCCAATTCACCGTCGGTGGTGAACAGCAACAGGCCGGTGGTGTTGATGTCCAGGCGGCCGATGTTGATCCAGCGCCCTTCTTTCGGGCGTGGCAGGCGGTCGAACACCGTCGGGCGGCCTTCCGGGTCGTCACGGGTGCAGATTTCGCCGTCGGGCTTGTTGTACATGATCACGCGGCGGGTGGCCTCGGCGGCTTCCTCGCGCTTGATCAGCTTGCCGTCGACAGCGATGGCATCGTGCAGGTCGACGCGCTGGCCGAGGGTGGCGGCAACGCCATTGACCTTGATCCGACCCTGGCTGATCCAGGCCTCGACGTCACGGCGCGAACCAACGCCGATGCGCGCCAGTACTTTCTGCAGCTTTTCGCCGGATGGAGGGGTAATTTCGGTATTTTGCAGGTCTTGCTCACTCATCTGGGCACCTCCCGGTGTAGGAATGAAAAAGGGGTCTTGGCGACGAACGCGCCAAAGGGCCGCGCATCATACGCGGTTCGTGTCGGGAACGCACTGGAGCGTAGTGGGTTTTGTGGGGGTGGCAGTGATTTTCAGCCCAGTGGTTCTTTAGTGGGCTGTACCGGCCTCTTCGCGGGTAAACCCGCTCCCACACAGAATGCCTGAAGCTTGCTACTTACCTGTGGGAGCGGGTTTACCCGCGAAGAGGCCGGCACTGGTGGTAGAGAGCTCAGGGCTGTACCGGGTCTTCACCCTCAACCGAAGGCTCTGGCTCAACCACGTCCTGCTCGCGCAAATCATCGAAGTCAGTCTTCAACCCTTCTTCCATCGCATCCAGCTCCACCAGCAAGCTGCGGAAGCTGGTCTCATCCTTCGGCGCCTCGGCTTCAGCCTCATCCCCAAGGCTTGCATCGGCCAACGCCTGAAGGTGCGCAGGCACCGGCGCCTCGTCGGGGTCGAGCAAGGGTTCGGGCTCCAATTCGCGCAACTCGGCCAACGCCGGCAGCTCCTCAAGGCTCTTGAGGTTGAAGTGGTCGAGAAAGGCCTTGGTGGTGGCGAACATCGCCGGCCGGCCCGGCACTTCGCGGTAGCCGACGATGCGGATCCACTCGCGCTCCATCAGGGTCTTGATGATGTTGCTGTTCACCGCCACACCGCGCACGTCTTCGATTTCGCCACGGGTGATGGGCTGGCGGTAAGCGATCAGCGCCATGGTCTCGAGCAGCGCACGGGAATAGCGCTGCGGCCGCTCCTCCCACAGGCGCCCGACCCAAGGGGCAAAGTCTTCGCGGATCTGCAGGCGATAACCGGTGGCCACTTCCTTGAGTTCGAAAGCGCGGCCATTGCACGACTTGCCAAGTACTTCCAGGGCCTTCTTGAACACCTTGGGCTCCGGGCGCTCCGCCTCTTCGAACAACTCGTACAGGCGCTCAAGGGACTGCGGTTTGCCCGAGGCAAGCAGAAAGGCTTCGATCAGCGACGCCAGGTCGCGGGGTTCATTCAGGTTCATCAGGTTCTTCAACAAACTCGGCGCGAAGCCGCACGTGGATCGCGGCGAAAGCCTCATTCTGCACCAGTTCGATCAGCGATTCCTTCACCAGCTCAAGAATCGCCATGAACGTCACCACCACCCCCAGCTTGCCCTCTTCTGCCGTAAACAGCTCGACAAAGGGTACAAATGCGCCGCCCTTGAGGCGGTCGAGCACCTGGCTCATGCGCTCGCGGGTCGACAGCGTCTCGCGGGTGATCTGGTGGCTTTCGAACAGGTCATTGCGGCGCATGACGTCGGCCATCGAGACCAGCAGCTCCTCCAGGCTGACCTGTGGCAGCAGCTTGCGCACCTTGGCCTGGGGAGCCTCCAGGCGTGGCACGACAATGTCGCGGCCCACCCGTGGCAACGCGTCGATACCTTCAGCCGCCGCCTTGAAGCGCTCGTATTCCTGCAAGCGGCGGATCAGCTCGGCGCGCGGGTCGCCCTCTTCTTCCTCGACCTCGATGGAACGCGGCAACAGCATGCGCGATTTGATCTCGGCCAGCATGGCAGCCATGACCAGGTATTCGGCAGCCAGCTCCAGGCGCACGCTTTTCATCAGCTCGACATACCCCATGTACTGGCGGGTGATCTCTGCCACGGGGATGTCGAGGATGTCGATGTTCTGTTTGCGGATCAGGTACAGCAGTAAGTCCAACGGGCCTTCGAACGCTTCAAGAATGACTTCCAGGGCGTCCGGTGGGATGTACAAGTCCACCGGCATCTCGGTCAGGGCTTCGCCGTAGACCAGCGCCAGTTGCAACTGTTGAGGCGACTCGACCTCTTCGGCCGGCGCCTCGGGCGCTTCCACCTGGCTCACGCGTTGACCAGGAACGGGGTCGGGTCGCCGCAGCCTTCGCGGATCAATGCAGGCTCATCGCCCGTCAGGTCGATCACCGTGGACGCCTTGAGGTCGCCGAAGCCGCCATCGATGATCAGGTCGACATGGTGCTCCAGGCGTTGGCGGATCTCGTAGGGGTCCGTCATGGGTTCTTCATCGCCCGGCAAGATCAGGCTCACACTCATCAACGGCTCTCCCAGCTCCTCGAGCAGCGCCAGGACGATAGGGTTGGAGGGCACGCGCAGGCCGATGGTGCGGCGCTTCTCGTGCATCAAGAGCCGCGGCACTTCCCGGGTGGCATTGAGGATAAAGGTATAGGGCCCCGGAATGTGCGCTTTGAGCAGACGGAACGTGGAGGTATCGATCTTGGCAAACAGGCCCATTTGCGACAGGTCGCAGCACAACAGGGTGAAATTGTGTTGCTTGTCCAACTGGCGCAGACGGCGGACCCGTTCGATGGCGTTCTTGTCACCGATCTGGCAGCCCAGTGCATAGGCCGAGTCGGTGGGATAGACCACCACACCGCCCTTGCGAATGATTTCGACGGCCTGTTTGATCAGGCGCGCTTGCGGGTTTTCCGCATGTATCTGGAAAAATTGGCTCACATAGTCGTCCTGTTCATACCGCCATAGGCTGTTCATGGCTGAATCGGCGCCACAGAGGTGGCAGGTCCTCGGGCAAAGGCCGGTAGGCACCGATCTCTCCCCAGGTGCCGGGGCCGTGGAAGTCACTGCCAGCGCTTGCCAGCAGGCCGAACTCACGGGTGAGGATAGACATCGTGCCCACCTGCTCGGCGGGCATCATCCCGTTGACCACCTCAAGCGCTTGCCCGCCTGCCTGAATATAGTCGGCAATCAGCCGTCTGCGCTTGCTGCGGGTCAGATCGTAATGCATCGGATGGGCCAGGCTCACCCAAGCGTTGGACTGGCGAAGGGTCGCAACGGTTTCGTCCAGGGTCGGCCAATGCTGCTTGACGTCGCCGAGCTTGCCGGCGCCCAGCCACTTGCGGAAGGCCTCGCCGCGGTCCTTGACGTGCCCCGCGCGCACCAGAAACTCGGCAAAGTGCGGGCGCGCTGGGGCGTTGCCGCTGTCGCCGAGTTCTTGTTGCACGGCCCTGGCACCGTCGAGCGCACCCGGCATGCCCTTGACCGCCAGCCGTTTGTCGATTTCCTCCGCGCGCAGCCAGCGGCCACGGTGCAACGCCTCGATGGCGTCGAGCAAGGGCGGTGCGTCGAGCGGGAAGTCATAGCCCAGCACATGGATGGTTGCCCCGCCCCAGGTGCACGACAGCTCTACCCCGCTGACCCAGTGCATGCCGTGCGCGTGGCAGGCCTGGCGTGCTTCGACGAGCCCTTCGAGGGTGTCATGGTCGGTCAGTGCCAGCGTTTGCACCCCGTGCTCATGGGCCCGGGCGACCAGGACCGTGGGCGACAGGGCGCCGTCGGAGGCCGTGCTGTGACAGTGCAGATCAACATTCATGGAGGAGCGCTACCGCTGGAATCGATGTTTGTTATTATGCCGTCACATCCCGATTCTGGCTGCCATTGTGAAACAATTCATCGATTTCATCCCGTTGCTGCTGTTCTTCATCGTCTACAAGCTCGACCCGCGGCCCATGGAGGTCGCCGGCCACAGCTTCGAATTCGGCGGTATCTACAGTGCCACGGCCATGCTCATCGCCAGTTCCCTGGTGGTGTACGGTGCCCTGTTCCTGCGCCAGCGCAAGCTGGAAAAAGGCCAATGGCTGACCCTGGTCGCCTGCCTGGTGTTCGGCGGCCTGACCCTGACCTTCCACAGCGAAACCTTCCTCAAATGGAAAGCGCCAGTGGTCAACTGGTTGTTCGCCCTGGCGTTCGCCGGCAGCCACTTCATCGGTGACCGGGTGCTGATCAAGCGCATCATGGGCCACGCCCTGACCCTGCCCGATGCCATCTGGACCCGCCTGAACCTGGCCTGGATCTGCTTCTTCCTGGTCTGCGGCGCGGCCAACCTGTTCGTCGCCTTCACCTTCCAGGCCTTCTGGGTCGATTTCAAGGTGTTCGGCAGCCTGGGCATGACTGTGATCTTCCTGGTTGCCCAAGGTGTCTACCTGTCGCGTCACCTGCACGACGACCCTTCTACCTCCAAACCCAAGGATTGACATGCTCTACGCCATCATCGCCAGCGACGTCGCGAACTCCCTGGAAAAGCGCCTGGCTGCCCGCCCTGCGCACATCGAGCGCCTGCAGCAACTCAAGGCCGAAGGCCGCGTGGTGCTGGCCGGCCCACACCCTGCCATCGACAGCAACGACCCAGGTGAAGCCGGTTTCAGCGGTAGCCTGATCGTGGCTGAGTTTGATTCCCTGGCCGCTGCACAGGCCTGGGCCGATGCCGATCCGTACATTGCCGCGGGCGTGTACGACAGCGTCATCGTCAAGCCATTCAAGCAAGTTCTGCCTTGATTCAAGGCCGTGTCGCCTGCTTTCGCGGGCAAGCCCGCTCCCACAGGGACAGCGCAAGCTTCGCGCTTTGCGCAAACCTGCAGGTGCGAGCTTGGCCGCGAAAGCAGGCCACGCGGTGCTGCTGGTTACACACTTGCCATCAGTCTGCGGTATCTTTGCCACTGGCGGACCAATATGACGCCGTCGATGGTTGAGTTGAGTGAGTCATGAGTGAGCTGTTACTGATTGATGATGACCAGGAGCTGTGCGAGCTGCTCGGCAGCTGGCTGACCCAGGAAGGTTTTTCTGTACGTGCCTGCCACGATGGCCTGAGCGCACGTCAGGCCCTGGCCGCGCATGCACCAGCGGCGGTGGTGCTGGATGTGATGCTGCCTGACGGCAGCGGCCTGGAGCTGCTCAAACAACTGCGCAATGACCATGCCGAGCTGCCGGTGCTGATGCTGTCGGCGCGCGGCGAGCCGCTGGACCGCATCCTTGGCCTCGAACTGGGCGCCGACGATTACCTGGCCAAACCCTGCGACCCCCGGGAGCTCACTGCCCGCCTGCGCGCCGTGTTGCGCCGCAGCCACCCGGCAGCCACCACCACCCAGGTAGAGATCGGCGACCTGATCTACAGCCCGGCACGTGGGGTGGCCAGCATCGATGGCCGCGAGATGACCCTGACCCTGTCCGAAAGCCGCATCCTCGAAGCCCTGCTGCGCCAGCCCGGTGAACCGCTGGACAAGCAGGAACTGGCGCAGATTGGTCTTGGCCGCAAGCTGACCCTGTATGACCGCAGCCTGGACATGCACGTCAGCAACCTGCGCAAGAAAATCGGGCCCCATGCCGATGGCCGCCCGCGCATCGTTGCGTTGCGTAGCCGGGGCTATTACTACAGCTTGTGAGATCGCTGGGACCGCTGCGCAGCCCATCGCCGGCAAGCCAGCTCCCACATGAGCAGTGCAGTGTTCAAGGGCAGCGCTATCGCTGTAGGAGCTGGCTTGCCGGCGATGGGCTGCGCAGCGGCCCCAAAATCTCAGCCGCCATCTTTACCCAGCCTTTACCCTCCCCTGACCGCCCTTGACGGTGAGCTGCGTAGACTGTGCTCATCCGGTAACCACCGGCCTATGAAAGGAGAGACACCATGCGCAAGACCCTTATCGCCCTGATGTTCGCCGCCGCCCTGCCGACCGTGGCCATGGCCATGCCTGAAGGCGGCCCGCGTCACGACGGCCCGCATCATCGCGGTGATGCGCCTTTCGCCCAACTGGACCTGAGCCGCGACCAGCGTCAGCAGATCGGCAAGCTGATGGGCGAGCAGATGAAGCAACGCCGCGACATCACCGAGCGCTACCTGTCCAAGCTGCCTGCCGCCGACCAGAAGGCCATGCAGGATGAACTCAAGGCCAGCCACGACAAGACCGACAGCCAGGTCCGCGCCCTGCTCAAGCCTGAGCAACAAAAGCAGTTCGACGAACTGCAGAAAGAGCGGGCTGCGAAGAAAGCCGAATGGCAAGCGTTCCAGGCCTGGAAAGCTGAAAAAGCCGCGAAGGCCCAGTAAGCTAACCGCCCGACGCCCGGCCCGCACCCCTGCGGGCCGGGCTTTTCCCGTTTGCAGGAGGTGCACTTGCGTTCACTGTTCTGGCGCATCCTGGCCAGTTTCTGGCTGGCCATTACCCTGGTTGCCGGGCTGTCGATCCTGTTGGGCCACATGCTCAACCAGGACGCCTGGATCCTCAGCCGCCACCCGGGCCTCAACACCCTCGCCAGCCACTGGGCCAAGCACTACGAACAGGAAGGCACGGCCTCGGCGCAGCAGTTCCTCGAACGCCGCAAGCAGCGCTTCAAGATCGATGTGCAAGTGCTCGACGACAGCGGCGAGGCGGTGGTGCCCGGCACCTTCCCGCGCCGCGCAGCGGCCTTCGAGGCGCGCCAGCACAATGACGAGCGGCGCTTGCCGTGGCGGCGCCTGACCGAGGAATACACCAGCCCCTACAGCGGTGAGACGTACCTGCTGATTTACCGGATCCCGCACCCCGAACTGGACGCGTGGCACCGCGAGAGCCTGCTCTGGCCACTCAGTGCACTGGGCATCGCCTTGGTGGTACTGACCTTGTTCAGCCTGTTGGTGACCCTGTCCATCACCCGCCCCTTGAGCCGCCTGCGCAGCGCAGTGCACGACCTCGGCCAGACCAGCTACCAACAGAACAGCCTGGCGCGCCTGGCCGCCCGGCGCGACGAGTTCGGGGTCTTGGCCAACGACTTCAACAAGATGGGTGCCCGCCTGCAGAGCACCATCGGCAGCCAGCGCCAGTTGCTACGCGACGTCTCCCATGAACTGCGCTCACCGCTGGCTAGGCTGCGTATCGCGCTGGCCTTGGCCGAACGGGCTGAGCCCGAGCAGCGTCAGGCGCTGTGGCCGCGCCTGACCCGCGAATGCGACCGGCTGGAAGACCTGATCAGCGAAATCCTTGCCCTGGCCCGTGTCGATGCCGAGCAGGCGCATGCCGAGCCGGTCGACCTCAACGCCTTGCTGGGCGGTGTGCGCAAGGATGCGTTGCTCAGCGCGCCGGAGCAGGAGGTCCGCCTGCAGGCGCAACCTGGCCTGACCTTGCAGGGTTGGCCAACCTTGATCGAGCGCGCCGTCGACAATCTGCTGCGCAATGCCTTGCGCTTCAACCCGGTCGGGCAGCCGATCGAAGTCAGCGCCGAGCGTGAGCAGGGCCGCATCGTGCTGAGCGTGCGTGACCATGGGCCTGGGGTGGCGGCAGAACACCTGGCGCAGCTGGGTGAGCCGTTTTTCCGCGCCCCGGGGCAGCAAGCCGCTGGGCATGGATTGGGGCTGGCGATTGCGCGCAAGGCGGCCGAGCGCCATGGCGGCAGCCTGGTGCTGGCGAACCATCCGCAAGGGGGATTTGTGGCACGGCTGGAGTTGCCTGTGGCACAGGTTGTTGGTTGAGCCTGGGGCGGGGCCGCTTTGCGCCCCATTCGCAGCACAAGGCTGCTCCTACACGGGTTACGCGATAGCGGCCCCAACCCTCTCAGCGTTTACTCGCCCCAGGCACTGACAAAATCAGCAGTGTCCAGCACGGGCGCGGTACGCGGCTCGTTCACCGGCGTGCCGACATACAGGTAACCGATCAACTCCTCATGCTCGGCCAACCCCAGCCCTTTGTGCACATGCGCATCGAACGCCATGTCACCGGTACGCCACACCGCACCGACACCCTGGGCATGCGCCGCGATCAGAATACCGTGGGCCGCACACCCGGCCGCCAGGCGCTGCTCGGACTTGGGCACCTTGAAATGGTCCTGCAGCTTGGCGATCACCACAATCAGCAACGGCGCACGCAGCGGCATGGCACGTGCCTTGTCCAGCGCTGCCTGGCTGGCATCGCCCTTGTGCTGCACCGCTTCGGCGAACAGCTCGCCCAGCTTCTCACGGCCCTGGCCTTCGATGGTCAGGAACCGCCACGGGCGCAGCTGGCCGTGGTCCGGTGCACGCAATGCAGCCTGGAACAACGCCTCACGCTGGGCATCATTTGGCGCGGGGTCGGTCAGACGTGGCACGGAAACACGGTTGAGCAATGCGTCGAGAGCCTCCATCGGCTACCCTCCTGGCAGGTGAATGTGCGGCCATTCTAGCGTTTACATCACCAGACCCATAGGTAGAATGGCGCCCTTCCGTTCAGAGTCAGAGCAGATCACATGGCGTTGCCGACCTTAAGGATCATTGGTTTCATCATCGGCATCTTCCTGATCACCCTGGCCGTCAGCATGGTCGTGCCCATGGCGACCCTGGTGATCTTCGAGCGCACTGGCGACATGCCGTCGTTCCTCTGGTCCAGCCTGATCACCTTCATCGCCGGCCTGCTCATGGTCGTGCAGGGCCGGCCCGAGCACGTGCACCTGCGCCCGCGCGACATGTACCTGCTGACCGTCAGCAGCTGGCTGGTGGTGTGCGTGTTCGCGGCCTTGCCGTTCCTGTTGACGCAACACATCAGTTACACCGACGCCTTCTTCGAGAGCATGTCCGGCATCACCGCGACCGGCGCCACGGTGCTCAGCGGCCTGGACAGCATGTCGCCGGGTATCTTGATGTGGCGCTCGATGCTGCACTGGCTTGGCGGCATCGGCTTTATCGCCATGGCCGTGGCGATCCTGCCGCTGCTGCGCATTGGTGGCATGCGCCTGTTCCAGACCGAGTCCTCGGACCGCTCCGAAAAGGTCATGCCGCGTTCACACATGGTCGCCAAGTCGATCGTCGGCGTGTACGTCGGTTTCTCCGTGCTCGGCGCGCTGGCCTTCTGGTGGGCCGGCATGCGGCCGTTCGATGCCATCAACCACGCCATGTCGGCGATTTCCACCGGGGGCTTCTCGACCTCCGACCAGTCGTTGGCGAAATGGGATATCCCTGCTGTGCATTGGGTCGCGGTAGTGGTGATGATCCTCGGCAGCCTGCCCTTCACCTTGTATGTGGCCACCTTGCGCGGCAACCGCCGGGCGTTGATCCGCGACCAGCAGGTTCAGGGGTTGCTCGGCATGTTGGTGGTCACCTGGCTCGTGCTGGGTACCTGGTATTGGGCCACCACCAAGCTGCACTGGCTGGATGCCTTGCGCCACGTGGCGCTGAACGTGACCTCGGTGGTCACCACCACCGGCTTCGCCCTGGGCGACTACAGCCTGTGGGGCAATTTCTCGCTGATGCTGTTCTTCTACCTGGGCTTCGTCGGCGGCTGCTCCGGCTCGACCGCAGGCGGTATCAAGATCTTCCGCTTCCAGGTCGCCTACATCCTGCTCAAGGCCAGCCTTAATCAGTTGATCCACCCGCGCGCGGTGATCAAGCAGAAGTACAACGGGCACCGCCTCGACGAAGAAATCGTGCGCTCGATCCTGACGTTCTCGTTCTTTTTCGCGATCACCATCTGCGTGATGGCGCTGCTGCTGTCGCTGCTGGGCGTGGACTGGATGACCGCGCTGACCGGTGCTGCCGGCACCGTGTCGGGCGTAGGCCCAGGGCTGGGCGAAGTGATCGGCCCAGCCGGCAACTATGCGACGCTGCCGGACGCCGCCAAGTGGATCCTCGCCGGCGGCATGCTGCTCGGCCGGCTGGAGATCATCACGGTGCTAGTGTTGTGCATGCCGGCGTTCTGGCGTCACTGACCCCTTCAGGCTCCGCGCCCAGGCGGGCGCGGTATTCGCTGGGGGTGGCATCGAACCAGCGGCGGAACGCCCGGTAGAAATTGCTCGGGTCGGCGAAACCCAGCAGGTAGGCGGTTTCCAGCAGGGTCATACCGGGCTGGGCCAGGTACTGCTCGGCCAGCTCACGGCGGGTATCGTCGAGCAAGGTCTGGAAGCTGGTGCCCTCCTCTTGCAGGCGCCGCTGCAAGGTCCGCTGAGACAGGTGCAGGGCCTGGGCCAGGGTTTCACGCTTGGGCTCGCCCTGGGGCAGGATGCGGCACAGCACCTGGCGCACCCGGTGGGTGACCCGGCTTTCCGAAAAGCGCGCCAGGTACTCACCGGCAAAACGGTCGTGCAATATGGCCATGGCCTCGTTGGCCGTCGGCAGTGGCGCTTCCATGTCGGCACGCTCGAACACCAGCGCATCGTGCGGTGCATCGAACACCAACGGTGAATGGAAGGCGACCTTGTAGGGTTCGATATTCTTCGGCTGCGGCCCCTGCACCAGTACCCGGCGCGGCTGGATGACGCGCCCGCTGAGCCAGGTGCACAACGACAGCGCGCACGCCAACGACGCTTCGGCGCTGTGCCGGGTCGGCGGCAGATGGTCGCCATGCACGGTCAGAATCAGCGAATAGCCCTCAGGGCCAAGGCGGAAGCTCAAGTCGGAGCTTTCGGCAATGATGCGCTGGTAACGCACCAGCCGCTCGAAGCCTTCGGCCAAAGTGCGGCTGGACATCAACGCATAGCCCACCACATGGAACGAAGCCGGGCGCACTACCCGTGCCATGTTCAGGCCGATGGCTTCGTTGCCCGACAGTTCCACCGCCAGCTGCCACAGCCGGGTCATGGAATCCTGAGGGAAACGCGCGTCGGGGTCGTCGAGGGCGGCGAAGTCGAGCCCGAGTTGCTTGAACATGGCTGGGCAATCGAGCCCTTCCAGCTCGAGTGCCTTGACGATCCCTGATGCCCAGCTGGCTGACGTGGTTCTTTCACTCATGACAGGCTTCTTATGCTGACCGCTCCTGCGGTGAACCCCAAGGATACTCAATTGGCGCCTATTGTCACTGGTAGGCCCCGCCAATGACTCTAGACTCGATTCAGGCTCCACGCCGTGCATCTTATCCAGAAGTATTAATCCCGGAGCAGTGCCATGAACAGCACAGCGCAGTTTCGCAGTTTTGCCGAGTTCTACCCCTACTACCTGGGTGAGCACAGCAACCCCACCTGCCGCCGCCTGCATTTTGTCGGGACAAGCCTGGTGATTGCCTTGCTGGCGTACACCATCGGCAGCGGCAAATGGTTGCTGCTGCTGGCCGTGCCGCTGTTTGGCTATGGCTTTGCGTGGGTCGGGCATTTCTTCTTCGAGAAGAACCGGCCGGCGACGTTTACCTATCCGCTTTACAGCCTGATCGGTGATTTCGCCATGTTCCGTGACATCTTGCTGGGCAAGATCAGCCTTTAAATGGCCTGGGCCGCCTTGCGGCCTTCAGCGAGTCGCGCCTGCGCATCCGCCAGGCGATACAGCTCGATGCTGCCATCCCAGTGCTCGATCAAGGCCGTGCACGACTCCACCCAATCCCCGCAATTGAGGTACTCCACCTCCCCCACCTTGCGGATCTCGGCATGATGGATGTGCCCGCACACCACCCCCTGAAACCCGCGGCGGGTGCACTCGTGGGCAATGGCATCCTCGAAGTCGCTGATGAAGCTCACAGCGCCCTTCACTTTGTGCTTGAGGTAAGCCGACAACGACCAGTAGCCATAGCCGTAACGTGCACGCCAGTGGTTGAGCCAACGGTTGAGCACCAGGGTGAACTCATACGCGCGGTCACCTAGAAACGCCAGCCAGCGGTGGTAGCGGGTTATTACATCGAACTGGTCGCCGTGGATCACCAGCAGGCGGCGCCCATCAGCCGTCAGGTGCTCGGCCTCATCTACCAACTGGATGTTACCCAGCATCAGCTTCGAATAACGGCGCAGGAATTCGTCATGGTTGCCGGTGACATAAATGACCTCGGTGCCTCGCTTGCTCATGGTCAACAGGCGCCGGATGACGTTGGTGTGCGCTTGCGGCCAATAGATGCCGCCACGCAGCTTCCAGCCATCGATGATATCGCCGACCAGGTAGATGCGGTCGGCCTGGTAGCCCTTGAGAAACCGCGACAGGTGCTCGGCCTGGCAGTCACGGGTGCCCAGGTGCACATCGGAAATCCACACGGTGCGCACACGTTGCTTGCGCGAGGGACGGGAGAGTTCAGCGTGGGTCATGGGCGGGCTCCGGCGCAGTTTGCTGGAGACTGGCAGGCGCGGATGACAGCGCTGTGGCAAAACCATGACGGGTGATGGCCTGCAGTGAATGAGGCACAATGCGCGTCTGCCCTGCGAGGACGCCCCCCATGACCACAGGCCCGATCCTCTCGCTGCGCCACTACCGTGACAGCCTGATCGCCCACAGCCACGAACACCCGCAACTGGTGTTCGGCCTCAGCGGCCGCCTGGAATTCGAGGTCCAGGGCCACGGTGCACGGGTAGATCGTCAGGCCCTGATGGTGGTGCCGGCGGGTGCGCACCACACCTGCTCCAGCGGTGCTGGCAGCGACTGCCTGGTGCTGGATGTGCCTGGGGAGCACTGGTTGCGCGAGCAACTGGGCGAGCATGCCGATGCCAGCCGCCGGCTGCTCGATCGCCCCGCGGCCTTGGGCCTGGACGCTCGCCAGCAGCAGCTGGTGGACTGGCTGGCGGCCAGCCCCATGGGCGACCCGCTGATCGCCCGCCAAGGCGCGGCGCTGCTGTTGGCCAGCCTTACCCCGCCGGCAGCCGCCAGCATCAGGGCCAGCCAGCGCCTGCCTTATGCGGCGTTCGATGCGCATATCGAGCAACATGCTGCCTACCCGTTGCAGGTCGCCGACCTGGCGCGCCTGGCCGGGCTGTCCACTGCTCGCCTGCATGCACGCTTTATTGCCGAATGCGCGATGACGCCGATGGACTACATGCGCCAGCGGCGCTTGCTAAAGGCGCGACAACTGGTGGAGCAGACGGTGCTGCCAATGGGGGAGATTGCGGCGCGGGTGGGGTACAGCTCGCAAAGTGCGTTTTCGGCGGCGATGTTGCGGGCCTTTGGCTGTACGCCTTTGGCGTTGCGGCGAGAGCCTGGCGATAACGGACGCTAGTTGGGCGACAGAACGGGTTTGCCTGAAGACCTACACTGTGCCTGCACTGGCCCTTTCGCGGGGCAAGCCCGCTCCCACATGCTTCGGGGGTTGCGCCGTACCTGTGGGAGCGGGCTTGCCCCGCGAAAGGGCCAGTACTGACATACTCTTGCTCAAGGACCACCATGAACCACCGCACAGCCCTAGGCGCCCTGCACATTGGCGCGCTGTTCTTCGGCCTTACCGGCGTCTTCGGCAAGCTGGCCGCCAGCGCCAGCCCGGCCATCATCGTTTTCGGCCGCGCCGTTTTTGCAGTCCTGGCCCTGGCCCTGTTCGCCAGTTTTGCCCGCCAAGGCTGGCACCGGCTCAGTGGCCAGGATGTGCGCCGCCTACTGCTCGGCGGCGTGCTGCTGGCGGGGCACTGGGTCAGCTTCTTCATCGCCGTCAAGGTGGGCGGCGTGGCCATCGCCACCCTGGGCTTCGCCAGCTTCCCAGCCTTTACCGTGATCCTCGAAGGCCTGCTGTTCCGCGAACGCATCCGCCGCAATGAAGCCGTGCTGGTGCTGCTGGTGAGCATCGGCCTGGTGCTGGTCACACCGGCCTTCGACCTGGCCAGCGAGGCCACTGGCGGCCTGCTCTGGGCGCTGCTGTCGGGGCTGTTGTTCTCGTTGCTGTCGCTGACCAACCGCGCCGGCTCCGGCCGCTTGCCCGCCGTGCAGGCAGCACTGTGGCAAAACCTTGTGGTCAGCCTGTGCCTGTTGCCGTTTGCAGCACCCGGGCTGGGCGCGGTGACGCCGATGGACTGGTTGTGGATCGCCCTGCTCGGCGTCTTCTGCACGGGCGTGGCCCACAGCCTGTTTGTCGCCAGCCTGGCTGTGATCAAGGCGCGCACGGCTGCCGTGGTGTTCGGCATGGAGCCGGTCTACGGCATCGCCGTGGCCTGGGCCGTGTTCGCCGAAACGCCCACCGTGCGCATGCTGCTGGGTGGCGCGCTGATCATTTTCGCCATCGTGCTGTCCAGCCGCCTGGCCGCCGAACAACCCGTAAAGCCACGGCCGCTGGCCGAAGGCGCCTGATCAGCGATCGTTGTGGCCCAGGTCGCGCTGCGGGTCGATCTGGTCACGCACCCGCTGCTTGAGCACCTTGGCCTCCGGGAACCCACCGTCGGCCTTGCGCTCCCAAATCTGCACGCCATCACAGGTGATGCGGAAGATGCCACCGGTACCCGGCTCCAGCGCTACCCGACCAAGGTCGTCGGCAAAGGTGCTGAGCAGTTCTTGGGCCAGCCAGGCGGCGCGCAGCAGCCATTGGCACTGCGTGCAATACGTGATGACGATTTCAGGCTTGCTGATGGCCATTGCGAAGCATCTCCAGGTAAGGGGCCGCTTATACTAGCGGTCTTTTGCCCACGGTTTGAGACTCACGATGCGCCGTTTGCTGTTCTGTTTTTTGCTGATGCTGGTTGCTGCCACGGTCAATGCCGCCGAGCAGGTACGCCCCAAGGTTGGCCTGGTGCTCTCTGGCGGCGCTGCCCGCGGCCTGGCCCATATCGGCGTGCTCAAGGCCCTGGAGGAACAAGGCGTGCACATCGACGCCATCGCGGGCACCAGCATGGGGGCGGTGATCGGCGGGCTGTACGCCTCGGGTTACAGCGTCGAAGAACTGGAGAAGCTCGCCACTACCCTGGACTGGCAACAGGCCTTGTCGGATGCGCCACCGCGCAAGGACGTGCCGTTCCGGCGCAAGCAGGACGACCGTGATTTTCTGGTCAAGCAGAAGCTAAGCTTTCGCGACGACGGCAGCCTGGGCCTGCCGCTGGGCGTGATCCAGGGCCAAAACCTGGCGCTGCTGCTGGAAAGCAAGCTGGCCCATACCGCCGACACCCGCGATTTCGACAAACTGCCCATCCCCTTCCGGGCGGTGGCCACCGATATCGCCAGCGGCGAAAAGGTGGTGTTCCGCCGCGGCCACCTGCCCCAGGTGATCCGCGCCAGCATGTCGATCCCCGCGGTGTTCGCCCCGGTCGAGCTGGATGGCCGCTTGCTGGTGGATGGCGGCATGGTCGACAACATCCCGCTGGATGTGGCCCGCGACATGGGTGTGGACCTGGCCATCGTGGTCGACATCGGTACGCCGCTGCGTGACCGCAAGCAACTGGCCACGGTGGTCGATGTGCTGAACCAGTCGATCACCCTGATGACCCGGCGCAACTCTGAAGAACAACTGGCCAGCCTGCACCGCGACGACATCCTGATCCAGCCGACGCTGGCCGCGTTTGGCGTGACCGACTTCGGCCGCGCCCGCGAGATGATCGAGGCCGGCTACCGCGCCACCCGCCTGCTCGACCCGCGCCTGGCCGCGTTGCGCCAGCCCGAGGGCGACAGCAGCCTGGCCGTTGCCCGCTCGCCGCGTCAACGCACGCCGGTGATCACTGCGATCCGGGTGGAAAACGACTCCAAGGTCAGCGACGACGTGATCCGCTCCTATATCCGCCAGCCGATCGATGCGCCCCTGGAGCTCGACCGCCTGCAGACCGACATGGGCACGCTGTATGGCCTGGACTACTTCGACCGGGTGCAGTACCGCGTGGTGCACAAGGGCGCTGACAACACCTTGGTGATCAATGCCCGCGGCAGACGCGGCGGCACCGACTACCTGCGCCTGGGCCTGAACCTGTCGGATGACCTGCGCGGCGACAGCGCCTTCAACCTCGGCGCCAGCTACCGGGTCAACGGCATCAACAGCCTGGGCGCCGAATGGCTGACCCGCGCCCAGATCGGCGACCAGCAAGAGCTTTACAGCGAGTTCTATCAGCCGCTGGATGTGGGCTCGCGCTACTTCGTCGCGCCCTACCTGGACATAGGCTCGCGCAACATCGAGGCGACCCTGGACAACGACCCGATCGCCGAGTACCGCCTGGAACGCTATGGTTTTGGCCTCAACCTCGGCCGGCAGATCGGCACCTATGGCGAAGTGCGCCTTGGCGCGGGCAAGGCCTGGGGGGAAGCCGAAGTGCGTATCGGTGACCAGGACCTGCCCAAGGTCAGCTTCAATGAAGGGTTCTACGAGCTCAAGTACTCGTTCGATACCCTCGACAACGTGTACTTCCCGCACAGCGGCGAAGACATCGGCCTGACCCTGCGCAAGTACGACAAATCGCTCGATTCCGACCAGGACTACCGCCAGTGGCTATTCAACCTGGACAAGGCCATCAGCAGTGGCCCGAATACCTGGGTGCTGGGCGGGCGCTACGGGCGCACGCTGGATGATGCCGAGGTGGTGACCTCAAGCTTCGTGATGGGCGGCGCGCGGGAACTGTCAGGGTTCCGCCAGGACTCGGTGTCGGGGCAGAACATCAGCTTGCTGCGCATGGTCTATTACCGCCGCCTGACGCCACGGGCCTACGTGCCGCTGGACTTCCCGTTGTACATCGGTGGCTCACTGGAGCGTGGGCGGGCGTGGAACAACGACAATGAGTTCGACAGTGGCTACATCAATGCGGCGAGTATCTTCCTGGGGCTGGAGACACCGTTGGGGCCGTTGAACCTGAGCTATGGGGCCAACAGTGCGCATGAGCAAGCGGTGTATCTGAACTTGGGGCATACCTTCTGAATCAATGGGGCCGTATCCGGCCCGAAATCAGGATTTTTCGAGGTTACCCAGAATCTTCGCATGCACCCGCATGCACACTTCCAGGTCCGCCTCATCCACCCCGGTGAACAGCTCTACCCGCAGCGCGTTGGCAATGGTCTCGATCTGTTCGATCAGCGGCTTGGCCGGTGGGCACAGCAAAATCTTCTTCGCCCGCCGGTCTTCAAGCACTGCCTGCCTGCGCACCAGGCCCTGTGCCTCCAGGCTGTCGAGCAAGCGCGCCAGGGTCGGGCCTTCGACACCCACACTCTGGGCCAGCTCACGCTGGGTCGGTGCTTCTTCGAAACGGGCCAGGTGCAGCAACACCAGCCAGCGCGCCTGGGACAGGTTTAACCCGGCCAGGCGGCGGTCCAGCTCGGCACGCCAGCCCCGGGACATCTGGGCCAGCTGCATGCCGAAGCGGTGTTGGTTGTCGGTCAGGGGCATAAGCAACTCATTGAATAGATCTAATTATTAGGCAGCTAACCATGCCCCGGACCACGTGGCAAGGCTCGGGCGCTTGCCAGTGTTCGATAATCGTCAAAAAGCATGACAAAGGTCAGCAGTTGGCGGTTCTGGCCTCGAACCTGCCGGCTGTTAAACGTCGAACTCCGCGGCCAATGCTGCGCGTATGCAATACAGCACCCCCTCCGGTACCCGTGGCCCAAACAAGGGCGCGATAGTCGAAACTGGCGGCAGCTCGCCTTCGCCGTCGAGGAAGGCGTCCTGCACCTCCATCATCAGGTCTTCCGGCAGGTCGAGGGCCTGATCGAGGCTCAGTTCCTGGCGGCCGATGGCCTCGGCCAGCAGGCTGTACACGTTCTTTTCGCTGCAATTGAGCTGGCCGGCGATCTGCGCGGGGGTCATGCCCGCGCGCGCCAGGCTGACCAGTTCGTGGCGCAGGTCGAGCACCACCTTGGGCGCCTCATCGGTGCCACCGCTGTCGTTGAGCACCTCCAGGAAGGCCTGACCGTAGCGCTCCAGCTTGCGCGCACCCACGCCGCTGACCTGGGCCATGTCGCTGAGGCTGGCGGGCTGGCTGCGCAGCATTTCAAGCAGCGTCGAATCGGGGAAGATGACGTAAGGCGGCACGCTGTGCTCCTCGGCCAGCTTGCGCCGCAAGGTACGCAGCGCCTCCCACAGCTCGCGTTCTTCGGCACGCACCAACTGGCTGGCCGGGCTGCCGCCGCTGCCAGCGCTCTTGGCCACCGTCTGCGGCTTGAGGTCGCGGCGCAGTTGCAAGGTCACCTCGCCGCGCAACAGCGGCCGGCAGCTGTCGGAAAGGCGCAGGCCCCCGTACCCTTCGAGGTCGATATCTACCAGGCCGCGTGCGACCAACTGGCGGAACAACGAACGCCACTCGACCTCGGCCAGCGACTTGCCGACACCGAACACCGAAAGCTTCTCGTGGCCGAAATTGCGCACTTTCTCGGTGTCCTTGCCCAGCAACACGTCCACCAGGTGCCCGACACCATAGCGCTGGCCGGTACGGAATACGGCCGACAGCGCCTGGCGGGCAGGTTCGGTGGCGTCCCAGGTCTGCACTTGGTCGATGCAGTTGTCGCAATGCCCGCAGGGCTGCTCCAGGGTTTCGTCGAAGTAGGCCAGCAACGACTGGCGGCGGCAGCGGGTTTCTTCACACAGGGCCAGCATGGCATCGAGCTTGTGCTGCTCGACGCGCTTGTGGCGCTCGTCGCCCTCGGAGTTTTGCAGCATCTGCTTGAGCATCACCATGTCCTGCAGGCCGTAGGCCATCCAGGCATCGGACGGCAAGCCATCACGGCCGGCACGGCCGGTCTCCTGGTAATAGGCCTCAAGCGACTTGGGCAGGTCGAGGTGGGCGACAAAGCGCACGTTGGGCTTGTCGATGCCCATGCCGAAGGCAATGGTGGCGACCATGATCAAGCCTTCCTCGTTGAGGAAGCGGTGCTGGTTGGCGGATCGCGTTTCGGCAGCCAGGCCGGCGTGATACGGCAGCGCCGGGAAGCCCTGGTCGCAGAGGAAGGCAGCGGTCTCGTCGACCTTCTTGCGCGACAGGCAGTAGACGATGCCTGCGTTGCCGCGACGCTCGCCGAGGAAGGCCATCAGCTGCTTGCGCGGCGCCTCCTTGGGCACGATGCGGTAGAAGATGTTGGGCCGGTCGAAACTGGAAAGAAAACGCTCGGCGCCCTGCAGGTGCAGGCGCTGGACGATCTCTTCGCGGGTGCGCATGTCGGCGGTGGCGGTCAGGGCGATGCGCGGTACATGCGGGAACAGCTCGGCCAGTTGGCCCAACTGCAGGTATTCCGGACGGAAATCGTGGCCCCATTGCGACACGCAGTGGGCCTCGTCGATGGCGAACAGCGAGATGTCCAGGTCGCGCAGGAAGTCGAGCATGCGCGGCTGAACCAGACGTTCAGGCGCCAGGTACAGCATCTTCAGCTCACCGCGGCGCATGCGCCCGGCCAGCTCACGTTGCTGCTCGGCGCTCAGCGTCGAGTTGAGTGCGGCCGCAGCCACGCCAAGCTCGTCGAGCGTGGCGACCTGGTCGTCCATCAACGCAATCAGCGGCGAAACCACCACGGTCAGGCCTGGGCGCAGCAGCCCCGGCACCTGGAAGCACAGCGACTTGCCGCCGCCGGTGGGCATCAGTACCAGCGCATCGCCGCCGTTGGCCACGCATTCGATGATTGCTGCCTGGCGCCCACGGAAACTGTCGTAGCCGAAGATATCCTTGAGAACGCGCTGAGCCTGTTCGAGCATGTGCAACTCCACAAATCGCCGTACCATCCTGGAGACAGGCTGGACGAAAAACCCGCCCCGCACACGCCGAATGCGTAAGCGGTTTTTACTAGACGGCCGACAAAGACCGCCCCTGGATGAAAAATCGCGGATTATACCCCAGTGCTAACCCACGCAGGGTGCCGCTGTGACAGACGTTCCCTTTGCCCCGCCAACGCTGCAAGGTGCTAGAATTCGGTATCGTTTATTCCCCAAGGTAGCCCTGTAATGTCCTTCGCCGAGCAACTCACCCGCCTGCAAGCCTTCCTCGACGCCGACGAGCTGCACGAAGAAGCGCTGGACTACGTCGCCGCTCACGGCTACCTCACGGCCCTGTCGATCAATGCCGAGGACGTACCTGAGCGCGAGTGGATCGACGCCCTGTTCGCCGAAGAACCCCACTACGCCAGCGATGCCCAGCGCACCGAGATCGAAGCGACCCTGGTGGCACTGAAGGCGCACATCGCGCGTCAACTGGCCAGCGACGAAGAATTCGACCTGCCATGCGACCTGGACCTGACCGACGAGCCGGACGATTCCGACCTGCGCGGCTGGTGCATCGGCTTCATGGAGGGCGTGTTCCTGCGTGAAGAGGCCTGGTTCGAGAACGCTGAAGAAGAAGTCAGCGAGATGCTGCTGCCGATCATGGTCGGTTCGGGCCTGTTCGACGAGCAACCAGAGTTCGCCGACATCGCCAGCAATGCCAACCTGCAGGACGACATGATCGTGCAGATCCCGGAAGCACTCAGCGCGCTGTTCCTGCTTCTGCACGCTCCTGACGAGAAGCCGGCGCTGCTCAAGCCACGCCACCACTGAGTCGGCTGTGCGCTACCTGCTGCTGGCCGTTGGCTGGCTCAGCGTTGCGCTGGGGGTGCTGGGGATATTCCTGCCGGTGTTGCCCACCACCCCTTTTCTGTTACTGGCGGCGGCGTGTTTCGCGCGCAGCTCGCCTCGCTTTCACTACTGGCTGGTCCATCACCCGAAGCTCGGGCCGTGGATCCGTGATTACCTCAGTGGCGAAGGCATACCGCTAAAAGGCAAGGTCTACGCCATCGGCCTGATGTGGGCCAGCATTGGCCTGTCGTGCTACTTGGTACCGCTGTTCTGGGCTAGAGCGTTCATGCTCACCAGCGCGGTGCTGGTCAGTCTCTATATCCTCAAGCAAAAGACCCTGCGCAAGCAGTGATCAATGCTGCGTGCGCCAGTAATAGCACCCTCTCGATGAACACATAGCGGGCCTAAATCCTTGCGCGTCACTTTTTTGTCGCCAAATATCTATTTCGCCTATCCAGCCTTTTTTTTAGCTGCAAAAGTTCTGGAACTCGCTGTAAACCTTGAAAAACGAGACTTTCAGCCGCTTTGATTTCGGTGGTCCTTCAGCGTCGCCCGCGCCCTCTTAGACCTGATAAGTCAATTATCAATATCTGTTATGAGAAAATCTTCTTATCACTTTGATTGAATGTTCTTAGCTCTGTTGTTAAAAACCTGAAACGATTTGCATGATAACTATATCGTCATTTTTTTGGCGACCAGCAGGACTTATTTTAGGATCAGGGAGAGGTACCCATGCGCGTTTTGACCCCCATCACCAGTGCATTACTGTTGGCAATGGCGTGTGCCAACGTACAGGCGATGTCGATTACCGAGGCTGTTCAGAGCGCCGTGGACTACCATCCGCAGATCAGCTCCAACCGCAACAGCAAGCTGTCTGCCGATGAAGACGTGAAATTCGCGCGCGGCGGCTACTACCCTTCCGTTGATCTGGTCGCAGGCTATGGCCGCCAGCGTTCGGACAACCTCAATACCCGCGGCACCAACCCCGACGGTACGCGCAACCATGACAAGGCCACCCTCAGCTACACCCAGTCTGAGCTGCGCCTGCGGCAGATGCTGTTTGATGGCTTCAACACCTCGAACGAAGTAGGGCGCACCGAAGCGGTCGCCACCTCCCGCGCCTACTACACCCAGGCGGTCGCCCAGGATGTTGCCCTGCGCGCAGTGGAGGTTTACCTCGAAGTGCTCAAGCGCCGTGAGCTGGTGACGCTGGCCAAGAACAACCTGCAAGCCCACCTGCGGGTAAACGACCAGATCGGCCTGCGCACCGAGCGCGGTGTCGGCAGCACCGCCGACCTCGATCAGTCCCGCGCCCGCCGTGCCTTGGCGGAGAACAACCTGGACACCGCCGAAGTCGACCTGGCCGATGCCGAGGCCAACTTCTTCAGCGTCATCGGCAAGCACCCCGATGAACTGGAAGGGCCGCAATCGATCAAGGTTGAAATTCCTGGCACCCTCGACGATGCCCGGGAAGGCATGCGCCAGAACAACCCTTACATCAAGTCCGCCCAGGCCGACGTCAATGCGGCCGAGCGGCAGTACGAAGTGGCCAAGTCGACCTTCTACCCACGCCTGGACGCTGTGCTGGCCACGGGTGCCAACAACAACCTTGGCGGTGAAAAAGGCCACAGCAATAACGATTGGCAGGCCGGTGTCGAGCTGAACTACAACGTGTTCCGCGGCGGCAGCGACAAGGCCCGCCTGCAGTCCGATGCCCACAAGATCAACCAGGCCCTGGACATCCGCAACAACGCGCTGCGCGAGCTGACCGAGAACCTGAGCCTGGCCTGGAACGCCATGAACAACGCACGCAAGCAGACCCCGACTGCGCGTGAATACGCCGAAACCACCAAGCGCGTGCGCGCGGCTTACCAGGATCAGTTCGGCCTTGGCCAACGTACCCTGCTCGACGTGCTCGACAGTGAGAACGAGCTGTACAACGCCGACCGTCGTTACACCGAAGTGCGTTACACCGAGGAGTTCTCGATGTACCGCGTGTTGGCAACCATGGGTGAACTGTTGAGCAAGCAGCGTATTTCGCTGCCGCCAGAAGCCATTGCCAGCAATGAGGTGAAGACCGACGCACAGCTGCCTGAGATGCGTTGATCAACAGTCGGGGCAACCTGACTGTTGGCTGATACACGTGTAGGAGCAGCCTTGCGCTGCGAAGAGGCCGGTGAAAACAGCCAGGATTAACTGCGTTTTCACCGGCCTCTTCGCAGCGCAAGGCTGCTCCTACACGTTTATGGGGTGCCGTGATTGCGCTGGAACGTCTCGGCACCCATGGCCTTGATCTGCCCTTCGATCAGCGCCTCGAACGGTTTGAGCAGTGCATCGAACCGGGCTGGCTGCTCCAGCACGTTCAGCGCCTCGACCACCGCCTCAAGGGTCGACAATGCACCCGGCTCCGGCGCCTTGCGCAACCGGTAGCGCGAAGGCGCGACCGCCCCCAGCGTCACACGCGGCAGGGCCTCCAGCAACGGATTCAGGTACAGCAGCTTGCGTGCCTTGCGCCAGGTACCGTCGGGCACGATCAACAGCAAGGGCCTGTCATCCCCCTCACCATAAGCCGTCAGCACCTGGGCATGCTCACCCGGGAACAGCAGCGCCGGCCGGTAGCCTGGTGTCTGCAGCAATTCAACGAGGTCGTCGAACACCTCGCCAACGCGCAATTCGGCATTGACCAGGCCAAGGGCGGCCAGGCGGGCGGTATTCAGGGCGTGCGAGCTCTCACTGGGGTGCTGCAGCAGTACCACGCGGGTGCGGCTGTCGAGCGAGGGTATCAGTGGGCAAAGGCAGTGGTCGAGCGGGCGCTGGCAGCGCTCGCAGCGGGGTCTGGGCATCGGCTTCTCCTTACCGGGCGCAGTGTGCCATAGCCCTGCAGAAAAGCCCCACTTCCTTGTGGGATACGCTGAACGTCAGCGGTTGAAACGCTCCGCCAAGCTATGCAGATACTCCGCCATACGCTCCAGGTCCTGGCTGATTTCCGCCCCTTGCCTGGCCTGCCCGGCGCTCTGATCACACAGCTGTGCAATCCTCACGATCTGCTGGTTGATATCCTCGGCAACATGGCTTTGCTGCTCAGAAGCCGTCGCGATCTGCTGGCTCATGCCGGTAATCCGGCTGACCGCCTGGGCGATACCGGTCAACGCCGCTTGCACCGCTTCGACACTGTGTACGCTGTCGCGCGAAATCTGCTCGCCGCGGCTGGCCGTGCTCACTGCCCGCTCTGCCCCTGCTCGCAACGAGGCGATGATCTGATGGATCTCCTCGGTCGAGGCACGGGTGCGCTGGGCCAAAGAGCGGACCTCATCAGCCACCACGGCAAAGCCGCGCCCCTGCTCCCCGGCGCGCGCTGCTTCGATGGCGGCATTGAGCGCCAGCAGGTTGGTTTGCTCGGCAATCGAGGTGATCGTATCGACCACGCTACCGATCGACTGGGTTTGCTCGGCCAACGCGTTGACCGCCTGGCCGATGTCGTTGACCGCATCGCTCATGCTGCCCATGGCCTTGAGACTCTGCTGGGCCAACTCACTGCCTTGCTGCGCCAACTGGTCGGCATCGCCTGCCGCATGGGCAGTGCTTTGCACGTTGTGGGTAACCTCTTGGATAGTCGCCGCCATCTGCGCGATGGCCGTGGCGGACTGGTCGGTCTCGTTGCGCTGGCGGTCAAGCATCTGCGCCTGGGCGTCGGACAGGTCAGCCGACTGCGCCGCCCGCGACTTAACCCCAACGCCGGCATCAACCAGGCGGGTCAAGGCGGTTTGCAAGCGGGCCTCTTCGCTGATGATGGCCATGTCCAATTGGCCCTGCAGGCCCAGGTTGTCGCTGTAGGTCAACGCCACCAAGGGGCTGGTGAAGGCTTTCGGGTGCTCGCCAAGTGTGCGCCGAATGGCCTGGCTGTGGTGATGCTCGACCAGGTACCAGGCCAGCAACAGGCTGGTCATCAGCACCCCCAGGGCCGCGTAGGGCGGCAGCCACAGGTAGCTTGCCGCCGACAGCAGGCCTGCGCCAATCAGTGGCCAGCCGTGCCCCAATTCATGCCCTAGCCGCGCCGCCCACGACACCGGCGAACGGCCGGCACGCAAGCGCGCGTAAAGCGCTTCGGCACGGCGAATCTGCTCACGTGTCGGCACTGAACGCACCGACTCATAGCCACTGACCCTGCCCTGCTCATACACCGGGGTGACGTAAGCGCTGACCCAATAGTAATCGCCGTTTTTGGCGCGGTTCTTGACCACACCCATCCAGGGTTTGCCTTGCTTGATGGTGTCCCACATGTGCCCGAACACCGCCGGGGGCATGTCGGGGTGACGCACCAGGTTGTGGGTCTGGCCGACCAGTTCGTCGTAGGTAAAACCGCTGATCGCCACGAAGGCGTCATTGCAGTAGGTGATGCGGCTGTTGAGGTCCGTCGTGGAGATCAGGCGTTGATCGCTGGAGAAGGTTCTTTCGTGCTCAGTGACGGGCAAATTCATGCGCATCTTGGGCGATCCTTGCAGGATGAAATAGGGAGGAATCATCAGCGCAAGTTGATGTTTAGCAGAGCGCTATCAGGTTAGCGGTCATGTTCTGTAGGAATTGAGCCCGTCCCGACGGAATGCATGGACAGGCTGTGTATCAGCCCACGTTGAGCTGGCTTTTAAGCAGGTCGCGGAACGTCTGAATCAACGGCTCGCGGCTGCGGCCACGACGAATGATCAACGAAAAGGGCGCCTGATAGCCGAAGGTAGACGGCGACAACACCCGTAGATCGCCCTTCTCCACCCAAGCCTGGGCGTAATGCTCTGGCAGGTAGCCAATGTAGGCACCGGAGAGAATCAGGATCAGCTGCGCCTCCATGCTTTCCACCGTCGCCGCACTGTGCTTGAAACCATGCCGGGCCAGCTCTGCCTGGCTCCAGTAGCCGCGCCCGACCATGCGCTGCTGGGTCACCACCTGCTCAGGGATGCGCCGCTCGTTGAACAACGGATGGCGGCTGCTGCAGTACAGCCAGTGCTGCTCACGGTACAGCGGCTGGTAAACCAGGCCGCTCATGCGCGAAGAAAACGCCCCGATGGCCAGGTCGAGGCGGTTGTCCTGTACACCCAATTGCAGTTCGTACGGGCTGGACACCGACAGGTGCAAGTGCACCGCCGGGTGCTCCTGGCTGTAGGCGCCGATGGCTTCGGCCAGGGGCAGCGCGCGGTCGCCCACGGTGGAGTCGATCACGCCCAGGTTGAGCGTGCCGCGCAGTTCACCCTTGAGGGCTGCGGCATATTGCTCAAAGCCATCCAGCTCGGCCAGCAGGCGCAGGCTCTCCTGATGGAACAGCTCGCCCTTGCTGGTGAGGCTGAAACCGCCGCGACCACGGTGACACAGCACAATCCCCAACCCGCCCTCCAGCTGGCTCATGTACGTGCTGATGGCTGACGTCGACAGGTTCAAATCGCGTTGGGCGTTGGCGAAGCCCTGGTGACGCACCACGCTGACGAAGATGCGTAGCAGTTTCAGATCGGGCAGGGTCGAGGTCATGGTGCAACGGTTCCGCAACAGTAAGTGCGTGAAGTCTAACCGGTTGCGCGGGCATTAGTTCAGAAATTCCTGAAGTAAGTATTTGCCGGTAGCGATTCTTCCTACGCACTACCTTGCGCAAACTCGGCCGAAATGTCCTGCCCGCCGGCACAACCAGACTACACAGGCGCGCCGCGGCACAGGTTCGAACAAACACAACAATCGACCGACTGATGAGGCCCACCGTGGACAAGACTCTCCACCAACCACTGGGCGGCAACGAAATGCCGCGTTTCGGCGGCATCGCCACCATGCTCCGCCTCCCCCACCTGCAAAGCGCCGCCGGCCTGGATGCCGCATTCATCGGCGTGCCCCTGGACATCGGCACTTCGCTGCGCTCCGGCACCCGCTTCGGACCGCGTCAGATCCGCGCCGAGTCGGTGATGATCCGCCCGTACAACATGGCTACCGGGGCTGCGCCATTCGACTCGCTGTCGGTCGCCGACATCGGTGACGTGGCCATCAACACCTTCAACCTGCTCGATGCCGTGCGCATCATCGAAGAAGCCTACGACGAAATCGTCGAGCACAACGTTATCCCGATGACCCTGGGCGGCGACCACACCATCACCCTGCCGATCCTGCGCGCCCTGCATAAAAAGCACGGCAAGATCGGCCTGGTGCACATCGATGCCCACGCTGACGTCAACGACCACATGTTCGGCGAGAAGATCGCCCACGGCACCACCTTCCGCCGCGCCGTTGAAGAGGGCCTGCTCGACTGTGACCGCGTGGTGCAGATCGGCCTGCGCGCCCAGGGCTACACCGCCGACGACTTCAACTGGAGCCGTCGCCAGGGCTTCCGCGTGGTGCAGGCCGAGGAATGCTGGCACAAATCGCTGGAACCGCTGATGGCCGAAGTCCGTGAAAAAGTCGGCGGCGGCCCGGTTTACCTGTCCTTCGACATCGACGGTATCGACCCCGCTTGGGCCCCTGGCACCGGCACGCCTGAAATTGGAGGCTTGACCACGATCCAAGCGATGGAGATCATTCGCGGCTGCCACGGCCTGGACCTGATCGGCTGTGACCTCGTCGAAGTCTCCCCGCCTTACGACACCACCGGCAACACCTCGCTGCTCGGCGCCAACCTGCTGTTCGAGATGCTCTGCGTGCTGCCGGGCGTCGTGCGTCGCTGATCCTGGCGATAGCACGGCACCGCTTGACTGCAATACCCCGGCAGGAGCCATGAGGGAGGGCCACTGAGGCCCGCCAACACAAGACTAGACCGCCGGGTGGCGCTAAGCCCGTGCGGTCGATCTCGCCATAATAAAGATAATCGGGAGACCCCCAATGGCCTTGGACATCATCGTTGTAATGATCTATACCGCCGGCATGCTCGGGCTTGGCTGGTATGGCATGCGTCGGGCAAAAACCCAGGAAGACTACCTGGTGGCCGGACGCAACCTCGGCCCGACCCTGTACATGGGCACCATGGCCACTACCGTACTCGGCGGCGCCTCCACCGTCGGCACTGTGCGCCTGGGCTATGTCCACGGCATTTCTGGCTTCTGGCTGTGCGCAGCCCTGGGCCTGGGCATCATCGCCCTCAACCTGTTCCTCGCCAAACCGCTGCTGCGCCTGCGCATCTACACCGTGACCCAGGTTCTGGAGCGGCGCTACAACCCGATGGCACGCCAGGCCAGTGCGGCGATCATGCTGGCGTACGCGCTGATGATCGGCGTGACCTCGACCCTGGCCATGGCGACCGTGCTGCAAGTGCTGCTCGAGTTGCCGTTCTGGATGTCGCTGATGCTCGGCGGCGGCGTGGTGGTGCTGTACTCGACCATCGGTGGCATGTGGTCGCTGACCCTGACCGACATCGTCCAGTTCGTCATCAAGACCGTCGGCCTGATGTTCATCCTGTTGCCGGTGTGCCTGTACAAGGCCGGTGGCTGGGACACCCTGGTGGCCAAACTGCCTGCGGCCAGCTTCCAGCTGACCACCATCGGTTGGGACACCATCATCACCTACTTCCTGATCTACTTCTTCGGCATCCTCATCGGCCAAGACATCTGGCAGCGCGTATTCACTGCCCGTGACGAGAAGGTCTGCCAACGTGCCGGTACCACCGCAGGCGTTTACTGCGTGGTGTACGGCCTGGCCTGCGCCCTGATCGGCATGGCCGCGCACGTACTGATGCCCGACCTGGCCAACCCAAACAATGCCTTTGCGGAGATGATCAAGAGCACCCTGCCCGATGGCATTCGTGGCCTGCTGATGGCGGCGGCCCTGGCGGCCATGATGTCGACTGCCAGCGCCGGCCTGCTGGCCGCGTCCACCACCCTGACTGAAGACCTGCTGCCCAAGCTGCGTGGCGGCAAGCAGTCGAGCCTGGCCATCAGCCGCCTGTTCACCCTGCTGACCGGCCTGGTGGTACTGGGTATCGCCTTGGTGGTGAACGATGTGATCAACGCCCTGACCTTGGCCTACAACCTGCTGGTCGGCGGCATGCTGATCCCGCTGATTGGTGCGATCTTCTGGAAACGCGCAACCACCGCAGGCGCCATCGCCAGCATGTCGCTGGGCTTCGCTACTGCGCTGCTGTTCATGTTCAAGGATGGGCTGGAAGCCAACACGCCGATCTACTACAGCCTGGCAGTTGGCCTGGTGAGCTTTGTCGCAGTCAGCCTGATGTCGCGTAAATCGATGGCAGCAGTCAAGCTGGCCTGATACGCACTAGGCCATACAGACGATTCGCCGCAACAAAAAGGCCGCAGCATCAGCAATGATGCGGCGGCCTTTGTCATTTCAGCGACGGCGCGGTTGGCGCTTGCGCTGCTCTTCATCAGTCGGGATCGGCACCGGCTGCAGGGGGGGTGGAATCAACCCCAGTGCGACAGCCAAGTCGTGGAGCCAGTTGAACAGTGGTTTCTTCATAGTGCCCCCTTGACGGGTCAGCCTCACGGTCAATCAATCCAGTGATGTTTCATACAGATCATAGCCCGATGTCCTGTATTGCGCATGCATCTGGTCTTAGAGATAAGGGCCATTTTGACGCGGATCAAGCCTGAACGGCGCATTCCGACGATTGGTTAATCGTTTCGCTTTGTTGCAGATCGATCCAGGCCTGCAAATTCGCCCCGCGCATGCCCTGGCGCCACATCAACCAAGTCACCGCCTGATCGAAGGGTGCCTGCAGCCGGTGGACCCGCACCCGGTCGCGCCCAGGCAGGCTGTCGAGCATGGACTGCGCCATCATGGCCACGCCCGCGCCCGCAATCACGCAGGCCAGCATGCTCTGGTACGACTCGATCTCCATCACCCGCCCCATCGGCGTATGAGCGTGGGCGTACCAGGCCTCCAGGCGCATTCGGTACGAGCAGCCTTGGCGGAAAGTGAACACCGCTTTGCCTGCCACGTCTTTTGCCGTGTGCACGGGTGGGTGTTCAGGGCTGGTGATCAACACCAGTTGCTCTTCGCACAGCGGCACACCGTCCAGCCCGGCCAGGCTTGGCGGGCCATCTACCAAGGCCGCGTCCAGGCCATGGCTGAGCAAGCCCTCGAACAGCTCACCGCTGGGCGCTGCACGCACCTGCAGGTTCACCGCCGGGTACGCCTGGTGATAACGCGCCAGCAACGCCGGCAGGTGGGTGGCTGCGGTGCTGTACATGGTGCCCAGCACAAACTCCCCAGCCGGCTGGCCACCTTGCACGGCCGCCATCGCCTCGTCACGTAGCGCCGACAAGCGATTGGCGTAGTCCAGCAGCACCTTGCCCGCGGGCGACAATTGCAGGCGCTGGCGCTCGCGCAGAAACAGCTCCACGCCCAATTGCTCTTCGAGCTGGCGCAGCCGCGTCGACAGGTTCGACGGCACCCGATGCAGGCGCTCGGCGGCGCGTGTGACCGAACCTTCCTCGGCCACCGCCTGAAAGATGCGCAGCTGGCTGAACTCCATACCTTTCTCCAAAACAGAACAACTTCATCATCATTATTCAATTTTATTGAACGCGAAAGCCCCCTAACCTGCCATCCATCGCTTACCAACGTGCAGGAGCCCTTCCATGTCGCCCCGTATACAACTGCTGGCCAGCGCCGTGGCGCTGATGATGGCCATGGGCATCGGCCGCTTCGCCCTGACCCCACAACTGCCGCAACTGATCGCCGAAGGCCAGTTCGACCTCACGGCCGCCGGGCTGGTCGCGGCGGCCAATTACCTGGGTTACTTCATCGGTGCGGTGGATGGCATGTTCGCCCGCAAGCCTGCCCAGGTACGCCTGCGTCTGCAGGGTGGCCTGTGGCTGTGCGTGCTGTTGACCTTGGCCTCGTGGGCCGCCGATGGCTTCTGGAGCCACCTGCTGTTGCGCTTCGGTACCGGCGTGGCCAGCGCCTGGGTATTGGTGATGATCACCAGCCTCAGCCAGCAGGTTGCCAACGCACACCATCAACCCCGCTTGGGCGCTTTGGTGTTTGCCGGGCCGGGCCTGGGGATCGCCGTTACCGGGCTGCTGGCATTGATTGCGCATGGGCTGGGGCTGGGTTCGGCAGCGCTGTGGCTGATCTACGCGGTGGCGGCGCTGATGATGCTGTTGGCCGTACGGCCCTGGTTGCCGCAGGCGCAAGCGCAAACGGTGCACCCGGCCACTGCGCAGCCCCGTAAGGCAGGTAATGCCGGGATTGCGCGCCTTGGGCTGGTCTATGCCTTGTACGGTGTCGGTTACATCCTGCCGGCCACCTTCTTGTCACAGATGGCCAACCAGCAGTTTCACGGCCAGTGGATGGCCGACCTGTTCTGGCCGGCCTTTGGCCTGGCAGCCGCGCTGGGCGTGCTGCTGGTGAGCGTGCGCCGGGCCGGCCGGACCTCTGCCTGGCTGACCGCCACCCTGTGGCTGCAAGGGCTCGGCGTGCTGGCATGCCTAATGGGCGGTGGCCTTGGCTTGGGGTTGGGTGTGGTGCTGTGCGGCGCGCCGTTCCTGGCCTGCATGCAACTGGTGATGCAGCGCTCGCGGGAGCTGGCGCCGCACGCGACGCAGCGCAATGCCGGGCTGCTCACTGCGTGCTTTGCGCTCGGGCAACTCAGCGGGCCGTTGTTGGCGGCAGTCAGCAACCACTACTCGGGGAGCCTGCAACTGGCGTTGCTGCTGGCTGCGAGCGGGTTGGCAGTGGCCGGGGTGTTGGTGCTGACTGCAGCCCATGCCAACCCCAGCTGCCTGGCGGCCCCTTCAACCACCGCGCAATCCGTGTAGGAGCAGCCTTGCGCTGCGAAGAGGCCAGTCGCAACAACGTAGATGCTCGCTGCTGCCACTGGCCTCTTCGCAGCGCAAGGCTGCTCCTACAGGGGTTTCGGTTGACGGTCAGTGAAGCCTAGGGCAGCGGCTATCACCCCACCCATTTGCGCAATTGCTGCTTCACCCAAGGCTCGGCGCTCACCAGCACTACGCCAAGCAACACCATCACCGCGCCAAGTACAAAGTTCACGCTCAGCGGCTCATCCAGCAGCAGCACGCCGAACGTGACGCCGAACAGCGGCGTGATGAACGAAAACACCGCGAGGTTAGACGCCAGGTATTTGCGCAATAACCAGAACCAGGTCAGGTAGCTGACAAACGACACCACGACCCCCTGGAACAGCACACTGCCCACCGCCAAAGGCGTCAGCGACACCGCGCCGATCTGGCCGCTGAGCAAGGCAATCAGCAGCAGCCCGGCAAAGCCCACCGCCAACTGATAGAACAGGGTCAAGGTCGCCGGCGCTTCCGAAAGCCGGGAACAACGCACCACCACCGTCGTCGCACCCCAGGCCAGCCCCGCCACAACGCCAAAGGCATCGCCCAGCAACGTGCGGCTGTCCATTTCTTCAAACGACATGCCACCGGCAAACGCGGTGGCGATCCCACCGAAGGCCAGCAAGATCCCCAACCACTGCAGCAGCCGCAGCCGCTCACTGGGCAGCATGAAGTGCAGGCCCAACGCCGTGAAAACGGGTGCCGTGTAGAGGAAGACCGACATGTGCGCTGCCGACGTCAGCTTCAACCCTTCAGCGATGAACAGGAATTCGACACCAAACAACCCGCCCGCCAACAGCCCGGCGCGCCAAGTGCTGCCCACCTGCTCCCAACCACCGCGCCAGCAGATCATCAGGCCCACCAGCACGGCGGCGATGCAGTTGCGCAAGGCGGCCTGCATGACCGGAGCGATGTCGACGGCAGCCGTCTTGATCAGCACTTGCTGGCAGCCCCAGATCAGGCATAACCCAAGCATGACCTGGAAAGCGAAGGCGTCGGGGTTCTTCCGGGCCGCGCTCATCGGCGGGCCTTTGGGGTAATCATTGGCATGGGATCAGCACGGCAGTCTTCAAAGACTGCCGATTATCGGGTTTACAGGCCCACCCGTGCCACCCTCAAAACGACCTCAAGCAATCTGTGCCTTCGATGACACCTGCTCAAAGGTCGCTTCATCCAGCGCATCGGCTTGTTCATCCAAGACCTGACGCGGGTGCTCGAAGCCCGGGATGCTGCTGTCGATCAGGCTCAACAGGCGCGAACCGCGTTCGCTGAGGACAAAGTTTTCGCCGTTGCCCCCCTCTTCATCAGGCCGACTTTCGATGAAGCCGCGTTCGAACAACAGTTTTTCGTATTCGCAGGCCCGGGTCTTCAAGTGGTCCAGATCGCCTATCGGCTGGCCTTTGGCGGCTAGCGCTGCGGCGTGCTGCTCGGCGTAGGGGCGTGGCGTAAAGCTGTGACCGGCGCTGTTCTGCACTTCATGCAGCAAGCGTTCGATCAAGTCCCAGTCGTAGGTGGTGCTCATGGCGGCAGGCTCCTGCTGTGGACGGAAGGGGTACACAGGTTGGGACCTGCCTGCGGCGGGTCGTGTTCAGAAAAAAACGGAAACCATTTGATGCGCTAGCCCCGTGTGATTAATAAACTACATTCACCCAATGAAGAAGATCGAATCCAGCAGCTTCAGAGGGATGCAAAATGACTGAAACATTTTTTGAGTTCGATGCGGCCGATTACCTGACCACACCGCAAGCCATTGCTCAATTCATGTCCGATGCGCTGGAGACGGGTGATGCCAGCTACGTGGCCAAAGCCGTTGGCGTAGTGGCTCGTGCAAAAGGGATGAGCGATCTGGCGAAAGAAACCGGCTTGTCTCGTGAGCAACTTTACCGGTCGTTCAGCGAACACGGCAATCCGACCCTTAAATCGTTCCTCGCAGTCATGAAGGCGTTGGGTATAGACATGACGGCAAAACCTCACCTTGCACACTAACTGTTGGTTATCTTGCACCTGCGGGTTATCGAGCCCGCCGGTCGTCCAGGCTGAACTTCAAGGCATGTACCGCCCTCCACCAGGCATAGCCAATGCCGGAGGTATGAAGGATGAAATCACTGCTGCGCATCACTTGTGCAACCGCCCTGTTCTGCGCCCTGCCCGCTTGGGCCTGCACGCCGGAGGAGGCCACTCAGAAGCGCGAAGAACTGGCCGGGCTGGTCAGCCAGCTGACCGAACAGAACCCGCAGAAGGCCAAGGAGATCAACGATGAGCTCCAGGGTATGGAGCTGGGGACGGCGAGCAAGGACCTGCCGGACAAGTGCCAGCTGATCGATACGCGAATCAAGGAATTGAAGACAGCGGAGAAGAAAGCGGAGTGACGCAGAGGCGGTAAAGGCCCTATCGCCGGCAAGGCGGCGATAGGGCTGCAGACGGCTTACTCAGCCGCTGGCGTGCGCTTTTTCAGCGGCGCCATGCCGTCGGAGCTGGCCAGCGGCGCGTTGGCCTTTGGCTTGGCGGTCGGCTTGCGCTTAGCGCCAGCCTTCTTGTCACCCGACTTCTTCTCGACCTTTTTCTTTTTGGTACCGGCAGCCTTGCCCGAAGCCTTGACCTTTTTAGGCCCGTTGTAGGTGCCTTTGACTTCCTTGATCACCCGGCGCTCGAACTGCTGCTTGAGGTAGCGTTCGACGCTCGACATCAAGTTCCAGTCGTTGTGGGTGATCAACGAGATCGCCAGGCCTTCGCCCCCCGCTCGGCCGGTACGGCCAATACGGTGCACGTACTCGTCACCGCTGCGTGGCATGTCGAAGTTGATCACCAGGTCCAGGCCGTCGATGTCCAGGCCACGGGCGGCAACGTCGGTTGCCACCAGCACGTTGGAGCTGCCCTGCTTGAAGCGTTCAATGGCCAGCTTGCGGTCTTTCTGGTCCTTCTCACCGTGCAGGACGAATGCCTTCACGTCCTTGGCCACCAGGTGGCCATAGATACGGTCGGCCAGGGCACGGGTGTTGGTGAAGATGATCGCCTTCTGGTAGGTCTCGTTTTCCAGCAACCACTGGACGATCTTCTCTTTGTGCTGGTCGTGGTCAGCCATGATGATTTGCTGACGGGTGCCTTCTGCCAGCTGCGAGACGCTGTTGAGCATCAGGTGCTCAGGGTCTTTCAACACCTTGCCGATGATGTCGCGCAGGGCCGCGCCGCCTGTGGTGGCGGAGAACAGCAGGGTCTGCTCACGGTTCTCACACTCCTTGCACAGGCGCTCCATGTCTTCGGCAAAGCCCATGTCGAGCATGCGGTCGGCTTCATCGAGGATCATGACCTTGACGTGGGACAGGTCCAGGTTGCCGGCGTTGAGTTGCTCGAGCAGGCGGCCCGGGGTGCCGATCAGCACGTCCGGCACCTTGCGCAGCATGGCGGCCTGTTCCTTGAAGTCCTCACCGCCGGTAACCAGGCCGGCCTTGATGTAGGTGAACTGGGAGAACAGTTGCACCTGCTTGAGGGTCTGTTGTGCCAGCTCACGGGTGGGCAGCAGGATCAGCGCACGGATTTCCACGCGCGGGCCGCTCAGGTCGACCAGGCGATTGAGCATTGGCAGGACGAATGCCGCGGTCTTGCCGCTGCCGGTCTGCGCGGTCACACGCAGGTCACGCCCTTGCAGGGCCAGGGGGATGGCCGCTGCCTGCACCGGGGTCGGCTCGACAAATTTAAGCTCGGCCACGGCTTTAAGCAGGCGTTCGTGCAGGGCGAATTGGGAAAACACGGAGGTAACCTCAGGCAAGTGCGGGAAATTCAGTTGCATAGGGTAACGTTTTCTGCCGCCGTAGCCGAATTTCTTTTGGCAACTTTATCGGCATCCGCGCTCTAATGGCGCTTCGTTTGGCAATACAGACTGTTCAAAACCCCATGGATATCCAACGAATCTGGCGTGACTCCCTCGACCTCTGGGGCACCCTCGATCAACATCCCATGCTCCACGCCGCCATCGGCCTGGCCGTCCTGCTGCTGATTTCTCTAGTCGTCGGCCGCCTTTCGCGCTTCCTGATGCTGCACGGCACCCGCCTGCTGGCGCGCCAACAGGCGCTGAAATGGCTGGATGACCTGCGCCACAACAAAGTGTTGCACCGGCTGGCCCAGACCACACCGTCGCTGGTGCTGCAGTTTGGCCTGAAGCTGGTGCCGGAGCTGTCCGACACGGCGCAGCACTTCCTCGGCAACGTTGCCCTGGCCTTTACCCTGCTGTTCATGACCATGGCCCTGTCGTGCCTGCTGGATGCCTTGCTCGACATCTACGCGCGCACCGAGCATGCCCGCACCCGCTCGATCAAGGGCTATGTGCAACTGGCCAAGATGATGCTGTGGATCTTCGCCTCCATCGTCATCGTCGCCACGCTTATCGACCGCTCGCCGTTGCTGCTGCTGTCGGGCCTGGGTGCCATGTCGGCGGTGCTGCTGTTGGTCTACAAGGACACCCTGCTGTCGTTCGTGGCCAGCGTGCAATTGACCAGTAACGACATGCTGCATGTGGGTGACTGGATCGAAATGCCCCAGGTCGGTGCCGATGGCGATGTGGTGGACATCACCTTGCACACGGTGAAGGTGCAGAACTTCGACAAGACCATCGTCTCGATCCCGACCTGGCGCTTGATGAGCGAATCGTTCCGCAACTACCGCGGCATGCAGCAGTCAGGCGGCCGGCGCATCAAGCGCAGCCTGTTCATCGACGCGGCGGGTGTGCGTTTTCTGACCCGCGAAGAGGAACAGCGCCTGACCCAGGTGCGCCTGCTGGGCGACTACCTGGCTGGCAAGCGCCAGGAGCTGCAAACCTGGAACGAAGCGCTGGGGCCGGTGGCCGAGCTGTCCGCCAACCGCCGCAAGCTGACCAATATCGGCACCTTCCGCGCGTTTGCGCTGGCTTACCTGAAGAACCACCCCAATGTGCATCAGGGCATGACCTGCATGGTCCGGCAGATGCAGACCGGCGCCGAAGGGGTGCCACTGGAGATCTACTGCTTCACCACTACCACGGTGTGGGCGGAGTACGAGCGGATTCAGGGGGATATCTTCGATTATCTGCTGGCGGTGTTGCCGGAGTTTGGCTTGAGCTTGTATCAGCAGCCGAGTGGCAATGACATGCGGGTGGGGTTGGCTGGGCGAATGCCGCACCGGTTGGAAGAGATGAGCGAGGCTTGAGATCGCCGGGGCTGCTTTGCAGCCCATTCGCAGCACAAGGCTGCTCCTACAGGAGGTACGCGCTCCCTGTAGGAGCAGCCTTGTGCTGCGAATGGGGCGCAAAGCGCCCCCGAATCACCCCGCGTAACCCAGCAGGTACAACAACCCGGTCAGGGTTACCAACGAAGCCACGGTCGACAACAGGATCGTCCGCGAAATCAACCCCGCCTCGCGGTTGTAGTACTCCGCCAGCATGTACGGCCCGGTCCCGGTCGGCAGCGCCGCCAGCAGCACCGCCGAAGCCGCCCACATGCTCGGCAGGCTGAACACCTTGTACGCCAGCACCCAGGTCAGGGCCGGCTGCCCAACCAGTTTCAATCCCACCAACGGCCACGGGCTGGCTTGCGCACCCGCGCGCTTTTCTGCCAGGAATGCGCCCAGCGATATCAAGGCGCACGGCGTGGTGGCCAACGCCAGCATGTCGAGAAAATGCATCACCGGCTCGGCCAGCCCCAACCCGCTCATGGCCCACCCCGCCCCCACCACCGGCGAAATCACCAGCGGGTTCTTCGCCAGCGCCTTGCTCACCACCAGCACCGCCCGGCCGACCTGCCGCTCTTCCTGCAGCCCGACCTCAATAAAGGTCAGCGAAATCGCGAACACCAGGCACACCACGATCAACGACGAGATCAGCGCCGGCTGCAAGCCCGCCTGGCCGAACAGCAACAGGCACAGCGGGATGCCGATGTAGCCGGTGTTGGCATACCCCGCACTGAGCCCGTCGATGCTCGCCGCGACCAGGCTATGGCCGCTGTACAGCCGCCACGCCAGCGTGATCACGAACATGGCCAGGGCGCCCGTGCCAAACGCCACGATGAAGCCTGGGTGCCAGATCTCGCTCCAGGTCGCAGTGGCGGTCACCTTGAACAGCAAGGCCGGCAGGCAGAGCCAGACCACCATCTTGTTGATTTCGGCTGCAGCCTTGTCGCCGAGCTTGTTGGC
The DNA here is from genome assembly GCF_000483465.1 of Pseudomonas sp. LAIL14HWK12:I7. NCBI lineage: Bacteria > Pseudomonadati > Pseudomonadota > Gammaproteobacteria > Pseudomonadales > Pseudomonadaceae > Pseudomonas > Pseudomonas sp. LAIL14HWK12:I7. The sequence continues at coordinate 567,751 of NZ_AXYZ01000004.1, forward strand.
GCGACGGCACAGATAGCCGACCAGGATGAGGGCAAAGATCGGCGCGACGATGACAAAGAGGGTATGCATATCAGGCCTTGCGGGTCAGCGCGGCGTCAGTGCGGCTACCCAACCGGCTCATCCACACCGACGCCAGAATCACCGCGCCTCCAATAAGCAACCGCCCCAGTGGCTCGTGCTGGTTCCAGATCAACAGGTTGAGCAACAGCCCCACCGGCACATGCAGGTTGTTCATCACGGCCAGCGTCGCCCCGGAAACCAGGCACGCACCCTTGTTCCACCAGTACAGGCCCAGCGCGGTCGGGCACACCCCGAGGAACAACAGCACCAGCCATTGCACATCGGTGCTTGGCAGGTGCTGGGCATTGCCGAACAGCAAAAACGCCGGCAGCACGACGATCAAGGCCCCGAGGTAGAAGTAGCCGAAGCGCTTGTAGTGCGGCAGGTCGCTGGGGTTTCGGGCGATCAGGTGACGGTACAGCACCTGGCCGGCGGCATAGGTGAAGTTGGCCAGCTGCAGCAGCAGGAAGCCGATGAAGAACTCACCACTGATGCTGTCGAAACGAATCACCGCGGCGCCCGCCACGGCCACCAGCGCGGCCAGCAACGCCCATGGGTTGAAACGCCGGTTCAAGGCATCTTCGATCAGGGTCACGTGCAACGGCGTGAGGATGGTGAACAGCAGCACTTCCGGCACGGTGAGCACGCGAAAGCTCAGGTACAGGCAGACATAGGTAATGCCATATTGCAGCGCACCGATCAGCAGCATCGAACGCATGAAGCGCGGCTCGACCTGGCGCCAGCGGGTCAGCGGCAAGAACACCAGGCCCGCCAGCAGCACCCGCGCGAGCACGGCAAAGTAGCTGTCGACGTGCCCGGCCAGGTACTCGCCGATCAGGCTGAAGGAAAACGCCTGAATCAGCGCGACGATAATCAGGTAGCCCATGGTTGCCTCTCGTGGATCAAGGCGGCGACCTTAGCGGGTTGCGCCGCGTGAGTTCAACCATGAGAAGTGTGGGGGCTGTGCCGGCCCTTTCGCGGGCAAGCCCTCTCCCACAGGTACACCACGGGCCTTGAGAACAGTGAATTCCCTGTAGGAGCGGGCTTGCCCGCGAAAGGGCCGGCACAAGCAACCGAGAAATCCCAGGCAAAAAAAGCCCGGCCATCAGGCCGGGCAGGTACACCCAAAGGAGCAAAAACAGGTGTCAGGGTTGGGAATTCGTTAACGCTCAGGCCACCGCAGCCAGCTTGGCCTTGGCCTGGTTGATGCCCTTCTCGTGGAAGTCGCCGCTCATGTTCAGGCCTTCGGCATGGATGAAATTCACATCGTGAATGCCGATGAACGCCATCACCTGGCGCAGGTAGGGTTCCTGGTGGTCGCTGGTGGCGCCGGCATGAATGCCACCGCGGGCGGTCAGGACGATGGCGCGCTTGCCAGTCAGCAGGCCCTGCGGGCCGGTCGGGGTGTACTTGAAGGTGATGCCGGCGCGCAGCACGTGGTCCAGCCAGGCCTTGAGGGTGCTGGGGATGGTGAAGTTGTACATCGGCGCAGCCATCACCAGCACGTCGGCCGCCAGCAGTTCATCCGTCAGCTCATTGGAGCGGGCCAGCGCTTCGAGTTCAGCGGCGCTGCGCTGATCTTCGGGCTTCATCCAGCCACCGAGCAGGTTGGCATCCAGGTGCGGCACCGAGCTCACAGCCAGGTCACGTACGGTGATCTCATCGCTCGGGTGGGCGGCCTGCCATTGCTGGATGAAGTCGCGGGTCAGTTGACGGGAAACGGAATCCTGCTGGCGGGCGCTGCTTTCGATGATCAGTACGCGGGACATGGGGTGCCTCCATCGGCAAAAAGGGTGCGATTCGATGGAGGTGAGATTAAGGCTTGACCTATCGATAAAAAAGCGTAAAAAGTGGGTTCAATCAATCGATTAATCCGTTTATTCCACTGTACAGTTCACGCTGATCCGCAATTTGATGATCTGGCGATTGAACTTGGCGGTGACGTCGACGTTTTTACCTGCCGGCACGTTCACCCGGCGCACCCGCGGCGCTTCCGGGCCGTTGCGGAACATCACCTTGCAAGCTGCAGGCACCTGCCCATAGTTGTTGAGGGTGATGGCGCCAATGTCGTAGGCGGTATCGTAGGCCGTATAGTCGAGCTTGACCCCGTCCTCCAATTGCTTCTCCACATCGATGGGGTAAGCCATGGCACCGAGGGGCAGGCACATCAGTATTGCCGCACAACATTTCTTCATGGGGCGCTCTCCTTGGAAGAGCGCAGCTTAGGACAACAGGAGCGAAACATGAAAGCGCCGCGCGTAACCCTTGATCAGTGGCGAACACTGCAAGCAGTGGTCGATCACGGGGGGTTTGCCCAGGCCGCCGAGGCGCTGCACCGTTCGCAGTCGTCGGTCAGCTACACCGTGGCCCGCATGCAAGAGCAGCTCGGTGTTCCGCTGCTGCGCATCGATGGGCGCAAGGCGGTGCTCACCGAGGCTGGCAACGTGCTGCTGCGCCGTTCACGCCACTTGGTCAAACAGGCCAGCCAGCTCGAAGACCTTGCCCATCACATGGAGCAAGGCTGGGAAGCCGAGGTGCGCGTGGTGGTCGACGCCGCCTACCCCAGCGCCCGGCTGGTCCGTGCGCTGAGTGCGTTCATGCCGCAAAGCCGCGGTTGCCGGGTACGCCTGCGTGAAGAGGTGTTGTCGGGCGTCGAGGAAGTGCTACGCGAAGGCATCGCCGACCTGGCCATCAGCAGCTACAGCATCGGCGGCTACCTGGGCGCCGAACTGAGCGCGGTAGAGTTCATCGCCGTTGCCCACCCCGAACACAGCCTGCACCGCCTGGGCCGTGAAATTACCTTCCAGGACCTGGAAAGCCAGCTGCAGGTGGTGATCCGCGACTCTGGCCGCGCACAACCGCTGGATGTCGGCTGGCTGGGCGCAGAACAGCGCTGGACCGTCGGCAGCTTGGGCACCGCCACCACCTTCGTCAGCAGCGGCCTGGGCTTTGCCTGGCTGCCGCGGCACATGATTGAGCGCGAACTGCGTGAAGGCGTGCTCAAGCCGTTGCCACTGGATCAGGGTGGCAGCCGTCACCCACTGTTCTACCTTTATTCGAGCAAAGAGAAGACCCTGGGCCCGGCTACGCAGATTCTCATCGACCTGCTGCGCAACTTCGACACCGCGCCTCTGGACGTGCCCTTCGCAGCCCCCCCACAAGCCTGAGAGGACCGCGCCCATGGCCTATTTCGAACACGAAGGATGCTTACTGCATTACGAGGAATACGGCCAGGGCGAACCCTTGGTGCTGCTGCATGGCCTGGGCTCCAGCTGCCAGGACTGGGAGCTGCAGATACCGCTGTTGAGCCGCCACTACCGGGTCATCGTCATGGACATCCGCGGCCACGGCCGCTCCGACAAGCCCCGCGACGGCTACCAGATCGCCACCTTCAGCGAAGACCTGCTGGCCCTGCTCGAGCACCTGCAGACCGGCCCGGTGCACTTCGTGGGCCTGTCGATGGGTGGGATGGTCGGCTTCCAGTTTGCCGTCGATCACCCGCGCTGGCTGCGCAGCCTGTGCATTGTCAACAGCGCCCCGGAGGTGAAGCGCCGCACCCGCAGCGACTGGGCCTGGTGGGCCAAGCGTTGGGGCCTGGCACGCCTGCTCAGCGTCGAGACCGTGGGCAAAGGCCTGGCCCAACGCCTGTTCCCCAAGCCCGGCCAAGCTGACCTGCGCCAGAAGATGGCGCAGCGCTGGGCACGCAACGACAAACGTGCCTACCTCAAGAGCTTCGACGCCATCGTCGACTGGGGCGTGCAGGAACGCATCGGGCAAATTCGCTGTCCCACGCTGGTGATTGCCGCCGACCACGATTACACGCCGATACATCTGAAAGAGCGCTACGTAGCCCTGATGCCGCAGGCCAGGCTGGTAGTCATCGACGATTCCCGGCACGCTACGCCCCTCGATCAACCCGAGGTCTTCAACCAGACCCTGCTGCAGTTTCTTGCAGCGGCTTCTACCTCTCAAGGATCTTTGAGCCCATGCTGAAAAAACTCCTGCTCACCGCCTGCTCGGTCGCCTTCGCCACCAGCGTCATGGCGTCCGACAATACCCCTCATGTGTTGCTGGACACCAGCTTCGGTCAGGTCGAAATTGAGTTGAATGCCGAGAAGGCGCCGATCAGTACCAAGAACTTCCTGCAGTACGTCGACAGCGGCTTCTACAACAACACCATCTTCCACCGCGTGATCCCGGGCTTTATGGTCCAGGGCGGCGGCTTCACCGACCAGATGGTGCAGAAGAGCACCCAGGACCCGATCCGCAACGAAGCCAGCAATGGCTTGCTGAACACCCGCGGTACCCTGTCCATGGCCCGCACCTCGGACCCGAATTCGGCCACCAGCCAGTTCTTCATCAACGTGGCTGACAACGACTTCCTCAACCCAGGCCGTGACCGTGGTTATGCCGTGTTCGGCAAGGTGACCAAAGGCATGGAAGTGGTCGACCAGATCGTCAACTCACCGACCACCGTGAAAAAGGGCATGCGCGACGTGCCGGCCGATCCGGTCTATATCAAGTCCGCCAAACGTATCGACTGAATGCAGGTTTCACAGGGACGTGAACCCGCCTGAAGGCCGGACCAACAGGAGTGTTGTCACCCATGCTGTACCGCCGTTTCGAACGACTCATCGACATTTTTCGCGAGGCACCGAGCGAAGCACCGCCGAGCACGGTGTGGCCGTTCTACCTGTATTACCTGCGCCAGGTCTGGCCAAGCTTCGCCGCCCTGCTGGTGGTCGGCCTGGTCGCTTCGTTGATCGAAGTGGCGATGTTCAGCTACCTGAGCCGTATCATCGACCTGGCCCAAGGCACGCCCAATGCCAACTTCTTCAGCGAACACAGCGGTGAGCTGATCTGGATGCTGGTGGTGATCCTGCTGCTGCGCCCGCTGTTCTTCGGCCTGCACGACCTGCTGGTGCACCAGACCATCAACCCAGGCATGACCAGCCTGATTCGCTGGCAAAACCACTCCTATGTGCTCAAACAGAGCCTGAACTTCTTTCAAAGCGACTTCGCCGGGCGTATTGCCCAGCGCATCATGCAAACCGGCAACTCGCTGCGCGATTCGGCGGTACAAGCAGTGGATGCCCTGTGGCACGTGCTGATCTATGCCGTCAGCTCGCTGGTCCTGTTCGCCGAGGCCGACTGGCGCCTGATGCTGCCACTGTTGGCGTGGATCGCCTGTTACATCGCCGCGCTGTTCTACTTCGTGCCACGGGTTAAGGCGCGTTCGGTGATTTCGTCCGACGCACGCTCCAAACTGATGGGGCGCATCGTCGACGGCTACACCAACATCGCCACCCTCAAACTGTTCGCCCACACCGACTACGAACAGCAGTACGCCCGTGAGGCGATCCGCGAGCAGACCGAAAAAACGCAACTGGCCTCGCGGGTGATCACCAGCATGGACGTGGTCATCACCACCCTCAACGGCTTGCTGGTGGTCGGCACCACCGGCCTGGCGCTGTGGCTGTGGAGCCAGTCGCTGATCACCGTGGGGGCAATTGCCCTGACCACCGGGTTGGTGATCCGCATCGTCAACATGTCGGGCTGGATCATGTGGGTGGTCAACGGCATCTTCGAGAACATCGGCATGGTCCAGGACGGCCTGCAGACCATCGCCCAGCCGGTCACCGTCACCGACAAGCCCAATGCGCCGGCATTGAAGGTGAGCCGTGGCGCGGTGCATTTCGACGATGTGGACTTCCACTACGGCAAAGCCAGCAACGTGATCGAAGGGCTCAATCTGAACATCCGCCCGGGCGAGAAGATTGGCCTGATCGGCCCTTCTGGCGCGGGCAAATCGACCTTGGTGAACCTGCTGCTGCGGCTGTATGACGTGCAGGGTGGGCGTATCCTCATCGATGGCCAGGACATTGCCGAAGTGAGCCAGGCCAGCCTGCGTGCGCAGATTGGCATGATCACCCAGGACACCTCGCTGTTGCACCGCTCGATCCGTGACAACCTGCTGTACGGCCGCCCAGAGGCCAGCGAAGCGGCACTGCTTGAAGCCGTACGCCGCGCCCGCGCCGACGAGTTCATTCCGCAGTTGACCGACGCCCAGGGGCGTACCGGCTTCGATGCGCATGTGGGCGAGCGTGGGGTCAAGTTGTCTGGCGGCCAGCGTCAACGTATCGCGATTGCCAGGGTGTTGTTGAAGAACGCACCGATCCTGATCATGGACGAGGCCACTTCAGCGCTGGACTCTGAGGTTGAAGCCGCGATCCAGGAGAGCCTGGAAACGCTCATGCAGGGCAAGACCGTGATCGCCATCGCCCACCGGCTTTCGACCATTGCCCGGATGGACCGGCTGGTGGTGCTGGACAAAGGGCATATCGTCGAGAGTGGCAGCCACAGTGAGTTGCTGGCGCAGCAAGGGTTGTATGCGCGGTTGTGGCATCACCAGACCGGCGGGTTTGTTGGGGTGGATTGAGATGAGCGGTTGCCTGCGCCGGCCTCTTCGCGGGGCTTGCCCGCGAAGAGGCCGGCGCAGGCAACGTGTTATTCAGTCCCTGCGGTAAGGCAACATCCCCCGCGCCTCTTCGGCATACCCCTGAACCCCTTCCCGCTCCTGCAACAAAAACCCTTCCACCGCCCGCCGCAACCCGGGATGCAGCAGGTAATGCCACGACCGCGTCAGCACCGGCTCGAACCCTCGGATCAGCTTGTGCTCACCCTGAGCCCCCGCATCGAACCGCTGCAAGCCTTCAGCAATGGCAAAGTCCATGCCCTGGTAGAAGCACGTTTCAAAGTGCAGCCGGTCGAACTCATCCAGGCACCCCCAGTAACGGCCATACAGGCTGTCACCGCCCACCAGGCTCAGGGCCATGGCCACGTCACGCCCGCCTTGCCTGGCCATCACCACCCGCAGCGCGTCGGGCATGCGCTCGGCCAGCAGGCTGAAGAACTCACGGGTCAGGTACGGCGCACGCCGGCGCACTGCATAGGTGTTGGCGTAGCACAGGTAGACGAAGTCCCACTGCGCCTCATCCAGTTCATCACCCCGGTACCACTGAAAGTCGATGCCCTGCCCGGCCACTTGCTCGCGCTCTTTGCGCATCTGTTTGCGCTTGCGCGAGCTGAGCGTGTCGAGAAAGTCCTGAAAGTCCCGATAGCCTCGGTTGCGCCAGTGAAACTGGCAACCCAGCCGCTCCATCCAACCTGGCAAGCCGGCCATCTGCTGGTCCAATGCCGGGTCGGTGAAGTTGATGTGCGCGCCAGAGAGCCCGCCCTTGCCCAGGTACTCGGGCAATGCTTGCAGCACCAGCAAGCCATCGGCGGGGTCGGCGGCCAGCAGGCGCGGGCCACTGACCGGGCTGAACGGCACGGCGCCCAGCAGCTTTGGGTAGTAGGCAATGCCTGCCCGCTCACAGGCATCGGCCCAGCCGTGGTCGAACACGTATTCGCCAAACGAATGCCACTTGCGGTAGGCCGGCAGCACGGCGCGTACCTGCCCTTCACGCTCCAGCACCAAGTGCTCGGCAGCCCAGCCGGTCGAGGGGGCAACGCTGCCGCTGTCCTCCATCGCGCTGAGAAAGGCGTGGCGCAGAAACGGTTGGCCCGCAGGCACCAGGGCATCCCAGGTGGCCGCGGGAAGATCACGCAGATGAGCAAGGCTGTACAGACTGGTCACGGTTTCGACTCGCTGTCTTAAGGCCCTCAGTATCCCGGAAGAATGGCCCATCACTCAAATGACGATCACCTGGCCAATCCGTTCATTGCCGATTACTTAACAACAGTGCCACTAATTAGACATTAATCTGTCATTCCCCCCCGCAATACTTGCGCCTGTTTTCCGGAACCCCAGAACCTGTCTATTCAGGCCCTTTCCGAAGACATGCCAACACAGGGGCGGGCGCTGAGCCTCCCCCATTTTTTTCTAGTAGGGAGAACCTTATGCGTCTTGTTTCTACACTTACCGGAGTGAGCCTCACCGGCATGATGCTGGCTCTGAGTACTCCGGCCAGTGCTGCTGTCGACGCCAAGCTGCTCGAAATGCTCCGCGCCAATGGCTCGATCAACCAGGCGCAGTACAACGAACTGCAAGGCGATCTGGCAAAAGAGACCAAGGAAAAGGCCGACCAGAAAGCGCAGTCCGAGCGTATGAGTTCCTTTGAACAAAAAGTGGCATGGGCCGCCAAGACCCAGATCAAGGGTGATGTGCGCCTGCGTTACGAAGACGTCAACGTTGACGACCCGAACAGCAGCAGCGGCAACCAGGACCGCCAGCGCGTCCGTGCCCGTGTCGGCTTCTACAGCGAAATCAACCCGCAAGTCGATGCTGGCGTGCGTATCGCCACCGGTAGCAGCGCCGACCGCCGCTCGACCAACCAGAGCTTCGACAACTATTTCGACAAGAAATCGCTGTGGGTCGACCTGGCCTACCTCGACTGGCACCCGACCGCAGTGCCAAACCTGCACCTGATCGGCGGCAAGATGCCACAGCCGTGGGTGAGCATGGGCGATATCATCTGGGACAGCGATATCAACCCGGAAGGCGTGGCCGCGACCTACAAGGCTGACCTGGGCGGCGCCGAAGTGTTCGCCAGTGCCGGTCAGTACACCCTCAAGGACAACGTCGATGGCGACGGCGTGCAGTACAAGCACGATGCGCAGGTCTACCACGGCCAGCTGGGCGCCAAGTTCGCCCCTGCCGACGTGCTGAAAGTCACTGTGGGTGCGAGCATCTATGGCTACGACAACGACAAGGAAGCGGCCATTCTGCAGTCGTTCGGCAACACCACCAATGAGTTCAACCTGGTGGAAGGCTTCGGTCAGCTCGACTTCACTGGCTTCGCCATCCCGCTGTCGGCCTACGGCCAATACGTGAAAAACACCGAGAGCACCGACGGTGAAGACCAAGCCTGGCTGGCCGGTCTGAAAACCAAGGTCGGCGCTTGGAGCCTGGACTACAACTACCGCGATGTTCAACGTAACGCCGTGGTCAGCCTGTTCACCGACTCCGACTTCGGCAACGGCTTCACTGGCTCTCGCGGCCACAAGTTCAAGGTCGGTTACGAGATCGACAAGAACTTCTCGCTGGGCGCGGCGTACCTGATGGCCAAGACCGACCTGTCGCAGCTGCCGAACAGCAATGCTGACGTAGACACGCTGCAGGTAGACCTGGAAGCCAAGTTCTAAGCAACCGCTTCACTGCTTCACTGCTTCACTCAAGGCGGGAAATGCCGACCCCATCCGGTATTCCCTGCCTTTTTTTGTGTGTGACATTGTAGGGGGCTGCTTTGCAGCCCATTCGCAGCGCAAGGCTGCTCCTACCGGTGCGGTTCGCGTTCCCCTGTAGGCGCAGCCTTGTGCTGCGAAAGGGCCGCAAAGCGGCCCCGGCAATCAGCGTTTGCGCAGAATCACGCTACCCACCGAATACCCCGCACCAAACGAACTCAGCACGCCCACCGCACCCGCGGCCAGGTCATCCTGGTACAGGTGGAATGCAATCACCGACCCCGCCGAACTGGTGTTGGCATAACGGTCCAGAATCACCGGTGCCTCTTCCTCGGTGGCTTCACGCCCCAGCAGCTTCTTGACGATCAAGTGGTTCATGCTCAGGTTGGCCTGGTGCAACCAGAAGCGCTTGACGTCGCTCGGCTGCAGGTCATTGGCTTCAAGGTGCTCACCGATCAGCTCAGCCACCTTCGGGCACACTTCACGGAACACCTTGCGGCCTTCCTGGATGAACAACTTGTCCGCAGCACCTTCCCCCTCCTCCGCCGCGCGGTTGAGGAAGCCGAAGTTGTTACGGATGTTGTTGGAAAAACCGGTCCACAACTTGCTGCTGACAATCTCGAACTGGTGCTTCGAGGTGGCCTGGTCGGCACGCTCGATCAGCACGGCGGTGGCGGCATCACCGAAGATGAAGTGGCTGTCGCGGTCGCGGAAGTTCAGGTGGCCGGTGCAGACCTCGGGGTTGACCATCAGTACCGAACGCGCCTGGCCCAGCTGCACGCTGTTGGCGGCGGTCTGGATGCCGAAGGTGGCTGACGAGCAGGCCACGTTCATGTCGAAGGCAAAGCCCTCGATGCCCAATGCATTTTGCACTTCGATGGCAATGGCCGGGTATGGGCGCTGCAGGTTGGAGCACGCGACGATCACACCATCGACATCGGCAGCGGTACGGCCCGCACGTTCAAGCGCCTGGCGAGCAGCGGCCACAGCCATTTCACACAAAATCGACGGCTCGTCATTGGAGCGCTCTGGCAGGCGTGGCTTCATGCGTTGCGGGTCGAGGATGCCGGCCTTGTCCAGCACGAAGCGGCTCTTGATGCCCGAGGCCTTCTCGATGAAAGCGGCGTCGGACAGCGGCGCTGCCTCGACCTCGCCGCGCTCGATGGCGGCGGCGTTGTCGTGGTTGAACTGCTGCGCCCACGTGTTGAAGGACTCCACCAGTTCTTCGTTGGAAATGCTCTGGGCCGGGGTATACAGGCCGGTGCCGCTGATCACGACGTTATGCACGGTCGTTCCTCTGGTCAAAGGCCATCGCCACGGGGCGCTGGCTGGAAAATGCGTAATAGCACTTTAGTGCCAACTCGAAGGCGAGGGCGTTGCCCTCGTTCGCAGGTAAACCCGCTCCCACAGGGGCCGCCAGGCGACCCCAAATTGCATCAATATTGCCACATCTTCTGCGGTTTAGGCTTCCACCTGACTCCACTGTTTGCTGAGACGCTTGTCAGAAATCGGCACTTTGGTACCCAACTGCTGAGCGAACAACGACACCCGGTATTCCTCCAGCAACCACCGGTACAGCGTCAGTTGCTCATCACGCTTGCCCTCCTGGGCGTGCTTGTCGGCACGTGCCTTGTACTGGGCCCAGAGGTTTGCCAGCTCGCCACTCCAGACGCGGTCCTTCTGCACCTGCGAGCCGAGCTTCTCCAAGCGTAACTCCACGGCCTTGAGGTAACGCGGCAACTCCTTGAACCAGGCGCCCGGGGTTTCGCGAACGAAGCCCGGGTACACCAGGTTGGCCAGCTGTTGCTTGATGTCGTTCAGCGCCACCGCCTGGCTCAGGTCGATCTTGCCTTTGAAGCGCTTCTGCAGCCCGTGCCACAACTTGAGCACTTCCAAGGTCTGGCGCGCCAGGCGTTCAGCGTGCTCGGCCCAACTGCCACGTTTGCGCTCGGCCAACCCGGCCAAGGCGGCACCGTCGCGCGGCAGCGGGTGCTCACCCTCAAGGATGCAGCTGTCCAGGCTGGCCAGCAGAATGTCTTCGACCAGTGCCTCGACACGGCCCAGCTCGCGGTACAGCAAGCCCAGTTCGGTCAGCCCGGGCAGCTTGCCACGCAAAAACTTGGCAGGCTCCGCCAACTGCTGCAGCAACAGGCGCTGCAAGGCGCGACGGTGCTGAAACTCGGCTTCGGCCTGGGTCGAAAAACGCCCTTCGCGCACGGTGCCGTTTTCGTCCACCAGCGCCGGGTAGACGGTCATCGACAGGCCGGCGATCTTCTGCTGGGTGCTCTGCGCCACTTCACTGAAGGCCTTGGCCTGCACCGGGCGTTCGGCGTTTTCGCTGCGTGGCACGGCCAATGCGGCCTGGCTGGCGGCGACAAAGCGTGCGGTCAGCTCGGCCAGGTCGCGGCCTTCGCCGAGGAACTTGCCCTGGCCATCGACCACTTCGATGTTCATCCGCAGGTGGCCTTCGACCAAGTTGACCGATTCTGCCCAGGCCTCGTCGGACACACGCGCACCGGTCATGCGCAGCAGCTCCTGGCCCAAGGCCTGGGGCAACGCGCCCTGGCCGAAGGTCATGCGCGCCAGCGCGGCCTTGACAAAGTCCGGTACCGGCACGAAATTCTTGCGCAGGGCCTTGGGCAGGTTGCGCACCAGCGCCACGCACTTGGCTTCGATCAGACCCGGCACCAGCCATTCCAGGCGCTCGCCCGGCAAGCTTGGCAACAGCGGCGCCGGTACGCGCACGGTCACACCGTCGCGGGGGTGGCCCGGTTCGAAGTGGTAGGTCAACGACAGGCGCAAGTCCCCTACCTGCAGGCTGTCCGGGTACTGCGCCGCGGTGACCTCACTGGCTTCACGCGCCAGCACGTCTTCTTCGCGCATGATCAGCAGGTTGGCGTCCTTCTGGCTGGTCATGCGGTACCAGGCATCGAAGGTCGCGGTCTGGTGGATTTCCTCGGGCAGGCGCGCTTCGTAGAACGCGTAGAGGGTCTCTTCATCGGCGAGAATATCGCGCCGACGGGCCTTGGCCTCCAGTTCGTCGAGCTGTTCGAGCAGGCGTTTGTTGGCCGCCAGGCACTTGGCCCGCGACTGGATCTCGCCGCCCACCAGCCCCTCGCGGATGAATAGCTCGCGGGAGGTCACCGGGTCGATCGGGCCAAAGTGCACCGGCCGGCGCCCCACCAGAATCAGCCCATACAAGGTGATCTGTTCAAAGGCCACCACTTGCCCGCGCTTTTTCTCCCAGTGCGGTTCGAAGTGGTTCTTCTTGACCAGGTGGGTGGCCAGCGGCTCGATCCAGTCGGGCTCGATCTTGGCGACCACTCGCGCATACAGTTTGGTGGTCTCTACCAGCTCGGCCGCCATGACCCACTGCGGGCGCTTGCGGCCCAAGCCCGAGGACGGGTGGACCCAGAAGCGCCGCTGACGGGCACCTTGGTAGTCGCCCTCTTCCGTCTTCTGGCCGATCTGGCTGAGCAGGCCGCTGAGGATGGCCTTGTGCATGCGCTGGTAATCGGACGGTTCCTTGTTGACCGTCAATTGCAGGTCACGGCAAATCAGCGCCAGCTGGCGGTGGGCATCGCGCCATTCGCGCAGGCGCAGGTAATTGAGGAAATTCTTCCGGCACCAGTTACGCAACGGGTTGGCCGTCAACGCCTGGCGCTGTTCTTCGAAGCCACGCCACAGGTTGACCAATGCGGCGAAGTCGGAATCGACGTCCTTCCACTGAGCATGCGCCTGGTCGGCCGCCTGCTGGCGCTCCGGCGGCCGCTCGCGCGGGTCTTGCACCGACAGGGCGCTGGTGACGATCAACACTTCCTGCAAGCTGCCCTGGCGGGCGCCTTCAAGCAGCATGCGGCCCAGCCGTGGGTCGATCGGCAAGCGCGCCAGCTGTCGCCCAAGCGGGGTCAACTGGTTCTCGCGGTTGACCGCCGAAAGCTCCTGCAACAGGTTGAAACCGTCGCTGATGGCCTTGCCATCCGGCGGCTCGATGAACGGGAATGCGTCGATCGCACCCAGGCGCAGGTGCAGCATCTGCAGGATCACCGCCGCGAGGTTGGTGCGCAGGATCTCAGGGTCGGTGAACGCCGGCCGGCCGTTGAAATCCTCTTCGCTGTAAAGGCGTACACAGATGCCCGGTTCGACCCGGCCGCAGCGGCCCTTACGCTGGTTGGCGCTGGCCTGCGACACCGCCTCGATCGGCAGGCGCTGAACCTTGGCGCGGTAACTGTAGCGGCTGATGCGGGCGGTGCCGGTGTCGATCACATAACGAATGCCCGGCACGGTCAGCGAAGTCTCGGCGACGTTGGTGGCCAGGATCACGCGGCGCCCGGTATGCGACTGGAAAATGCGCTGCTGCTCGGCGGGCGACAGGCGCGCATACAGCGGCAGAATCTCGGTATGGCGCAGTTGCGCCTTGCGCAAGATCTCGGCGGCATCGCGAATTTCCCGCTCGCCCGGCAAGAAGATCAGCACATCGCCAGGCCCCTTGCCCTCGCTGCGCTCATGCTGCGCCAGTTCGTCCAGGGTGGCGAGGATCGCCTGGTCGACGGTGAGGTCTTCCTCGATCTGGTTGCCTTCCTCGTCCTGCTCGCTGGTCAGCGGGCGGTACCAGGTTTCGACCGGGAAGGTGCGCCCCGACACCTCGATGATCGGCGCGCCATCGAAGTGCTGGGAGAAGCGCTCAAGGTCGATGGTCGCCGAGGTGATGATCAGCTTCAGTTCCGGGCGGCGGTGCAGCAGGGTCTTGAGGTAGCCGAGCAGGAAGTCGATGTTGAGGCTGCGTTCGTGAGCTTCGTCGACGATGATCGTGTCGTAGCGTTCGAGGAAGCGGTCGTGCTGGGTTTCGGCCAGCAGGATGCCGTCGGTCATCAGTTTGACCAGGGTATTGGCATCACTCTGGTCTTCGAAACGCACCTGGTAGCCGACCAGCCCGCCCAGCGGCGTGCCGAGTTCTTCTGCGACACGGGTAGCGACGCTGCGCGCGGCGATACGGCGTGGCTGGGTGTGAGCGATCAGGCCATGGCTACCGCGCCCCAGCTCGAGGCAGATTTTCGGCAACTGAGTGGTCTTGCCCGAGCCGGTCTCACCGGCAATCACCAGCACCTGGTGCTCGGCCAGCGCCTTTTTGATCTCGTCACGTTTGGCAGCAATCGGCAGGCTGTCGTCGTAGCGCACGGTTGGCACGCTTTGCTGGCGTGCGGTGACCTGCGCGCAGGAGGCCTGGACCTTTTCCACCCACTGGGCGAGCTTCGCTTCGTCCGGGCGTTTGCGCAGCTCGTGCAGTTGCCGACGCAGACGGTGGCGGTCGGCGATCATGGCGTGGTCGAGGTTTTTCAGGAGCTGGTCGATGGCTTGGTCTGTCATGGGGCTTTTTAGTGATGCAGGTGAGCCTGCTTTTTCATGATCGGCATTTGAAGAGGCGCGATTGTCGCAGATTTGCGGGTTCTTTGCTGTCCGCGCTGGCCGCACCTTTGTGTGTAGGAGCAGCCTTGTGCTGCGAAGAGGCCGGTGACAACAAAGGTGATGTCGGTTGCTATCACCGGCCTCTTCGCAGCGCAAGGCTGCTCCTACAACGATCAGGCAGGCGCGCTATGTTTAGTGAAGGCTGATGTAAAGGTTGCCATTCACTGCTTTAATCAACCTTACGCCGCATGTGAGTATCAAAGGCATGACTCCCGCCCAGCCTATCGCCCCACCGTCGTCCCGCCCTTCGCTGCCGAAGGCCAGGAGCCGTGCTGGGGAAAATCCGCTGGTCCACATCATCCTCGCCTTCTGGGCTTTGTGGCACTGCCGTCACGCGCGCCCACCGGACACTTCGCTCACGCCATTGTGACCCAACCCGGCCACCGCCTGGCCGTTTGACTCAACTGGGCCGCCAGCATGCGCGGTGGCCCTGTGCACCCGTGAGCGAATTCATCATGCACTTTGCACCCGTAGAGCACGCCAGCCAATTCCTGGCCGACAACCCCGATATCGAGCTGTTCGAGCTGTTCATCCTCGACGCCAATGGCGTCCCCCGCGGCAAGCTGCTGCACCGCGAGGAACTGCTGGCGGTCTACCAGACCGGCCGCCCGCTGCCCAGCACCATCCTGGGCCTGACCCTCAATGGCGATGACGTCGAAAACTCTGGCCTGGTCTGGGACGTTGGCGACATCGACTGCCGCGCCTACCCGCTGGAAGGCAGCTTGGTGCGCCTGCCCTGGCGGCGCGTACCCACCGCCGCAGTGCAGGTCAGCATGCACCCCAGCGAAGGCCTGCCGGCGAGCATTGCCGACCCACGCCATGTGTTGCTGCGCACTGTCGAAGCGCTCAAGGCCGATGGCTACCACCCGGTGATGGCGTGTGAGCTGGAGTTCTACCTGCTCGACCAAAAACGCGATGCCCAGGGCCGCCCGCAGCCGGCCCTGGACAACGACGGTGGGCGCCCGCGCAGTACGCAGGTGTATGGCCTGCGTGAACTGGAACAGATCGAGCCCTTCCTCGCCGACCTTTACGCCGCGTGCAAAGCCCAGGGTATCCCGGCCCGCACGGCGATCTCCGAGTACGCACCTGGCCAGGTGGAAATCACCCTTGAGCACGGCGATGCGCTGCTGGCCATGGACCAGGCCGTGCGCTACAAGCGCCTGGTCAAAGGCGTGGCCCATGCGCATGGCATGCAGGCTTGTTTCATGGCCAAACCCTTTGCACAACTGGCCGGCACCGGCATGCACATGCACCTGAGCCTGGCCGACAGCGCTGGCAACAACCTGTTCGCCAGCGAGGACAAGGCCGGTACGCCGTTGCTGCGCCAAGCGGTGGCCGGCATGCTGCGCCACCTGCACGATTCGCTGCTGCTGTTTTGCCCCAATGCCAACTCGTTCCGCCGCTTCCAGGCCAACAGCTACGCGCCACTGGCGCCCACCTGGGGCGTCGACAACCGCACGGTCAGCCTGCGCGTACCGGGCGGCCCGGCCAACAGCCGACACGTGGAGCACCGCATCTGCGGTGCCGATGCCAACCCGTACCTGGCCGCAGCGGCCATCCTCGCCGCCAGCCACCGCGGCATCCGTGAACAGCTGGACCCCGGCGCCCCCGTTGAAGGCAACGGCTATGCCCAGGCCACCGAGCACTTGCCCACCGACTGGCTGACCGCCCTGGATGCTCTGCAGCATTCGGACTGGGCCCGAGAGGCACTGGGCGCTGAATTTCTTGGGGTGTACCTGAAGGTCAAGCGCGCCGAGTACCGCCAGTTCATGGCCGAAGTCAGCGAACAGGACTGGCGCTGGTACCTGCACCAGGCCTGAGCCCCATTCATAACAAGGAACACCCATGAACGCAGTATTGAACAAGGGACCGGCCCAACGCGCGCCGTCTTATTACAGCGCCACCCTCAATGACCACACGCAGTACCCGACCCTCAAGGGCACCGTGCACGTCGACGTGGCCATCATCGGCGGTGGGTTCACCGGCGTGGCCACCGCTGTGGAATTGGCCGAGCGCGGCCTGAAGGTGGCCATTGTCGAAACCAACCGCATCGGCTGGGGCGCCAGTGGGCGCAATGGCGGCCAGGTGACCGGCAGCTTGTCGGGCGACGAAGCCATGCGCACGCAAATGCGCGATCGCCTGGGCAGCGAGGTGGATGATTTTATCTGGCACCTGCGCTGGCGCGGGCACCAGGTCATCGAGCAACGGGTGGCACGCTACGGCATCGACTGCGACCTCAAGCGCGGCCACCTGCATGCCGCGATGAAGCCGTCGCACTTGAACGAACTGCGCGGTTTCGCGGCCGAGGCAGAGCGTCGCGGCATGGGCGATCAGGTCGAGATGCTCGACCGCAGCGCCATGGCCCAGCACCTGCAGAGCCCGCTGTACCTGGGCGCCTTGAAAAACCGCCGCAACCTGCACCTGCACCCGCTCAACCTGTGCCTGGGCGAGGCCCGCGCCGCCCACAGCCTGGGCGCGTTGATCTTCGAGCATTCAGAGGTGCTGGACATCGTCCACGGCCCGCGCCCGGCAGTGGTGACCGCCGAGGGGCGCATCGAAGCCCGCCAGGTGATGCTGGCCGGCGATGTCTACCACAAGCTGGAGCAACGCACGCTCAAGGGCAAGATTTTCCCGGCCATGGGCGGCATCGTTACCACAGCGCCGCTGGGTGAACTGGCCGAGCAGATCAACCCGCAGGACCTGGCGGTGTATGACTGCCGCTTTGTCCTCGACTATTACCGCCTGACCGCCGACAAGCGCTTGCTGTTTGGCGGCGGCGCCAACTACTCCGGGCGTGATTCACGCGACATCGAAGGTGAACTACGGCCCTGCATCGAACGCACCTTCCCGGCGCTCAAAGGGGTGCCGATCGAGTTCCAGTGGAGTTGCGCCATGGGCATCGTGGTCAACCGCATCCCGCAATTGGGCAAGCTCTCGGACAATGTCTGGTACTGCCAGGGTTACTCCGGGCATGGCATTGCCACCAGCCACATCATGGGCGAGATCATGGCCGAAGCGCTGACCGGGACACTGGAGAAGTTCGACACTTTCGCGCAGTGCAAGCACGTGCGGGTGCCGATGGGGGACTTGCTGGGGAATCCGCTGTTGGCGGCAGGGATGTGGTACTACCAGATGCTCGAGAAATTGCGCTGATTTCAGCGGCCCTTTCGCGGGCAAGCCCGCTCCTACAGTGAGATACCTGTGGGAGCGGGCTTGCCCCGCGAAAGGGCCAGCAAAGCCAGCCCAGAATACAGCCTCAAGCGATCTTCTTGAGCCCTTGCTTCTTCAGCTCTTCATCGCGCAACTCACGGCGCAGGATCTTGCCCACGTTGGTGGTCGGCAACGTATCGCGGAACTCGATGTAGCGCGGCACCTTGTAGCCGGTGACGTTGGCACGCATGTGCTCCATCACCTGCTCCTTGGTCACGGTCATGCCCGGCTTGACCACGATGAACATCTTGATCACTTCGCCCGACTTTTCGTCCGGCACGCCGATGGCCGCACACTGCAGCACACCTGGCAGGCCGGCCAGCACGTCTTCCAGCTCGTTGGGGTACACGTTGAAACCGGAGACCAGGATCATGTCCTTCTTGCGGTCGACGATACGCATGTAGCCGTCCGGCTGGATCAACGCGATGTCGCCGGTCTTGAGCCAACCCGCGCTGTCGAGAATCTCGGCGGTGGCGTCTTCGCGCTGCCAGTAGCCCTTCATCACTTGCGGGCCCTTGATGCACAGCTCACCCACCTCGCCCAGCGGCAGTTCATTGCCACTGTCGTCGATGATCTTGCACAGCGTCGAAGGCACCGGAATACCGATGGTGCCAACCTGGTTGGCCTCGGACGGGTTGACGGCGGCCACCGGGCTGGTTTCGGTCATGCCGTAACCTTCGCAGATGGCGCAACCGGTAACGGCCTTCCAGCGCTCGGCCACGCTCAATTGCAGGGCCATGCCGCCAGACAAGGTGATTTTCAGCGCAGAGAAGTCCAGCGCGCGGAACCCCTCGTTGTTGCACAGGGCGACGAACAAGGTGTTGAGGCCAACGAAGCCGCTGAATTTCCACTTGCTCAGCTCTTTGACCATCGCCGGCAAATCACGCGGGTTGCTGATCAGCACGTTGTGGTTGCCGATCAGCATCATCGCCATGCAATGGAAGGTAAAGGCATAGATGTGGTAAAGCGGCAGCGGTGTGATCAGGATTTCGCAGCCTTCATGCAGGTTCGAGCCCATCAGCGCCCGGCATTGCAGCATGTTGGCCACCAGGTTGCGGTGGGTCAGCATCGCGCCCTTGGCCACGCCCGTGGTACCGCCAGTGTATTGCAGCACGGCGACATCATTGGGTTGCGGGTTGGCCTCGGTGACCGGCTGGCCCTTGCCCAGCGCCAGGGTGTCGTTGAAGCGCACAGCACGCGGCAGGTCATAGGCCGGCACCATCTTCTTCACGTACTTGATCACACTGTTGATCAGCAGGCGCTTGAGCGGCGGCAGCAGGTCGGCCACTTCGGTGACGATGACATGCTTGACCTGGGTCTTGGGCACTACTTTTTCGGCCAGGTGGGCCATGTTGGCCAGGCACACCAGCGCCTTGGCACCGGAATCGTTGAACTGGTGCTCCATCTCCCGCGTGGTATACAGCGGGTTGGTATTGACCACGATCAGCCCTGCACGCATGGCGCCGAATACCGCTACCGGGTATTGCAGGACGTTTGGCAGTTGCACGGCAATGCGATCACCCGGTTTCAGGTCGGTGTGTTGCTGCAGCCAGGCGGCAAACGCCCCCGACAGCGCATACAGTTCGCCATAGGTGATAGTCTTGCCCAGGTTGCTAAAGGCCGGTTTGTCGGCAAAGCGTTGGCAGGATTGCTTGAGTACCGCCTGGATATTGGGGAATTCGTCAGGATTGATTTCCGCCGTAATCCCGGCTGGGTATTTATCCTTCCAAAAATGTTCGATCATGGAAGCCCACTCCTTCAGCAACAGCGAAGTTCGATTCACGCGTCGATGCGCTTATTATTGATATGTGATGGCGGCTTATTGCAAACCGGATCATCTGAAAGCGGCCCGAGAGTAACAGCTTTGCCAGGGGTCGCCTAGAGGCCAAAACAGGCCTCACGGTCACAAAAATGACTCAATGAACGATACAAGTCATTTTTAGAGTATTTATCCAAAATGTCGCAAAACGGGCCAAAAGGCCCGTTCCAGAGGCGCCCTGCATCCCTGTCAGGCGATGTCACGCAACTCGCGACGCAGGATCTTGCCCACCGGGGTCATCGGCAGCGACTCGCGCAGCACGATGTGCTTGGGCACTTTGTAGCCGGTGAAATTGGCTTTGCAGTACGCCTTCAGTTCATCGATGCTCAAGCCGCCCTCGCGCGGCACCACGAACAGTTTCACCGCCTCGCCAGAACGCTCGTCCGGCACACCGATGGCCGCGCAGTTGGCCACCTGCGGATGGCCCATGATCACGTCCTCGATTTCGTTGGGGTACACGTTGAAACCCGAGACGATGATCATGTCCTTCTTGCGGTCGACGATGCGGGTAAAGCCATCCGGGTCGATCACCGCGATATCACCCGTCTTCAGCCAGCCTTGTGCGTCCAGGGTCTGCGCGGTGGCCTCGGGTTGCTGCCAATAGCCCTTCATCACCTGCGGGCCCTTGATGCACAGTTCACCCCGCTCACCCACCGGCAGCTCGTTGCCGTCGTCGTCGATTACCTTGAACGCCGTGCCTGCCACCGGGATACCCACCGTACCCAGCCGCGCCAACTGGCCATAAGGGTTGGTACTGGCGACCGGCGAGGTTTCGGTCAGGCCATACCCTTCGACGATGCGGCAGCCCGTGAGGCTCTCCCAGCGCTCGGCGGTGGCCTTGACCAGCGCGGTGCCACCGGAGTTGGTGACCTTCAGCGCAGAAAAATCCAGGTGCCGGAAGCCGGGGTGGTCCATCAGCGCGACGAACAGCGTGTTGAGCCCCAGCAGGCCGGAAAAACGCCACTTGCCCAGCTCCTTGATGAAGCCGGCAATGTCTCGCGGGTTGGTGATCAGCACATTGTGGTTGCCGGTGACCATCATGCACATGCAGTTCGCGGTAAAGGCATAGATGTGATAAAGCGGCAGCGGCGCGATCATCACCTCCTGGCCTTCTTTGATCATCTTCTGCCCGTCTGGCCCATGCTGCGAGAAACACGCCAGCACTTGGAGCATGTTGGCCACCAGGTTGGCATGGGTGAGCATCGCGCCCTTGGCCAGGCCGGTGGTGCCGCCGGTGTATTGCAGCACGGCGATATCGTCCAGGCTCAGCGGCACCGGCTTGTGGCTGAGCGAGCGGCCCTCGCGCAGTACCTGCTTGAATGACACCGCCTGGGGCAATTGATAGGCCGGCACCATCTTCTTCAGCTTGTCGACCACGGTGTTGATCAGCCAGCCCTTGGCGGCGGGCAGCAGGTCGCCCATCTTCGCCTCGATCAAATACTCGATACAGGTATCGGGCAGCACCTCCTGCACGCGCTTGCCGAACATGTTCAGGTAGACCAGCGCGCGGGCGCCGGAGTCCTTGAACTGGTGGCGCATTTCACGCTCGGTGTAGAGCGGGTTGGTGTTGACCACGATCAGCCCGGCACGCAACGCGCCGAAGACCGCGATCGGGTACTGCAGGACGTTGGGCATCTGCACGGCGATGCGGTCGCCCGGTACCAGGTCGGTGTGCTGCTGCAGCCAGGCGGCAAAGGCCGCCGAATGGCGTTCCAGCTCGGCGTAGGTCAGGGTCACGCCCAGGTTGCTGAACGCCGGGCGGTCGGCGAAGCGCTTGCAAGAGCGCTCGAACACCTCGACGACGGAGGTGTAGGCATGGATGTCGATGGTGGAAGGCACGCCCGCCGGGCGCTTGTCATTCCAGAAGTCGGCTTGCATTTATTATTGTTCCTCTGCCTGGACCTGCTGCGGGGGGTGTAGCGGGTCGTTTAGTCCTTTGACCTGATCGCCAATGGCAAACAGGCGTTTAACCGACGTTAGCAGGTAAGCCCAAGGCGGCATATACGCCAAGCTCCGCCATTAACATTGTGAATCTTATTTGTGCCCTTCCTGCAATCCAGCCGGTTGCGCATACACTGTGCTCGTACCCCCCGCGCAAAGGACCGGCCATGCCCCACGACGCCTTCTGGCTGCCCGCCAGCGAGCATTGCAGCCTGTACGTACACCAATGGCTGCCGGCCACGCCGGTCAAGGCCGTGGTGCTGCTGGCCCATGGCATGGCCGAGCACGCCGGGCGCTACCAGCGCCTGGGCCATGCGCTGAGCGAGGCCGGCTTCGCCCTGTTCGCCCCCGACCTGCGCGGCCACGGGCGCACCGCCGAACTGGGCAGCCTCGGCCTGTTCGCCCGCCATCATGGCTGGAATGCCGTGGTCAATGACCTCGGCTTGCTCGCCCAGCACATCGGCCAGCAATACCCCTGCACGCCGCTGTTCCTGTTCGGCCACAGCATGGGCAGCTACATTGCCCAGGCGTACCTGCTGCACCACAGCGCCAGCCTGCACGGGGCGATCCTCAGCGGCTCGAACTTCCAGCCCGCGGCGCTGTACCGCGTGGCGCGGCTGCTCGCCCGGGTCGAGGCCTGGCGCCAAGGGCCGCTGGGCAAGAGCGCGCTGATCGAGTGGCTGTCGTTCGGCTCGTTCAACAAAGCCTTCAAGCCAAACCGCACCGCCTTCGACTGGCTGAGCCGCGACCCTGGCGAAGTGGACCTGTACGTGAATGACCCCCTGTGTGGCTTTCGCTGCAGCAACCAGTTGTGGCTCGACCTGCTGCAAGGCTTGGCGCAGATCAGCCGGGCAAGTAACCTCGCGCAGATCGATCCGAACCTGCCCCTGCTGGTGATTGGCGGTGAATGTGATCCGGTCAGTACCGGCAAGCGTCTCACCCATCTGGCCGACGCGTTACGCGCGACCGGCAACCAGCATGTACAGCTGCGCATCTACCCAGAGGCACGGCACGAAGTGCTCAACGAAACCAACCGTGACGAGGTCACCGCCGATATTCTCGGCTGGCTCGAACAGGCGCTGGCCCTTGGCCGCCCTGCGCGCAGTGAATGATAGCCGCCCTCGCCCACCGCTTAAGGAAGCCCCGATGTCCCAGGTCACCAACACGCCTTACGAAGCCCTTGAAGTCGGCCAGACAGCCACCTATGAAAAGTCTGTGGAAGAACGTGACATCCAGCTGTTCGCCGCGATGTCCGGTGACCACAACCCGGTGCACCTGGATGCCGAGTTCGCGGCCAAGAGCATGTTCCGTGAGCGCATTGCCCATGGCATGTTCAGCGGCGCGCTGATCAGTGCGGCGGTGGCGTGTACGCTGCCTGGCCCTGGCACCATCTACCTGGGCCAGAAGATGAGCTTCCAGAAGCCGGTGAAGATTGGCGACACCCTGACCGTGCGCCTGGTAATCCTCGAGAAGCTGCCCAAGTTCAAGGTGCGGATCGCCACCAATGTGTACAACCAGAACGATGAGCTGGTGGTCGAGGGCGAGGCCGAGATCCTGGCGCCGCGCAAGCAGCAGACGGTCGAGCTGGTATCGCCACCGAATTTCGTGGCCAGCTGATCACGTTTTTTCAGCCGGTTTTTGATGTAACCGGCACAGGCGCTATTCGCTGGCAAGCCAGCTCCCACACGGTTTGTGCAGACTCCAAACCTGTGGGAGCCGGCTTGCCGGCGATAGGACCTGTGCTGCCCGCTCATTTCAGGGCCTGGAGCCGCCGCTCGATATGCCGCCGCTCCGGCGCCTGCCGGGTCAACGCCAACGCCTGCTGCCATGCCGCACGGGCCTCTTCGACATGGCCCAGTTGAGCATGCAGCTCCGCTCTAGCCGCATGCGCCAGGTGATAGTCGTGCAGCTCACCCGCCGCCAGGATCGCTTCAACCTCTGCTAACCCCACCTGCGGCCCATCCCGTTTCGCCAGCGCCACTGCCCGGTTGAGCGCCACCACCGCCGACGGCCAATGCCGTTGCAACACGTCATACAGCCCGACGATCTCGTCCCAGTCCGTGTCATCCGCCGTGGCCGCCTCGGCATGCACCGCGGCTATCGCCGCCTGCACGGTATAGGCGCCATAGCCGCGGCTTCGCAGGGCGTGGCGCACCAGCTCACAGCCTTCTTCGATGCGCTCACGGTCCCACACGCTGCGGTCCTGCTGTTCAAGCACCACCAAGTTGCCCTGCGCGTCGATGCGCGCACGCTGCCGCGATGCCTGCAACAGCATCAGCGCCAGCAAGCCGATCACCTCCGGGTCTGGCAGCAATTGCCCCAGCAGGCGGCCGAGCCGGATCGCTTCGTCTGTCAGGTCCTGCTGCAGCAAGGCGTCGCCGGACGAGGCCGAATAGCCTTCGTTGAACACCAGGTAAATCACCCGCAGCACGCTCTCGAGGCGCTCGGGCAACTCATCGAGCGCCGGCACCTGGTAGGGGATGCCCGCGTCGCGGATCTTGGCCTTGGCGCGCACGATGCGTTGGGCGATGGTTGCCGGGCTTTGCAAAAACGCCCGGGCAATCTGCTCGGTGGTCAGGTCGCAGACCTCGCGCAGGGTCAGCGGCACCTGCGCGTCGGCGGCCAAGGCCGGGTGGCAGCAGGTAAAAATCAGCCGCAGGCGATCATCGCTGAGCAACGCTTCTTCGCTGGGGTCTTGTACCTGGCCTTCCAGCAGCATGATCAGGTCCGCCTGAGAGCGGTCGAAGCGGGCACGTCGGCGCAACGCATCAATGGCCTTGAAGCGGCCGGTCGACACCAGCCATGCCCGAGGGTTAGCGGGGATACCATCGCGCTGCCAGCGCTCAACAGCGATGAAGAACGCATCGTGCATGGCCTCCTCGGCCAGGTCGAAGTCGCCCAACAAGCGGATCAAGGTCGCCAGGATGCGCCGCGAATCGCGACGGTACACCGCCTCGACTTCGGCGCGCACCTGCGCCAGCCCTGCCATCAGTCCGGCATCCGCTGGGTCACCACCTCCACCAGGCGGTCCAGGCTTTCTCCCCAGCCTTGGTGAAAGCCCATTTCTTCATGGGCTCGGCTGTCGGCGGCGCTCCAATGCCAGGCGCGGGCGGTGTAACGGGTCTTGCCGTGCTCCTCGTCGAAGGTCACCACAGCGGTCATGAACGCTTTGTCAGAAGGTACCCAGCCCGGCCCGAAGGCGTCGGTAAACACCAGGCGCCTCGGCGCGGCAATCTCCAGGAACACGCCCTGGGTCGGGTACTCGGTGCCATCCGGGGCCCGCATCAGGGTGCGGAACAGGCCACCGACCCACAGTTGCATTTCGCATTCCGGGGTGGTCATGCCGTGCGGCCCCCACCATTGCATCAGCCACTGGGGCTCGGTCCAGGCGCGGAACACCTTGGCCGGGGGCGCGTCGATCAATCGGCTGATGGACAACTCGTGCTGCGCTTGCGCAGGGTGTGCAAGGCTCATGCTGGTGGTTCTCCGTGAGTGTCAGGGTTGCAGTTCGCGCACAGGTCGCACTTCAACGCTGCCGACCCTTGCGGCGGGGATGCCTTTGGCGATGTTCAGCGCCTCGTTCAGGTCTCGGGCATCTACCAGATAAAAGCCGGCCAGTTGTTCCTTGGTTTCGGCGAACGGGCCATCGGTGAGGCTCATGTGCCCACTGCGCACACGCACCGTGGTGGCGGTTTGCACCGGCTTGAGCGCCTCGGCCGCGAGCATGCGCCCAGCGCCCTGCAACGCCTCGGCATAGGCCATGCACTCGGCGTCTTCCGGGCTGTCGGGCAGGCTGTGCAGCAGCCCTTCGTCACAATAGACCAGGCACAGGTATTTCATGGTCGTCTCCAGGGCATTGGCAAAGTGCGTTTGGCGATATCAGATCAGGGCTTCAGATCGAACAGGGCTTTTTGCGTTTCCATGTCGAACGGTGCCGACCAGTGTTCATGGATGACTTGCCATTGCCCGCCCTGGCGACGATAGCCGACTGTGGCGCGCATGAAGCCGCATTGGCTCTCGTCGTCCGACGGGCCGCAGCGGTTCAACCAGTGCGCCAGGCCCAGGTCGCCGTCGGCGTATACGGTGAGCTCGGCCAGCTCGAAGATCATCGGGCCGGTGCACAGGCCCATGCACATTTCCCAGTGGGCCTGGTAAACAGCCTTGCCTTTGAATTGCAGGGTTTTGATGGCATCGAAGGCGACGATGTCGTCGGCATAGGGCGCAGTGATGCCGGGGATGTCACGGTCGCGCACGGCCTGCATCCAGCGGTCGATCAATTGGCGGAGTTCGTTTTCGGCTGCGGTGCTCATCGGGGGGGCCTCCGATCGTTTGTCAGGTTTGGGCACAGGTGGGGCCTGTGCTTTCAACTGTTAGTCGAACGGTAGCGGGGGAAATCGACAGGCCGGTGAAAATAAATGGGCTTGAGATTGGGTGAGGGCTACCAGGTGCTTGCCTCGGGTTATTTAGCGCCTGGGAGATCGAGCGCCGCGCGGGCGGCGCTCGATCTCCCAGGCGCTGAAAGACCCAAGGCATGCACCCTGCCTACACCCCAGGGCTGGCAAGAATGAACTCGCGATACCCCGAAACAATCACGTAAACCGCGAAATAGCAGAAAATCGCCGCCGACAGCAGGTACGACCAGGTCAGCAATCGATCCCCCAGCAATCGCCCTCCGTGGCTGGCAATGCCGCACAGGCTCAGGCACCAGACCAACCCCGCCGCAAAAAAGCCGCTGAGGAACAACCCGGCCTCCAGCAAGCTGCCACCACCGGATCGGGAAATCAGCACCCCACCGACCGCCGCGAACCACAAAATCGCGGTGGGTGAGGACATGGCCAAAAAGATCCCGCGCAAGAACTCGCGCCAGCCCGACTCCACCACCACGTCTGCCCGCGTGTCCATGTGCCCGCCGCGCCACGCCGCCAGCAGCATCTTCACTGCGAACCACACCAGCAGCGCAGAACCGCCCAGCCACAAGGTCCAGCGCACGCTTTCAAACTGCAGCAGCACGGTCATCCCGGCCAGTGCGGCAACGGCATAGATCAAATCCCCCACACAGGTCCCCAGCCCCAGCCAGAAACCCTTGAGAAAACCACGCTGCATGGCCAAGGTGATCATGGCGATGTTGGCGATGCCGATGTCCAGACACAGGGACAGGCTGAGGAGAAAACCATTGGAGAAAGGCATTGAGCACTCGATGACCGGCCAATTAAGCGCCGTAGAGCCTGCCACGAGTGATCAGGGGATGGGAAGAAGAAGTGTTCGATCAGGCAAAGGCCGCCTGCTCGAATACCTCATCCGCCCATTGGTTCAGGCTCTTGCCGGCGGCCCGGGCGGCAATGCTGGCAGCAGCGTGGACTTCTGGCCGGATACGCAGCATGACCTTGCCTGATGCCGGCTTTTCAGGGGTGATGCCCTGTTCTGCACAATCAGCGAGATAGTCCTCGAGCGCTTCACGGAAGGCTTCATGCAACTCAGGAACGGAGCTTGCGTGAAAGCTGATGATGTCGCGCATGCCAAGCACGCGACCCACGAAAATGTCGTCACGCTCATCGTATTCGATTCGGGCGGCATAGCCCTTGTAGCGCATGCAACTCATAGGCTGACTCCTGCCAAGTGCTATCAAAATACGATAGCACTTATTGCGTGTCATTCAGGATTTTTCATCACCCGCCAGCACGCGCGCATAACGCGCGCGATCCACGTTCGCCCCGCTCAGCACCACGGCCACCCGCCGGCCCACTTGCCGCTCGCGCTCCTGCATCAACGCCGCCAGCGCCGCAGCGCCCGCACCTTCGGCGGTGTTATGCGTGGCCTCGTGGTACACGCGCATGGCCTCGGCGACTTCACTGTCGCTCACCCGCACGATGCGCGCGGCATGCTCGCACACCAAGGCGAACGCCTCCGGGTGCGGTACCCGGCAGGCCATGCCATCGGCGAAGGTGTCGGCAGTGGCAGTGGTGACGATGCGCCCGCGCTCGAAGCTTTGCGCATAGGCATCGGCCGCGCTAGACACCACCCCCACGATCTCGGTCTTCAACCCCAGCAGGTTGCGTGCCTGGATCAGCCCGCAGATGCCCGACCCCATGCCGATAGGCACGTATACACAGTCCAGCTCAGACACGGCCTCGAACAGTTCCAAGGCATAGGTGGCTACCCCGCGCACCAGCTCCGGGTGAAACGATGGCACCATCATGTAGCCCAATTCGTCAGCCAGCCGGGCCGCCTCTTCACGGGCCACATCAAAATCGACACCGTGCTCTACCAGCTCGGCACCCAGGGCGCGCATGGCGGCGTTCTTCTCGGTGGAGTTGCCTTCGGGCACGACGATCACCAAGGGTATGCCCGCCTGGCGTGCGGCCAGTGCCATGCTCTGGCCATGGTTGCCGCGCGTGGCGGTGACCAGGCCACGGGGCGGCGCGCCATCCGCCAGCAGCGAACGCACGTAGACCAACCCGCCCCGCACTTTGAACGCCCCGGTGGGCGCGTGGTTTTCATGTTTCACCCACACTTGGCAGCCCAGCCGCTCGGCCAGCAAAGGCCAGGCGTGCTGGGGCGTTGCGGGTACATGCTGGTGAACGAAATCGGCGGCTTCGCGCAGGGCTTTCAAGTCAAACATGGCGATCATCCCTCATCGGTAGGTGGTTGATCCGATCCTAAGCGCCGGGCATTGTATGGGTACAACCTTATATTGCATGGGTAGCAATTTCGTGTGGATCCCAACGCTTGTGGATGATGACCAACCCCGCTACCTGGCCTTGGTCGATGCCATTGCCGACGCCATAGCGCGTGGCGAACTCAAGGTCGGCGACCGCCTGCCACCCCAGCGGCGCCTGGCCTGGAAGCTCGACCTCAACCCCAGCACCACCCAGCAGGCCTACCGTGAAGCTGCCGCGCGCCACCTGGTGGCAGGTGAAGTCGGCCGCGGCACCTACGTGCTGGCCGGCAGCAAGGAAGCGACGCTGTTTCGGCTCAAGCACCACGATGGGCAACAGCCGCTGATCGACCTGTCGACCAACGTCCCGGTGGCCGACCCGCACAATCAGGACCTGCAAAGCAGCCTGCGTAAGCTGCTGGAACGGCACGAGAGTGGCCTGCTGGATCATTACCTGGGGCCCGAGCAGTTACTGCTGGGCCGCATTCATGGCGCGCAATGGCTGGCCAATCGCGGCTTGGCCCTGCCCCCGGATGCACTGCTGCTCAGTAGCGGTGCGCAACAGGCACTGACCCTGGTGCTGCAGTCGTTCTGCCAGGCCGGTGAGCCGGTCATGCTCGAAGCCTTGACCGCACCCGGCATCAAGGCGGCCTGCCGGCAGTTGCGCTTGCCCGTGCATGGTGTGGCGTTGGACAGCCAAGGCCTGCGCCCCGACGACCTTGACCGGGTCGCCCGCGCCAGCGGTGCCCGTGTGCTGGTGACCACACCCACCCTGCACAACCCTACCGGCACCTGCATGGATGACGCTCGCCGCGAAGCGCTCGCTGCGGTCGTCAAACGCCTGGGGCTGCTGGTGATCGAGGACGATGTCTATGGCGCACTCAGCGACAGGCCGCCGCTCTATCCCCTGTTGGGCGAGCAAGGGATTTTCATCAGTAGCTTGTCCAAGACCGTGGCTGCCGGGTTGCGCCTGGGGTGGATCGTGGCCAGCCCACAGTTGCTGGCACAGGTCGACCCGCATGCCCAAGCCAGCCACTGGCCTGTATCGCCGTTGAACCTGCACATCGCCTGCCAGTGGATCGAAGACGGTACGGCTGCGCGGCGGCTGGCCTGGCAGCGGGCGGAAATTACCGAGCGTTGGCGCCTTGCGCGAAGGCTGCTGGGCGATGGGCTGTACAACACAGCGCAGCCTTCGCCTCACGCATGGTTGGCCACACCGCAGGGTGCGGAGGGGGTGGTAAGACGGTGTCGCGAGCAGGGTGTGGAAATCGTCCCGGCCAGTGTCTTCGCCATTGGTGCGACCGAGGTGCAGGCTGTGCGTATCAGCCTGTCGGCGGCGGCTAGCCGGGCCGAGCTGAAACGCGGGCTGGAGGTGGTGCGCCAGGTACTGTCCAGCCCATGACACCGAGGCCGGCCTGGCCACCTCTTCGCGACGGCTCGGCGCGAAGAGGCGGTTGGCGTTGCAGTATCAACCCTGCTGGCAACCCTCGCCCATGGCGCGGTACTGAATGGTGTGCACCTGGCCTTGGTGGTCTTCGTAGGTCATGGTCGCAGGCACTACTTCGCACACATTGGGGATGGTCGACAGGTTGATGACCCGTTTGATATCCAGGTTCATGGAGTAGTCGTATTGCTGGGCCACGGGCTCGTTGGAGACAGGTTTGACCTCATCGGCGAGGGCGAACGAGGACATACCGACCAATGCAAGAATCAGTAATGGTTTCATGTGGGTTTGCCTATAACGCAATCAAGCTGATCGATTGACTTCTAATGCCGTCACTGGCGCGGAGAAGTTGTCATCGACTGCAAAGATGACACGAAGTACCGATCCCGCTTCGTCGTACTGCTGGTGGGATGAGTAAAAGTCTACTCCCGGTTTGCAATAGTTGAACCCCGAAGTCGGATATTCACCCTTGCCGGTTTTGCAACAATCTGCGACATAATGGGTTAGGAATATTGGGCTAGAGCCTCTGGCACGTACCTGCCCAACTTGGCTGTTTAAACACGGGATACACGCCATTTCTGATTATCTGCATTGCTCCGAGTTGTCGGACACGGAGCGTCGCCTGCTCGATCACTTCTACCGCCAGCACGGCTCCCCCATGCGCGCAGCACGTGATGCTGCACTGTG
The DNA here is from genome assembly GCF_000483465.1 of Pseudomonas sp. LAIL14HWK12:I7. NCBI lineage: Bacteria > Pseudomonadati > Pseudomonadota > Gammaproteobacteria > Pseudomonadales > Pseudomonadaceae > Pseudomonas > Pseudomonas sp. LAIL14HWK12:I7. The sequence continues at coordinate 598,219 of NZ_AXYZ01000004.1, forward strand.
GGTGGCGCGGGCCAGCGGCATCATTGCAGGCATGAGCCTGACCGCTGTCGGCGATGGCTTCTGGCTGACCGGGCTGTTCGTCGCCCCGCCACAGCGTGGCCAGGGTGTCGCCGGGCGGCTGATCGACAGTGCGTTGGCGCAAGCGGCTGGGCCGACCTGGCTGTTTTGCCACCCCGACCTTGTGCCCTTTTACCAGCGCCTGGGCTTCGACGAGTCGCAAACGCTACCCGAGCCCTTGGCCGCGCGCCTGCAGCGCTACCAACGCAGCAAGCGCCTGGTGGCCTTGGTGCGCGATCAGTCGTCGCTCGCGTCCAGCCCGGGGAACAGCACCTCGGTGTAACCGAATTTGGCGAAATCCTGGATGCGCGAGGGGTACAGCCGGCCGATCAGGTGGTCGCACTCGTGCTGCACCACACGCGCATGGAAGCCATCGGCAAAGCGGTTGATCGGGTTGCCCTGAGGGTCGAGGCCTTCGTAGCGAATGTGCTGATAACGCGGTACTACACCGCGCAGGCCAGGCACCGACAGGCAGCCCTCCCAACCGTCCTCGACCTCGCTCGACATCGGCGTGATCAGCGGGTTGAGCAGGATGGTCTGCGGCACCGGTTCGGCATCCGGGTAACGCTCGCTGCGTTCGAAGCCGAAGATGACCAGTTGCAGGTCGATGCCTATCTGCGGCGCAGCCAAACCCACTCCCCCGACATGGCGCATGGTCTCGAACATGTCGTCGATCAGTTGCTGCAGTTCAGCGCTGCCGATCATCTGCGGGGGCACGGGCGGGGCGATGCGCAGCAAGCGTTCGTCGCCCATCTTGAGAATGTCACGGATCATCGGGGATTCGGCTCGGTGGTTTGCGGCTCGACGGGGTGTTCATGGCCGAGCACAGTGATGGTTTCCTTGGGCTTATCGCCGTCGAAATCCTTTTCGCCAGGGTTCTTGCCCTCGGCCGACATGTGTTCGATCACGGCGTTCATTTCCGCGCCAAGCAACAGCACGGCTGCAGAAATGTAGAAATACAGCAACAGCACTATGATTGCACCAATGCTGCCATACATGGCGTTGTAATCGGCAAAGGTTTTCACGTAGTAGGCAAAGCCCAGGGAGGCGACGATCCACACCACCACGGCCAGCACCGAGCCTGGGGTGATGAAGCGAAACTTCTGCTTAACATCGGGCATCACGTAATAGATCAACGCCACCGCCACCATCATCAGGATGATGATCGCCGGCCAGCGCAGAATGGTCCACACCGTGACGATGACTTCCTGCATGCCGACCTGGGCGGCAATCCACTCCATCACCTGCGGCCCCAGCACCATCAACGCGGCGGCGGCCAGCAGCATGACGGCGATGCCCACGGTGTAGAAAATGGACAGCGGAATGCGCTTCCATACTGGGCGGCCTTCGGGTACGTCGTAGGCGGCGTTCATGGCGCTCATCATCAGCCGCACACCTGCCGAGGCTGTCCACAGGGCAATCACGATACCCACCGACAACAGCCCACCCTTGGACTGTTGCAACTGGTCGATCACTGGGTTCACCTGTTCCAGAGCCTGGGGCGGCAGCACCAATTCTGATTGCAGGCGCAACCAGGAGAAGAAATCTGGCAAATGCAGAAAGCCGATCAAGGCAATCAGAAACAACAGGAAGGGGAACAGCGAAAACAGCATCTGGTAGGCCAGCGCGGACGCATAGGTGGACATCTCGTCGTCAAGAAACTCTTTGACGGTGCGCACCAGCACGCGGTGCAAGGGCAAACCTTGCAGGGCGGAAAAAATCATAGCGTCTCCTTTCGCCGCTCGATCGATACAACAGACAAGTCTAATAGACCACGCCGTTGCTGTGCTGCTCCCGAGGGTTTAAAAGAAAATGCCTACATTAAACATAATCCTTGTAGGAGCAGCCTTGCGCTGCGAAGAGGCCGGTAGCAACTTACATAATATTCATTGCTATCACTGGCCTCTTCGCAGCACAAGGCTGCTCCTACAGGGCGACGCCTATACCCTGGCGAACAGGGCAGGATGCATCAAGGCTTTTTCACAGCGTCCTTCACATTGCCTTTGATCTGCTGGGCTTCACCCTTCAGTTCCTGCGCCTTGCCTTCGGCCTTGAGCTTTTCATTGTCGGTCACTTTGCCGACGCCTTGTTTCACGTTACCGATTGCTTCGTTGGCCAAGCCTTTCGCTTTGTCTTTAGTACCGCTCATGGCAAAACTCCTGCAAATGGAGACACGTGAACCGTGTCGACAGTCTGTGGACCTGAGGCCCTTCGCAAGAGTTTCAACCAATTTGCCACGATCAAGCCGAGCGGCAAATCTGCGGGCGAATACCGCACCAATTCCCGCCAACCACCTGCGCAGGGCCGACTGCCTGCCCTAGAATCCCCGCATACGACCGCCTGCAATAAAAACAACGACTTATCGGAAAACCCGCCCCATGCGTTTGATGCCTGTGCTCGTGGCCATGCTGCCACTGCTCCCCCTGCCTGCCCTCGCCGCCTCGCCGGCCGTCACCGAAGCCCTGCGCGTCGAGCGCTATGCCGATGACGGCCAACCCGGCAGCCTGCGCTGGGCGATCGAGACCAGCAACCAGAACCCCGGCCACTACCGCATCGAGATTGCCGCGGTGGGCCAGGCGCCCTATGTGATTAAACCCACGCGCGCGCTGCCTGAAATCAAAGGCCCGGTGAGCATTACCGGCCTGGCTTGGGCCCGCGACGGCCAGTACATCGCCATCGACGGCTCGGGCTATATCAAAGACCAGGGCGTGCACACCTGCCCCGGCGCCCTGCCCGGCCAGTTCGGCACCAACGTACGCACCACAACCCACCCGGGCCTGGTACTGCGCGACACCCAGGGCGTGCACCTGAGCGGCCTGGAAGTGCGCAACTTCTGCATCGGCATCCTGGTCAACCGCGCTAGCGGCAACGTCATCGAAGACAACCGCGTCGTCGCCAACAAAGGCGGTGCCGGCATCATGCTCACCGGTGACGACGGCGCCGGTAACCCCACCGCCACCAGCACGGTCAACAACAAGGTGCTGCGCAACCAGCTGATCGACAACGGCGACGGCCTGGAGCTGACGCGTGGTGCGGCCTTCAACCTGGTGGCGGACAACCTGTTCCGCTCCACACCGGCCAACCCCGAGCCGTCCCAGGGCATCGAGATTCTGCTGGGCAATGACAACACAGTGGTGCGCAACCGTTTCGAGCACTACTCGGACGGCCTGCAGATCAACTGGGGCAACCGCAACTACCTGGGCGCCAACACCTTCACCGGTAACTCGATCGGCGTCAGCGTCACCGGCGAGGGCAACATCCTCGATGGCAACCTGATCCACGGTAACCGCATCGGCGTGGCCTTGCGCCCAGAGCCGAGCGTCACCGCCACACGCCTGAGCGCCAACCGCATCTGGAATAACAGCCAGGACATCCGCCGCTGCGAGGCCGGTGGCTCCTGCGTGCCAAACCAGCGCACCGGCGCCATCGTCTTCGGCGTGCCAGCGCAGGCGCATGCGTTGTATGTAGGGTCGCGCGGGGTGGGTGCGGAGCTGGCGAAGAAGGACCAAGCGATCATCTGCGATGCCAAGGGCGAACCCAAGCCTTGCCAACCGTTGCCTAACCACAACCAGCAGCCACCTCGGCTGATTGCGCTTGAGGGAAATGTGATTCGCGGCGAGGTGCAGGGGCCGGCGTCGAGCCTGTTGCGCGTCGAGTTGTTCGGCAATGCGCAGGCTGCGGGCAGCGAAGCGGAGCAGTATCTTGGGGAAGTGCTGGTGAACAGCGATGCCCAGGGGCAGGCGCGGTTTGCACATCCCCTGGAGAATATCGGCGGGTTGCGTAGCTTTACCGCGACGGTGACCACTGCCGATGGGGCCACTTCCGAGTTGAGCCGGCCGGTGAGTCGCTGAGGCAAATGGCCTCTTCGCGGGGCAAGCCCGCGAAGAGGCCGGCGCAGGCAAAGCGTATGGCAAACCTTGCCCCGCTAACCGCCACCCCTCACAATGCAGGCCTTATTACGCGTCAACCCGCAGGAACCTGCATGAAACTCGACAAACCCGCCGCCATCGCCCGGCGCAATGAAGCACTGGCCCGGCCCGTGCTGACCAGCAGCAACACCCTGTTCGCCATCCTCGACCCCAAACGCAACCTGTGGTGGTTCGAAGTGCCAGTGGCGCTGTTGGGCAAAGGCCAGCCCGATTGGGTCAACCTGCTGCTGCACACCCCGGACAGCGATGAGCTGCAGCACCTGAAAGTACCGACCAACTTCCTCAAGGCTCACCTGGAGCAGATGGAAGTGCGCAAGCCAGGCAAACGCCGTTCGACCATCAGCCTGGCCCTGAGCGCTGACCGCGACTCGCTGCTGCGCGACACCCGCCCGGGTGGCGAGCAGCTGGACTTCCGCACGTTCGTGCAGGCCTGATCAGACCCGCTCGATGCGATCGTCATGGATGACGATGCGGCCTTGCTTGAACAACGCACCAATGGCCTTCTTGAAGTTGCCCTTGCTGACGTTGAACAGCTTGGTGATCACTGCCGGGTCGCTCTTGTCGCACACCGGCAGCACACCGCCTTCGGCGTCCAGGCGCGCCATGATCTGCTCCTGCAGGCTGTCAGCCAGGGCAGCGCCCACCGGTTGCAGGCTCAGGGCGATCTTGCCGTCGTGGCGGATTTCCTTGATGAAGCCCTTCTCGTGCATCCCCGAACGCAGGAACTTGAACACCTCGTTCTTGTGGATCAGGCCCCAGTGGCGGTTGTTGATGATCGCCTTGAAGCCCATCGGCGTCTCGCCGGCCACCAGTAGCTCAACCGGCTGGCCGACCTGGTAATCGGCCGGGGTACGGTCCAGGTAGCGGTCCAGGCGCGCGGTCGCGGTGATGCGGCGGGTACGCTTGTCGAGGTACGCGTGCACCACGCAGTAGTCGCCAATCTTCAGTGGCCGCAACTCTTCCGAGTAAGGCATCAGCAAGTCCTTGGACAGGCCCCAGTCGAGGAAGATACCGGCACCATTGATGTCCTTGACCTTGAGGCTGGCGAACTCACCGACCTGCACCTTCGGCTTCTCGGTGGTAGCAATCAGCTGGTCTTCGCTGTCCAGGTAGATGAACACGTTCAACCAATCGTCTACCTCGGTCTCGGCGTTCTTCGGGATGTAACGCCCCGGCAGCAGGATCTCGCCATCGGCGCCGCCGTCCAGGTAGAGGCCGAATTCCACGTGTTTAACGATTTGCAAACTGTTGTAACGCCCAAGCAGAGCCATTTCCGATGTTCCTCAAGACAAGACGGCTATTCTACACCTGAAGCCACCGTACTGCCCGACCGCTGATTCGGTGGAACCGTCATCTTCCCCCTTGCGTCTACCGACTGGCCAGCCACTGCAAGGATCAGCACATGCCTCGACGCCTGCTCAAGCCCCTGCTCATCACCGTCGCGCTCGCCCTGGCCCTGGTCGCGTGCAGCCGCATCGACCTGGCCTACCGCAACCTGGACCGCCTGGTGCCGTGGTCGCTCGGTGACTACCTGGACATGAACCGCGACCAAAAGGTGCTGCTCGACGAGCGGCTCAGGCAGCATCTGGCCTGGCATTGCAAAACCCAACTGCCCAGTTACCTCGACTGGCTGGACCGGGTGCGGGCCATGGTCGCCGAAGACCAGGTGACCGACCAGGCGTTGCAGCAGCGCACCCGCGAAGCGCGCGAGGCGATTGGCCGGGTTGCCGAAGAAATCACCCCCTCCGCCACCGAACTGCTGCGTGGCATGAGCGACGCGCAGGTGGCGGAAATGCGCGAGGCGTTCCGCGACGACATCAGCGAACGGCAAAAGCAGTATGTCGATACGCCTTTGCCCAAGCAGATTGCCCGCCGCGCCGAGCGCATGGAAAAACGCCTGACGCCCTGGCTGGGTGAGCTCAATGCAGCGCAACGGCTACGTGTGCTGAGCTGGTCACAGGCGCTGGGCGATCAGAACCGCCAGTGGATCGCCAACCGTGCCCACTGGCAGCAACAGCTGGTGCTGGCAATGGACAAACGCAGCGATGCCAGCTTCGAACCGCGCCTGGCGCAGTTGCTGCAGCGCAAAGAGAGCCTGTGGACGCCGGAGTACCGCATCGCCTACCAGAACACCGAGCTGCAAGCACGCAGGTTGCTGGTCGACCTGATGCACTTGAGCACCCCGGAGCAGCGTCAGCTACTGCAGGCGCGACTGAGCAAGGTGCGCACCGATTTCAGCGAGTTGAAGTGCCTGAAGGGCTGAAACCCCAGACGTGCGTGGCGCTGATAGTTTGCGGCCGCAGCGCAGCCCCAGCGGTTACCGCACCTTACGCCGATACGGGAACACATCGATCACCTTCCCGTCGCGAATCGTTGCCTGCAAACCCTTCCAGTAATCCGCGTCATACAACTCGCCATGCAAGCGGCTGAACAAACGCCGCTGGCCCATATCGGCAAACAGAAACGGCGGGAACTCTTCGGGGAACACGTCATGCGGCCCGATCGAGTACCACGGCTCGCCTGACATCTCGTCTTCCGGGTAGCGCGCTGGCGGTATATGGCGGAAGTTCACCTCGGTCAGAAAACAGATTTCGTCATAGTCGTAAAACACCACCCGGCCATGGCGGGTGACGCCGAAGTTTTTCAGCAACATGTCGCCGGGGAAGATGTTCGCCGCCGCCAGTTGCTTGATGGCCAAGCCGTAATCTTCCAGCGCTTCGAGCACTTGGCCTTCGCTGGCGTGCTCCAAGTAAAGGTTGAGGGGCGTCATGCGCCGCTCGGTCCAGCAGTGGCGGATCAGCACCGTGTCGCCTTCCAGGGCAACCGTGGACGGCGCCACTTCCAGCAGCTCGGCCAGGCATTCTGGTTCGAACTTGCTGCGCGGAAAGCGAAAATCGGCGAACTCCTGGGTATCGGCCATGCGCCCTACCCGATCGACGCTTTTCACCAGGCGGTATTTGTCGATCACCGTGGCGCGGTCAACGGTCTTCGATGGTGAGAAACGGTCCTTGATGATCTTGAACACGGTGTTGAAGCCCGGCAGCGTGAACACGCTCATGACCATCCCACGCACCCCAGGCGCCATGATGAAGCGGTCGTCACTGCTGGCCAGGTGGTTGATCAGCGCCCGGTAGAACTCCGACTTGCCATGCTTGTAGAAACCGATCGAGGTGTACAACTCGGCAATGTGCTTGCCGGGCAGGATGCGCTTGAGGAAGTTGACGAACTCCGCCGGCACCGGCACATCGACCATGAAGTAAGAGCGGGTGAAGGAGAAGATGATCGACACCTCCGCCTCGTCGGTGATCAGCGCATCGGCCTCGATGCCATGGCCTTCGCGGTGCAACAAAGGGATAACCAGCGGCCACTGCTCGTCGCGGGTGTACAGGCGGCCGACCAGGTAAGCGCCCTTGTTGCGGTACAACACTGGCGAAAACAGCTCGACCGCCAGGGCCGGGTCCTTGCACACCCAGTCCGGCAGGCATTCGCGCAGTTGTTCTTCCAGCCGCGTCAGGTCGCCCTCAAGGTCACCATAGGGCACATCGAACGGGTAATCGGCGAAGATCGCCCGCAGCAGGCCCTTGAGCCCGTCCTCAAGCTGATAGGTGCGGGTTTGCGCCGCGCGCTCGTGGCTGCGCATGGAAGGCCGGGTGGTGTGGATGAACATGCAGCCGTCGCTGATCTGGTCATGGCTGAACAGGCTGCAGAACAGCGAGTTGTACCAGGTCTCGGACAACTCGTCGTCGAGCCGTGGGTCGATCAGGTGGATGTAGGCGCTCTTGACCAGCGGCCACTGCTCCACATCCAGCAGCACCTCATCGGCAACGCTCTGCCGTAGCCGGCCGTTGGCCTCGGCCACCTTTTCTTCATAGAGGTTGATACGCGCCGCCGCTGCGCGCTGGATGTCTTGCCAGCGCGCCTGCTCGAAGCGCTCACGGGCGCCGAGGGTGATGCGCCGAAAGTGTTCGCGGTAGTCATCGAAGCCATCGAGGATCATCTGGGCGATTTCGCTGGCAGGCCAGTGCTGGGACATGCAGGGCATCTCGGTGCAGGGTGAGAGATACAGCTTAGCCGGTCCACAGCCCGCCTAGATTCACAGCGCAAGAAAGCACAAGAATCCCACTCCCCCCTGGCGTAAACTCGCGCCCTGCCCGAAACCCGGAGACCGTTGTGACCCCCATTGCCCTAGCCCGCCTGCTGACCCTTGCCGCTGTCTGGGGGGCGAGTTTTTTGTTCATGCGCATCATCGCCCCCGAACTCGGCACCGTGCCGACCGCGTTTTTCCGCGTGTCGATCGCCTGCCTGGGCCTGGTCGCCATCGTCGCCGCCGCGCGGGTACGCTGGGACTTCCAAGGCAAGCTCGGCGCCTGCCTGGTGCTGGGCATGATCAACTCGGGCATCCCGGCGACGTTCTACTCCGTGGCCGCGCAAGTACTGCCAGCTGGCTACTCGGCGATTTTCAACGCCACCACACCGCTGATGGGCGTACTGATCGGCGTGCTGTTCTTCCGTGAACCGATGACCCTGCCCAAGCTCTGCGGCATCTTCCTGGGCCTGTTCGGCGTCGGCGTCCTCAGCGGCGCTGGCCCCGTCGCGCTGGACCTGGCCTTGCTGCAAGGCGCCCTCGCCTGCCTGGCGGCCACCACCTGTTATGGCTTCGCCGGTTTTCTCGCCCGCCGCTGGGTCAGCGGCCTGGACAGCCGCCTCTCGGCCCTGGGCAGCATGCTCGGCGCTACGCTCCTGCTGAGCCCGCTGTTCGCCTGGAGCGCCCTGGTTCAGCCCCCTGCCAGCTGGGGCGGCTGGCAGGTGTGGCTGTCGCTGCTCGGGTTGGGCCTGCTGTGCACCGCATTCGCCTACATCCTGTACTTCCGCCTGCTCGAAGAAATCGGCCCAGTCAAAGCCAGCACCGTGACCTTCCTGATCCCGGTATTCGGCGTATTGTGGGGGGCATGGTTGCTGGATGAACCGCTGTCGATGGCGCACCTGTACGGCGGTGTGCTGATTGGCGCGGCCTTGTGGCTGGTGCTGCGGCCGACGCGCCATTGAAGCGGGGCACACGATGAACAGTGCATACAAGAAGGTGTTGTTTCGCCTGGTGCAGGACGCAGACGGTTACCCGCCGGCCTCGGTCGAGGGCCTGTGGGCCAAGGCAGTCGACGGCGGCTACCAAGTCGATGGCATCCCGTTCTATGTCTACGGCATTGCGCCGGGCGACATCATCGACACGCGGGAGGACAGCGGTGAAACCTGGTTCGACAGCTTGCGCATCAGCAGCGGCCGCTCGGTGTTCCGGGTGATCGTCAAGCCACCGGAAACCCTCGACCAGGTGCGCGCAGCCCTGCAAGACTTCGGCTGCAACTGCGAAGCAGAACAGGCGGTGAGGATGCTTGCCGTCGAAGTCCCCTCGCAGCGCGCGCTCGACACCTTGCTCTACTACCTGCTGACCCAACGCGAAGCCGACCTGCTGGACTTCGAGGAAGGCGTGCTGCGGCACACCATCCCCGAAGAGTTTCGCTAGAGCGCTACGCTTACGCCTCCGCCAACCGCGCAGCCGGCTTGCGGAACACGAACAGCAAGCCCACCACGATCAGCCCCATCCCCAACAGGCTCAGCGCTGCCAAACGGTTACCGAAGATCAGGAAGTCCATCACCGCAGTCACCGCAGGCACCAGGTAGAACAGGCTGGTGACATTGACCAGATTGCCCTTGGCGATCAGGCGATACAGCAGCAGGGTGGCCAGCAACGACACCACCAGCCCCATCCACAGCAGTGCACCGACGAAGCCGCCGGTCCACTGCACGTGCAACGGCTGCAAGGGGGCGAACAGCGCGCACAGGGCAAACCCTGCCAGGTACTGCAACGGCAAGGTGCCCATGGGGTTGTCGGTGATGCGTTTCTGCAGGATCGAACCCAAGGTCATGCTGCCCAGCGCCAGCAGCGCGAACAGCATGCCGGCCAGGGACACCCCACCCAGGTTGATGCTTTGATAGACCACCATCACCAGGCCAGCAAGGCCCAGCCCCAGGCCGAACAGCCGGCTCCAGGAACGACGACGCTCCATCAGTACTACGGTGAGGATCGGTTGCACCCCCATCACCGTGGCCATCACGCCAGGGGTGACATGGGTATTGAGCGCCAGCAGATAGAAGATCTGGTAGGCCCCCAACAACACGCAGCCAGTGCCCAGGGCGCGCAGCACCGCCCCACGACTGCGCGGCCAACGCAGGCCCAACAAGGGGCCGATCATCAACAGGCCCGCAAGGGCCAGCGCCGAGCGCAATAACAGGAAAGCGAACGGGCTGGCGTGCGCCAGGCCCAGCTTGGAGACGATTGCACCGCTGCTCCACAGCAAGACGAACAGGCTGGTGGTGGCCGCCGAGGCCACGGATGCTTTGGAAATGACAGACATGTATTGCCACCTTTCGGGCGAATGAGCCGAACGGAGGGCGTACGCTTCAGCGAGGGAAGTAGCCGACCGTGTTCAGTAGGTTGCGAGTGCGGTGGGATGCGGCCAGAAGCCGATCAGCCCAGCACGACCACGCAAAGAGGCGGAGCTACGCCGCCTACAACGCCACTGACAGGTGGTGGGTAGTGACTGATCATGGCCGGCTGCTGGCTTCCACGCACGACCTCGCCCGCGACTGGCGCGAAGGCAAAGCATGAGGTAGAAGGGATGGCTGGCATGAACAGGTCTTCAGGATGAGATCAATGGCCTGGACTATAGCCCGGCGTTTTCTGGCTGGCAACTGGCTAAACCGACCTTTGTAGGCGCGGCCGTTGGTTAATTTTTCACCGCCTTGGCTCGTCTGAATGCGAAACACCGCACGCATTCACCCGCTCCGAGGACCACTCATGAACGCAAAAGCCTGGCTCTACCGGCCAGCCCAGATCACCTGCCTGCTGCTGGTCAGCGCCTACGCCCACGCGGCCAAGCCAGGTGATGTATTCCAGGACTGCAAGGACTGCCCAGAAATGGTGGTACTGCCCGCCGGCAGCTACGTGATGGGCGCACCCGATGACGAAGCCGGCCGCCAGCCCGACGAAGGCCCGCTGCACACCGTGACCTTCGCCAAGCCTTTCGCGATGAGCCGCTATCAAGTCACCGCCGGCGAGCTGGACGCCTACATCAAGGCCACCGGCACCGTCATCAAGAGCGGCGACGACCGCCCCGGGCGCTGGTGCGAAGCCAGCAAGCCCACCTACAAACAAACGGCCCGCCAACCTGCGGTGTGCGTCGACTACGACGAAGTCCAGGCCTACACCGTGTGGCTGGCAAAAAAAACCGGCAAGCCCTACCGCATGGTCAGCGAGGCTGAACGTGAATACGCCGCCCGCGGCGGTTCTACCGGCCCGTTCCCCTTCCCGTTCGACGCGCCGGGAAAGTACGAGATCAGCAAGCACGCCAACACCTACGGCCCCCGTGACGGCTACACCTTCACCGCCCCCGTGGGCAGCTACCCGGCCAATGCCTTCGGCATGTACGACATGCACGGCAACGTCTACGAGTGGGTCGCCGACTGCTACCACGAAAGCTACGAAGGCGCCCCTACCGACGGCAGCGCCTGGATCCAGGACCCCAAGTGCATCCGCGCGCACATGCGCGGCAACGACTGGGGCGAGCCACCGATCTTCTCGCGCTCGGCCAACCGCAACGACCGCCTCAAGACCACCCGTGGCGACTTCCTCGGCTTTCGCGTAGCCCGCGAACTCTGAACGTTGTGACGCGGTTAACAGCACCTGCGGAAAAACAGTCAATAAGAATCGTTCCGGTTTTTCACAGGTGCTGCGTCACATACAGCACATAGAAAAAACCCCTCTGCCAACGAGAACGCAACAGATGTCCATGCCATTGCCCAGTGCGCTCAACCCGCTTGCCAAAGCCTTATTGATTCGTCATTCCCTTCGCCCCCAGCGTGCGCTGTCACGCATTGGCCTGGGCCTGGCGCTGTCCTCTGCGCTGGTTGCACAGGTGCAGGCACAGGAATGGACCCTGGATATTCCCGCGCAGTCGATGAACTCGGCGCTGCAGGCGCTGGCCAAGCAGACGGATACTCAACTGCTGTACAGCCCACAAGATATCAGCGGGCTGCGTTCTTCGGCACTGAAGGGGCGCCATGACCTGGCGTCATCGCTGCGCATCCTCTTGCAAGGGACGGGGTTGAGGTACCAGATCGATGGCAACTCGGCGACGGTGACCGCGAGTTCGGCCGCAAAGGAAGGCCAGGTCGAGCTTTCGGCGACCAACGTCAATAGCGTGGGCCTCGGCGCTACTACCGAAGGCACCGGTTCGTACACCACAGGTATCACCAGTACAGCCACGAAGATGAACCTGTCGCTTCGTGAAACGCCTCAATCGGTCACCGTGATGACGCGTCAACGCATGGATGATCAACACCTCAGCGCCATCACCGATGTGCTCAAAGAGACCCCAGGGATCACCATGTCCCAGGATGGCGGGGAGCGCTTCAACATCTACGCCCGCGGGAGTGCCATCGATACCTACCAGTTCGACGGCGTCAATACCAGCCAGGAAAACCAGACGCGCAACATGCCCAGCACGCTGCTGGACATGGCCTTGTATGACCGGGTCGAGATCGTCCGTGGCGCCACGGGCCTGATGACCGGTGCCGGCGAGCCTGGCGGCGTGATCAACTTGATCCGCAAGAAGCCGACCCGCGAGTTCAAATCCTATGTCAAGGGCAGTGTTGGATCCTGGGATAACTACCGCAGCGAAGTCGATGTCTCCGGCCCACTGACAGAAACAGGTAACGTCCGAGGGCGCATGGTTGCGGCCAAGCAAGACAACCACACGTTCATGGACTGGTATGACCAGAAGCGGGAAATCCTCTACGGCGTCGTCGAAGCCGACCTGACCGACACGACCCTCGTGCGTTTTGGTGTCGACTACCAGAAGTACAAATCGACGGGCGCGCCGGGTGTCCCGCTGCTGTTCACCAATGGCAAGCAAACCGATTTCTCACGATCCACCAGCTCCGGCGCTCGGTGGATGTACGATGATTTCGAGACCATGAACTACACGGCGACCTTGGAGCAGCAGTTGGTCAACGACTGGAAGCTCAGGGTGGTGGCCAATTACATGGACGTCGATCGCGATGCTGACCTGGGCTGGTACCGCAGCACGTCCGGGGTCACGTACTTGAACGAGGAAACCGGCGCTGCAAGCGCCGAACGGGCAAAGATTTCCGCCGATCAAACCCAGAAGGGCTTGGACGTCAACCTCGCCGGCACTTACGAGCTGTTCGGCCGTTCCCACGACTTGGTCGTGGGGTACAACTATTCCGAATATGAAAACGACCACCACTCGCAGACCGGTGGTATCGCCACGTTCAATTTCTACACCTGGGATAACTACCTGGCCCGCGACGGCTACCGGCCCTCTCTGATTTTCAACATCAAGACACGACAAAGCGGTTACTTCGTGGCCAACCGTTTCAACATTACCGATGACCTGCACCTGCTGCTGGGTGCACGGGTTTCGCAATACACTTACGACTCCGACCTGACCTCGCTGATTGCCAACACCAACACGGTCAGCAAGATGCGTGAAACCGGCCAGGTAACCCCCTATGCCGGTGTGGTCTACGACCTGACCCCTGAACAGTCTGTCTATGTCAGCTATACCGACATCTTCAAGCCGCAGACGTCGATGGACAAAGACGGCAAGGTACTCGAGCCTGTGGTCGGCAAGAACTACGAATTGGGGTGGAAAGGCGAGTTCTTCGATGGCCGCCTGAATACCAGCGCCGCCGTGTTCATGGTAGAGCGGGACAACTTCGCTGAAATTGATCCGGGCCAACTCACACCAACCAATGGCCAGGCGTACCGTGCCGTAGACGGCGCGAAAACCAAGGGCTTTGAGTTTGAAATCGCGGGTGAGATCGCGCCTGGCTGGAATGTACAAACCGGCTACAGCCATGCCCGTACCGAGAACGCCGACGGCGACCGTCTGACGACCCAATTGCCCATGGACACGTTCCGCCTGTGGAGCACTTATCGCTTCCAGGGCAACTGGGACAAGCTGACCGTAGGCGGTGGCGTCAACTGGGATTCCAGCAAAGCGTTGACGTTCACCAACTTCAACAATGCCAAGGTCAAGGATGACGACTATGCCGTGGCCAGCCTGATGGCGCGTTACCAGGTCACCGACCACTTGGCGGCAACGCTGAATGTGAACAACCTGTTCGACGAAAAGTACTACTCTGGCATGGCCGGCAGTTATGGCCACTATGGTGCACCGCGTAATGCCACGCTCGACCTGCGCTACGACTTCTGATGGCGTTCATCTAGCCAGGCGGGTCTAGCCGGCCACGGTGCATACGACAGGCCTGTTGATAACGGCGCTTCCCTAACCGGAGCGCCGTTTTTTCATGCCCAGCCTTTGCGAAGGCGAGCGCCATTTACGCCTGCATACAAAAAGGGGCTATCCCGTACGGATAGCCCCTCTTGGTACTTCTACAAGGCCGTTGTTACGCGACCGTATCCACCTCCCTCAACTTAGCCACCAGGCTCTCGATCACCTCTGCATGCTTGAGGATGTCATAGTGGCCAGCTGAGACAGCGTTGCTTTCAGCATAGGCATGGGTCCAGGCAGGGCTCACGCTGCCGCCTGCCCACCAGCACGATGCCAATGCCTGGGTGGCCGGAAGCGGCTCGACCCCTTGCGACAACACCTTCAGCCGCATGGCAACGATGAATGTATGAGCCAATTCAGCGCTGCCGACTTCGGCAAACGCTGACTGCCCACCCTGCATCGCGCAGACTTCGTCGATCACCTGCTCCAGCATTGCAGTTGCAGTACCGGCTGGCACTGAGCCAATAGCCAGTTGTTCCTTGGGTACGCCCAACACGACACCCAGGAAGCCGCGTAGGTCATCGCTCCAGTCACCTTGCACGTCATTTGGCTCGGTCCCCGGCATGAAGCTGTCGACCAGCCCGAGCAACGATACCTGCTGGCCCTGGCTTTCCAGTTCCTGGGCCACCAGCACGGCCAGCGTCCCCCCCAACGACCAACCCAGCAGGCGGTAAGGCCCTTCGGGCTGCTTCTGGCGGATGTACTGGGCGTAATCGATGGCCATCGACTGAAGCGAATCGTCCACCCAGTCACGGTCGAGCAGCATTCGGCATTGCACACCGTATACGCTGCAGCGCCCCTCCAGGCGTCGGGCCAGTGGTTCATAATCGAACACCGTACCAAAGCCCGCGTGCAGGCAGAACAGGGGGGCCACATCGGGCACCCGGCTGTTGAGCAGCAACAAAGGATCGAGGCTTTCATCGGCGGCGGCATAGCCACTGAGTTCACCGATGGTCGGTTTAGCCATGACGTCCCGCAGTTTCAGCTCTATCGGAATATCATCGCTGGCGCGGACCTTCGACAACATCTTGAGCACCCGCAGCGAGTCACCGCCAAGCTCGAAGAAGTTGTCGTCCACACCCACACTTTGCACGCCCAGCACCTCTTGCCAGATGTTCACCAAGGCCTGCTCCACGGCATTGCGCGGTGCAATCCGTTGCCGCTGTGCTGCAAACTCAGGGGCAGGCAATGCATTGCGATCGATTTTGCCATTAGGTGTGAGCGGCAGCGTCGGCAACAGCACCAACTGCGCAGGCACCATGTAGTCAGGCAGCTCGGCGCGCAGAGCCTCACGCAGCTGCATCGCATCGGTTGCGGCCGTACCGGTGACCACATACCCGACCAGCTGTTTGCCGGCAGCGCCCTCACGCGCCACGACTACGGCATCCCTGACATCGGCCAGGTTACGCAAGCGCGCTTCGATTTCGCCCGGTTCGATACGGAAGCCGCGCACCTTCAGCTGGCTGTCCAGGCGCCCAATGAAATCGATCACCCCGTCAGCACGGCGGCGCACGCGGTCCCCCGTCCGATACAGGCGCGAACCTTCGGCGAAGGGGTCGGCCACGAAACGCTCGGCCGTCAGGGCACTGCGCTGGTGGTAACCCCGCGCCACACCCTCGCCCCCGATGTACAGCTCACCCGCGACACCCTCGGGCAGCGGGTTGAGGTCATCATCGAGTACATGCAAGGTGCGCTGGCCGACCCGATCACCGATCGGCGCATACACCGCCTCGCAACGCTGCTGTGCCGATACCTTCCACAGCATCGGCGTCACTACCGTTTCTGTAGGCCCATAACCATTGGTCAAGAACTGCGGTTGCAAGGTGCGCTTGACCAATTCGAACAAGGCATCGGGTACCGCATCCCCGCCGAAGCAATAGATGCGTACCGCAGGTGGCGCCTCTGGCTGACTCTCGGCAAACTCGGCCAACTGCTGCAGGTAGGCTGGCGGGAAGCACGCAATATCGATACTTTGTGCCTGCAGCACCTGCCAGGTTTCTTCCGCGGTCCACAAGCGGTTCTCGCGAACCACCAGGCAACCACCGGAGGACAGGGTGGAAAGCCACCGTTCCTGGGCTCCGTCGAAGGCAAACGACATGAACAACAACTCGCGCGTGGCCTCGTCCATTTCATACAACTGGGCGATGGCCTGGCAGTGCATGCGGATTTGCCCATGGCTTACCGCCACACCTTTCGGCTTGCCGGTAGAGCCAGAGGTGTAGATCAGGTAAGCGAGGTTGTCTTCCTGTACCTGAAGCTGGGGTGCAGTCGACGGCAGCTGCGACAGCGACAACTGGTCCAGTGCCACCACGTGTTGTACGTCACCCAAACGCTCACGCAGGCTGCTGCTGGTCAGCAGCAGGTGCATGTGCGAATCCTCCACGATCCACTGCAGACGTTCCTGCGGGTAGTCAATGTCCAGTGGTACATAGGCCGCGCCGGTTTTCATCACGGCCAGGAAGGCCACGATCGTCTCGACCGAACGCTCCAGCGCAACCCCCACCGTCGCTTCAGGCTGCGCGCCCAGGCTGATCAAATGGTGCGCAAGGCGGTTGGCGCGTTCGTCCAGTTGCGCATACGTCAGTTGCTGCCCATCACAGATGACAGCCACAGCTTGCGGCCTGGCTACCGCGTGTTGGGCAATGCGCACAGCCAGCAACGGCAGGCCCTGTTGCTTAGGTTGCAGTTGGTTGCGCTCGCGTGCCTTGAGCGACTGCATCGGCGTGAGCATGTCCAGGCTGCCTATCGCTGCGTTCGGGTTATCCAGTATCCCGGTGAGTAAGCGCTCAAAGCTGCCCCGGATCATGTCCGTTGCCGCATGAGTCAAGCGGTTTCGCAGGTACAGGAACTCGACGGACAAGGTCTCGCCCAGGTGTACGGCGAGGTCCATGGCATAGTTGGTCACGTCACGGCTACTGACTTCACCGAACCGCAGTGTGCCAGCCCCTTCCTCGCGCAGACGCTCATCGACTGGATAGTTCTCGAAGACCACGATGCTGTCGAACAGCGGTTGCCCCGCGCGCCCTGCCCAACGCTGGACGTCAGACAAGGCAGCATGTTCATGGTCTCGCAGTTCCAGGTTGTAGGCCTGAAGCTGACGTACCCACTCACCGACAACGTGATGAGGTTGTGCTGACTGCACCACTGGCAAGGTATTGATGAACAGCCCGAGCATCTCATCGGCGCCGGCCAAACCTGCTGGCCGCCCAGCTACCGTGGCCCCGAAGCACACCGTGGATTGCCCGGTATAGCGCTGCAAGAGCAACAGCCAAGTGGCCTGAATCAAGGTGTTCGGGGTGACGCGCAGACGCTGTGCCTGTTCGCGTAAACGGGAAGTCTGCTGGCGGTCCCATTTCAGATACAGGGCATCATGGCCAACCTGCTTGGCATCAGGCTGTGGCGCTATGCTGCCCGCCAGCAGCGTCGGGCTTTCCAGCCCTTGCAACTTACTGCCCCAGAACGTCTCGAGCGCGCTTTGCGGCTGCTCGCCCAGCCAACGGATGTAGTCAGCGAAGCGGCCGAGCGGCGCCTTGGCAGCATGACCGTGGTAATGCTGCAGCACCTCGCCCAGCAGGCGTGAGTTGCTCCAGCCATCCATCAGGATGTGATGGCGTGTCCAGATCAGGTGCAAGCGTGCGTCTTCGAGCTTGACCAATGTCAACCTCATCAGCGGTGCAGCCATCAGGTCAAAGCCTTCTGCCGCCTCCCTTGCAGCCAGGTCTTGCAATGCCTGAGCGGTATCATCACGGCCGCGCCAGTCAAGCACTTGCACAGGCAGGGTGGCGTGGCGATGGACCACTTGCAGCGGCTGGTCTGCTTTGGCAGACAACCAGAAGCCGGTACGCAGGATGTCATGGCGCGCAATCACATGGTTCCAGGCCGCGATGAAACGCTCGACTTCAAGGCCTTCGACTTCTACTGCGGTCTGGTTGATGTAGAGCGCGGCTTCCGAGCCCTGCAGCGTGTGGAAGAGCATGCCCTGCTGCATCGGGGATAGCGGGTAGAGATCGGCAATGTCCGCAGCTGCAACCGGCAAGCTGTCCAGCTGAGCCTGGGTAAGGCCCGCCAATGGGAAGTCCGATGGTGTGACACCGCGATGGGACGGTTCGCAGCAGTGGGCCACCAACGCTCTCAACTCATCGGCATACGCGTCCGCCAGCTGCTTGAGTGTCGCCTCGTCGAACCGCTCGCGGCTGAAACTCCAGCTCACCTTCAATTCGCCGCCATACACCTGGCTGTTCACTGTCAGCAAGCTGGGCAATGGCGCGTCTGCGTCCTGGTTAGCACCCGCGTACTCCTTGGCAGGCACGAACAGGCTCGACTCGCCGTCAAAGCTACCGTCGAACTGCCCCAGGTAGTTGAACACGATTTCCCCCTGGGGCAGCGCCGCGAGCACATCACGCGCGTTGTCCCCGCCCAGGTATCGCAGCAGACCATACCCGACCCCTTTATTGGGTACTGCGCGCAATTGCTCCTTGATGGCCTTGATCGATTCGGCCAGGCCAGCGTGAGGGCGCAAGGTGATCGGATACATGCTGGTAAACCAGCCTACCGTGCGGCTCAGGTCGATGCCATCGAACAGGTCTTCCCGACCATGGCCTTCCAGGCGCACCAACACGTCCGGGCGCCCCGTCCAACGGCCCACTACCCTGGCCAGCGCAGTCAGCAGCAAGTCGTTGATCTGTGTGCGATAGGCCACCGGGGCTTGCTGAAGCAGTTGCCGCGTGGTCTCGCGGTCCAATTTGGTGCTGACCGACGCCGCATGTTTGAGCAGGTTTTCGCCTTGCGGGTAGTCACACGGCAGCGCGTCATTGGCGCCCTGCAGTTGTGTTTGCCAGAAGCCCAGCTCGGCCTGCAACTCAGGGCTGGTGGCATGACGCTGTACATGCTCCGCCCAGACTTTGAACGCGCAGGTCTTGGCCGGCAAGCGCAGCGCATTACCGGCCCGCAGTGCTTGGTATGCCTGTTGCAAATCCTCCAACAGCACCCGCCACGACACACCATCCACAACCAGGTGGTGGATCACCAGCAGCACGCGTTGGCTGCCATCGGCGAGGTTAGCCAGCACCGCCCGCAACAGCGGGCCCTGCTCCAGGCTCAAGCTGCGCTGGGCTTCTTCGACAAGAGGCTGAAGGTCGTCTGCATTGACGGCCGAGCGCGTCCACAGTTGATGGGGTAGCGCTTCGCGGAACTCGGCTTGCCAGGCGCCACCCTTCGACTCGAAGCGCAAGCGCAGTACATCATGGTGCTCGACCAGTGCGAGCAAAGCTGCGTCCAGCGTATCCGAGTCCAGTCGTTCACTCGGTGTCAGCAGTACCGACTGGTTCCAGTGGTGTCGTTGAGGAATATCCGCCTCGAAGAACCAGTGCTGAATCGGTATCAGCGGCGTGACGCCGGTTACCGGCCCTTGATCGATGACAGCACTCGCCGCGCGGCGGGCCACGGCTGCCAGGCCTTGAACTGTTTGAGCCTGGAACAATTCCTTGGGTGTGAACTGGATGTTTTGCAGGCGTGCGCGACTGACCACCTGCAGCGACACGATAGAGTCGCCCCCCAACTCGAAGAAGTTGTCACTCAAGCCGACGCGTTCCAACCTGAGTACATCTGCCCAGATCGCCGCGATCTGCTGCTCCATTTCGGTCTGGGGTTCGATGTATTCGCCTTGCAGCAAACTGGCATCCGGTTGCGGCAGGGCCTTGCGGTCCAGCTTGCCGTTCGGTGTTACCGGCAGCGTGCTCAGCAACAGCAGGTGCGCGGGCACCATGTAATCCGGCAGCCCGGCCTTGAGGGCCTCACGCAGGCTGTCGCGCAACGCGGCCTCGTCTTGCGTGCTGTCGGCGGGTACCACATAGCCCACCAACTGCTTGCCACTCGGCCCGTCCTGGGCCAGCACCACCGCTTCCTGCACCGCTGGCAATTCCAGCAGGCGCGCTTCGATTTCACCTAGTTCAATCCGCAACCCGCGGATCTTCACCTGGTGGTCGAGACGCCCGGCGTAGTCGATCACGCCGTCGGCGTTGTAACGCGCCAGGTCACCGGTGCGGTACAGGCGCCCGCCGTTGTCGCTGAACGGGTCCGGCACGAAGCGCTCGGCCGTCAGCGCCGGGCG